>CBIHLM010000062.1:0-24996 GCA_966210515.1 uncultured Pedobacter sp.
ACGGGCTCGATAGCGAACATATTATTCAGGCTGTGCAAAAAGTGATCGCACGAAAGAATAAAGAAGAAATTTTAACCTCAGCATACTAACAAACCATTTATAAAAAACTGTTTAGGATTTATTACATGGACTTTAATGTAAAAAAGGCTCCATATTATCCGGCATAAAAGATTGCAGAACGCAAAAAGTTCATTACGGCCCAGAAGATTGCCATAAAAAACTCCTTGGAGAAAGGCGCGGTATAGCAAACCAGAAAGACAATAGCTATACCGTTGACCTTCAAGCGAGAGAGCTTTAACTAAACAAATTAAAAAACCAGTTTCAATCAATATGATTACGAAAAATAGCAAAAACATGCTCGCACTGCCAGTTCTAATTCTTTTCGCTTCCTGCGCACAACAAAAGGAAATGGCATCAGAGGCCGACAGTACAAACAATGCAAAATTCAGCAATTCCATATCTAAGCCCCTGGTAACCGATATTTACACAGCGGACCCCTCGGCACATGTTTTTAATGGAAAAATCTACATCTATCCATCGCATGATATTGACGCGGGAATTCCGGAGAACGACAATGGCGATCATTTTGCAATGAACGACTACCACATTTTTTCTATGGAAAAAATAGGTGGTAAAGTTAAAGATCATGGGGTAGCGCTTAAAACCAGTGACATCCCCTGGGCCGGAAGACAGCTTTGGGCTCCTGATGCGGCTTACAAAAATGGAAAGTACTATTTGTACTTCCCTCTGAAAGACAAGAGCGACATTTTTCGTATCGGGGTAGCTACGAGCGATAAACCTGAGGGACCTTTTAAAGCGCAGCCGGAACCTATGAAGGGAAGTTTCAGCATTGACCCGGCAGTATTCACAGATTCTGATGGCTCATCGTACATGTATTTTGGAGGTATTTGGGGTGGTCAGTTACAGCAGTGGGAAAACGGCGAGTTTAATCCAGAAGGTTCGAAGACTGATCTAAACAAAAATGATGCACCTGCTCTGACACCTAAAATTGCTAAACTAAGTGCGGATATGCTTGAATTTGCCGAGCACCCCCGCGATGTTGTAATACTGGATGAAAAAGGAGAGCCACTAAAAGGCGGTGATCACGACAGAAGATTTTTTGAAGCTTCGTGGCTTCATAAGTACAACGGACTGTACTACTTTTCATACTCTACCGGCGACACTCATCAAATTTGTTACGCTACCGGAACAAGCCCTTATGGACCATTTACATACCAGGGTGTGGTGTTAAAGCCTGTAGTAGGTTGGACCAATCATCATTCAATTATTGAATTCAACAACAAGTGGTATCTTTTTTATCATGATACGGAAGTATCTAAAGGGAAAACGCACCTTCGAAACATAAAGGTAACTGAGCTAAAGTATGACTCGAACGGTAAGATAATTCCTATTGATGCTTACTCGGGACGATAATTTTGAAATTTATCTATAGACGTACGAAAATTAAGGTTTGGGGATGGCATCCGCAGGGTCAAGGTATCTTTTATTTAATCCGACAATGATAAAATTGAGATTATATCGCTTCATTATTTGTTTTTTCACTCTCCTGACAGCCGGAGAAGCTTATTCTCAACACGCTCTCAAAAACCCGATAATGCCGGGCTTCTACCCCGATCCTAGTATATTAAAGGTTAACACAGATTATTACCTTGTTAACTCCACCTTCTCCTATTTTCCGGGCATTCCGGTTTTTCATAGTAAAGACCTGCAAAACTGGAAACAGATTGGAAACGTTATAGACCGACCCTCGCAGATGGATTTCATGGGCGAACAGGTATCCCGAGGATTATTTGCTCCGGCAATTAATTATCATAAGGGGGTTTATTATGTTACCTGTACAGATATAGATAACGGTGGAAACTTTGTGGTTACGGCTAAAAACCCTGCAGGGCCGTGGAGCAATCCGGTTATGTTACCCAGAGCGAGAGGAATAGACCCTTCCCTGTTTTTTGATACAGACGACAAGGCCTATATCATTTACAACAGCGATGCGCCCGACAATAAACCTTTATACAGCGGACACCGGACTATCCGCATGTTTGAATTTGACTTTAGAAATCTGAAGCTTATTGGCGAGGAAATCCAGCTGGTGAATGGAGGTGTAGATCTGACAAAAAAACCTGTCTGGATTGAAGGTCCCCACATTTATAAAAGAGACGGTTTTTATTATCTGATGGCTGCCGAAGGCGGCACATCGGTAAATCATACCGAGGTTATTTTAAGAAGTAAGAACGTAAAAGGTCCTTATATCCCGTACGAAAAAAATCCTATTTTAACTCAAAGACATCTGGATCCAAACCGTAAAAACCCAATTACTTCAGCCGGTCATGCCGATTTGGTAGAAGGGCCAGATGGAAATACTTATGCGGTTTTTCTGGCAGTCAGACCTTACCAGGCAGATTTTTATAATACGGGCCGCGAAACGTTTATCGCGCCCGTTAAGTGGATAGACGGATGGCCGGTTATCAATCCGGACAATGAAGAAATTCAGTACCGCTATCCCGTATCTTTTAAAGAAGTCAAGCAAAAAAATGCTCTGCCGATCACCGGAAATTTTGAACACAAATTCAAGTTTAAAGACTTATTTAACTCTCATTTCCTTTTTCTTAGAACCCATGACGCTTCCTGGTACCGATTGAAAAAAGGCGAACTTACGATGAATCTCTTACCTGAAACGATAATGGGTAGAGGCAATCCAGCATTTATTGCACGCAGACAACAACACCTTAATTCCACAGCTTATACTGCAATGCAATTTTCGACTAAAAAAGAAAATGAAAAAGCCGGATTAACTATATTTCAAAATGAATTCCACTTTTACTATATATGCAAATCCTTTAGTGATGGAAAAGAGGTGATCCAGCTTTACCAGGGAAGTCCGAAAACTAAAGGCATGGAATTGATCCAACAGCATCCCTTATCAAACAACAGCGACAAGGTTTTTCTTAAAATTGAAGCGGCAAAGGATACGTATTCGTTTTCATATGCTGAAAAAAAGAATCAGTGGAAAGTATTGAAAAATGATGTTGATGGCAAATTTCTAAGCACTAATGTAGCTGGTGGCTTTGTAGGTGCCTTATTTGGAGTATATGCAACGTCAAGCGGTGAACCTTCGCAAAATACAGCCACTTTTAAATGGTTCGGATATTCCGGAAACGATAAAACCTATACTCCATAGTATCGCATTCACATATTTTAGACATCTTGAGCTTAGTTAAAAAAGCAGTATAACAGGCGTATGAAAAGCACTATCTCTCTTGTAATTTTTTTACTGTTAAGTCCGCTTCTTAAAGCGGAAAACGGGTACGATCTGTGGTTAAGGTATTCTCTGCTGAAAAACTCTGCGCAAGTAAAAGCGTATCAGGCTTCGGCCACAGAACTGGTATTTCCGGCAACGTCTGAAACTCTGAAAGCAGCAAAAACTGAATTACAAAGGGGGTTTAAGGGTTTATTAGGTTCAGCTATCGCCGAAGGGAAGAACAGCAGCAAAACGGGGGCTCTTTTAGTTGGCACTCCAAAAAGCCTTGACCAACTGAAGAACCTGATTGGAAGTGATAAACTAAAGAAGCTCGGAGATGAAGGCTATTTGATACAAACACTTAACCATAATCAAAAAAAGATTACCGCTATAGTTGCAAATACCGACATTGGAGTACTCTATGGAGTATTTGCCTATCTCAAACTGCTGCAAACAGAACAAAACATCACCAACCTTTCAATAACTGATGCACCGGCCACAAAACTCCGGCTGTTGAATCACTGGGATAATCTTGACCGCACCGTTGAACGGGGTTATGCGGGCTTTTCCTTGTGGGACTGGCACCGCCTGCCGGATTACATCGATCAGCGATATATTGACTATGCCCGTGCAAATGCGTCAATCGGCATTAATGGAACTGTGCTGACCAATGTAAATGCGAATGCACTGATTCTTACCAAAGAATATCTGGAGAAAATAGCAGCCCTCGCAAAAGTTTTCAGACCCTATGGTATTAAGGTTTACTTAACGGCCCGCTTTAGTGCGCCTATAGAGATTGGAAAGCTAAAAACCGCCGACCCGGTAAATGCTGAAGTAAAAGATTGGTGGAAAACTAAAGCCAATGAAATTTATGCTGCAATACCTGATTTTGGGGGCTTCCTTGTTAAAGCGAACTCTGAAGGGCAACCTGGTCCGCAGAATTATGGACGAAACCACGCTGACGGAGCAAATATGCTTGCCGATGCTGTGCAGCCGCATGGGGGAATTGTAATGTGGAGAGCTTTTGTTTACGACAATAATGTACCCGATGATCGTGCAAAGCAAGCATATTCGGAGTTTAAGCCACTTGACGGGCAGTTCAGATCGAATGTGATGATACAGGTAAAAAATGGCGCCATTGATTTCCAGCCGCGCGAACCATTTCATCCTATGTTTGGCGCTATGCCCAAAACTCCGCTGACTATGGAGTTTCAAATAACTCAGGAATACCTGGGCTTTGCCACGCATCTTTCCTACCTGGCGCCGATGTTTGAAGAAACCCTGAAGTCGGATACCTATGTTCAGGGCAAAGGTTCTACCGTTGCAAAAATCATCGACGGAAGTTTAGAAAAACACAGTCTGACAGGAATGGCAGGAGTATCAAATATTGGAAATGATATTAACTGGACGGGACACCCTTTTGGCCAGGCTAACTGGTATGCATTTGGTCGTTTAGCCTGGAATCCTGAAGCTTCGTCGGCGAAAATTGCCGAGGAGTGGGTGAAACTGACATTCACCCGCGACCCTTCGTTTGTTGAACAAGTGAAGTCGATGATGCTAACATCCCGCGAAGCGGTAGTAAACTACATGACACCCCTTGGGCTACACCATTTAATGGGATGGAGCCATCATTACGGCCCCGGTCCCTGGATTAAAGATAAGCAACGAGCCGACTGGACATCGGTATATTACCACAAAGCTGATTCGTTTGGCATTGGTTTTAACAGAACTTCCACCGGAAGCAATGCATTAAGCCAGTATTCCCCCGAAGTAAGGAAAAAGTTCGAAAACCTTGACACCTGCCCGGAAGAATTTTTGTTATGGTTTCACCATGTTTCATGGGACCATAAAATGAAGTCGGGAAGAACGCTGTGGGATGAGTTATGCCACAAATATAACAAGGGCGTAAACGATGTAGAGAATATGCAGCGCGTTTGGAACTTACAACAGGGAAGAATTGATAATCAGCGCTTTGAACAGGTACGATCCCTCCTATCTATTCAATTAAAGGAGGCACAATGGTGGCGGGATGCTTGTGTATTATACTTTCAGCAGTTTTCGAAAAGGCCGCTCCCTGCCGGGTATCCTAAACCGGCTCATTCGCTGAACCATTATCAACAATTAGAATTCCCCTATGCTCCGGGAATATAAAGTTCAATCCCTAGGCGCTACCAAACAGGTACCATGTTCGTGTCTCGAATTAGTCCCCTGCACTGGTAGGTAGGACGTATGTACGTGTTTATACGCAATCGAAAATGCCATTTGAATAATCAGAAACACGACCAGAAATTATCAGATTAAGAAGAGCATGGAAGAATCTGCATTAAGATTTTTGAACCTCAAGAATCGAGCTTTTTTCTCTTCTCCACAACTTATGAACCCTGAGCTCTTTCTTAGCATCCGGCTTTAACGGCTAAACCTCTGTACTGTTTTTCGCGTGCAGACGAATAAAAAGTATTGAAAAATGAATCTGTTTATCTGATTTGTGAAGCTCTGCATCCGTTCATGAGAAGCTGGCCTCGTTTACTAATGTTAAAAAATGAAGAGCCGGTCTTTGGGAGAGATCCAGCTCTTCTAACCAATTATATAGAGAAGTTCTTTTTTACTGTTAAGCACAGCAGGCTGGAAATGCCTGATTATTTTTATTTAATTCCTATTATCTACCGGCGTTAATTCCAGGCTTACAATCGTAGACTATCCGTTTCCGATGATGTAAAAGTAGCAGATGAAACCCGAAAACTATGGCTCAAATGTTCACAATATATATACCAATGTTAAGCATTATGAAAATCTGCTCGATTCTGGACCTTAATTGTATTAGTTTCCATGAGGCGCCACCTTATCTACTCATCTGTTCTAAAAGGAGAAGCGGGCAACTTTTCTGCGTTATATAAATTAGGATCGACCGGATTATCGGCCCAGGCATAGCGCACATATTTGGGTTCTGAAACCTCTTCCGACCATACCACAACTTTGTCGCCTTCTACTTTAGCGTTAGCCCAAACAAACTTCTTATCTGCCCCTGCAATTGCAAATTGAGAAAGTTCTTCACCATCAATGCTGATTAAACCACTTCCGATATTAGTAAAGCTCACAATTATTCTATTGCCCTCAATTCTGGAGGATTGATAGAGCGGACCGCTGTATACAAGGTTCTTTTCGCCATAATTGAAGCGGCGGGCTATCAAAGAAAGACGCTCCCCTACATCTTTTTTATTGTCCGGATGAATATCGTTCCATTCACCAAGTTCAATCGTGACCGCCATGCCTGTATTAGGGACTTTCAATGTTTGTAAGCTGGCTTCCCGCATCATCGCCCAGGAGCTTTCTCCCGGCAGATAAGTAGCGTCGCCAAAATTGGGCAATTGCACATAATAAAAGGGCAAGGCCGGATTTCTGAACTTTGTTCTCCAGTCGCTGATCAAGGCAGGCAGTAGCTTTTTGTATTCAGATGCATTTCCCGCATTGCTTTCACCCTGATACCACAAAACTCCCTTAATCGACAGATTAGTAAACGGTGCTACCATCGCATTATATAAAGCTGTTGGCTGGTTTTGCTCCGATATCCCCCCAGAGCCGCCTCTTCCCGATGCGGGCCGATACACCTGTCCAACTTTGTACTGCCAATCCCCTTTCAGATCGACCCTTTCATGGCCGGCTTCCAGAAAATAGGGTTTATCAGGAACAAAGCCACCTTTACCCCCATTATTCTGTACGCGGACCACAACAAGGTTTTTACCTGCGACAAGTAATCCTGCCGGAATACTGTATCTTCTTTGCGGATACATGTACGATGTACTTCCGACTTGTTTACCATTAATATAAGCAGCATCAGCATCCACGATCCGGCCCAGGAAGAGTTTGGCTGGTTTGCCAGTCATAGACACGGGAACGTTAATCTCTTTACGATACCACACAACTCCGTTCAGGTCGCGGATGCCCTGATCTTCCCAATATCCCGGAACATTAATAGAATGCCAGTTTTTAGGAACATATGCCTGGTCGAACCATTTCAACGTACCAGCCATTCCTTTATCAACCTCCTGCCTCGGTGCCGGGGCGGCGGCAGGCCTGGTATTCATCCTTCGTAAATATGCCGTGTCTCTATTCCGGGTAATAACGGCTGTTGCCGAAGCAAAATCTTTAAGTCCTTGTTCGCTGGTCCAAGCTTCAATAGGCGTACCACCAACGCTGGCGTTGATAATCCCGATTGGAACCTGGTGTTTCTCGTGAATGTCGCGGGCGAAGAAATACGCTACAGCAGAGAAATCATTGATATCTTTAGGATTCGCGGACTTCCATGCACCCGTCTTAATGTCCTCCTTAGGGCCATTAAGACTTGTAGCTGTTGGCACCCAAAACTGTCTGATTTTGGGATAATTCGCTTTTGCGATGTCCTCGGCGTAAGTTACATTGTGTATACCCATTTGATGGACCATGTTTGACTGACCCGAGCATAACCATACATCGCCAATTAAGACATCTTTTAAAACGATAGTATTTTGTCCCGTAAGGCGCATTTCATAAGGTCCTCCGGCTTTCATGGCAGGAAGCGTAGCCAACCATTTTCCCTCATTTCCGGTAGAAGTACGGATAGTTTTTCCATTAAAGCTTATCTTAATTACTTCGCCCGGAGCAGCCCAACCCCATATTTTTAGAGGCGAGTTGCGTTGAAGCACCATGCTGTCGCGGATGAGTGCTGGAAGGCGTATGTCGGCGAAAGCCGCTTCAGAGATCAACAGAAGGAAGGTAAATAATCCCAGAGTACTTTTTAAAGATGGCATATTGTGTAGGATGTGTTTGTTTGAATAGCTTAATTATATTTTAGTTATTGAGAAACTTTTCGGCCCAGGGCAAGAAGTACTTAACGTTTGGCGCATCGGTGTGACCGCCATCGTGTTGCCTCCATGCCAGATGACCATCGAGCAGTCCTGTATTTACCGAAGGCATTTTCTCATTTTTATAATTGTTCGAGAGACCGAGATCTTTGGCGCCCAGCAATTTGAATACTTGCCCTGCTGCAATCGCAGCCATGTAACTTCCCTGCTGATCCAGCCATTTGGCGTCTCCTTTTTCAGGGATGCCATAACTAATAAACGTAAGACGGGGCGCACAAAGGGCAATAAGCTGATGAGCGTCTACAGGAATATCCCCCGCTGTTTTAGCACCAAACGTAGCGTCGGACGCAGCATACTTGAGGAAGTTTCCTGCCATCCAGTAATGAGCACCGCCAGTAATGTTCTCGACCGACTCGCCAAAGTTCCTTCTATGAGGTTTCGCCCCCGCTTCACCGGAAGAACCTATCAAGCCCATTGCAAAACGGGTATCGAATGCCAAAGTTATTAGTGCGGCCTTTCCGTAGCGGGACACCCCTTCAATGCCTACCTTTTTGGCATCAACCTGCGGCTCGTTAGCTTCCAGGTAGGTTAATGCTTGTCCGGCACCCCAGGCCCAGGCTCTCAAGGCACCCCAATCCTCAGGCTTACGGGGCTGCCCTTTATTTACAAGGCCAATTATTCCCTTAGTAAGGCCAGCACCGTTATCTGCCTGTATGCTGCTAGGATCGATCAGAACATACCCCCAACCTTTGGTGACTAATTGTTCCGCAGTTGGCGGATCGCCGGCAGGTCGTGGAGCAAAAGGATTGAGATTATAATTCTGAGGCGCTATCGGATTGTATGCAGGATACTTATCGAAAATCTGTTTTAATTCGGGGTTAGACTTTATTAGCATGGCCTTAAGCGCGTCGTTTATCTTTTCCAGATCATCGGGCGAAGGCTGAGCCGGTGCGGGTAAGGCGCTTGGAGCAAACATCATTAGTAAAGGAACCGGCTTTTGAGTATTTGCCGGAATTACCAGCGTCATTTTGATATTTACGTCTATGGCTGGAAATGCGGAATTATCTACATGCCCGATTATTTGTTTAGCGATAACAGGAATAAATCCAACCCGTTCCCTATCAAGCACTTTCACCTTCCACGATACCTGAGGAACATTTTTTGGAACCCTTCCATACACTTCGCGCTCGAAATCTTCGATGATTTCGGGACGGCGGAATTTGTACCATTGCTCGGCAGTAGTTACCTTCCTGCCGTTTTTGAGCGTTAAGATTTCCGGATAATTGGGATAAGGATTAGCCTTCGCTTCGTCGTAATTTGCGTGGACGGGTGCTTTCTCGTCTGCAGAGGGTCCGGGCCGAAGCGCTTTGATTCCCAATTGTCGCATCATGTCCTGTTTATCCATTTCGGAAGTCCAGGCGCCTGAAGTATTTGTTTGAGCTTGCAAGGTTAGCAAACCTGAATAAGCGCAGATAAAAAGGGCTAATATAAATTTCATATGTCCGGCTAATGGCTAATGCAACTCATAAATTTTATAATCGGTTTGAACTTGCTTAGACAGCAGTTCAAACTACAAATCTAAAGGCTAACTAATTTCAAGCTCAGAAGTCCCATCACTAATAAGCGTGTGATAAATCTTCAACTGCTTGCCGAAGCGCTCTTTATAAAGAGGCCCGATAGCGGCAATAACATCTTCGACAGCATCTGTTTTGATAAGATTCAATGTACATCCGCCGAAACCTGCCCCCATCATCCTCGCTCCCAACACGCCATCTAAATCCTTTACCTTATCCACCAGAAAGTCGGTTTCATCACAACTTACTTCGTAAAGATTTCGCAATCCATCGTGACCATCTAATAAATGCCGGCCAACACTGTTAAAGTCGCCTTCTTCCAGTGCGCTGCACACTGCTTCAACCCTGAGCGACTCTTCAAACACGTAAAGGCAGCGCTTATAGACTTTTTCATCGTAAGACCTAAGTACTGAGTGGAGCAAGGTTTTGTTGGCCTGCGACAGAATTTTAATCTCCGGGTATAGTTTTTGAATAATATCGAGGCCTGCCTTACATTGCATTCTACGTTCTTCGAATGCAGTCGACAGTTTAATAAAGTTATGACGGACTCCCGTGTTAAACAACACAAATCTTATTGAGTCTGCATCAAATGGAATATACACATGAGTTTCCGATTTGCAGTCGAGCTTTACGAGGGTACTTTTACGGCCAAACAAATTCACATATGGATCCATGAGGCCACAGCGAACTTTTATATAATTATGTTCCGCAGCTACAGCAAGCTTTGCCAATTCGAGCTTGGAATACCCGCAATCAAACAAGACATTAAGTGCAAATGCCGTCCCGGCACATATTGCTGCCGACGACGACATGCCTGCCGATAAAGGTATATCGCCGCCAAAAACAATATTGAAACCATCGATACATTTTCCGGCTTTCTTAAATTCTTCAGTAACGCCAAGAATATAATTTGGCCAAAGTTTCCAGGCTGGCTTTAAATCATCCAATGATTGTGAATGAGTATAGTCAAAGTCTGCAGACAAAAGCTGAACGGTATTATCCGTCCTTTTACCAATAGCTATATAAATAGCTTTGTCGATAGCTGCGGGCAATACCAAGCCTAAATTATAATCCGTATGCTCGCCAATTAGATTAATGCGGCCGGGCGAACGAAAAAGCCTAAAATTTGCCCCGAAGGTATCTTTATATAACTCGCTAACAGCGCCTGGATATGCCATACGTATCTTATCTATCGATAATTAATATAATTAACGTGAAGCCATTGTGATCTTAATTCGGCGCTGGTTAACATTAGTTTTTTTCAAATCGCACTGAAATTATGGATTTCGCGGACACATTGATAATCGCAGAACTCTTATCACCGCTTAAATTTACATTTTTTGCTATCATGCTTTTTGTTTCAGATGTTTCAACAGCTGCTCCACTTTTAACCGCGACCGGCAAATTAATTTTGAGCGAAGGGATGGGATTTGATCCGAGGTTGACAATTACCACTGTGATATCCCTTTCGCCGACATAGGCAGTGAGATGAATGTCATTGTATTCTGCTGGTTTATTAATTTGTATGCGCTTTCTTCCGGTGGCATATTTTGCATAATGAGAGAGTACGTAGCCGCGTTTTAGTGTTTCTCCCATAACCGTGCCTTTATCCCCATCGCCCAGCATGCTGTATGATCGTTTCAAATACCACCAGAAATAAGCGTTGAAATTGGCCAGCATACAGTCATTGAGCTCTTTTGCTAACACCAAAGCCTGGGGCCATCCCATACCATTATCAACCTCATTTAACAGGTGCTCTGTCATCCATATTTCTTTGCCTTTTGCTCTGGCCAGGGGATAGTCTGTTAACCCTCCGCCATATAGATGCCCGCCGGCAATGTCTAAATTATTCACTGCAATGGGATCATTTAAAACGGGATCTGTATACATCTTTTTAAAGTTTACCGCTTCGGCTGCTACGACTTTAGCTTTTATCGAGCCAGCATGATTTTTAATAAAATCCAGGATCTGATCAGGATTCCATTCACAACCATCGTACTCAGGACTCCAGTCAGGTTCGTTTTGAATCGAGACTGCTTCAATGGTTATTCCCTGGGCTTTCATATAATCAATGAAGTCATTCAGATGCTGAACGTAATCCGGATACTTTGCCGGCAGCAGATACCCGTGCAGATTGCTATTATTGCTTTTTAAGGCAGAAGGCGGAGTCCATGGGCTAGCCAGAATCCTTGCGCCTAACGATTGAGCTTTTAAAGTTGTAGCCACGTCTCGTCCCCAATCATTTT
This sequence comes from uncultured Pedobacter sp., assembly GCA_966210515.1. GTDB lineage: Bacteria > Bacteroidota > Bacteroidia > Sphingobacteriales > Sphingobacteriaceae > Paradesertivirga. Next base: position 11,918 of record CBIHLM010000062.1, read on the forward strand.
TGTTAGGCCAAATCATGATGCGCATCATATTGTATCCAAGTCCATCTGCCGAATACATTTTCTCCACCTCATTCAGCGTTAGTATCGGCGCAGCCCAGACGTTATTCATCCCGCCGAAGCCGGTGATTTGCTGGTATTCAATAGTTGAATTAAGTGCAACCTCCACCGGAGGCTGGGTTGATTGTTTGACAATAATCCTGCTTTTCTCGCCGGTTTGCTTGTTAGTGACAAAAACTTCCTGAGTTCTAATCTCTGAAGAGGGATTGGCAGTATAATCAAATGTCACCCTGGTCGAACTGCTTTGACCAACGTTACCCCCTTTTATATGCGAAAAAGCGGTAATAAAGCCTCCGGATGCAGTAGACAACTCCCACTCGGAATAAGCCCATTTCACCGTGAAGCTGCCTTTGCCTGAAGCACTGGAAAGTGTAATTTCCGATTCAGAAAAACCTGTAGAAGGAGTACCTCCCAAATCGCCTTTCTTCTTACAAGCAAAGAGAATGGCGACAAAAAATAGAACGGCGTATATTTTCTTCATGCTTTTATGTTATTTGTATTTTCTGGTTTTCAAAGTCTAACTACCTAAGCAATCTCTTAGTCAAAGAGAGAAAGCTTGCAAGATTCAATAAGAAAAAGAATAGATCCCAGTTCTTAACCGGACTCACATTAGGTAAGCTGTTAAAAAAAAGGGGGGATAATCAAATAATCATCCCCCCGCTAATAATTGTCTTATTTGCCCTGAAGTGCTTCTATCACACCCAGGTATGCGGGTTTTCGTTGATAACCTACTTTAACAGTGGTACCCGTGGTTAAACTCGTCCATAATCCAACCGGCTCGTTTGGTCGCCAGCTATCTCCAGAACTTCTATCGTGAGGGCTTCTGAAGGTGATACCTGCCCTTTGAGCAGCAGGGATCAAATTATAATATGCCTTAACAAACCATTTATACATGTCAGATTGCTGCTGGTATAAATCGGCCGTTGCTTGAGCTGTAGTGCCTCCGGTACCGATATCCAATGCAGATATTTTAATTAGCTTTCTCGTGTTGGCCAGCGCTGAAAGCATTGCCTCTATTTTCGCTTTATCCGCATTGACATTCAACGCTAATTCTGTTGCAATTCCATCAACGGTGACTCCTTTTCCTTCCGTATAGGTAATGAAATCCTTAAGACCCTGTATTTTCTCAGGTTTGTCTACTAAATTAGTCTCGGTAAAAAACATTTTATCACTTGCATTAGCATATTGCTTAAGCATTCCAATGGCTATTGCAGCATAATCTTTACCCAGATAATCTTGCCAATAGAAGGTATTTGCCGGCTGTGAAGCGAGTGGTCCTCCACTACGCAATTTTGTCGGATCAGTTTCATCTATAGGCTGGTAAACAACACTCCATGATTTCACCTGATCTTTACCCGCCTGACCAATAGCCTTAATCCACTTATCTAATTCTGCTGTGATTATTGTTTTCTTCTCTTCCGGCGTTTTCACGATGATTGGGCCAGCGGTCTCCCAACTCATAGATACATTATCTAAAAGGTAATCAGGCGAACCAGTTTGAGATCCGATGGTTAACACAAATGTTGTTAGCGCTTTTTGTTGCGCAGTCAAATTTAAGTTTGCCAAAGGCAGAACGATCAATCCGCGTCCCCATACATTATCGCCTACTCCGAATGAAGAGGGGCCGCCGTAGCTAGTAAGTGAGGGATTACCGAGTGTTGAGGTTATTGCCAAACGCATACCTGCGCCAAACAATCCGCAGCATCCCCCACCTTTGAAGTCTATTGCAACTGATTTATATTGCCCCAAGGTACGACCAGCGGGTAAGGTGATAGTAAATTGAGGAAAAGCCGTTCCGGTGGTTTTTAGTATACGTAACGCGTTACCACTTTTACCCTCCGGGTCTGCTACAACTTTTGCGGTCGCAGCATTACTTGTTGTTGGATAATTTGTACCAATGGCGTCGGTATTAAAATTTGCCACAATATCAGTACCTGATTGACCAGGAAGCTGGACATCAGCTATCAGATTTTTTAAATAAGCGGACTGTTGATTGTCATGCCGAACAAGATGTCCGGCGTGGACTGGCATACCTACAGACTTGTTTACCTCCAGAGCATTAATCAAATTATCCATGACAGGGGTTCCATCGGCCGGAACAAAATCTATATGACTTAACCGGGTGAAGTTAATCTCATCAAAATGATTTTGCATCAGTCTATATAAAACACTGTTGTTGGTCACATCTGCCAAAGCAAGCTCCGCTCCCAGCTTGAAATTGGGCTGAGTGCTGTAATCGACATAAGTTTTAAGTTCTTTATAGGCATCTAAGGCTTCCTGGTCGATTATGCTTTGCGGTTTGTCAAGATAAAATTCGCGAGACTCGAAATCAGAGCAAGCAACGAACAGGGAAGATATCGCGATACATATCGCGACACTTCCATTCAATTTCTTATTAATTTTCATAACTTCTTTTTGATTATTGCGGTACAGGGGTGAAAACTTCGTGAGTAACTGCTCGGTCGCGCATTACCAAAGTATCTTTAGTTGCGATACTACCACTAATAATACGGGCACTTGTTCCGGAACCAACCGTTACTCCGTTATAATTTACCTGGTAATCCAGATAAAGTGCGTCGCGGTCCGTATTGCCCCAGCTCTTCTTTTCACCTTTCTTCACGAAAGATCCTGTTCCGGTAGCCGTAAAGAGATTAGTATTAGTTGATATCGTGCACTTGCCCGTATTATCAAATGTTAGTAACAAAGTGCAAGTAAAGTTAGCTCCCTGAGCATCTTTAAACACCACAGGAAATTCTGTCTGATTTAGAGATCGCGTAGTTAATTTATTCACTTCATCCCTTTCTACATAAAGCTCATGCCTTGTAACATTTCTGCTGGTCGTGCCGCTGGTCATTACATCAATACCCCTTCTGAGGTAGAATCCATGCCATGGATTTATGAACTTTATGGCATAGAGAACAAAATTCTTACTTGCCAAAATTGTATCAGCATTCTGCACGCCTGTCATTTTCAAGGGAAGGACGTATGTATTTCTGATGGCAAGAGGATCACTGAAAAATGCATCTGTTAACTGCACCTGAACCCCACCCAGTATGCTACCCTTAGGTATGGTGATTTGGTTGGAAGCCAGCGCGTAATAATTAGCCGGCATCATCTGAATCAGACCGCCATTGCTTGAAAAACGCAGGTTAGTTACCAGGGACGGATCGACATTGAAGTTAATAGCTACATCATTTTTGTTCTCACGGGTACCGCCCATGGTTGCTTTAACCTCCACTTTATGTTCGTTATCCAGGGTGTTGTCGATAAATAAATCTTCGCCCAATACTATAGTACGAACAGGATACTGGTTGGCAAAATAGACAGCCTGCCGATCAAAATCAGGAAACTCCATCTCCTTGTTTTTCAAACACCCCGTTGCAGTGCTCAAAGCAACCGCTAATCCAATAAATATCTTATACTTTTTCATTTTTGATTATAAATTAAATCAACCGTTAATTATTGCCAGCCGGCGTTCTGAATTAAATTATTATACTTTAAGACTTCAGAATTCGGTATAGGCCCATAAATCATGTGATTTTGAAATGTTCTAGGCTCTACTTCAATAGGGGTATAAACTGTGCCATTAACGTCCATACCACCAGCCGTTTCATTCAAGTTTGATTTCCAGCGACGAAGGTCCCAAAAACGGAAACCTTCAAAAGACAATTCCAGGCGGCGCTCATTTCTGATTAACTCCCTCATTTTGTCTTTGTCAGTAGCGCATTCTTCCAAATATGCATGGTTATTACCGGTACCAACTCCGGCTCTGGTACGTATAACTTTGATGATATCATAAGCCGAGAACGTGTTGGGACCGGTACCCTTAGGGCCCCAGGCCTCATTGGCGGCCTCAGCATAGGCTAAATATATCTCAGTATACCGAATTCGTGGATTATACCTGTTTCTTCCTGTTACAGATCCCGGCGTTAAACTCACGTCCCAACGGAGTGTCTTTCTCAGATAATAACCTGTACGGGTAGATGTTTGCAGCACATTTATTCCATCAATAGAACCAGACTGGCTTCCTGTTTTCAGAGTGGTAAGGTCGGGGTGCCCGTTATATAAAATATAATCCCTAAGTCGCACATCCCTGTTCGCATAAGGGTTACTAGCATTAAAAGTACTGCTGCTATGACCAATAGGATATCCGTTAGCCATAGGAAAAGCCTTAACCAGATTCTCGGTAGGGTTTATTAAACCGTTTCCGAATAAGCTAGGCGGGAAATTTTGTGCCTCCCTTGCGCTAACATTACTCTCACGATTCTGGCGCCATATAATCTCCCTGGGGTTGTTTCCTTCTGATAGAGCATCAATTCCAACGCGATCGTCATAAAATTTGTGTCCTGAAACCTCGTTGCCTGTTGGTAACAAGGCATTCGGTCCGCCCTTATACCTGATGATCTCTGCTGCCGTATTCGCCGCCTGTTCCCATGTAACCGGATTGGAGGCGTGTTGAAATGCGGGGCTGGCGGCCAGCAAAGCAGTTCTTGTTCTGAATGATTTAGCTATCAGTCCGTTGAATAGCTGTTTAAATTTATCCCCCATGCCCCTGTTATATAACACAGGATTTTGAGTGATGGACGCAAACTGTGCCGGAATCTGACTGGCACTGGTAATATTTACATACTCCATAGGTAGATAGTACTCCGCACTGTCAAGATCTCTGTAAATTTGCTTCACACATGCGTCGAAGGTAGCTCTCGGCTGGTTAAAGTCCGCAGAAGCAGGTTCCTGAAACTCAGTAATGATAGGTACTCCCATCAGTTGGCCGTCGGGTGTAACACCAGCATGATGTCTTAACAAAAAATACATATGAAGCGCGCGTAAGCCAAATGCTTCACCTCTCATTCTAAAGTTTAATAACGTGTTTGCCACTGGGTCATTTGCCCACTTCACTTTATTAGAGTTTGCCAAAAACTGATTAACATATAATATAGCCGAGTAGGATGGATTCCATACGCTGAGCGTGCCATTTGTGGGCGTCCAGGAGCCTGTTGCTATCTGGCTAAAGGCATCCGTACGAACGTTCGCTACAGCATCATCTGTTGCCAGGTCGCTGTTATTGTAATAAGCGGGAATTGTTCGATAAGCCTGTAAAAGAAAGGCCTGCGCGAACTGAGGATCGTTATACATATTCTCAACCGATCTAAAGTTCTCCGCATCCGCTTCTAAGAACTTCTTGCAACCGGTAAAGGTCAAAGCAATTATTCCTAATATTAATAACTTTATTTTCATAATCTCTTTCATTTTTTGGTTTAAAAAGTGGCTTTAATTCCCAGATTGTAAAAGCGGTTCTGCGGAGCTGATCCGATATTAGTTTCCATTAATTCACGCTCTTTGGATAGAACCAGTAAATTGTCGCCGTTTAGGTAAACGCTCAAACCATGGATGAATGAAGCATTCCGGAAGGCAGTTCTATCGAAATCGTAGGTAAGTTGAACCCTTCTCAGGTCAAAGCGATTGTTATCGTAGCTCCAGAAAGTTGAATTTCGGAAGTTATTGGTAACGCTATTTGTGCTTAAACGAGGATAAGTAGCCGTACTTGCTGTTTCAGGAGTCCAGCGACCCAAAACCACATCAGAATACTTGTTTGTACCGCTTACCCAATATTGAGAGCTATTTTTATAGCCAATAGCGCCAACCTGTCCTGAACCTAAAGCAAGGAAGCTTAGATTCTTCCATTTCAAGGTTAAATTTAGCCCATAACTAAAAGGAGACGCAGCAAAACCATTATTACCCAGGTCTACCTGATCACGGCCGTCAATGATATTGTCGCCATTTACATCCCTGTATTTAATGTCGCCCGGTTTAAGCGTGCCACCAAATGTTTGTCTGGCATGGTTATCAATTTCTGCCTGGTCCTGAAAGAAGCCTTCGGCGATCCATCCCCAGCTGGCATCCAATGGTCTTCCCACCCGGTACTGGTAGTCGTTTTCAAAAACTTCATCCCTTTTGGTGGCTTCAGAATTATACACCATCCCGACAAAGCCTAAAGAATAATTCAGCTTACCGATTTTACTGCTAACGTTTGTAGAAAAATCCACTCCGGTGCGCATGTCATTATTAAAATTAATCCAGGGTTGAAACGAACCGTTTCCATTAAAGTAAGACGGATAAATAGTTGACAAACCTTCCGATAGCAGCCCCTCTGTGTTCTGACGGAAATAATTTACGTTCAGGTTCAAAACTCGCTTGAACAGAGACGCATCCAAACCTGCTCTAAACTCTTTGCGCTCAACAAAGCTAAGGTTAGGGTTCGAACCACGACCTGCAAGAGCGAAGAGTCCTGCGGAGTTTCCGTCACGCCAAGAATAGTTTTGGTTTCCCGTCCAGTTGCCCTGATATAGATAATAGTCTGAGGTACCGGTAGTAATGTCTAAATCCTGTTTTAGAGCAGAATAACTGGCAGTAACCTTAAGATCGTCAACAAAAGATACACTTTTTTTAAAAAAGTCTTCCTCACTAATACGCCATCCTAAGCTAAATGTCGGCGATAAGGCGCCGCGGTTGCCCTTCGGCAACTTCGCAGAATGAATTACAGCTCCTGTGAAATCAGCATAATACTTATGGCGATAATTGTATCCGGCCTGAATACCAAGATTAGTATTTCTTACCTGATGATAATCACTACCTCCATCTACGTCTGGGTCACTTGAGATTTGTGTCATATATCCCCAGCCAATCAAAGCTCCGGTAACGTTGTGTTTCTCATCGAACGAACGTTTATAGTTAAGGTAAGGATTCAATGAAATTGTTTGATTATATAAAGAGGTACCGATAAACTCATTCGTGCTGACTGCATCATTACCGAACTGCTGCAAACCGGTGATGACTTCTCTGCCATCAATAGTCGCCCAATTTGGTTGGTAAGTAGCGTAAGCTACTGAATACCCTTCGGTATACCTCGAAGTATAATCCATACTAAATCGCGTACCAAATGATAGCCCCTTAGTGATTCCAGCAAGGTCTGCTTCTGCGCCAACATTGAACATAAATGTACGTGCCCTGTTTTTAATATATCCGGAAGCCAGTATTTGCGACAAATCATTGGTTTGCCGGTTTGCCAATCCCCCTAGCAAATATTTACCATCAATTATGTGATTACTGTTTTCCACGATAGTTTGCAGCTGCGGATTATCAGGGTCAAGCCTGTCAATCGGAATCAAATACGAAAACCAATCATCATTAGGACGTAAAGTAGCCGCCGCGCCGAAGAAATTACCACGGGCCGAATAGTTGTTATCAACAAGTACTACAGCATCTGTTGATCCTTTAAGCCATTTGGTGATGTTCATATTTACATTGGCCCTGAGGTTGAAATTCACATCATTGTTTTTCCGGGACTCTCCCAACTTTAACAGGTTATTATTATAGCCCAGGCCGATATTTGAATAATAGGTAGCATTTTCATTACCTCCGGATATCTCGGTATTGAGATCTGACCGATAAGTCATTTTTTTCAAATACTCTGATGATAATAAATTCAGATCCGGATAACGATATGGGTTTGTACCTAAAGAAGTATTGTACATTTCCTCGGCAGTAAACCTTTCAGGTAAGCCATCGTTACGTAAGGCCTCATTGTACAGTGACATGTACTCTCCTGAGTTCAGATAATTTGCATACCCTTTAGGTACCAGCAGGCCGGTATTGGCACGCACATCCACGGTAAGTGGTTTATCAGACCCACGTTTTGTGGTGATAAGCACTGCACCTTTTGAGGCACGGCTACCATACAAAGCCACACTGCTTGCATCTTTCAGTACAGTAACTGATTCTACCTCAATCATACGAACATCAGATGCCCGGCGGGGAATTCCGTCAATTAATATCAAGGGAGCTTGTCCCCAAACATTTCCGGTATATCCCCCTACAAAACTTTGGAGGTTATCTAAGCTATAGGTACCGTAACTTTTGTTTATTAAATCGGCTACATTAACCGCAGATACAGCGCCCAGCACATCGCGCTGAGCTACCTTTCCAAAAGCTACATTAATAAGACTGTCTTTATTGGGCTTCAGCAAACTATCTCTTGATTCCTGGGCTTGTGTTCCCAAGGCACTTAAAGACATGGCCAAAACAACACTATATACTTTAATATATTTTTTCTTCATTTTGTACATAATTTAAGATTACCAACCCGGATTCTGCGAAAATCCCTCGTAGATGTTGACATCCGCTAATGGGAATGGGAACCAGTAATGACGGCTGGTAAAATTCCTCTGAAATAATATTGTTTCTCTAAAATTCCGGACCCGGGCATTTTTCGGATCGGCATATACTTGCGCATTAGGCATGTCGCGATCAAACTCGACCGCTGTTTTTAGAGTATAAGGCGATTTGTCAAGCAGTTTCCAGCGACGCAAATCCACAAATCTGTGTCCTTCATAAGCCAGTTCGACAGCCCGCTCTCTTCTATACTCCTGGCGGAACATATCCTGTGAGGCTCTAAATTTGTCAGCGACGTGGCCTACTTCAAGTCCTGGTCTGTCTCTCACGAAATTCACCGCGTCAACAGCCGTCTTACTATATCCCGGAGCTTTCCCTTCAGGCGAATTATACCCTTCAGATGCTGCCTCTGCATACATCAGATACATGTCGGATAAACGCAGGAAGCTTAGTACAAAAACATTATTATCGTCACCACGGCCGTCCCAGTTATTGTTTAATTTGCTTATATATTTTGAGAGCATATAGCCAGTGTATGCAGAATTAGCGCCATCGGCTGTTCTCATGTGTCCATTGGTAAACAAGCTGGCATATTGTCTGAACTCATTATTACCAACGTTACCCGCATTTGTCACAGCCTTTTCACCATCAAACATGATATCGTGATAAAAGCGTGGATCGCGGTCTTTCCACGGAAAACGGGGATCCCAACCAGATTCGGCATCAGGTTGTGTGGGATTTACCGGGAGAGGTTGACCATTTTTCATCCCATAATAATTGATATAATTCGCGGTAGGATAAACCTTCAAACCAGTGCTTCTGATGGTTCCGGGACGGTAGTCATTTATCTGGTTCCAACGGAAGCGGAACCTATCCAAAGGATTCTCCTGGAAAATAGCTTCGACATACCTTTTGCCATTTACAACAGGCGCACCCGGTATAAGACCGTCTTTAGCGTAAGTATAGAATATTTCAGAATAATTTGAAAAGGGCACTAATTCATATCGTTTTGTCGATTCGATAAGTGTCAGAGCCTCCGCAAAAACATCTGCAGCCTTCTTGCAATATTCTGCATCGTATGCTTCAACACCTGTAGAAGCCTCATTCATCAAAGGACTTCCGGCCCAAAGAAGATTTTTTCCCAAAAACCCAAGAGCCATGATTTTATTGATACGACGGTCGTTGTTTCCTAATGTCGCCTTCCCAGCAGGGATTTGATCCCAGTCTAAAGGCAGCAGATCTGCCGCTTTTCTTAAATCAGCCGATACTTTCTCTGCGGTTTGGTGGTAGTTCAATCGCGGAATACGTGGAGCCTGATCAGGCGGCAGAACAACATCAACATAAGGAAGTCCGCCCCAATACTGCATCAGCATAAAGTGGAACCACCCACGGAAGAAATAAAGCTGTCCCTCGATTAACCGCTTCTCCTCAGGAGTCGCATCAACGAGCTTGTCTAAATTTGCCAAACCGACATTCGCCTTGCGAATACCATACCATGCGAGCCCATACAAGTTGCCCTTCTGGCCTCTATCACCACTACTAGCACTTCCATTGACTCTGAACCAGGAACCAAATATCGGACTTTGCCATCCCCAGAAATCCCCCCGATCTATCATGTAGGCAAACAACCTGTTATCATTCTGCCACAGTTCTTCTTCGCCGAAATTCCAGCTGTTATGCGAGGTTGACCCGCTAACGATAGGCACTGCGTTATACAATTCCTCGGTAAATCCCTGGAAGTTCCTGAAATTTTGGAAGGCTTCCGCATCATCTATAACAGTTTGCGGGGCAGCATCAAGGTACTTTTTACATGAAGCCAAGCCTATGCCAATAACTGCTACAGCTAAAGGCATTAATATCATCTTATAATACTTTTTCATTGTCTAATATCTAAAAAGTTAAATCGAGCCCCAGGTTATAGCGCCTTGAACTTGGGTAAGCTCCCTGAAGTGATCCACTGGAGAAGTTTGACTCACGATCATCCGGCATTTTGGTCCATAACCATAAGTTATTCCCGTTAACGAATATTCTGCAAGCTTTAATGCCCATCCGGTTAACTGATTTCCCACTAAGTGTATAAGCGATTTCAGCATTTCGCAGACGTATATAAGACCCGTCATACTGGAAACGAGTAGCATAAGCTCCAGTAGGAAGTGCACCCCAGCGAGGCAGAGGCACGTCACCTCCGGTTTCTTTTGACCAGAAGGTGCCTTCAACGTAGGCTGTATTAGAGTTGGAGTAGGTATCGAAGGTAGGAAATGTAACATTACGGGTTACGTTATTTACCGCATAAAATTGTGCGAAAATGGCCAGGCCTTTCCAATCAAAGCCAAGCGATGCGTTATAGGTATTTTGGGGAGAACCAGCGTACTGGTAAGGAGCAGAATCAAAATTATCAATTACACCATCAGCATTAAAATCGATGATATTATAATCTCCCGGAAGTTTAAACTGTTCGTTGGTGTTTCGTTGCGTACTTCCGTACACATCGTCCCAAGATCGCAGATACCCGGATTGGATGTGCGACCTAACCTGTCCCAATTGCCAGCCAGCTTGCTTTTGATAGTCGGGCAGTAATTCCGCGTCATCCCGAGACAATACTTTATTAACTGCACGAGTCATATTAGTATTGAGCCATAGGCGCATACCATTGTTCAGCTTATGATTAAAACGTAGATCGAGCTCGAAACCCTTTCCTTCTACGCTACCCAGATTAGCATTTGGCGCTCCTTGTCCGAAATAGGAAGGAATGGCACGACCGCCGCCGCCAATAACAATATCAGATCTTAAATCTTTGAACACGTCCAGACTTCCTTCAATCAATCCGTTTAAAAAGCCAAAATCAACTGCGATATTGCTCTTTTTTACATTTTCCCAGGCTATGTTAGGATTACCAAGCTGCGATGCCCGATAGAAGGTATATATTGAATTGGTCTGAGCCTGAGCACCCATTGGCGCAGTTCCACCGAAAGCCCATTCATCCCGGTACAGAAACCGGCCTGGTACCCTGTCTGAACCAATCTTTCCCCAGGATCCGCGTAATTTTAAGGTATTAACAAAGTCGATATCTTTCATGAAATTTTCTTTGCTAAGTACCCAGCCTGCGGAGAGCGATGGAAAGAACTGAAAGCGATAATCCGGGCCGAATTTTTCCGAACCGTTATAGGCTCCGTTGGCTTCAAACAGATATTTTGATGCGAAAGCGTAAGTAGTACGGAAAACCCAGTCTTCTCTGTAGCCAGGAAAGACACTGCCTGTAGCACCTTTCTCACGCATAAAAAGTCCCATCAGTCCCAGATCATGCTTAGCAAAGCTGCGATTATAATTAAGTTGCCCGGAATAATTATGTCTACGGAAGGTAGCACCCCTGTCAACTGAACCTGCGTTTGGTGACCAACCCACTCGCTCGTAAAAATCCAATTGAGTGTTCGGATCGGTTTCAACAGCATAACGTACCTGGCCGGTTAAGGGATCTACCCATTTCCGTTGAGGCGTATTAAATTGATCATTAATTCCACGCCCCCCCTCAACAAAGGTGTTGTCGAAAGAGTAGTTCGCTCTAAAACTCAAGCCCTTGGTAACCATTTTAAGATCCTGGTTAAGGATAAAATCCGTAGTAAGCTGAGTCCTGGTATTTCTTTCCCTCCCAGAAACTGCGAAGTTCATAACCGAGTTCGGTACATCAAACTCTAAACTTGGCATATAGCCATAAGTGCCATCTGAATATACCGGACGCATTGCATCAGGTGCTGACCTGTAAGCTGCAGTCCAGGCAAAAGTGGCCGAATTGTTATCATTGGAAGGTTGCCCCCATGGAAATTCGCGCACACCATTCGATCCGAAAACTTTAGTGGCCAGCTTAGTGGTATTTGTTACATTGAAATCAAGGTTGCTCCGGAAATTTATCCGATCATACCCATATCCTGTTGAATAGCCTCTGTTGTTCTCAAAGGTTTTAAACATATCCCCTTCGCGCACATAGTCGGCAGACGCAAAATAAGTAACAGCCTTGGTGCCTCCGGAAACGCTGGCATTAGCGCCGTAAGACATCGCAAAATCACGAAACAGTTCACTTTCCCAGTCAACATTAGGGTAGCGGTCCCACTCATCTGAATTGGCAGGGAAACGATATTTTAAAAGGACATTTTCAGGAGTAATATTGGAAGGATTCCAAAGGCTGTAATCTGTAGCCAGTTCTCTTTCAATTACTCTGTTTTTCAGCGATAAACCATCATATGCATCATACTTTGACGGTAACCTGGAAACTGTTTTCATGGTTGTATTAACCCGGCCCCGCACAACTGCCTTTCCGGCGACCCCTGTTTTCGTGGTTATAAGGATAACTCCATTTGCACCCTTAACTCCAAAAACTGCAGTAGCCGATGCGTCTTTAAGAACAGAAACGCTCTCTACTGAAGAGATATCAAGGCTACCTAAAGGACGTTCAATTCCATCAACTAATATTAAAGGCGAACTATCGTTCCAGGTTGTCTGGGCCCGGATAAGAATCTGCGGATCTTCACCGCCGGGCATACCCGTTGATGAAGTAGTAACAACTCCGGGCAAATTACCTGTTAAGGCCATACCCAAATTGGTAACCCCGCCGGTACGTTCCAAAACCTTTCCATCAGTTTGCGTAATAGCCCCCACAAGGCTTTCCTTCTTTTGTTTACCGTAACCGACAACCACAACTTGTTCCAGCAGCCGAACGTCATCCCTCATTGTTACAGCCACAGTGTTTTTACCGCTGATGTCGACTTCCTGGGTGGTCATACCGAGGTAAGTAATCACGAGAATTCGTCCATCTGCAGGAACATTAATCGAAAACGCACCGTTAACATCAGTTACCG
>CBIHLM010000063.1:0-24983 GCA_966210515.1 uncultured Pedobacter sp.
AGCATCAGCATCGCCTTGTGCTTCTGGTTTTCCGTAGCATTTAAAATACTTATAACCTCTTCCTTATTCAAAACTACCGGCAATACCTTTTCTGTAATCGGTCGCTCAATGAAATAAAACTTGCGCTGTCCTCCCAAAACCCGCTCGTAATAAAACTTTATCGCATTTATAGCTTGGTTTTGGTATGACGATGATACCTTCCGTTCGGTTACCAAATGGCGCAAAAACGAAACAATCATACTCTCATTAATACTATTTATATCATGCTTGTGGAAGTAATTAATAAACTCTTCAAACGAATTACTATACGTTTTTATGGTTTTCTCGCTATACCTTAGCTCTGTAAGCTTATCTATAAGCTCTTGGGGACAGGTTCTGTAATTTGGTATATCAAAAGGCGTCAGGCGTGCCAGCTTATCATTTGCCCTTTCTTCTTCCTCATAGTTAAAAATCAAATTATCTTCTGCACACTGACTTTTTATTAGTTGCAGAAACTTATCGGTATACGGAACCGTCCACCATTTATTTTGCGCATTCCAGCTATGATAGGGAATCGTGCGAATCAGCGAACTTAACCGTTTATGAAAACCAAAAATAATTTTCAATCTCCCCGCAATGGTTTTTATAACCAAAACTTCGGCTTTACGCACCGAACGACCGTCATTTGCGGCACTTAAATCAGATCCACCTTCTTCAAGTACGCTTATCCTGCCGGCAAAATGCTCTTTTATCTGTTCAAGGTTCCCAGGATACGAGGGGATGTTCCAGCATTTATTTTGAGCATCCCATTTTGAATAGCGCAGGCTCAGTAAAAATTTTACGTCCACATCCTTTTTAGGCATCTTCAGTATTATCTTCCTTCCCGATACATAAATACAAATACTATCTTTTCGCCAAATTGGCGTTGTTGCCTGCTCCATATCTCTCGGCTCTGCAGTCACTTCGGGTTCCTTCTGTTTATAGCCTACCTCCGGAAAAATCGCTTTCAATTCAACAAATGCAGCTTTTGTATATGGAATATGCCAGGCGTTATGGGTTCTGCTCCAGCGGCAATCAGCTATTTCCTTTAGCTGAGCAGCAATTTCGGTATTATAGGGAAAATCTATTTTGATTCGTTCTATCCCATTATGGATAATTTTTTCCGCATTCATAGGTCAGGTTAGGTATGCACAAATATATCAGATACAGCGACTTTGCGCATAAACTTTATTTGCCGTTAAAATTTAGTCCTTACGAGACGAGCGGAAGAGACAAAGGATGTGACAAACTTAGGGCATCTGTATAGATACTGTATAGATAAAGCATAGATACTGTATGGATACTGTATGGATACCGTATAGATACTGTACACATACTGTACTAACAGTGTACTAAACCAAAAGATGTAAATGATTTTCAATTTTACCTTTTTAATTTTGACTTTTTAATTTTGACTTTTCACTTCAACTCATCACTAGCCGTTTTTTTAATTTTGCCTTGTTAATTTTGCCTTTTTAATTTCTACCCATAACCCTCTTCAAATTATTTCAAAAAACCTATCTTTGCGCCTTCAAATAAAACCCCCGCAATGAGTCATCCCGTTAAAATTAAAAACGCTTTAATTTCAGTCTATTACAAGGATAATTTAGAACCTCTGATCAGGCAGCTGAATGATTTCGGAGTAACGCTTTATTCTACCGGAGGAACAGAAAAGTTCATAAAAGATCTGGGTATTGATGTAGTTAGGGTCGAAGATTTAACGGGCTACCCGTCTATTTTAGGCGGACGGGTAAAAACCTTACATCCTAAGGTTTTCGGTGGAATTTTATCTCGCAGAGATTTGCCTGAAGATAAAACGCAGGCAGAACAATACGAAATCCCGGAAATTGATTTAGTGATTGTTGACCTGTATCCTTTTGAAGAAACCGTTAAAGCAGGTTTGGGCGAGGACGAAATTATTGAGAAAATTGATATCGGAGGAATTTCATTAATCCGTGCCGCTGCTAAAAACTTTAATGATGTCGTTATCCTGGCTTCTAAGGATGACTACAGCAACCTTCATACAATACTTAGCGAAAACAATGGAAGCACATTGCTTTCTCACCGTCGCGATTTTGCGAGAAAGGCATTCAACACCTCTTCTCATTACGACACTGCAATCTTCAATTACTTCAATCAGGATAATGGACTGAACGTGTTTAAACAAAGCGAGCAGCATGTAACTCCTTTACGTTATGGCGAAAACCCGCATCAAAAGGGTTTCTTCTATGGCAATTTAGATGAGATGTTCACCAAATTAAACGGAAAAGAACTTTCTTATAACAATTTGGTAGATGTTGACGCAGCAGTTGCATTGATCGATGAGTTTGACGAACCAACTTTCGCCATTTTAAAACATACCAACGCCTGTGGAGTGGCTTCAAGAAGTAATCTTGCAGAAGCATGGCAGGTAGCACTGGCCTGCGATCCGGTTTCGGCTTTTGGCGGTGTGCTGATCTGCAACGGCGAACTTGACGAGAAAACAGCTTCCGAAATCAATAAATTGTTTTTTGAGGTTCTTATCGCGCCTTCCTTTAGTGAAGCTGCCCTGACGATTCTTACCGAAAAGAAAAACCGTATCATTCTGCAAAGAAAGGAAGTACAACTTCCGTCTAAGTTATTTAAAACTCTATTGAACGGGGTTATAGAGCAAGATAAAGATGCGGCAATTGAAGGCCCGGAACTAATGAAGCCGGTTACCGACAAACAACCAACGGCACAAGAGCTTAAAGACCTTTATTTCGCGATAAAATTGGTAAAACACACAAAATCCAACACCATAGTTCTGGCTAAAAATGGGCAGTTATTGGCTAGCGGTGTCGGCCAGACTTCCAGAGTTGATGCTTTAAGACAGGCTTTAGAAAAAGCGAAATCGTTCGGATTCGACGTAAAAGGATCTGCAATGGCTTCTGATGCATTTTTCCCGTTTCCTGACTGTGTTGAAATCGCCGCCGATGCAGGAATTGCTGTTGTTGTTCAGCCGGGTGGCTCAATTAAAGATCAGCTTTCTGTAGACATGGCAAACGCAAAAGGAATTGCAATGGTTGTAACCGGAGTTAGACATTTTAAACACTAAAACAGATAAACTTTTTGATATTTGCAACATTTAACGAGTTTTAACGTATTTCGATTGTTATGTTTGTAACAACACTTTTTGAAAAAAGACGTTAACTTAGCTTAATTTTAATCATCTAACAATATTTTTTAATGGGTTTATTTAACTGGTTTACACAGGAAATTGCAATCGACCTAGGCACTGCAAATACCCTTATCATACACAATGACAAAGTAGTAGTCGACGAGCCATCAATCGTGGCCTTCGATCGCACAACCAATAAAGTTATAGCTATTGGCCGTCAGGCGATGCAAATGGAGGGTAAAACCCATGATAACATACGTACTGTACGCCCCCTTAAAGATGGTGTGATCGCAGATTTTAACGCCGCCGAACACATGATAAGAGGGATGATTAAAATGATTAACAATGGTAAAGGCTGGTTTTTCCCTTCTTTACGTATGGTTATCTGTATCCCTTCGGGCATTACCGAAGTTGAAAAACGTGCCGTAAGAGATTCGGCCGAAATTGCAGGTGCAAAAGAGGTATATCTTATACACGAGCCAATGGCCGCCGCGGTAGGTATAGGCATCGATGTGGAAGAACCCATGGGAAATATGATCATCGATATCGGTGGTGGTACAACAGAAATTGCGGTTATAGCCTTGTCAGGGATCGTTTGCGACCAGTCAATCCGCGTTGCCGGAGATAATTTCGATAGCGATATCGTTCAATACATCCGCCGTCAGCATAATATCATGATTGGCGAGCGTACTGCCGAAAAGATAAAAATCGAAGTAGGTGCAGCCTTACCCGAGTTAAGCGATCCGCCTGCGGATTTCGCCGTACAGGGCCGTGACTTGATGACCGGCGTTCCGAAGCAAATCACCGTATCATATACAGAAATTGCACATTGCCTTGATAAATCGATCTCTAAAATAGAAGAAGCAATTCTGAAAGCATTAGAGATAACCCCTCCCGAACTTTCTGCCGATATCTATCAGACGGGTATCTATTTAACCGGCGGAGGCGCACTATTAAGAGGCTTGGATAAACGTGTTGCCGCTAAAACTAAATTACCGGTCCACGTTGCCGAAGATCCGCTACGTGCCGTTGTTCGTGGAACAGGTATCTCACTAAAAAATATCAATAACTTCAAATTCTTAATGCAATAATTTGAGTTGAAGGTTCGAGGTTGAAGGTTGTAAGATAAAGTCCTGCCTTCAACCTGCAACATTCAACCCATAACCCACAACACCAAAGTCCATGCGTAACCTATTGATATTTATCAGCAAGTACAACGCATTTTTTTTCTTCATAATTTTCTTTGTTACCTCTCTTATACTTGTCATCAGAAATAATTCATTTCAAAGGGCCAGTATCCTTAATTCTTCCAACCTCATTGTTGGTCAGTCATATCAGAAAGTAAACTCTTTGCAGGAATACTTACGCCTGGCGCAGGTAAATGATAGTCTGGCAGCAGAAAATGCACGATTAAGGGCCTCGCTAAAAAATTCGTTTTATGTAGACAGCATTCAGCAGGTAACCGTGAAAGACACTACCCATCTTCAGGAATACACCTACCTGGTGGCTAAGATTGTCAACAATTCTATCCATCAAAAAAACAATACAATTACAATTAATAAAGGGAAGCTCCATGGAGTTGCAAAAGGAATGGGTGTAATTTCATCTTCCGGTGTTGTAGGCATAGTCAACAATGTTTCCAACCATTATGCCACAATAAAATCTTTATTACATCAGGACACCCGAATCAGCGCCAGAATTTCGGAGAACCAGGCTTTCGGATCATTGGTATGGGGCCAGGAAAATTACGACCCGCAAATAGCAACACTGAAAGACATCCCCAATCACGTAGAGGTTAAAAAAGGTTTTCATATTGTTACCTCGGGATATTCTTCCCTTTTTCCGGCAGATATCGCTATCGGCAGGGTTCTTCAAACCAGGAAAAAGACAGGAGAAATTTCTTCAGACATAAAAGTTAAGCTGAGCACCGATTTCTCCACCCTCTCCTATGTATATATCATTAAGAGTAAATTTGCATCCGAACGTCAGGCTTTAGAATCTCAAACGCAGGAAAATAAATGATCAGAATAATTACCAGCAACCTTATACGTTTTGCCTTACTGGTTTTTATCCAGGTATTTCTGCTCAAGAATATTGGGTACTACAATCTGTCTGTACCTTTTCTATATATCTTGTTTATTCTTTTGCTACCTTTCGAAACCCCCAATTGGCTGTTATTTCTGCTTGCATTTTTAATGGGACTAACAATTGACACTTTTTACGATACGCTGGGTGTCAATGCCGCTGCCTGTTCAGCTCTCGCCTTTGTACGAATCATATTTATCAACCTCACAGTGCAACGCTTAAGCTTCGAAATAGAGCCCGAACCCAAGCTGGGGATCATGGGATTCAGGTGGTTTTTCTTTTACGCCAGTATACTGACGCTCGTACATCATAGCACCTTATTTTTGATTGAAGATTTTAGCTTTAATGATCTTAAATACACACTAATTCGCATAATTTTGAGTTCTCTTTTTACAGTGTTCTTAATGTTAGTAGCAGAGTTTATCTTCTATCGCAAGAAGGAGCGTTAACACAAAATGAATAGTTTTTTCCCACGCAGATATGTTATCCAGGGAATATTTTTAGCCATCGCTTTAGTATTATTGCTCAGGCTGTTTTATATCCAGGTGATTGATAAAAGTTATTTCCTTTCTGCCAACAACAACGTGTTGCGCAAGGTTATAATATACCCGGCCCGTGGAGTTATTCTAGACCGCAAGGGAGAAATATTAGTTCAAAACGAACCCGTGTACGACTTAATGGTCATCCCGAAAGAAGTGAAACCGTTTGATACACTCGAATTTTGTCGACTGATTGGGATCGACAAACCCGGCTTCGACAAGCGATTCACCAAAGCAATCAAATACTCCAGGTATACATCATCCATTTTCGAGAAACAACTCTCGGCCGTAACCTTTGCTACGTTCCAGGAAAAACTATCCGACTTTCCGGGCTTCTATGTACAAAACAGATCGGTCAGAAGGTATCCCGATAGCATTGCCGCACAATTTTTGGGTTATATTGGAGAAGTAAACGAGAGAGATATTGAACGCTCCGGTGGATTTTATCGAAGAGGTGACTATATCGGTCGTACAGGAGTAGAAAAATCATATGAAGACCTGTTGAGAGGTCAGCGCGGAGTCCACAATTTAATGGTTGATGCATTTAACCGTCCTAAAGGGCACTTTGCGGATGGACGCTATGATACCACCGCCGTTTCGGGTGATCAGCTGATTAGCTCGCTTGATAAGGCTCTGCAAAAATACGGCGAACAGTTGATGAACAACAAAATCGGTAGCATTGTAGCTATAGAACCTTCCACCGGAGAAATTCTTGCTTTTGTTAGTAGTCCTACCTATAACCCTAATTTAATGGTGGGCCGTCAAAGAGGAAAGAACTACGAAATACTGGATAAAGATCCGCATAAACCGATGTTTATACGGCCCATACAGGCCGAATACCCTCCGGGATCTACGTTTAAGGTAATCAATGCGCTTCTGGGGCAACAGTTTGGCCTAATCAGACCCGAAACCAGCGTTAATTGTACTGGCGGCTATTGGTACGGGGCCCGCCGCCCCATGAAATGTACGCATATTCATGGAACGGTTAATCTAGCCCGCTCTATCCAGGTATCATGTAATACCTATTACGGTAATGTGTATGCTACGATTGTGGATCGGTCGGGAATGCGCCCGGTAAATGGATTTAAGCGTTGGCGCGAGGGAGTCGCTAAATTCGGGATCGGCTCAAAATTAGACATTGACCTACCAAATGAAAGAAAGGGTCATCTGCCAACTGATGAACTGTATACGAAACGATGGGGAAGTGATAAATGGCGATCAGGATTTAATATCTCGCTTTCTATAGGTCAGGGCGAACTAGGAATAACACCGCTACAAATGGCAAATGTGGTAGCAGCCGTGGCTAATCGCGGCTTTTATTATAAACCACATTTGGTAAAAGCCATAGGCGAGAAAAATATCATCAAGGAAGAATATACAAAAAAGAACAACGTAGGCATTGATGCCAAATACTTTGAAACGGTTATTCAGGGCATGAGTATGGTAGTCAATCATCCCGGAGGAACGGCCACATACTCCGCAATCCCCAATATTGAAATATGCGGCAAAACAGGAACGGTAGAAAATCCTCATGGTGATGATCATTCTGTATTCTTCGCTTTCGCTCCAAGAAATAATCCTAAAATCGCAATAGCCGTAATCGTTGAAAACGGCGGGCATGGCTCTACATGGGCGGCGCCGATTGCAAGTCTGATGATTGAGAAATATATCACCGACAGCATATCAAGACCAAAATATTTTGTTGACAGAATTTTAAATGAAAACTTACTGCCGGGGGCAAAAGTAAAGGCAAAACCTGCGGCGATTAAAAAGCCTGATAGTACTTCAAACAAACCCAAACCAGCGCCGGTTACGGCTAACACTAATGCCATTTTGAGAAATGATTAATCAGCGAAGCCTTTTCTTTAATATCGACTGGGTAATAATTTTTATCTACCTGGCGCTTTGCATTATTGGCTGGTTTAATATCCACGCTGCGGTATACGATCCGTTAAACCCGAGTATTGTAGATCTGGACACCAATTACGGCAAGCAATTACTTTTCATCATTGTGGCGCTTATTCTGGGAGCCGCCATACTTTTATTAGACAATAAGTTTTTCAATGCGTTCTCACCTGTTTTCTATGGGGTAACCCTTATCCTTCTTGTGGTGGTGTTATTTGTCGGCCGGAATGTCGGAGGAAATCAGGCATGGATACCAATCGGCAGCTTCCGGCTTCAGCCTTCGGAGTTTGCAAAGTTTTCTACCTGTCTGTTACTCGCAAAATATCTCAGTTCAA
Source organism: uncultured Pedobacter sp. (assembly GCA_966210515.1). Taxonomy (GTDB): domain Bacteria; phylum Bacteroidota; class Bacteroidia; order Sphingobacteriales; family Sphingobacteriaceae; genus Paradesertivirga. The sequence continues at coordinate 8,022 of CBIHLM010000063.1, forward strand.
CCAATCTGAAATTAACGTCATTTCAAACATTATTTTTTACCGGACTGATCCTGATCATTCCCATGGCGCTGATTATGCTGCAGCCGGATACAGGCTCGGCCATGACTTTCACTTCTTTGATATTTGTTTTATACCGCGAAGGATTGCCGGGATATACGCTTGTTATAGGAGCTCTGTTTATCGCCCTGTTTGTCCTGTCACTTATTTTCAGCAAATTTCTGGTTATAGGAGTTTTAGTTGCTATTGCAGGTCTTTTAATTTATTCAAATAAAAAGAACAGGTCGTTTATAACAACAATTGCGGTAGGCACGGCTTTATCAATTGCCTTCATCTTCACTGTAGATTTCGCATATAACAACATATTGCAGTCGCATCAACGGAACCGAATTGATGTAATTTTAGGTAAAATTGATGATCCGAGGGGGCAGGGGTATAATCTAAATCAATCGAAAATCGCCATAGGCTCGGGCGGGCTGTGGGGTAAAGGCTATTTACAGGGTACGCAAACCAAGTATGATTTTGTACCCGAACAAAGCACCGACTTTATTTTCTGTACCATCGGCGAAGAATGGGGCTTTATGGGAAGCTTTGTTGTGATAGCCCTCTATGTCACCCTGCTCATCAGAATAATTAACCTGGCCGAACGGCAGAGGTCTTCATTTACACGAATTTACGGCTACGGCGTGGCCTCTATTCTCTTCTTCCACTTTTTTATCAACATTGGAATGACCATTGGGCTGGTTCCGGTAATCGGTATCCCCCTCCCTTTTATAAGTTATGGGGGATCTTCACTGATAAGTTTTACAACCCTGCTATTTATTCTTCTGAAGCAGGATTCAAACCGAATGGGAATTATTTAAACAAGCTTAAAATCGAGCGCTAGTCCTTATCAGCAAAGCGCCGGTTCAACAATTCATAAAGCTTATCTGCTGTGGCCTGTTTAGATGTCCAATTATTTTTCTGTGCGTAATTTGTCTTCAGAAAGTTATCCGCAGCATCGAATGAATCAAAGCGATTAATAATTTCTATTGCCTCGCTGTAAGCAAGACTATATCCGTTAAATAAGTCTTTTATAAACAATAACTTGTCATTCAGATTGATGATGGACTTTAAGTCTGAAACCGGCTGCCTTTTTAATTGAGCAAGCGGAGCACTTTGAGACCGCTGTGCAGACATCATTTCATTTAAAGTGGGGACTTTTTCCGGCACCTCCGCTATATCAGGAACTTCAACAGTCACTACTTTCTCCTCAATTACTACCTCATTTACGATAGGTTCAGCAACATCCGGAGTCACCTGCTTGGGTTCCGGAGATTCCTCAGCTTTTACCGGACTGGGCTCGGGAGTAAAAAAGGAATTAAAAACAGGTTTTTCCTCTGCAACTTCTGGTTCAGGCGTCCGCACAGCTTCTTCCTCGGCGTCTCTTTCATTTGCCTCCTGGTTCAATTCATCAAGAGTTTTATCTTCAATCACTGTATCGAAATTTCCGCTTGGCATTTCGTTGATTACCGGCTTACTGAAGGATGCGTAATCTTCCGGAAACTCCTGTTTAATTAAATCATCGGTCGGGGAAAAATCTTCAACCTCTTCATGAACATTTTGCTGATATTCCTGGGTTTCCGACAAATTTTCGTTGGATGTTTTGATAGAGGTATTTGGGGTATTGCTCTGTGCTAAGTTTAATTTCTTAAGCACCTTTATATGCTCTGCAAGAAAGTCAGCATTTGCAGAAAGAAGTTCGAGCTCAAGGTCATTTAGATTTTCGGGAGATTCTGACAGATATTGATATTGCTCATTAATCTCGGATAATATGCCTCCTACTTTACTAAATATATTGTGTGTTTTCATTCTAAGGGTAACGTTTAGAGCGTGTATATGTTGGTAACTCGGCTGCCAAAAATAGTATTAAATTCTGATATTAGTCGCCGGATAGGGGCTTTTACATGCTATTTAGCGAATTACATTACAGGTCTGCAGCCAGGCCACGAGGCAGCATAGAAGTAATTTGCGGATCTATGTTTTCCGGAAAAACCGAAGAACTTATCCGCCGCTTACGCCGTGCCCAGATAGCTAAACTCAACATTGAGATTTTCAAGCCCAAAATAGATGTCCGATATGATGAAACGGCTGTCGTTTCGCACGATCTAAATTCCATTCATTCAACTCCGGTTGGAAATGCTTCATCGATCTTATTATTAGGATCAAATACCGAGGTAGTCGGGATAGACGAGGCTCAGTTCTTCGACGAAGAATTACCGGATGTTTGTATCAAGCTTGCATCGAAAGGAATTCGCGTAATCGTTGCCGGATTAGATATGGATTTCAAGGGCAAACCATTTGGCCCCATGCCTGCTCTGATGGCAATTGCCGAAGACGTAACGAAAGTGCATGCCATTTGTGCCATATGCGGATCTCCGGCTACTTATTCGTATCGGAAAATTGCTCTGGTCACCCAAATTCTGCTGGGCGCAAAAGAAAGTTATGAACCCCGCTGCAGAATCTGCTTTAACTCAGCACACGAAGAGTTATCTTAAAATACTAATTTTACTTGTTGTAAGCTGATTGTTATAAATTAATCGGTAAAAGTAAACTCCACTTACAACATCGGAGAAGTAGCCGCCCGAAAAATCGTAATTAAGATAATGAATCCCCCTCGAATAGGGCTGTCCTGAAACAAGTGTCCGTACTGTTTGACCCATCACATTGCAAAGCTCAAGAGTAACTAAACCCTCTTCCGGAAGGGCGAAACGCAAAATGCTTAAACCATTGGAAGACGCCAAAATAGGATTGGGATAAACTTTTAAGTCAACCCTCGTGATAGGCTCGGGTGGGGGCATAGCACTTATCAGGTTGTATTTCACCTGGGCAAGACCGGCAGAAGTTTGAATATCCTGTAAATTATCGCCTCCAATCAAAGCAAATGCGACCTTAATGGAGCTATTAGCCGGAATAGTAAACGGACCATTTCCTGAAACAAAAGAAACATCCACACCTGCCGTACTTGTTCCTAAGCTCAACGCCTTTACACCGCTTGATAAAGTCTCCCATTTTTCTGCGATAGTAAAATCACTGTCACTTAATGGGTTGCCCGAAATATTATATGATAATGGGTAATAAATTGGCGGACTATTCTGGTTTAATAACTTCACCGCAGCATATGGAGCTGTTTGTTGCTTATCATAAACATACGCTAAACGCGCCGATGGATCGAATTGTGTAACATTTGTAGATCCGCCAAATACGTCAAAATCTGTGAACAAGCCAACATACACATTACTTAATGCGAAATTAGTTGTATTAAAAATCTCGTACTCAGAAATAACATATTTATCGTTTGGTTCAGGTTTATAGCCAATCATCTGCTGCTTTACCGCAATAAATAAGCGATTGGGATTTCCGCTATCGTCAAACCGGGCTTCGGCTTTCACCGAATCCGCATTGTTTGCTAACTCATGCGCCCGCACAACTTTTACAAAGTGCTCATCACTTTCATCATTAACAGACCGGGCATTATTTGAAACCTTTGTAGATGAATTACCAATCATTAAAGAGGCTTCGAATAATAACTGATTGCCTTTATAAGCAAATCCGGCCCCACCTTCGGCGTCAGGAACACTGAACCCGATTCTACCGTTACTGGAAATAGTGGTAGCAATAGAATTAGTAGTAATGTTCAGATAATCTTTCGCCACAACTACAGAAAATTTCTCAAAGTCTTGATAAGACGTATTGTTTGCCAGATAATCAAGCCGGAAAGAAACTAGTGTATTTGTAGCTGTTCCCGGTTGAATGGCCACCTTAAAGGGACCAACTTGTGATCTTGTTTCCAAAGTTGCTAATGTTCCCAAATTAATCTGGGGGGTTAGAACGACAGCGTTTGGATTTTCTGTGCTTAAATTAAGAGTAAGGCCATTGGCAGTAAATAAGAAGTTCTTGACGTCCAGGAAAAGGTATAGCGTGTCGGGAAATTGCACATTTGCAGCCGTTCGGTCTTCCTCTTTAATGTTTTGAATCCTGACAGAGGGAGAGCTTTCAGTTAATGCTCTTAAAACATTTAATCGCCCTTTACCCAGCAAACCCCTGTAAGCTGGATTCTTGACATCAACATTATCTGCTGTCACCCGCAACTGTTCGCCCACTTGTTGCATACTTAAAGATGGCAAATAAGATTTTACAAGAGCCGCTGCGCTTGCCACCACAGGTGTAGACATTGACGTACCCGTACTATAGCCATAGGTATTATTAAAGGTGGTACTGAGAATGGAATTTCCTGGCGCCGAAAGGCTAACATAATCGCCAAAATTGGAACTGGAGGATTTTATATCGGCATTACTCGTATTGGCTACCGCCAGCACCCCCTGAAACGCCGCAGGATACTCAGGCTGGTTGGTTCCGCTATTTCCCGCCGCTGCAACAATAAGACAGCCCTTATTCAATGCATAGTTGACGATATCACGACCAAAGCTACTTGCACTTTTGCTGCCCCAGGAACAGTTTATAATGTGGGCTCCTTTATCTGCTGCATATTTAATCCCCTCATATCCGCGATAAATATCCGAGCCGCTATCGTCAGGTCCCGCTTTAACAATGAGCAGTTTTGCATTAAATGCGATACTTGCCACTCCAATACCATTATTACTAACAGCCGACGCAATTCCGCTTACATGCACACCATGGTCATTTGCCGGGCCGACAACATTTGGATTGTTATCTGCTTTTATACTATTTCCGGTAGGTCCGACAAAGTCCCAGCCTGCATAATTATCTGTAAAACCATCTCCGTCGTCGTCCGAGCCGTTAACGGGATCAGCGGTATTATAAAAGATATTTGCTGCAAGGTCCTGGTGAGCTAACTCCGAACCACTATCAACAATTCCGATGATTATTCCGGACGAATTGCGGATTAAATCCCAAGCCTGCGGCGCCCTGACAACGTCTAAATAATTCTGCTCGCCAGATGTATACCGTGGATCGTTAGGTGAATAATACGTGTGATGTATATAAGCAGGTTCGGCGTATTCAATAGCTGGATCAGCTAAAAGTTCGCTGATTACCTCCTCGATTTTAGCCGATTTTGAAAAGTTAAGCTCGTAAATGCGGTTAAGTCCCCCATCCTTCCGACCTCTTGCATTAAGTTTGTACTCAGAATCAACTTCGGGAAATTTCCTTTTTATCTGTATAACTGAACTTGCTTTAACTGTCGGAAGTTGTTTCGTCGAAAGAGTTTGGGAAGATGGTGCTGCACCGGCTTTAAATTTGAGAATGATAAGACCCGGAATATAATCTTTTGAGGAAATATCCCGCGAAAATTTAAAAGGTATCTTTTTCTTAATAACCGTATTCTGCGCCTGCGAAGCCAGGATTTGCAGCATTAAAAAAATAAAGATGAAGTATTTTGCCATTGAAGGTGCGCTCAGGTATAAAGGTAAATTGGAAACAATATTATTTTGGACTAAGTTTCAACTTTCTTGGCCTTGATAGAATTTTGTGAAGTGCCCGGTTAAAGCAATATATTTTCTGTGGAGACTGTGACCTTATTTCCATTCAATAACAGATTATTACTATTCATAAGCGAGGGGCGCCAAAATTCGTTCACTCTAAATTAATATTTTAAAATATAAATTTAGCAAATTACCGGCGTTACCAAATCCCTACTTCAACTCATCAAGCACCTTGAACATTTTTTGCTTTATAGCGGAAGTACTGCCATTATAATTATTGGTGATAAATGTAAAAACCAGCGGTGTTCCCGAACCGCTTTTATGATAGCCTGCATAAGCCAAAACATTCCGTATACTTCCGCTTTTCATTTTCATCCCGTTATAAAGAGGCAAACTTTCATATAATGCATTATACCATGGCTCTTTTACCGCAGATCGAAGAATTGAAGCCATTGAATTACTGGTGATCCGGGTTTCGGGAGATAAGCCACTACCGTCGAGAATCGACAGGGCATTAATATCTATATTTAATTTCTTCAACCAAAAGTTCTGAATTTCTGAGATACCATTTTCTGTACTCGCAGTCTTCGCATGTCTCAATGCGATCGTTTTCAATAGATTCTCAGCATATAGGTTTATACTTTTCTGATTTAGCCAGTAAACAATCTGGCTTAATGCCGGAGAGCCGTTTCGGTCCAAAATAGTGGCTACCTGCGAATATTTCTCTTTTGCTAAATCAAGTCGGCGTGCAGTTGTGGCCAATCCCGAAACCGGGATACCATTCTCACGAAGACTTTCCCGAAATTCATTACTGAGGGACAAGGCAGGGTCGGGCATTGAGATCATAATTGTTTTTTTAAGATCTATCCCATACGTGCCTCTTAGATAAACGATATCTGTATAAGGCGCAGAATATGCGTATACATTATCTCCGCTCCCCTGAGACCCGGTTTTGACTTCATTTACGAGTTTTACCCCAAGCTCTGTACTCGACGGGCTTGCCAGTTCCGTCATATCGCCAGGCTTTGCTCCCGCCCGAAACTTAACACCCATTTCATTCTCTTTCCAGGAAAGCGAAGTTGCTCCGGCGCCATAGTAATTTCCTATATCCTGCCAGATCCATCCTAAAGGGGTAATTTGTGTACCGAACAAGCGGTCATCCCCTATAATCCGGCCCTTTATGTTTTTTATACCAGCCTTTTTTATCGCCGAAAGCCAACTGGCAAATATTTGCTCCGGCTTAGACTGACCGAAACGATCACTACCAAGCGTAGGATCACCACCACCCGTAATAATAATATCTCCGTTGAGCGTACCATTCACAATTGAACCGCTATACCCTAGCGTAGTTTCCCACCTAAAATTAGCACCTAATAAATGAAATGATGAAATAGCTGTTACTGTCTTCAGGGTCGAAGCTGGAGCTAAACCAATATTACCGTTCTTTGAAAACACCACTTCTCCGGTTTGCGCATTCTGTACTGTTAGTGAGCTTAATCCGTACTTAAGTTGGGGATCCTTTTCAAATTTAGCGTAAGCACTTTCAACATCCGGGATTCGGGTTTGCGCACACGATATCTGGGTTAAAATAAAAAGTATAAGAAAATGGTATCGCTTCATAGAACATTATTATTTGTAAGCCAACAGATGAAGGGCAATTTGCACCGATTCGGTCAATGACTTTTACCTATTATAACAAAAAAGGCGGCTAAATCTTATCATTTGCCGCCCTGTATTATTTAAATGTACTAATTATCCGTTCAGAATACCTTGCTTAACTAAATATTCAGCAATCTGTACAGCGTTTGTAGCAGCTCCTTTGCGAAGATTATCTGCAACAACCCAAAGATTCAAAGTTTTATCCTGCGACTCATCACGACGGATACGACCTACTAAAACCTCATCTTTTTCATGGGCATCTTTTGGCATCGGGTACTTCAGGTTTGCCGGATCATCAACTACAATCACACCTTCCTGCTGCTCTAACAAGCTTCGTACCTCAGTCAAATCAAAGTCATTCTCAAACTCGATATTTACAGACTCCGAATGACCACCCATAACCGGAATACGCACTGTAGTAGCTGTCACACGAATAGAATCATCTCCCATGATCTTCTTAGTCTCAAGGATCATTTTCATCTCCTCTTTCGTATACCCATTATCCTGGAAAACATCAATTTGAGGAATGACATTTAAATCGATCGGATATGCGTAAGCCATCGGTCCTTCAATACCTTTACGTTCATTCATTAACTGCTCTACAGCTTTAACCCCTGTGCCTGTAACCGATTGATAGGTCGAAACTACCACCCTTTTTATTTTGTATTTTGCGTGAAGCGGCTGTAAAACCACCACCATTTGTATAGTCGAACAATTTGGGTTAGCGATGATCTTATCATCTGCCGTCAAAACATGAGCATTCACCTCAGGAACAACAAGCTTTTTGCTAGGGTCCATTCTCCAAGCTGATGAATTATCGATAACGGTGATACCAGCAGCCGCAAATAATGGAGCCTGCTCTAACGAAGTACTACCACCGGCGGAAAATAAGGCAACTTCAGGCTTCATCTTAATTGCATCTTCCACTGTTACTACTGTGTATTTCTTACCCTTGAAATCCACTTGCTTACCAGCACTTTTTGCTGATGCTACGGGAATCAATTCAGTAACCGGGAAATTGCGCTCTGCTAAAACTTTTAACATCACCGAACCTACAAGGCCGGTAGCGCCTACAACTGCGACTTTCATCTGTTTTGCTTTATTTATTTGTTTGTTTTTTAAATATCCGCCAAAGATGGAAAAATATCTACTTTTCTCCGCTATATATCATAGATATTTTGCCTGACAATAATGGGTTAGTCAATTTAATGACGGTAATTTTACAACTTCACAGTCATTGCAGCTTCTTCGGTGCTAACCCATTAATACTAACATTATAATATTTCTTTCGCAAAGCGATACCACTTCCGGATTACTGAGGTAAGATTCTATTTCGCGGTATCGATAAAGAGTTTTTTGGATGTTTGTGAGATCAACACGATTCGTCCATCTGCCAATCAGCTATTATTTACCTTTAAGTAAAGTAATTTTCACAAATTATCCAAACTTTATTACTTTCGAGTTTGAATATCTACCAATATGAAAAATTATTTATTGCTTCCACTCATTTTATGTGGAAACCTCGCTTTTGCGCAATTAAATGAGACTTTTAATGACGATAATCTTACCAGTTCGCCAGCATGGACAGGAAGCAACTCGACAAATGATTTTACTATTTTCAATAAACAGCTTAGGTCAAACTCAACCACAGCGAGTACCGACTTTTATTTAAGTACACCTAATACTCTGGCTGTAAGCTGTCAATGGGAGTTTTGGGTTAACCTGCAATTTAATCCTTCAAGCGCCAATTTTGTTGATGTATACTTAACATCTAGCCAGGAAAATCTTCAGGCTACAAACATCAACGGATACTTCATTCGCATTGGTAACACCAGCGATGATATTTGTCTGTACAAAAGAAGCGGCACAGCCGCATCAAGCGTTAAAATAATTGATGGCGTAGATGGCATCTTAAATACCTCAAATAACAAAGTAAAAATCCGGGTTAGCCGAACAAATAACACGTTTACCCTCGAACGGGATATTACAGGTTTAGGAACATCATTCGTCACTGAAGGCACCGTTGTAGATGGAACTTTTACCAGCTCGGCCTTTTTCGCGATCTATGTTAAGCAGTCAACTTCCAGCTTTTTTCAAAAGCATTTTTTTGATGACTTTAGTGTTAGCCCAATCGTTACAGACACGGCTCCGCCGCAACTTGTCTCAGCAACAGCTTTAGATTCGGCAACACTTGAAATCGTATTTGATGAAGCATTAGATAGCATCTCTGCTAAAACAGCTGCTAATTATTTAATAAATGGCGGCTATGGAAATCCTGTTTCTATCAAAACTACCTCAGATGCTGCAAAATATATTTTAATATTATCGAAAGCACTGAATACAGCATCTTATCAGATAAGCGCCTCAAACGTAACAGACAAGACAGGCAATGCAATATCATCAAATAATACGGCCACATTCTCTTACACGAAACCTTATATACCAAAAAAGGGCGACATTGTAATTAATGAGATCTTCGCCGATCCCGCTCCGCAGATCGACATGCCATCGGTAGAGTTTATAGAACTATATAACACCACCACACAAAGCATCTCATTAAAAGAGTGGAAATATTCTGATCCGGTATCAACTGGTGTTTTGCCAGCCGACAGCATTGCCGCCGGAGAATATTTGGTTCTTTGCGCTAAAGCGGACACCAACGAGTTTAAGCGCTTTGGCAAATTTATCGGAATATCCCCCTGGCCCTCGTTGAACAATTCATCGGATATTATAAAACTCTCTAGTCCAGGCAATCTGACGATCGACTCTGTCGCATATTCCGATACATGGTATCCGACATCCGTAAAAAAGCAAGGTGGCTGGTCGCTCGAAAGAATTAACTACCAATCGAAGTGTTCCGGGTTATTTAACTGGAACGCCTCAATGGATCTATCAGGGGGAACTCCAGGGAAACAAAACGCTGTCTTTATAGAAAACTACGACCAGCAGAATTTCATAGCAGACAGCATCAAAAGACCATCGGACAGCACTATAATCGTGTTTTTCAATAAGCCTGCTGATCTTACCAGCTTAAATAATTCCTTTATTATATCCCCCAGCCCGGGCTCCATCCAGTCTGTAAGTTTTGACACGAATGCGAAACAGGCGACACTCCTTTTCACTAATAGATTTACCGGGAATACCACTTATCAACTACATGTAACACGACTGCTCGATTGTGCCGGCAATACAGTTTCGACGAACTCCTTTCAATTTACTACTCCGAAACTACCTTCCCCTCGCCTCGATACGGCAAGAATTTTCGTCACCGAAATATTTGCAGATCCATCGCCTGAAATCAAACTTCCTTTAGTCGAATATATTGAGATCTACAATCCCGGTCAGGATACTATAAATCTGGATGGCTGGACATTTAGCGATCCCACGGTCAAAGCATCGATAAAAGCATCAATACAACCAAAAGAATACCTCATTCTTTGCCCCGCAGCTGATACTCTGCAATACAAACCTTTTGGAAGAACTATTGGCCTGTCGCCATGGCCTTCGTTAAACAACGCATCTGACCAGATTGCATTGAAAAGCTTTAAAGGAAGACTTGTTGATTCTGTTTCTTATCAGGATTCATGGCATAATAATTCAGATAAAAAATCAGGCGGCTGGGCACTTGAAAGAACAGATTACGCTTCGCTTTGCCAGGGGCAATTTAACTGGACATCTTCCACAGACAGCTCGGGCGGAACACCCGGAAGAACAAATTCGGGAAATATCGAGAACTTTGATAAACTTACCTTTAAAGCAGACAGTATTAAAAAACTGTCTGATTCAACAGTGATGGTTTATTTAAACAAACCTGTTGATGTATCTACAGCGATGAATAGTTTCGCTTTAACACCAGCTTCCAATAATGTAAAATCAGCAATAGCTGCAGTAAGCGCAAACCAGATCACACTACTTTTTAAGGATTCATTTCTGCCTGGCACGGATTACCAATTAATTATTTCCGGCTTGAAAGACTGTGCCGGAAACAGCATCAGCCCAAATTCATCGTTGACTTTTAATACTCCAAAACTCCCCCCAGTTCGGACCGATACCGCAAAGTTGTTTATCACGGAGATCTTCTCAGATCCTTCGCCCGAAGTTGGCTTACCACTAGCAGAATTTATAGAAATCTACAATCCAGGAAAAGACACCATAGACTTAGAAGGCTGGACACTTCACGCATCTTCAGCGAAAACAACATTAAAGAAATTCGCCGTTTTACCCAATCAATACATTATTCTTTGTCCGGCAGCCGACAGCACGCAGTACAAAAGCTTCGGTAAAACCATTGGCATTTCACCATGGCCAGCGTTAACCAATGCCTCGGGTACTGTTTTCATCAAAAGCTTTAAAGGCAGGTTGATTGATTCTATTGCGTACGCAGATACCTGGCACAGTTCGACTGCAAAAAAACAGGGTGGCTGGTCGCTCGAAAGGGTCGATTATACTTCAGTCTGTAGCGGCTTATTTAACTGGAAATCTTCTGTCGATGCATCCGGCGGAACGCCTGGCAAGATAAATTCTGTAAATCTTGAACGATATGATAAAATAGCTTTTAAAGCCGACAGTATAAAGCGATTATCAGACACAAGCATAAATGTTTTTTTCAATAAACATGTCGATATTTCCACCAGCATCGCTGCCTTTTCGATAGATCAGGACGCCACTATAAAATCGTTGACATTTGACTCTCAATCGCTTAAAGCAACATTAGTTTGCAAGGAAAAATTCAAAGCGGGCACGAGCTATTCTCTAGCTATCACGCTGTTAAAAGACTGTGCCGGTAACATCATCGAAAAAAGAGATTTAAACTTTACAACACCCAGAGCGCCTGCGGTAAGGCTGGATACCGCGACGCTTTATATCACAGAAATCTTCGCTGACCCTTCGCCTGAAGTGCATCTACCCCTTGCAGAATTTATAGAAATCTATAATCCCGGAAAGGATACAATTGACCTGGACGGCTGGGGCCTGAGCGATCCGACAACACAAGCCACAATAAAAAAGGCGACCATCCAACCTCAACAATATGTCATACTTTGCGCTGCTGCAGACACATTACAATATAAACCTTTTGGAAAAACAATCGGTCTTAGTCCTTGGCCCTCATTGAACAATTCGTCAGATCAGATAAGGCTTAAAAGTCACACAGGGCGAATAAGCGATTCCGTCTCGTACTCAAACACTTGGCACAAAAACGACAAAAAGACCTCTGGAGGCTGGAGCCTTGAACAAATAAATCAACAGTCTTTTTGTAACCAGAGCCAAAATTGGATCGCCAGCAAGGATACCAGCGGAGGAACGCCCGGGCGACAAAATTCAGTTTTTGAGATTTTTAAAAACCTCCCGTTAACCCTTTTGGAAGTGAAGCTAATAGACAGCGTAAGCGTCCTGGCAGTATTCAATCGCCCTCCTGATAGCTCGACTGCTTCTAACCCCAATAATTATTTCGTCAATAATGGGATTGGGAAACCTGCGAAAGTAATGTCAATTACAGATACAGAGTTTGAACTCAAATGGGAAGCCCCCATAATCAGGGGGAATAATTATGCTGTCAGGGCCACTAATGTTACCGATTGCCAGGGGTTACTAATCTCCTCGGCACACAGTTCTACAGAATTTTACTATCCGCACCGAATCAAGAAAAATGACATCCTGATTTCTGAGCTTTTATTTAATCCGCGAACAGGAGGTAAAGACTTTGTAGAAATTTTCAATAATTCTAAAAACACTCTCGATCTGAAAGAGCTTACAATAGCAAGCATTACAGCGCCGGATAGCATTACAAGCAGAAAGAATATTTCTCTCAGTACGGTTCTTTTACATCCTAATCAATATTTAGTATTGAGCACAGATCCTGACAATATTAAAGCTAATTACCATTCCCAAAATCCTCAGGCATTTTTTAAAGTTGCCTCACTGCCTGCTTTTAATACCGATAAAGGTTCAGTTGTGATTTTATCCAGTGAAAACCGCATCGATCAATTTGACTATACAAATAAGATGCATTTTCCATTGATTAAAGACGATAAGGGAATTTCGCTTGAAAGATCCCTTTTTGACAGGCCTGCTAACGAACCCGGCAACTTCCGTTCTGCCGCAGCCTCGATTGGTTATGCCACACCCGGCTACAAGAACTCGCAATTCACAGATACAAACTTTCCAGGTCAGGAAGAAATTGTGCTGACATCCACAACATTCTCACCAGACAATGACGGATTTGAAGATGCGCTTCATATTAATTATCATTTTAGAGAAGCTGGAATGGTTGCGAATGTGAATATCTACGATGATAAGGGCGCATTAATTAAACGACTAACGAAAAACACTACACTCGCAGTTGAAGGAACTTTAATTTGGGATGGAATAGCGGAAGGAGGGCAACGCGCAAAAATTGGTGTATATATAGTTTACTTTGAAGGATTTAATCTTAATGGACACACTGTTAAATTCAGAAAACCCTGTGTTTTAGCAGCTAAATTTAAAGGGTAAATCGAAAGGATTTGTTCGGGTATTAGCATACAAGGATTAAATAACGGTTTATCAGTCTTCCTAGCTGAAAATGGGGGTGAATAACATTCAATCATTCTGTTTAAATTTTTACTTTTGCACTTTGATTTTTTATTTTTTGTAAATGGGAAGAGCATTCGAATTCCGTAAAGAAAGAAAATTTAAGCGCTGGGCCAAAATGGCTGTTCAGTTTACCCGATTGGGAAAAGAAATTGTAATGGCTGTAAAGTCGGGCGGTCCGAATCCGGAGACAAACTCACGTTTACGCACGGCAATTCAAAACTCCAAGGCTGTTAACATGCCTAAGGATCGTGTTGATGCGGCAATCAAACGGGCATCAAACAAAGACGATTCTAACTACGAAGAACTTGTATACGAAGGATACGCGCAGCATGGTGTAGCCATCCTGATCGAAACCGCCACCGATAACACCAACAGAACCGTTGCTAATGTCCGCAGCTACTTTAACAAAACCGGCGGAACATTAGGTAAAACAGGATCACTTGATTTTATCTTTAACCGTAAGGCTGTTTTTAGATTTGTTCCACCTGAGGATTTAGATTTGGAAGAGCTGGAATTTGAATTGATTGATGCCGGCCTGGAAGATCTATACATCGAAGCAGACGAAGAAGGAAATGATATCGGCGTAATTCATACTGCTTTTGAAGATTTCGGAAAAATGCAAAAGGCACTGGAAGAAAAAGGATTCGAAATGAAGAGCGCAAAACTGGAAAGAGTAGCACTCTCTCATACAGCAGTTTCAGAAGAACAAGCAGCGGATGTTTTCAAATTAATTGATAAACTGGAAGAGGACGATGATGTGCAAGCGGTTTATCATAATATGGCTGAGTAAACGATTTATTGAATTAAATTCACGATTGGCAAGTTGAGGGAAGATGACTTTTGAAGAATTCTTTGCAAAGAAAAAAATAGACCTGGTTCAGCTTGAAAAAGCGGATCAGGTGCTTTATAATGAATTCAAAAATCATTTTTCGGCCATGGGAGAAAAGAGTTTCGACCATACAAAGAAGTTTTGGTTCAATAGACTTCGTCGGCTTTATCATTTGAGGCTACCAGAAAAAGCTATCACACAAGTTGAAACAGCCATTGCTTCTCAGGCGGAACCTCTTAGCTCTCCAACGATTGAACAGAAACCTGCTTTTACTCCGAGGTTTAAAAGTGCAAACATCAACAAAAGTACAGCAGCAGAAGAACAACAATCAGAATCGAAGCCTCTTGCTAAACCTGCATTTAAACCAAGGAATATTTCGGTTAAGAACATTGAGATGTCGGCCGACAGTCAAGAAGAGAAAACGGAAAGCACACCACCGGTTAGACCCGGATTCAGACCCCGGAATATTCCAGGACAACAAGTTGAGATAAAGGCGGAAGAAGCTAATGTTCCGGAGGAAACCAAGGAAGAGAAATCGGACGAAAGTAAATCCGTTGTCCGGAAGCCTGGGTTTAAGCCCAGGAATATTAAACTAGCTCCGGATACAAATAGTGCAGATGCGCAAACATCCGACAGTCGCCCGGGCCAGCAAGGAATTTCAGAAACACCTGTTTCAAATCCGGAAGACCAAAAAGATACCGAAAAAAAGGAAGCTTACAAACCTAAGTTCAAATTAAAGAACATCCCAAAAAAGCTTGAAGAAAAGCATTCCGCCGAGCCGAGCCCGGAAGAGCTGGCGCAAGCAAGTACTCAAGATCATGTAGAACAGGCTAACGGACCAGATATTGAACGGAAGGTATCCTCATCAACTGAAAACAAAACAGCAGAACAAGAAATTCAGGACACTGACATAGATCTGAGGGGCGGTGATGATGCCAGTGTGAACGAAAAGCCAAAACCTGCTTACAAGCCAAAATTCAATTTAAAGAATATTAAGCCTAAATCAGGCGAGTAAAAAACCGTTAGCTATTTCTCGCTAAAAGCAAAAAGCCCTATAAGCTTTAAAAACTTATAGGGCTAACATATTACTGAGGCAAAATTTTAATATCTGTAAGCTTCAGGTTTAAACGGACCTTCAACATTTACACCGATATAATCAGCCTGATGCTGATCAAGTACATCCAGTTCTACACCAATTTTGGCAAGGTGTAAGCGGGCAACCTTCTCATCTAAATGTTTAGGAAGTGTATATACTTTATTTTCGTATTTACCAGGGTTTGTCCAAAGCTCTAACTGGGCTAAAGTTTGGTTGGTAAATGAATTAGACATTACGAATGATGGGTGACCTGTTGCGCAACCAAGGTTTACCAAACGACCTTCAGCTAACACAATTATATCTTTCCCATCAATAGTATACTTATCTACCTGAGGTTTGATTTCAATTTTTGAATGACCGTAGTTGGTATTTAACCATGCCATGTCAATCTCGTTATCGAAGTGACCGATATTACAAACGATAGCTTTATCTTTCATCACTTTGAAGTGTTCTGCACGAACGATATCGCAGTTACCAGTTGTAGTTACAATAATATCTGCCTCTAAAACTGCAGTAGCGAATTTCTTCACTTCATAACCTTCCATAGCTGCCTGTAAAGCACAGATAGGATCGATTTCAGTAACTATCACACGTACACCTTGAGAGCTTAACGACTCTGCAGAACCCTTTCCTACATCACCATAACCGCAAACAACGGCAACTTTTCCAGCCATCATGATATCGGTAGCGCGACGAATCGCGTCTACTAATGACTCGCGGCAGCCATATTTATTGTCGAATTTTGATTTTGTAACCGAGTCGTTCACGTTGATTGCAGGTAAGTGCAATGTTCCGTTTTTCATACGCTCGTATAAACGGTGAACACCTGTTGTAGTTTCTTCAGATAAACCTTTGATTTCGGCGATAAGTTCAGGGAACCTGTCGAATACCATATTAGTCAAATCGCCACCATCATCCAGAATCATGTTTAATGGTTTGCGGTCTTCGCCGAAAAATAAAGTTTGCTCGATACACCAGTCAAACTCTTCCTCGTTAAGACCTTTCCAGGCATACACCTGAATACCAGCGGCAGCAATTGCGGCAGCAGCGTGATCCTGAGTTGAAAAAATGTTACATGATGACCAGGTAACTTCAGCACCTAAAGCAACAAGAGTTTCGATAAGTACCGCTGTTTGAATGGTCATGTGCAAGCATCCTGCGATACGTGCACCTTTTAACGGCTGCGATGCGCCAAATTCCTCCCGAAGAGCCATAAGACCAGGCATTTCTGCTTCGGCAAGTCCTATTTCTTTGCGGCCCCATTCTGCTAGGGAGATGTCCTTAACTTTGTAAGGAATGTAAGTTGTCTCTACTGATGACATAGTTTGTTTTTTAAAATGAACTACAAAAATACGGCATCGACC
>CBIHLM010000064.1:0-24178 GCA_966210515.1 uncultured Pedobacter sp.
AGTGCTACTAGCTCTATTTTTTTTTTAATAAATTTCTTAAGTGTACAAGCTCAAAAAAAGCCCAATATTGTTGTAATATATGCAGATGACTTAGGCATTGAGATTTAAGCTGCTAAAGTTACGCATAGATTTTAGCTAATCTGAAAAGAAGAATTCAGTATCTCGTACTCCTCTTGAAGTAGCTCTGAAGGCTTAACTTTGGCATTGAAAGATTCGGCCGATGCTGGAACCATGGTGGATGCCGATTATCCATATGAATTTTCGGTACCGTTACCTACAAGCGCAGATATCTTTAAATTTAAAGTGGATGCGGAAAAGTAAATGGGGAAATCATAAAATCGGAGGAAAAAGTCATTGGAGTAGTGCCAAATTAGTTATAGAAACAGAGAAAATGGACAGACGAAAATTTATAGCTCATTCCTTTGCCGGTGCTGCCGGACTGACATTCATTCCCAATATCAGTCTAGCCGACACAAATAATATTCATTTCAACCCAAGAAATAATGGAATTGCGTTACTTGACGGTAATCGTAATGTTTTAAATCCAATGGATAACGGTAAAGCATTGATCAATCCTTCGATGGGCTGGACTTTGCATTATTACGACAATAATATAAGATACTATGGTGACAGATTAGAACCTTCCGATACTATGGATGATTTTCCGGGCTTATCCACTGTTTATCTCCGTTTGCCGTGGTCATTCATAGAACCTGAGGAAGGAAAATTCCAATGGGAAATTCTGGATACTCCCGCCCAGCGATGGATTGACAAAGGGAAAAAAGTTGCTCTTCGAATTACTGCCAGTGAGCCAATGATGCGTTGGGCAACTCCGGAATGGGTTGCAAAAGCGGGTGCTAAAGGATATGAATGGGGAAAAGGTCGAAATCTGAACTGCTGGGGAGAAACATGGAAAAGCAAGGAGAGTTTGTGGGAGCCTGTATATGATGATCCTATTTTTTTTGAAAAAGCAGAAAGTTTTATCAAAGCGATGGCGACTCGTTACGATGACAACTCAAATATATCCTTTATTGACATTGGACATTTTGGGCTCTGGGGAGAAGGGCATACCGTGAACAGTACCAAAATTGATTATCATATCTCTGTACTAAGACAGCATATAGATCTGTATTGCAAACATTTTAAAAAGACACAACTCTGTATCAGTGATGATTATGCAGGATACAATAAGCTTGGTTATCGTTTTCCAATAACAGATTATGCTTTCTCAAAAGGTGTCACTATAAGGGATGATAGTATTATGGTGGGAGCTTATCCCATACATTGGCGACACGATGAGATGGCTCAGCTATTCTGGCATGATTACCCCGTTATCCTTGAAACAGACCATTACGGAAGTGGCTTAAAGAAAGGTACCTGGAAAGATGATTTGTTTATAAAATCGGTAGAAGAGTACCATGCCAGTTATATGTCCATTCATTGGTGGCCTAAAGAATTTCTGGAGTCTAACCGCGAAGTGATCGATAAAATCAATTTACGTTTGGGGTACCGATTGAACCTAAAATCCATAGAATGGCCTGAAAAAATTGCAGTAGGAGAACCATTTGAGATTACGCAGTCATGGGCGAATGTGGGAGTTGCCCCCTGCTATCAGGGCGGTTATCCCTGTATAACCCTAAAAGATGAAAAAGGTGGAATTATATCGGTATTAGCGGATAAAACACTTAATGTAAAGGCGTTGCAAGTCTGGGAGCCACAAAAAGAAATTCCGGAAAAAATTATGTCAACCTTCACTGTTGCTGCTGCTTTTAAAGATCCTGTAAAAACCTTCTTCAGGGCTGCAAAATCAGGTAAATACGATGTCTATGTGTCGGTTGGGAAGGAAGATGGAACACCTGTTTTTGAACTTCCTTACAACGGTAACGATGGTCAAAAAAGATATAAAATGGGACAAATAGAAGTTTTGGACAGGGGTATGAGAGTATAATCAAAGTTGTATTTATAGAAAGACGAAAATTTATAAGTAGTTCAGCTATAGGAGCCATTGGATTAACAGTAGTTCCTTGCAAAAGTCGTACAAAAGGACAATTGGAAATACATTCGATATAAAAAAATTGCTCTGTGCAGGAGGAATTGTTTGACCTCAAAAAACGATCCAGATGAGTTAAATAACCTTGCTGCAAAGATCACATAAGGAAATGCTGCACAAATTAAGTAAACGATGTGATGAGTCATGAATTTCTTCAGGATAATTAAAATATCGAATATGAAAACAAAACTTATCATTCTTTATCTATTATTTGCAAGCTCGATCTCATTGCAATCGCAAAACGTCGTAGCTGAAAAATTGAAAAGCTTTGAGACAATAATTTTGAAATCATTTGAAAATGAAGTAAGACCACAGCAATCTTTTGTTTACAAAGAATCAAATGGTCAGGAACTAAAAATACATGGATTCTTCCCTCCCGCCAAGGCTACTAAACGTCCTTGCCTGATATTCATCCATGGAGGTGGCTGGAGTGGTGGAACCAGTAGAGGTTCCATGAAATGGTGCAGGTATTTATCAGAACTTGGATGTGTCGTTTTTACCGTAGATTACCGTTTATCCAATGAAGATAAGGGTAAAAAACCAAACATTTGCCTGGAAGATACCAAATCAGCAGTACGCTGGGTACGCAAAAATGCGGATAAATTCCATATTGATACCAGCCGTATAGCGTTGGCAGGCAGTTCAGCCGGAGGGCATCTCGCCGCAGCTTGCGCAACAATAGAACCTTTTAATGATCCAGATGATGATTTAAGCATTTCGTGCAAGCCCACGCTTTTATTATTGGCTTGTCCTGTGATTGATAATGGTCCCGGTGGATATGGATACGACAGGGTAAATGATTTCTGGCAGGAATTTTCTCCCATTCATAATTTGAATGATCAACTGCCTCCTACCTGTATGCTGTTAGGAGATAAAGACACTTTAATTTCTGTGGAGAGTGCTTTAAAGTTTGCTAAAGCAGTTAAAAAATCTAAAAGTGATAGTGAATTTTATGTTTTTAGAGGCGAAGGTCATATGTTAATCAAGGCAAAGATTTATTGACAGAGCCTATGATATTAACCTATTACTATTGGCATAAATTCTTAGCAGAACATGGATATATTGATAAGCCCCAAAGGCTTAAAAATAAACACAAAAGTATGGCAACAAAGTATAAACTGTAAGTGGAACAATGTTTCGTCACATACTACTCATATAATTAAAAGCTCATATAATATGAAATGTAAGATAATAATAACATTGACTGTTTTTGTCTTTATAGCATGTAAGACTAGGTTCTCAATTGAGGAAAAAAGATCACTACGGCCAAACATTCTTTGGATAGTTGTAGAAGATATGTCTTCTCATTTTGGCTATCAAGGAAATAAATGTGTAAAAACGCCTAATGTTGACCGCTTGGCGCAGGAGGGTATTGTTTATAACAATGCTTATACAAGTGGACCAGTTTGTTCGGCTAGTCGTTCAGCAATAATTACTGGAATGTATCAAACATCTATTGGTGCACAAAATCACCGCTCCTCAAAAGGGACCTTGAAAATTCAATTACCAGAAAATATTAAAACCATTCCAGAAATATTTCGAGAAGCAGGTTATTACACTTGTAATGGAACAGAAAGAATCGGACAGGCTGGAAAGGAGGATTATAATTTTGATTATGAATCTAAAAAACTTTACAACGGTGTGGATTGGTCTGGCAGAGCAGAACGCCAGCCTTTCTTCGCTCAAATACAGTTACGTGGAGGTAAATTACGTAATGTTCCAAAATGGCAAGATGAGGTAAATAAAGGGTTAGACAAATCATTGCTAATAAAGCCGGAAGAGGTGACAGTTCCACCATATTATCCTGATGTAAACGCGTTTCGTCAGGATTGGGCTGACTATCTGAACGACGTTCAGTACACGGATATCGAAGTCGGTAATATATTGTCTCGTCTTGAAAAGGACGATTTATTAAAAAATACAATTATTTTTTTTATAACTGATCATGGTGTAAGTCAGGCAAGGGGAAAGCAGTTTTTATATGATGAAGGAACAAGAATTCCGTTTATTGTTTGGGCTCCCAAACTGTTTAAAAATAAATCAATTGATGACTTAATTAGTAATATAGATATCTCAGCTACTTCTTTACAATTAGCTGGGATTAGCATCCCAAGTTACCTGCAGTCTAATTCATTATTAGGAAGTGAGTATAAATCTCGTGATTTTGTTATTAGTGCTCGCGATCGCTGTGATGAAACTGTAGATCATATACGCAGTGTAAGAAAAGGTAACTTTAAATACATCAAAAATTATTTAGCCGAACGCCCTTATTTGCAGCCCAATGCATATAAGGATCATAAGCCGTGGATGAGAGTCTTGAAGGACCTGGATCGAGAAGGAAAGCTTAATAAGACTCAAAAACTTGTTACTTCTAAAATACGCCCGGTTGATGAACTATATGATTTATCAACAGATCCTTTTGAATTAACTAACCTTGCTTTCAATGGAAAATATATTAATAAGTTAAATGAGCTGAAGAAAATACTTCGGGATTGGATCGTTGATACTGGCGATAAAGGTGATACACCAGAATCTGAAGCTATGTATGATAGCAACATGGAGGCATATCTTAATGAGATGAAACGAGGGAAGGAGTTGGATCAGGTGCCCATAATAGAAGAAAATATTAGAATAATGAAAAAATGGGCATTAGAAGGAAAATAGCAGGTTAAATTTTGGGGTATAAACTTTTCTTTATCAAACTCTTCATCCACACATGGTCTTGCTTAAATAAAAATTGGATAAATGAACAAAATTCTTTTAAGTGTCTTTGTATTGCATTTTATAGCTAATAAAGCCACAGCACAAGCTAATGAAATTCAGAAACAAGATAGCCTTATACTTAAGGTTCAGGATTTTGGAGTCGTAGGCGACGGTAAAACAGATGATGGGCCAGCCCTTAGAAAATTGTTTGAAAGAGCTTCCACCCTCCGTCGTCCAGCAAAAGTTATCTTCGAAAAGAATAAAACTTATTATTTGGGAAAGGAAAATAGTCATCCTGTAGGTAGTATGTTTCTTGATCGTGCCAGTGACTTAATTGTTGATGGGAATAATGCTTTATTACTAGTAGATCCCAGCCGTAGACCATTTGAAATCTATCGGTCAAAAAATATTATCCTTCGAAATTTTACAATAGATTATTCTCCCCTTCCATATACTCAAGGCAGAATTACCAAAATTAATAATTCAGACGGATATCTTGAATTTCAGGTTGATGATGGTTATCCTCAACCCTTTGTCAGAGACGATAGCTATTATACGGATAACCGAGTTTCAGACTGTACAACCATTAATGGCGAAAACTTAAAGTTTTATCAAGGGCATTCTCGGATATCAGGAGTGAAAGATCTAGGGGACCATAGATATGCTGTGACTTACCGGATGCACCGTCAGGATAAGGCAAGTGCTGGTGATTATTTTGTAATGAAAGTGTGGCCGCCAGACATGGATGGCATTTATAATTCAGCATTAAAGCCTTCCGAATTTGGGGAACATTATGTAGCGAATTATGCCAATATTCAAATCAATCATTCAGATAAAATTACAGTCGAAAATATCATTTCCTATGCATCACCCAAAATGACGGTAAATGCCAGAAGTACTTCAAATTTAGTCATTCGTGGTTTGATAATCACCCGGCGACCGGGACGTGTGTTGGCCAGCTGTAGTGATGGAATCCACCTGAAAGGAAACGAATGGCAACCTCTGATTGAAGATTGTTACATTGAAGGTACACTGGATGATGCTATCCATATCAAAATATCGGGAGATAAAGTTGAGGAAGTTGCCTCTAAATGTAAAATGAGAATTGTCCACATGGATACTAATGATAATACTAATCTTGGCATTGGAAAAAAGGTAATGGTTTTTGATGCCGAAGAAAATAAGCAGCTAGCTATAGCTGTGATTAAAGATTTCGAGCATATAAACCATCGAAGTGGATGGGTTACTTTAGATAGAGAAGTTGAGAATCTTAGGATAGGCACTCGGCTTTATTTGCAAGCGGAAAATGAAGCCATTATTCGGAATTGCCAGTTTGGGACACAGCTGCAACGTGCTATTTTGACACATCAACCAACAACGGTAAGGAACTGTGCTATTTTAGACAACGGGAAAGGGTTGGATCAGGCACTGGCAACTCGTGGCATCGAAGGTCCCCCATCCCAGCGTGTTATTTTTGATAATGTTACTTTTCAAAATTTGAGCGATGTTGGAATGCAGGTTAACTGTCCTTCAAAAGATTATAATCAATTGGGAACGCCTCAATTGATTATAAAAAGCTGCATCTTTAATCTCCCAGTTGGTGTTCCTGCATTGAAAATAGCAAATTCAAATGGAGTGTCTATGGTTGGAAACAGGTTCGGTTATGCTGTAAAAAAGCCAAGCATAGATAAATATATCCAACTTACAAATACCAAAATGATTGAATTCTCAAATAATGCTTTTCAGAAGGGATGGATAGTCTGGGACAGCGACAAAGATGGTCTTGCCGATGCTTTGGAAATCGAAGGTGATGCGGATAAAGACGGCATAGCAAATAAATTTGATACGGATTCGAATAACAATGGTATTAATGATTTTGATGAATTTAAAATGGCCAGAAATCCATTTAATATTAACTAATGTATCAATCATTTAATTACAATATGTTTTGCTTCTTACGGAGCCCTACAGGAGTAGAGTTGGAACCATCCTTGTAAAAATTCTCACAAAAAAAAATGAATAACCCGAAACAACGAAAAATGAAAAAAAACTCCCTTAAACGGATACCATTATGGATATGGCTCCTGTTTATCTTTCATTCCGCTACTGGCCAGTATAATAATATTAATTCAACTGTAAATTGGAAAGGCCAATGGATTACAGCAGTTGAGCAGCAAAATGAAACGAATAACTGGACCGCTTATAACAAGACATTTAAAGTTGAAAAAGTGCCAAGCATCGCTTTAACCAAGATTGCCTGCGACTCTAAATACTGGCTGTGGATAAACGGGGAGCTGGCTGTCTTTGAAGGGCAGTTAAAGCGAGGTCCTTCACCGAGCGATACCTACTACGACGAAGTGGATATTGCACCGTATCTAAAAACCGGTGATAACTATATTTCTGTATTAGTATGGTATTTCGGGAAAGATGGCTTCTCTCACAACAGCAGTGGCAAGGCTGCCTTGATTTTTGATTGCCAAGCACCTGACTTTGAGTTACTCTCGGATAATAGCTGGGAAGCCTCCATCCGGAGAGAATTTGGGACAGCAGGTCTGCCTTTGCCTAATTTCAGATTATCAGAGTCCAGTATACGCTACGATGCCCGTATAGGAAATTTTGATTTCACCCAAGCGGAAGCAAAGACTAAAGGATGGGGAGGTTCGCGAGAATTAGGCAAGCCACCGGTTGCTCCTTGGAATAACCTCGTAAAACGACCTATTCCACTATGGAAAAATTTCGGAATGAAGAAATATGAAAATCAGAGGACATTCCCTTTTGAAAGCACAGGAGACACTATAGTTTGTAGACTACCATACAATGCACAAATAACGCCCTATTTTAAAATAGAAGCCAAAGGAGATGAAAAAATAATACTATTGACAGATCACTACCAAGGTGGTGGCCCCTATAATGTACGTGGTGAATATATGACACGTAAGGGAGTACAAGAATACGAAAATCTAGGCTGGATGAATGGTCAAGAAGTATATTACGTCCTGCCCAAAGGAATTAAAGTCTTGGATTTGCAATATAGAGAAACGGGCTATGCCAGTGAATTTTCTGGAAGCTTTGATTGTAACGATGATTTTTATAAAAGATTATGGACAAAGGCGGAGCGTACTTTATACGTTACCATGCGCGATACCTATATGGATTGTCCTGACAGAGAACGCTCACAATGGTGGGGAGATATGGTCAACGAAAGTGGCGAATCTTTTTACGCTTTAGATCCTGAAAGTCGTTTTCTTACTAAGAAAGGAATCTTGGAGCTCATAAATTGGCAACGAGAAGATGGTACCATTTTTTCTCCTATTCCTTCAGGAAATTGGGATAAAGAACTTCCAGGGCAAATGTTGGCGAGTATCGGTTACTACGGTTTTTGGAATTACTATTTAAATACCGGAGATAAAGAAACAATTGCTAAAGTATACGATGGTGTAAAACGTTATCTTGATGTTTGGCAGTTGGACAAAAACGGTGTCTTGGTAAAACGAATGACAGATGCTAGTAGTAAAGGTTGGTACTGGGGTGATTGGGGAACCAATATTGACAAAGATTTATTAATGAACGAATGGTATTATTTAGCATTGAAAGGCTATAAGAATATGTCTCAATTACTAGGTAAACAGGAGCAAGTGACTTGGGCAGAAACTACTATGAGTAATTTCAAAGTATCGTTTAACACTATGTTTTGGAAGGGAGATCAATACAGATCTGACAATTACAAAGATGATATTGATGACCGTGGACAAGCCCTTGCTGTAGTAGCAGGATTGGCCGATGCCGATAAGTATAAAGCCATTTATAAACTGCTAAAAACACAAGAATATGCCAGTCCTTATATGGAAAAGTATGTTTGCGAAGCTTTATTTTTAATGGGAGAATCGGAATATGGTTTAGAAAGGCTGAAAAAACGTTTTCAACCTATGGTAGACAATAAAGACTATTCTACCCTATTTGAAGGTTGGGGTATTGGTAGAAATGGATACGGTGGAGGTTCAACAAACCATGCATGGAGCGGTGGTGGTTTGACCATTCTGGCACAATATGTTTGTGGATTGTATCCTCTAGAACCTGCTTGGAAAAAATTTATGGTAAAACCTGATTTGGGAGGTCTTGAATTTGCAGAAACTGGGAACGAAACCATAGCGGGTAAAGTCTCCGTAAGAATCAGCAAAATTAGGTCCGGAATGAAAATGGAATTGGTCGTGCCACACGGAAGTGAAGCCATTGTATATATTCCTGTCAAGAAAAAGATGGTTGTGATTAATGGACACAAAGTAAGCTCCAAAGATAGAAAGGGAGGATATAACTTGTTCACTCTTAAAGGTGGTAATCATAAGATTGAAGCAAAGTAAATAGCTAAAGGTAAAATTAAAAACAGATAGAAATTGAAGTAACTTTATAAGGAATTCAGTTCAGCTGCTGCAGGAATGATAATCATCCCATTATGTAATATGGAGTTTAGTAGTATTTTAAGCTCTCTGGAGAAAATCCAACAATAGGAATAATCTTATGCAAAAAGGAAAATAAGCCCGTTGTAGAATTTACATTGCCGGAGAATAACACGCAGATCTATGCTAACGAATATAAGCTGTATCTTCCGAGTAAAGAGGATTTGAAAAGGCAACTGGAATAATGATGGGCACAATTCGATTTCACTTGTTAAGCTCCCTCACTGTAAGTGAGTAAATTTGCCAAGAGAGTGCCTGATAACCCGAAAGGTACAGGGGGATTTAAGGGCCGTGAAAGCTCTTGAGAAGAAACGAGTGTGAGATATTTGCTTTTCAAAGAATGCAAGTGCCTGGGACTCTATTCCGAATAATCCTTTCCATAATACAGGTTCGGCGATTCTGTCACAACACTAGGTTACTTATATATATTGATTACATAGGTGTTAATCTCAAAAGTGGAAACCACCCGTTTTAGACGCCCACACGAAGTGGTGAGTTGCCATGACGGACCGGTCAGTTATATACACGAAATGATATTTAGTCATACAAAATTTGCTGTTGCCGGAATATCCTTGCCATTTTTTTTTGCCTTAGGTATTTGGTAATGAGATACTTTCCAGGTTCATAAATCATGGAACTTCAGGCCTTAAAAACCGACTGTCGCCCTGGTTTTCTTTAACCAGCAATTGTCAAATCCAGGTATGTTAGCAAAGGAAAAAGGCTTATTTCTCGACATGGGATACCGCTAGAAAATGGTGGAATAGAGGATGCTCCTAAAACGCGAGTAATTATGGGGTGCTACAGGGCGGGTGAATTTGGGGTCGGACTCAATATTAATCACTATACAGCTGGGCTGATACAGCAAACAGCTGGTATGGCTATAATAGCTTATCATTTGCCTGTTGGTGCCGACGATGAGGAGTTAAGTGTAGGCGTTTCTTTAGGAGTGTTAAATGAAGGGATCAATACGGATAATCTCCTTGGTGAAGCCGATGACGAGGTTCTTTTAGAGAATTTGAACAAGCAATTTGAAGTTAACGGAGATATAGGTTTAGCTTATTCAGGTAAAGGATGAACGTTCAAGGAGCTTTGCGAAACTTTAGAACAGCTTTCACTCCCAAAGCGGATAGGGTAGCTGGAGGCTCCACCTTTTTTACTGCAGTCAGTTATAAATTTGAAAGCGGCAAGCTGCGAGGTAATGATTAGAGACGTTTTACCGTGCCTGTCTTCAATGATTTCCATCAAGGCAGCCCTGCTCTGGGCGTCAAAGGGCTGAATCCCGAAGTCGTCGAGTATCAGCAATTGCTGGCATATACAACCGGACATCTTCGTGTATAGATGCTGCCCAGTTCAGGAACTTATCAGGTGTCCAGTCAGAAACAAACTGGTGGGTGGAAGCCAGATGGTCCTTATCGGTGGTGTAGTTGTATGGGCTTTTAATCCGCTTGTGCAGGGCAATCCGCTCATAATGACAGTAAGCCTTTACTGATGATCCGGAGTATAGTAATTTGATCTTTCTGCCAATGAAGCGGTACGGGACACTGTAATAATGCTTATCCGGTCCAAGGCAAACATGGCCATTCTTCATCACCGTAGCCTGATACTGCTTCTTAAACTCATAAGGCAGTACCGGAAGCGGAGCGAGTGCCGGACGCTCTACTTCTTCAAACTGTAGTCTCCGGCTATAGTTCCGGCCCTGCAACAACTGGCTGTTATGAACTTCCAGGGCTACGCGGATAGCCGCATTTAGTTCCATTAAAGAATGAAAGACCGCTTTTCTTAAGGGAGCATAGATCCGGGTATACATGATCTTAACGGCTCCCTCTACCAGTGTCTTATCCCGGGGCCTGTATGCTCTGGCCGGAAGTATAGTGGTTCCGTAATGGCCAGCAAAATCAGCAAAAGTCTCATTCAGGGTAGGTTCGTACCGGCTGCTTTTGGTGACGGCAGACTCAGGTTATCCGGCACGATGGCTGCCGGTACACCACCGATATAATGAAGGGTGTTTTCACAGACTTGAATGAAGTCTTTCTGCTGCTGGCTACGGCCTCCACATGGGTGAGCTGGCTGGCACCCAGGATGGCTACAAACACTTCTACAGCAGCAATCTCACCGGTCTCTTTATCCGTAATACTTAGCTTTTTACCCGCAAAATCTACATAAAGCTTATCGCCTGCTTTATGCTCCTGATGCATCACCGGGTTTACCCTGCACTTCCACTGGCGGTAATAATGGCAAAACTGGCTGTAGCGATACCCTCCGGGAAATTCCTTGAATAGGCTTCCCAGAGCATGTGACGATTAACTCCCGTGCTTAGCTTCCTTGTCGACATGTGGAAAACAGCGCAGCAACGACTGCATCCGGTCGTGGGGTGGAGGCTCTTTGCTTTTGCCAAAAAAGTCTTCCAGTTCTTTATCGTTCAATGCATTGATCTCACAAAAGGTAAAGCCGCTGGCGGTAAAGGCTTTCAGATAACGCTTTACCGTATTGCGTGAAGTATCGCTCTTAGAAGCGGTCGAAAGGATGCTTTGACCCTGACTATGCATCCGTAATATTTGTCGTATCTTACTCATGCTGATTGTTGAATTGGCTATGCTTTTCAGAGTCTATAAACCCTGTTAAAGATGGCTGATTCTACAGCATTTAAGACTTCTTCGGGGATGGTCAGTTTGGACCGGAATCTACTGGTCAGTTTCCTCTGGAATCAGGTGGTCAGCTTGGCCCGGAATTAGGTGGTCAATTTCACCGGAATTTCTAGGCCAAACACCTCACCTGGCTGATTTCCGTATACTAGGTAGTAAAAAAAATGCATATCCGAACTGGCGTAATCGTGGAAAATCTATTTTTGATTTGGAAAGTAGTTTTGCTTCGCTTACTAAGTAGTCAATTGTCCAAGAAAGATGTACTGGAAAATGATGATAATAGATAAAACCAACATCGGGAACGTTATAAGATAATTTGGGTCTTGCATCAAATCGGTAAAGGTGGTGTAATATGACCCGAATGCTACTAATTTGTCTTTGCATTCTTGGTTAGTTTATTTCTTAAAAATATCATATTCAGGATTCACACATTTATCTGGTGCCCCGTTAAACACTTTTTCCAATTCTTCCCTGCCCGCCGGATACCTCCCTTTATCATCGGTCAGTTGCTGCCATTCTTTGAGAAATTTTCTATGTTTATTTAATATGGCCGCATACTTTGGATCAGAAGCAAGGTTATTCAGCTGGTTGGGATCATTATTTACATCGTATAATTCCTCAGGCAGGCGCTGTGAGGCATCGTGATATGAGGACTGAAGCGGACTCAGTTTTCCTTCCGAATATAATCTTCTTAAGTTAATAAACGTGGCATAACCATCACGGTATCCAGCCTGATACAAAGGGCGGTCTGTCATGTAATTTCTTATATACAGATAGTTGCTAGTCCGAATTGCGCGTACATGATCTATGGCTATACCCATACGGTCTCTAGCTGTAACAACAAATTCCCTCCCTTTATAATTTTCATCAAAAAGGTTCTTCCCTTCCATAAACGAAGGGATCTTAATTCCGGCAAGTGCAAGCGTTGAAACAGAAATATCAATACCAGTCACTAAATCATTTCTCACCTTTTCTTTCTTTTGAAGCTGCTTATATCCATCCGGCCAATGAACAATCAGAGGTACTTTTGTCCCTTCCTCGTAGACAAACTGTTTTGCCCTGGGCATTTGGCAACCGTGATCTGAAAAGAAAAACACAACAGTATTTTTCCATATTCCATATTCTTTCAGAGCCTGAACAATTGCCCCAACCTGACTGTCGCAAAATGCGACCTGTTCATAATGGCGTGCAATGGCATTTCGGAAGACGGGGTTATCGGGATACTGAGGCGGTACGTTTATCTCACTTTCCTTTAGCCGGCTATAGGCTGGGTATTGGCTGCCAACCTCTCCCTGGTATTTGCCTCCCGGGAGTTGTATCTGTCCAAAAAATTTCTTTCCCTGGAGTTGTTTCAGCCAACTGAGGTCGAGCCCCACCAAATGATCTTTAACCATGTTCTTTGATGGTCGTTCAAATTCAGGAGAAAACAAATCCTCTGATTGGTATGAAAAATTATAGTGTGTTTTTGCTTCATTGAAAGTGATATACCCAGCTTTACGAAAAAGTTCAGGGATGGTAGTTATTCCAGCAGGAAGTGGTTTTTTCACCATTGTCTCATGATGATGCAAGCCATAAGTGGTTTGCATCGTTCCGGTTATCAATGCAGATCGTGTTGGAGAGCATACCGGACAAGGCATATAGGCATGGCTGAACCTTACCCCCTTTGCTGCAAGTGCATCAATGTTGGGGGTTGGCATGGTATTATCGCCATAGCATCCCATCCAGTCGCTCATATCATCCACATATATCCACAGGATATTGGGAGGATTAATCTTCTGAGGGAAAGCCAACATACTTGTAGCAGAAAATACAAATAATGATATCAGTTTTTTCATGGGTTTATTTTTTTATTCTCTCTACTTTTAAGGCTTTGCCAAGCTAACCGAATCTGG
Source organism: uncultured Pedobacter sp. (assembly GCA_966210515.1). Lineage (GTDB taxonomy): Bacteria > Bacteroidota > Bacteroidia > Sphingobacteriales > Sphingobacteriaceae > Paradesertivirga. Next base: position 13,742 of record CBIHLM010000064.1, read on the forward strand.
CATAGGAATGGATTTAACAAGATAGTCCATACCTGTTTCAAGGGGGAATACTATTGCTCCATTATGTTTTTCATATTGCTGAACCTGGGAATTAGATCCGTCAATTACCTGAACCAAACTTGTGTCCCAGGAATTAACCTGAACTCTGATTTTAGAGGCCTTTCCATCCTTAGAATGAAAAGTCATCTCTGTTTTGTTCTGAATTGGATATACATATGCAAACAAGCGTCCGAATTTTTCTTCGATAACTATACCTTTGCCTCCAATAAACAAAGGAGTTTTCCCGATAGGCATAGGAAAATCCTTAAGTGTGGAAGGTCCTGAATATATTTTTCCGTTGTCGTAATCAATCCATCTTCCTTTTGGTAAATAGATATCTCTGTTATCGGATGTAGCATAATTATCTCCGTAAAGAGGACACGCCATCAGCGATTCCCCAAGCAACCACTGATAAGAGTGACTTTTTGTATTAGCCAGACCATATACTCCCGGATCATGGGGATATGCAAGAGGTAAAGGAGTAAATGTGTAAGGAAATCCGGTTTCTGCCACGTCTAATGCATAACTGTAAATATATGGTTGCAAACGCTTGTGTAAAAGTGCTGCATCGCGGGTTATTTCCACCACATCTTTCCGTCCCAAACTCCAGGGTCCGTATCCAAATGACATGGATGGGTGTACCGCAGCGTATTCAGCATAACGCATCATATATTTGGCTACACGTTCAGGTGAAATATTATTTTTTTCCATCTCAGTCCAAACCTCGGTACCCCCAACAATATCGGGATAGACATACGGGAAGCCGGAATAAGCAAGGCACAGTCCGTTAATTGGGCCTCTGTCCTGGCTTTCGTAAAAATTTAGGTCATTATACCGATGAAGATCTCCAGGCGATCCCAGATAGTTATTCCTGAGCATTATAATAACACCAGCTTTGGAGAGGCGGCGATTTACCTCATCGCATTTATCGTCACGTTCAAGCTTATCGAGATAAAACATCAGATCTTCCTTGAATCCATCTACTCCGGCATCTATCCACTTCTGACATTGTTCCACGTACCAATCAATGGCTTTTGGGTCCTCAAAATTGAGCAGATAGCTCGGGTAACCACCTTTATCCGCAAAATTTATTGCATGCCCGTCTTTATCAGATATTAAAAAGCGCTTCTTTTGAGCTTCTATAGCATAAGGGTTACCCTCGCGAAAGGCAATCCTTAAGCCTAGAAGTATTGATAATCCCTTTTCATCCATACGGTTAAGAAAGGCTTTCGGGTCTGGATATTTTTTTTCGTCCCACATACCAAAAGAAGTAGTGCCCCATAGCTCGCTACTTCCGGAGGGCCAAAATCCTGAACCAATCACCATCCAGCTCAAGGGATATCCAAGTTTGAGATAAGTATTGATGTTTTCTTCTACGGTTTTGGCGCTTGTTGTCCAGCCCAAGGCACCAAATGCTTCCCAACCCACTCCAAAAAGATCGTATTTAGGAATAAAAAATGGGTAGCCTTCTGCTTTGCGTATAACTTGTAACTCCTGGTAAATACATTTAGGATCTCCTATAATATAATACATGGCATTCATTGCTAGGCTCGCCGATGAACCATGAGCTGCTTCGTCATCTGTAAGTCTTACTATCTTCTTTCTCGGCTCTACATTGATGGCTGCCAGACCCTGCTTAGGGTGAATCACAAAATTACTTATCAGGCGACCTTCGTGATGAATATCCTGGCATGTTCTTGCTCCCATATAATCGCTTGAGAAACCACTGACTTCTGCGCTCTCGCGTCCTAATGCTCCATGATCACTTAATCCGTATGCCGGCGCTATTGGAGCTGTACGAATCAGAATGGCATTTAGCTCAGCTTTTTCCGGTTTTACAGAGAACTTTAGCCTGTTCTCCATAAGTTGAATACTAACCTCTGCTTTATCACCTTTTGTGTTTCTAACGTTAAAGACTGCTTTGTTTTCATTTTTTGAAATCAGACGTGTACTCTGGATATCGAAAACCCGGCCTGGTGTCATTTTCTGAAGGCTATCAGAAGGCAAATCGGTGTCAACATCTGCCACAGAACCAAACTGTATACCACTGATTGGATGAGCAAAAGCAATTCTTTCAGATTCACCGTTGTAAATGTCAAAGCGAAATCCTTTTGCTTCAATCTCAATACGGTAATTCTTGCTTTTAAGTATAAACGTTGTTTTCCCGTTTTTAGTGAGTGATGATACCTGCCCGAAAGCTACTATCGGTAGTATTAGAATTACGATCATCAAGAATCTTAATGCTTTCATTATTAAAATGTTAAATTAATAAGATAGAATAAAGTACATCTAATTCGATTCTCGTATAATTATGCTAACAGGACCTGTCAAACCAGAAGGATGAAGCTCTTTTCCTTTGATATGTCCCCACTTCCAACCCACAAACGCCTTCCGACCTGTTGGACTCTCTTTTCCCTCCAATACCCAGTCCGGAATTTTAGCAAGTCCCATCCCCTTGGCTGTCGAGCCGGTATTTGTGGTCCACTCGCTATCTTCAGGCAATTCCTGATCTCCGATGACGCGGTTGATCCACAGATTGGCCACATTCACTTTAATGGCATTCGTACCAGATCTTAAGGCTTCAGTGATGTCAATAGTAAATGGGTATTTCCAAAGAAAACCCAATGATTCTCCATTAACGAATACTTCAGCAGCCACATTTACCTCTCCCAGGTTTAAGATCATTTTGGCTCCCTCCTTAAGTTCTTCAATATTAATTTGATTTTCATAGGAAATGGTTCCGGAAAAGTATTTTACATCAGCGTGATCGTGTTTTGCGATATCCGTTAGCGCCTCCATTTCAATAGGCGCAGGAGCTCCGTTACCATCAAATGAGACTCTCCAGGATGTTGTAAAACTTAGTTGGGCAATCTCTTTTGCGGGTTTATAATGATTGGCGCTATCTTCTTTTATCGGGTTTCGGAACAAAACAAAAACAGAACCTGCCTCCTCCAGTCTGAGTGTTACCTCCATGCGGCCGTCCGCTAATTTTTTATATTCCGGTGCTATGATTATCTCGCCTGTCACGGCATCCCACAATTCCGGTACTTTACCAGCTATTCTGAATTGCGCGTTAATTGTTTTAGGTTGATAATGCTGGTTGCTCACAAAATAAACGTCCGTCTGAGCTGTTTTCCTGTGGATAAACTCCATGCCATTCCCGGGAAATAAAGTTTTTCCATACTGCCCGGCATTTTCCAATGAGAAATTAAAATCAGGCAGAACTTTGTACGCTGTTAGGGCATCCTGAATACTTTCCATTTCATAAACTACTCCTTTTCCATAGTTGTTTTTAACAACGGTTTTGCCATCACATTTGCCCCATATTTTGGCCGCGAGGTTTTGCAGTTCAGTTTGGGCAGCATCTGCGTTATTCAGACCCGGCACCCGTGTTGGTTTATAGGCCACAACGACGGCTCCATCTTTAATTAATTTTTCCAGTACTTTCAGCACTTCCGGCCTCATGTGTTCAGACTTCATGACAGCAAGAACGGCATACTCCAATCCATTGGGCAATAGGATTCTTCCATCTTTAACGCTTGCAGATTCAAGTATGTCCCGGTTGCAAAAATCGTAATCATAACCAAATGGGATGGCCGGATTCAAGTCTTCTCTTAACTCAGGATGTACAGGAGCATCTTCGCCAACAAAATACAAAATATCACTTGCAGGATTCCCTTCCTGCAACATATACTGGCAACGTGCCATATAGTCAAACCAGCCTTTGGCCGATCTCCACCAGGTGTTGTGTCTGTTGAAATGCGAGCCATAAGACCCAAGAACCAATCCGGGTTTCTGTTCGAATGGGCTGTTTGTATAGCCGTGTAGCCAGAACTGATTTATCCCTTTGGAATAAAACCAGTCGCCCTGTGCCTTGATATCGCGCGGACTGCATTCGAATATCCTTTCGGGAGGACCTGTAAATGCCTCTGCACCAACTACCTTACGATTATACACATGGGCCGATGAAGATGATAATTTTGTTATGCCACCGTGGTGATTTGGATTATTGACCCAAAATTCCGTAGCTGGAACATCGACATACTTATTGGTTGAGAAATCATCGGTATTGCCAAAATTACCATATCCTTCGGCGGCAAAACTGATGTTGTTTTCGTGTGCCAAGGTCTGGAATCTTCCATAGTAGTTCTTCACAATTAAGTCACTAACGGTTTTACGAAAATCCCATAGAAATTTTTCCGTTTCTTCGGTACTACCCATCACTCTTCCCGCTATTGCTGGTAAATAGTTACGTATGTCATACCCGCTTGTTTTCTTAAATTCCTTCTCAAAGCCTTTTGTCCAGTTCTGATGTCCGGCTTCATAACTATCAATGGTTACAGAAGTTAGCGTACTTTTGTTTCCCTCCTCCCCGGCCAAAAGCATTTTCATTACCGATTCCTCCCAATGGATATCAACTGCCGAAGCGGACATTTTATCCACTTCAAGCCCTTTCCCTCCTTTGGGTGCAGGATGGTTTGAGCGGCCTGTTGGCTGAAAGCCTACACGAAGTATGGTCCAGTTTCCTTCGGGTACATTCCATTGCAAATTGCCATCTTTATCCAGTTTGTCTGTCAGGTCAATTATCTCATCAAAGCGCACAATTTCCTCCTCCGGGGCATCTTCTATATCTCTGATATACCGTGCCATTTTTGAGTAACCCGCTTTCTCCCACCAACGGCTGATGCGATAGGGTTTTCCTGCTATTTCACCCTTTGGTGTTGGGAATGCCAACAGCGCAATGTCGTTGTAATATCCTCTTAGGTGCTCGCGCGGCATAAAGTAACGCAAATTGATCACCGTATCGTGTTTCATATCACGCTCCAGACCCAATACTGGTTTTGGGATGCTGAGTTTGCCGTTAAATTCGGTGGGGCCCGTGATTTGTTTTTCGGTCCAAACCACCTCTTGCATGGCGTTTTCAGGTGTATTCCATGGGCCTCCTGAAGTTGCCCATCCCGGGCAGTTCATCACACACATTTCTAAGCCAAGGCGTTTTGCCTCGTTTTTTGTGTGAATAAATATGTCCCACCATTCATCACTGCCATAGGTTGCAGATCCCGGTGGTGTTCCTTCTGCTGCATTAAAAACCCTGAAACCTCCGATGCCCATCGATTTCATATCCTCCAGGTCTTTGGTAATACCTTCTTTGGTGAGATGTCCGTTCAACCAGTGATACCATACCTGCGTTTTTGCAGAATGAGGGGGTGTTTTAAAACCTTCTTCGGACCATTCATTTTGACTGGAAATTAGATTTTTTGGTTTTTGTAACTTTGCTAGTACCTTTGCTGACTGTTTACTTACCTCAGATGTAGATACCGGACTTTGAGCGTAGCTTATAGCTATACTGACTAACACTAATACAAATCCCAATGAAATTAATTTCATTCTCATACTGTTTAAGATTTAAGGGTTTAAACCAACGTCATAATTTCCACCAAATTCATAGTCAATTATCGACCACTATATCCGGGATTCTGAACTAGATTCCGATTAGCAACCAAATCATTATACGGTATGGGAAATAATATATATTTAGGGTCATCCATGTAATCAATATTCCCAATACTTTGATTCTTGTAATATTGAAAGCTTCGCGTTTTAGCGTCTTTTACAGTTTGATTATAAATTCCCCAACGAACTAAGTCATTTCTTCTTAGACCTTCAAAGAAAAATTCACGATGACGCTCGGCTCGTAACTCTACACGTAACTGATCTTGCCCTACTGCTGTAGTATTCCCAATTCCGCCACGGCCTCTGGTCATATTAATATATCCTTTCGCTATATCTAGGTCTTTATTCTGCTCAATCAATGATTCGGCATACATTAAAAGAACATCTGTATAGCGTAATAAAGGAATATCAAATGCTGCATTACTGAGGTTGCCGAAGTCAACAAACTTAGTTGCTACAATAGCGCTGGCTCCGCCGATAGCGGAACCAGTTGCATCTACATCTATTAAAGTTGTACCCTTTGTTCTTCCAACATTAGCTTTTCTTCTCAAATCATTTTTATAATAAACACCGGTTGGATTTGATTCAATGGGATTTATAATATCGGCTGAAGGACGAAAATTATATTGCCTAGTCCAGGTTTGTAGTCGGTTAAATGACCAGCTACCATTTACTGAAGAGAGAGTTGAATTATTGCGACTGTAGAAAATATTTTCTGTATTAACAGCTTTGGTTGCTTCTGTTGGGAATACTGGAAACATATCTCTATAAACAGGTTGGAAACTTAAACCATATTTAGCACTATTATCAATGACCTCTTTTAATTTTGATTCAGCCATAGCATACATTTCCTTTTTGTTTAAAGGTTCTCCTGCCATTGTAAGATAAACCTTCCCTAAAAGTGCTTTTGCAGCGGCCTTTGTTGCCCGACCAGAGTTGAGGTCGGAATACACATATTTATCGTCTAATCGCTCTTCTGCGTATTTAAGATCCGCAATTATTTGGTTATAAACTTCTAAAGAAGAATTATTTGCTGGGAATAGATTGGATTCCACAGTTGTTATCAATGGCACGTTACCAAACCAATTTATAAGGTCAAAATAGGCATATGCTCTAAGAAACGCAGCTTCAGCTCGCACTCTGTCGGATAAATCTCCCGCATTTGAGGGATTGACATAAGTTAGAACGTCATTTGCGCGACTTATAGTTAAGTACCTATTACCCCACACGGTATTGAAATACGCACTTTTTTCATCAAAAGTCAATAAGTTCAATGCGTCTCGTATGAAAACAGGAGTTCCAACGTAAAAAGCATCGTCTGCTGTTAATTCAGATACAAAGAAATTCTCATTATTTAACGCTTCACGCCTTAAGAGGGCGACGTAAATTCCATTAACGGCAGAGACCGCATCACTGGATGTTCTGAAAAATTTATCTGCGGTGACTAAACTTCTAGGATCTTCTTCCAGAAATTTGTCACAAGATTGGATTATTAAAGTAAGCGCAAGTAGTGTATATAAAAATGTATTTCTCATAATAATCTATATTTAAATAATTAAAATCTGAAATTAATTCCCATTAAAAATATTTTCGAAAGAGGATAACTTCCGTTATCTATGCCTCTGGCTATCGTGGTATTTGATGCTGTACCCTCGGGATTTATTCCTGAGTAATTGGTCAGAATAAACGGGTTTTGCGTAGTTAAATAGATTTTTGCACTTTGCATTTTGATTTTCTTAACAAAATCAGAATTTAATGTATAACCCAGCGTGATACTGTTAACTCTTATGTAAGAAGCATCTTCAACGTAATAATCTCTCGATGTTCTTATGTCAGTGTAGGCTCCAGCACGTGGATAATGTGTGGTTTGGTTAAACGCTGTTAGTTTTTCTACAGCAATAGGATCCATATCAGGGGTAATTGCTCGATATCTATTTTCAAAAAACTTATAGGCAGTATTATTTGCACCTACTTCTGCCATCCTCGCTACAAAGGCATTATAAGCGCTGGCACCATAGGAGAAGCTCATAAATACATTTAAGTCGAAAGATTTATATGAGAAATTATTTCCAATGCCACCAGTAAACTTTGGAAGTGCATTTCCAAGTGGCACTAAGTCAGCGTCATCTAATACATTATTTCCATTGACATCAGCGAACCGAGCATCGCCTTCTCTTGCGCCGGGCTGAAAAGTAGCAGGTTTACTGGCAAGACTTTCTGGATTCCACACAGGTAGCGTTCGATATCCATAAATCTCACCAATAGGTTTTCCAACATAAGACCTTGTTACTCCTCCGATTTCTGTTCCACTTTGAATATAATCCAAATCGTCAGCAAGCTTTACTAATTTGTTCCTATTAAAGCCTATGTTTAAATCACTTTTCCAAAAAAAGTTTCCTTTAAATGGCATTGCAGTAAGATCAATTTCCAGACCCTTATTCTGCATTTTACCAACATTTTTAACTGTCCTTGAAAAACCTGATGTTAATGGGACTATCACATTATAGAGTAATTTATCCGTGTTTTTTTGATAAAGATTGACACCCAGCGTAATGCGATTTTTTAGGGCAGCGATATCTAAACCTAGGTTGACGGATTTGCTTTCTTCCCAAGTAAGACTTGAATTTGGGAGACGTGAGGGCGTATATGCTGTATTTACAACACTTCCAAAATTGATATTTGACCCAGAACCATAAGTTGATAGAGTAGAGTAATCACCTACAGATTGGTTACCTACAATACCGTAGCTAGCTCTAAGCTTCAAATCTGAAAGAAATTTTACATTTTTCATAAATTTCTCATTAAGGATTCTCCACGAGGCTGCTGCTGATGGGAAAAAGCCAAATTGATTGCCTTTCGCAAATCTAGAAGACCCATCATATCGGCCTGTTAAAGTGACTAAATATCTGTTATCGAAACCATAATTAAAGCGTCCTAGAAATGATGCTAATTGATTTCCTTGATAATTACTTCCTGGAGCTTGAGGACTACTGCCTGCTGAAATATTATCGAAGCTAGTTAGGTCGTTAGGGAACTCTCTTATTTCTGTAAAGAAGGAAGTAGTTTCATACTTTTCAAGGGTTGTACCTACTACTCCGTCGATCTTATGTTTTCTAATTTTAGTATTATAATTAAGAGTTGATTCATATAATAACTTCTTAGATTGTCCATTATCAATCCTAGCCATACCCTTCCAAGCTATTTCAACGGGTAACGCACGAGGACGATATGTTTGAGCTAAAGCTTGTCTTGCAATTACACCTAATTGTCCGTTTAATGTAAAACTCTTATTAATTTTATAACTTAAACCAAAATTCCCAACAAGTGTTTGTGCTGTATTTAAAGACTTGTAGTCATTTATTAAAACATAAGTATTGTTTGAGGGTTCTTCAGTTATCGCCCCTAAGACTTGGCTCTCAAGATTAAACCGAGGATTATAAAAAATAGTTCCTAAAGTAGGATCTTCATACACTGAATTTCCATATCTATAGTCGCCTAACCTATTATAAGATCCGTCTGGATTAATCATTGGGACTAATGGTGAATATGATAGAGCACTGGTAAAAAGTCCGCTACCCAAACTTGAGGTAATGGGATACCCAGAATTTACTGTCCTATTATAAGTTGCTGTAGAAGTAAATTTTAAATTTTTCAAAATGTTACTCTCAAAATTTAGCTTAGCGCTGTTTCTGTTTAAACTTGAGTTTTTGTAAATACCTTGTTGGTCGTAATTTTGGTAAGAAACGTAATACTTACTGATACTTGTTCCGCCCGAAATCGATAAATTTGCATCTTTAGTTATACCTGTACGACTAACTTCCGTTAAATGATCATAATATTTAACATTTGGGATTTCTTCGGCAGTGTAGCCTGGATCAAACCCCCGGTATGCTTGTCTTTCATTAACTGCGGTTATTTGATCTGCTAAATTGAGCCTATCCACCGGGAAATTTAATTCGGATAAAGAATGGTTGTAACTAAAATTAATTTTAGGTGTTCCTAGTTGTCCTTTTTTTGTAGTAATAAGTACAACGCCATTAGCTCCTCGAGAACCATATATGGCAGTAGCTGATGCATCTTTAAGGATCTCGACACTTGCGATGTCATTTGGATTAATATCTGCAAGTGGATTTGTTACGGTATTAGGAGCATAAATACTTCCCTCACTAGACTGAACAGCGTCAAATGGAAGCCCGTCGATTACGTAAAGAGGTTGAGAGTTACCAGAAATTGAGGACATCCCGCGAATTTCTATGCTTAAACCCGCACCTGGCGCCCCTGAAGCCTCCTGAACAACAACACCTGAGGCTCGTCCACTTAAAAACTGTTGAAAATTAGAGAAACTTTTATCGCCTATATCCTTAGCATTTATTGTGGATACTGCTCCCGATAAGTCACTTTTGGCCATTGTACCATAACCTACTACTACTATTTCATTCAAAGAATTTGCTGAAGGTTGCAATTTGATATTGAGTGTAATTTGGTCCCCAACCTTAACAGATTGTTCTAAGTATCCAACAAAACGAAACGTTAAAATGTCTCCAGTTTTGGCTTGAATTTTATATCGACCGTTTAAATCTGTAATTGTACCCTTAGAACCTTTAAGAGCTACCGTTGCACCTGGCAAGGTTTCATTTGTCTCTGAAGTAACTACTCCTGTTATTACGTTTTGTTTTTGAGCAAAAACGGTAACATTGAGGATGAGTGTAAAAAAAATGAAGCATAAAGTCCTAAATCTTCGATTTTTGTGTGATGTGATAGTTTTTAGCATGGTCAAGTTGTTTATTGGTTATAACTACATTTATGATAAAAAATTAAAATTCATTTTTTTTAAAATTTTAAGTTCGTATGAACTTAAATGATATCTAAATGCTTTTTGAAATACCGAATAAACTAGTAGGCTAGTTTCGAAGAGAAGATTAATGTTTAAAAGCAGTAATGTTT
>CBIHLM010000065.1:0-23977 GCA_966210515.1 uncultured Pedobacter sp.
TTTCTGTTTCATCGTACAATCAAACGGAGATAGCTATATCTTTGTTCACTCTTCAGGTTTAGTAGATAACATTAGTGAGAATGATACAGTAGAATATGAAGTTGAACGCGGTAAAAAAGGTTTAAACGCAGTAAATGTAAAGGTTATATAATCAATACTTTATTTTAAAATCTTACAAGCATCAGCCAAAAGCTGATGCTTTTTTTTGTCCATGCAATTCCTTTCGGGGCTCGTCCCGAATTAAAAACCATTTGCAACTTATTGGTAAAAACACCGTATCAGGTTACACTAAACGCAGAAGAAAGAATTAAGCACTGATAAAAAAACCTTATCCTACATGAAGAAAATCAACCTGGCTGTTATTGACGACGACGAGATGTTTGTACTTGCTATAAAAAAGCTCTTAAATAGTATAGAATTTACTGAAAGAACTGTTTATTTCGAAAACGGTAAGGTTGCATTAAACTATTTCGATGAATGTATTAATAAGACAGATCTGATTCCTGAATTCGTGTTCCTGGATCTTAATATGCCAGTGACAAATGGTTGGCAGTTTCTTAAAGAATTTCGAAAACTTAAAACGAAGATTGATAAGGAAATTACCATCTATATGATAAGTAATACGATAAATGAAGAGGAGATTAAGAGAGCGAAAGAGATTGAGGAAGTTACCGAATTTGTTTGCAAGCCTCTTACCATGCAAACGCTAAAAAATTTGCTACGGAACATGAATTAAATAAACCCAATACAATTAAGTTAGGAGAAATCGAAGGTATAATATACTTAAGATCTCTCCTTTTTTTGTACCTGTTCCAATTATTTAGACCCGCCCATACCGCCACCGGTATCATCATTAATAATCGCTTTTTTACTCTTTTTTAAACCGGATTTTAACTTCCCAAACCTGTAATTTAAACTAGCGGAATAGGTTCTTAAATAACTTTGATTATTGCTTTCCTGTGTAAAATCATTTCCGTTCGTTTCGCTTATATAATATCGATATTTCGCAAAAGGGTTATTAGCTGAGGCTGAAAAAGATAGCTTCTCTTTAATTAAGTCTTTATTTACACTAAACGACGATCCGATAAAGCTGTTGGATGTTCCTTGTAAAGTCAAGTTGGGGCCGTTCATGTTCATATTAGCATTTATGCGCCAGCCTTTGCTTATCGAATATCCTGAAGATCCTGAAACGTAATACATCAAACCCTGGTTTTCAACAACTAGATTGTTTACAACAGCGGTTACATGACCATATCCGGCGTGACTGTTCATGCTTATATTCCATTTCTTCGTAATCGGATAGTTGATGTTGATATTTGCACCAATCACCTGAGCTTTTCCAGTATTGTCGAAGCTCGACCGTGTGATATTGGTGGCGGTATTAAGGGTTGATACAGGCATAACAAGTTTATTATAAAACTCATAGCTTAATCCAAAATTGAATGAGCCCTTTTTGAAATTACTATATTTTAACTCGACACCGCTTGCTGTGGATGGACGAAGATTAGGATTGCCACTTGTTTCGAAATTAGGGTTTGAGCGATCAACAAATGGGTTAAGTTGATAAATTCCGGGACGCCTTATCTTACGCGAAAAGCCCAACGTTAAACTGCTCATATTTTTTAACTTTCTGTTTATCGAAACGGAGGGAACAAGGTTTAGATAGTTTTTTTTCAATTGTGATGACGTTGAGATAAAATCGGCGTCAATCAAAGTCTGTTCTAAACGCAGACCACCTTTAAATCCCCAGTCTTTTAAGTTGTACTGATATGAATTATAGATACTGTAAACACTTTGCCGGTTTTTGAATTTATTGCTGCGACTAGCGTCCATTGAGAATGCACCATCTGTGTTCAATGTATCATATCTGAAATTGCTTTGATTATTTCTTAAAATACCCTTGACGCCGGCTTCTATACTCAGTTTCTTAAAAGGATGTGTATAATCTATCTGAAAAGTTTGTTCCGAGGATCTACCTTTGTTTACTTGTTTATAATCAGGCTGATTATAAGATTCCGCGTCGCTTACGATCAGATCGCTGAAATGATCGTTCTCATATTCGAAAAATCGAAATGAAGTGGTAAGTAAACGGTTTTTATCAGACTTAAAGCCTTTCTGGTAATTAAATGCGATATCAAGTCCGTTACCCTCACCCGTATTCTTGTTAAGAAGACGATAACTTTGTACGATTTGATTGCTCTCGCTTAAATTTGACTGTTGATTACTCGTTCCCTCATTCCTGTTTCCATTGATATTAAACTGGCCGGATATAAGATTCAAGCTGTCAATTTCGTAACTTAATTCAGATCCGAAGTAAGCACTTCTGTTATCGGATTCTCTGAGTGCAGTTTGTTTTAACGCGGTGCTTGTTGTGAATCTGTTGTTTGTATTAGTTGTTGATGGATTATTGTAAAAACTTCCTCCGCCATATCCCGAAGTACCGAACTTACCTTGTTTCACGGTAAAAGATCCTCCGATACCGGGTCCTCCAACTGGAAAACGTTCATTTATGTTCAGGCTTCCATTATACCCATTGTCAACTTTTTTATTAGTAATGATATTGATAATTCCTGCAAGCCCGTCGGCATCGTATTTTGCGGGCGGTGTGGTTATGACTTCAATCTTTTCGATACTTGAAGCTGGCATGCTTCTTAAAATATCCCTGGGATTTCTTTCCACCATACTTGACGGTTTACCATTGATCAGTATTTTATAATTTTTTTCTCCTTTTAGCTGAATATTATCCTCGGCATCTAAAGATAGTAGCGGAACTTTACGCATCATTTCCAAAACATTTGAACCTTTACTTTCAGGATCTGCCTGTAAGTTATATGTGATTCTATCGATCTCTTGTGTCATAATCGGTTTGTCGCCGGTTATCGTTACTTCCTTTAAATTGGTCGATGAGCGTGTGATATAAAGAACACCGATATCCTTGCTCTTCATGGTGCTGTCTCTCAGATCGATATTAACTGTTTTCGGTGTAAAACCAAGGGCTACAATTTTAAGGGAATACATTTGTGGCTTAAGATCTTTAAAGGCAAATGAACCATCATTTTTTGATAGAGCTGCTTTAAGAGCAATATTTTTGTCAGTTTTTAAACTGACGGTAACATAATCGAGCGGCTTTTTGGTAATTGAGTCTGCGATTATACCCGAGATCGTTTGATCAGGCTTGGGTTGAGAAATTGCTGACTTGTTTAAAGAAAGCAAAGCTCCGAACAGTAGCAGGAGGGCTTGAGTTTTCATGGCTTAATTGTTTGTGGTTATTGTTATCATATTCAAAGGAAAGGACATCCTGAAAAGAAAGCTATTACAATTAGGTCGACTGCTCAAATAAATCGGTAAACTGCTGAATGTTTTCGGTGAACGTTTTGGCTGACGAAGGGTAGAAGTGAGTTGAGACCTTACAACAAGGGATCCCTACAGATCGTGTTTAATTATCTGCAAAAAACTTTCCAGTGACTTGAACTCTCTAACGGCTTTATTTTGAGTGAACAACCACTTTGATCCGGATTCAGACTCTTGTACTTCAACCGAAATAGTAGCACTGTCGATATTTGCAATATCGAAACCTTCTCGTAACAAAGCCCGTTTTGTCCAGAATGCAGAGGCGCCTTCACCGACAACTTTAATTGCTCTACCACTATTTTGGTGGATATTGAACGTACCGGTAGATTTGTCGAACATAACACCCGCTTTATCAAAAGCAGATTCAAAGGTTCCGTTGAGGACTAATTCTTCAGGAGAACCGGCTTCAAGGCTACCATCCTTTTTTAACAGCCATATTTTATCAGCAACTTGCAATGCAAGATCAAGTTCGTGTGTCGAAATCAAAATCCCCTTGTTGGTTTTGCGTGCAAGTTGATGCAGAAGCCGCATCAGTTCAATTCGGCTTGGCAGATCGAGATGGGCCGTGGGTTCATCGAGTATAATAAGTGGAGTGTTTTGTGCCAGCGCCCTTGCCAGCATTACTTTTTGGCATTCACCGTCACTAAGCTGACTTACTTTTCTATTTAAAAACTTTTCTACATGTGTAGATTCAATAGCCCACTGAATTATTTTCTTATCTTCAGTACTCAATGTACCCAACCATCCGGAATACGGATATCTTCCTAATGAAACGAGCGAATAAACATCCAGATTTGCAGACCTTACAGAATCTGTAAGCACTAAACTGATCTTCTTTGCTATCTGATCCGGACGTAATTTGAAAACATTTTCGCCATCAAGTTCCACTATCCCGTTCAGTGATCTTTGCAGTCCCGCTACCGTCCGTAACAAAGTCGACTTTCCTGCCCCATTTGGGCCCAAAAGACAGATAAGTTCGCCTGCGTGAATTTCAGCGTCTATCGGCCCGGCTACACATTTTTGACGTTCGGAGCCTGCTTTATAGCCAACTAAAAGGTCTTTAGTTTTTAATAAGTGATGCTTTTCCATTAAAAACCTCTTAAGTTATTTCGGCTCACAATAACCCAAATTACAACCGGAGATCCTATCAATGCAGTAATAACATTAATCGGCAACGCGGTCTGGCTGCCGGGCATTTGCGAGATGATATCGCAGCCAAGCATTAGAGTTGTGCCTATTAAACAGCTACCCGGAATTAGAATTCTATGATTGGAGGTGTTAAAAAGCGATCTTGCCAGGTGCGGAACGGCGATTCCTATAAATCCGATCGGGCCGCAAAAAGCTGTAATACTTCCTGCCAGAATGCTCGTACTGCAGATAATTAAGATCCTGGCACGATTCACTGTGAGGCCCATGCTTCGGGCGTAATTCTCGCCCAGCAACAAGGCATCTAAAAGTTTTGACGATGCAAATGAAATAAACAAACCGATTGCAACGACCACTCCCAGTACATGCAAATGATGTTCTGTAACTCCTCCCAGCGAGCCGAAGGTCCATAAAAGGTATTCTTTAATCTGATCGGGAGCACTGAAGTATTGCCAGATACTGATAATCGAAAGAGTTATATTGGCGATCATAACGCCTACAATTAGCATTATAATATTGTCTTTCAGAGATGTGGAGATTGCTACGATCAGCATCATAATTAAGGCCGCACCTACCGAAGATGCAATTATTATCAGCCAGCTTCCGCTTATTCCCAGCTCTTTAATGGTATATAAACTTGTAACACTACCGGCCGAAAGCATAATTAGAGCTACACCTAAACTTGCTCCTGCAGTGATACCCAATACAGAGGGGCCGGCAAGCGGATTTCTGAAAAGTGTTTGCATTTGTAGTCCGCTTACAGAAAGCCCGCACCCAACTAGTATTGCTGTAATAGCCTTTGGAATACGTATTTTTTCGACGATATACACCCAGGCCTCATTGTCGGATCCCAGAGATAAGAATATTCTGATGACCTCCTTTAAAGGAATTTCTACCGCCCCTAAAGCAACATCCAGAATAAAAAAAAACAGTAACAGGAGGATTAGAACACCAATCAATACTTTCTTTACAGGACTAATGGCTCCCGTTAGGTACTCGTTATATAAATTGGTTTCTTCGCTCATTATAAAATCTGTTTATAGTAAACGAGCGTGTGTCCAGGTAACAGTTCGGGATGTAATATCTTGATCAGGTCGGATAAAACAATATGAGGATTTACTACACCTGACTCCCAATAATCATTTGACCCTAAATCGTTTACTTTTTTATTGAAGTTGTAGATTGTATTGCTTTTATAGGGTTTGAAAAAGGTATACCGAATATCATTGGCGGCAATGTCTGCCTTGCTGTTTGCTGTTCCGGAGTTTATCCAGTAATCAGCTTTTAAAGCGATTGGTGCAACCGACTCGAAACTTAATCCCATACTTCCGGTGCCTTTAATATCCGACCAGGAATAGGAAGCTCCGGCATCTTTGAACAGGCTGGTCATAAAACTGGTTCCATCCGGTACAAACCACGAGCCTTTATAAGGCATTCCAACTATTATACTGGGTTTATGCTCAGCACTTTTTCCAATTTCAGCTAAACGATTGTATTCATGTTCTATTTTTTCAAACTTCTTGTTTACGAGTTCTTCTTTATTGAGAAATGCGGCCATTAGTTTTACCCATTCCGCACGACCTAGTGGTGTATTTTCAAGCCATTCAGAAACTAATAAAACAGGGATCCCTGCATCAATCAGAGTTTGATAGCGACTGAAACTTGCACTTGGATTTCCCATTGCCATAACAAGATCCGGACTTATTGATATGATGACTTCCGGATTAATTGCTCCTTCTTCACCAATCTCTTTTACTTTACCAGATTTAATATTTGCTCTGACATGGGGAGAGGTGACGTATTGTAAACTTCCGAGTCCGACTAAAACGTCAGAAGACTCAGCAAAATCGGTCATTGCGATTTGTAGCGACGACATCCCGATAAGCTTCCTGATAGGGATTTCTATAGCTTGTGATTTTTTATATCCCTGTGGTATAGCATCTCCTCTTTTTATGAGTGCATATTTTAAGGTGTCGGTTTTTGTGCCGAAGTAATTTAAAATCTTCACTACTTTATAATCATCGAAATATTCGATGTCAAAACCTTTGGCATATTTAATTTCGCTTTTAACGAAACTTTCCTGGCTTATCTCTTTCTGTGGCAGAGTAGATTTTGCAGACTGGGACTGGCGACATGCGAAAAATAACAAGCCAATCGCTAAGGGTGTAAATAGATGGGAGCGAGTCAGGAAATCCCATTTCCTGCAAGCTCGGGATGAATTCCTGCTTTTTTGTATCATAATTCTCCTGGCCTTTCTTCCGAAAGCATGGGTAAAATTTTTAAGGCAGGTCTTCTGACTTCCTCTAAACTGACAGCCTTCCCATCCGCGAAAGCGAAAAGTGGCATCATGCAGTTAATATATATGAGGTTACAGCAGCGGAGACTGTTCCGGATTTACACCGGTATTCCCTATTAAAGCGGCCTGTTAGGGCTTGCTACCTTCGGCCGCAAAACTAATGAAAATATGTAGATTTTTTCTGATGGCTTAACAAACAAAAAGAGCCTGGCGATTAGCCAAACTCTTTTTTTCATAGGTAGATGAGAAGATATATGTAGATCAAGCCACCAGCAGATCTTTATCCTGGTTGTTGCCTGAGTTGTTGCAAAGAAACTTACCGCTATTGGATTTGAATTGCTTCAAATCGTACATCAATATTGCTCTTAATTCCTTGTCGAACTGTTTCACA
Source organism: uncultured Pedobacter sp. (assembly GCA_966210515.1). Taxonomy (GTDB): domain Bacteria; phylum Bacteroidota; class Bacteroidia; order Sphingobacteriales; family Sphingobacteriaceae; genus Paradesertivirga. The sequence goes on from CBIHLM010000065.1 coordinate 7,185, forward strand.
AGATTTTCTGTTAAGTGGCGGCTTCTTTTCATAGCATTAATTATTTGTAATCGTTTATACTAACATTATGCCAAATGAAAAAGGCCGCTTCACCAAATGAAATATAGCAACGTAAGCGATTAAACTGTATTTATTTGAGTACAGTCCTGTAATTTTTTATGAATATTTAAGGGCTAAGATTAAATTTATGTAAGTTTGAATTCAATGAAATTCCTTTTTCCAGGTTTTCTTTTCGCCTTGCTTACCGTTGCCATTCCGGTAATTATCCATCTTTTCAATTTTCGGAAGTTTAAGAAAGTATATTTCAGTAACGTTACTTTTCTGAAGGAAATTCAGCAACAGACATCTTCGAGCAGAAATCTAAAGCACTTGCTTCTTCTTTTGACGAGGGCGCTGATTATTATATTTCTTGTGCTGGCATTCGCCCGTCCGTATATTCCTGACGAAAACCAGAAGAACGCCAGTTTTCAGCAACAAGCTGTTAGCATATATGTCGATAATTCGTACAGTATGGAATCGCTTAATAAAGAAGGCAGTTTACTGGATGAGGCAAAGCGACGGGCAAAAGAAATTGCTTCTGCTTACAGTATAAACGATAAATATCAGCTATTAACGAACGATTTTGAAGGCAAGCATCAACGATTGTTATCATATGAAGAGTTTGTACAGGCTGTTGATGATATAAAAATCAGTGCTTTTAACCAAAGTCTGCAACAAGTAATGAATCGGCAGTCGGATGTCTTTGCGGGGGAGCCAAACACCAATAAAACGATTTATATTCTATCGGATTTTCAACGAAATTTCGCTTCTGATCCAACTCTGGATCTGGACTCTGGCATTTCTGTACGCTTTGTACGTCTGGAAGCCAACGAACTTGCAAATATTTCGGTAGACTCTGCTTGGTTTGTATCTCCGGTTCACCGGCCGAATGAAACTGAAAGATTAATTGTTCAGCTTAAAAACAACTCTGATAAAAGAGCGGAAAATGTTCCTGTGAAAGTTCTTGTCGATGGAAAGCCAAAAGCATTAGGAAGCTTAAACCTGGCGCCGCGAAGTGTAAGTAAAGATACTCTTTCGTTCAGCGGTTTAAATTCCGGATGGAAGCATGGAGAAATTGTTATTACTGATTATCCCGTGGTGTTTGATGATAACTTTTATTTTACCTTTAACGTTCAGCAGAGCATGCCGGTTCTGGCAATAAACCCTTCGGGTGAAAATGCATACATCACTGCAGTTTACCATGCGGAACAGTTTTTTGATTACAAAAATGTCCCGGCAGGAAATATTAATTATTCGCAACTTTCCAGTAATTCCCTCATTATTCTTACTGCTACAGATAACATAAGTTCGGGTCTGGCTACGCAACTTAAAACTTTTGTTCGTAACGGTGGAAGCTTAATGGTTTATCCATCACTTGACGAAAATCTCGCTGGATTAAAAACTCTTACACAAACTTTAGGTACAGATATTCCTCAATCAATAAATAATCAGGAGACTAAAGTTTCAGATATTAATCTTCAACATCCGATATTTAAAGGAGTATTTTCTCAACTCCCGAATAAACTCGACTTACCGGTTGCAAAAAAGTACGTGCAGTTTAGTAATTCGACTCGTTCCAACAAACAAAACATCCTTCAATTTCCAGGAAGACGTGTTTTTTTGAGCCAATATTCTATAGGTAAAGGGAAAGTATATCTTTCTGCTGTTGCCTTAGATGAACACTCCAGTAATTTTGTCAGACATTCAGTTTTTGTACCTATTATGTATCAGGCAGCTTTTTTAAGCTTACGCGATAGCCGCTTATTTTACACAATCGGAAAAGATCAGTTTCTAGAAACCAACAAGATTTCACTTTCGGCCAATCAAAGCTTGAAGTTAAAAAAGGGAAATTTTGAAGCAATTCCGGATGTCCGGTCATCCGAGATAGGTACAAGATTATTCGTCTCAGATCAAATACGGGAAAAAGGAATATACCGGCTACTTAAAGGTGATAGCATTCTGTCGGTTTTTGCCTTCAATGACAGTCGGTTGGAATCTGATTTAAGTTATTTAAGCAAGGATGAGTTGAGCAAAAAACTTCCCGATAACAGACTGGAGATCTTTAGTCCCGGTAAAGCTTCCATACAAAACTCCATAAAAGCTGTAAATAATGGTGTCCAGTTGTGGAAACTTTGTCTAATTTTAGCCCTGGTTTTCCTGGCGGTGGAAATTCTACTTGTCCGGTTTTACAAAACCCGAATCAAAACTTAAAATTTGATGAAATCAATACTTATCCGATCGGTAACCATTCTTCATCCATCTTCTCCTTTTAACAAAAAAATCGTCGATGTTCTTATTTCTGATGGAAAGATCTCAGCAATATCTGAAGCTATCGACACCAAAGAAGATGTTGTTTTAATAGACGGAAAGGGAAGATTCCTGTCGCCCGGATTTTTTGATCTGAATGTTAATTTCAACGAGCCTGGTTTTGAAACTAAGGAAGATTTAATTAGCGGAGCGGCAGCGGCTATAGCAGGTGGGTTTACTGGCGTAGCGGTCCAACCCTCTACAAATCCGGTTATTCATTCTAAATCAGAAGTTTCATATATCGTTAGTCGCACAAAAGAATTTATTGTAGATGTGCATCCGCTTGGAAGCATTTCTCATAACAGGGACGGGAAAGATCTTGCGGAGTTGTATGACATGCGTATGGCTGGTGCTCTTGCTTTTACTGATGGAACCCGGCCAGTGCTTGAATCTGGACTGATGAGCAGGGCTTTATTGTATGCAAAAGGCTTTGATGGGCTGATATTTTCCTTTCCCGAAGATACTTCAATTGCAGGTAAGGGGAAAATGAATGAAGGTGTGGTGAGCACGTATTTAGGAATGAAAGGCATTCCGTCTTTGGCAGAAGAGGTTCATATTTCCAGAGATTTATACCTGGCAGAGTACAACGAATGTCCTGTTCACTTTAGTACTATATCGTCTGCAAATAGTGTTGAGCTAATCAGAAAAGCCAAAAAGAAGGGTTTAAATGTAACTTGTGATGTAGCCGCCCATCATCTGGTATTAACCGATGATGCTTTAGAAGGATTTGAAAGCAATTATAAGGTGAAGCCGCCGCTTCGTACGTCTCAAGACGTTTCGGCGCTGTTAAAAGGAGTCAAAGATGGTACAATTGACGCAATTGTTTCACAGCACACACCACATGAAATAGAATTTAAAGAAGTTGAATTTGAAATTGCTTCTTTTGGGATAATTGGTTTACAAACTGTACTTCCGCTTGCTCTCGAATCCGGATTAGCTCCTGAAACAATCGTCGAAAAACTGTCGATTAATCCAAGGAAGGTGTTAAATCTGGAGGTGCCTGCTATTGAAGAAGGCGAAGAAGCAAATGTCGTTTTGTTCGACACCGATGCAGAGTGGGTTTTTGATGCTAATTCCAATAAATCAAAATCATCAAACTCACCATTTTTTAATACTGTATTAAAAGGCAAAGTTCTGTTGGCCTGCAATAACGGGCAAGTTTATAATAATTTTTAAGATGGATAAGCAGGTAGAGAAAGCAATAAAAGCTTCGTTAGCAAAATATTCCGAGATCAGTAAAGAGTCCGTTAGTGATTTTTCTAAAAGAATTACCGATGTATTCAACCTGGATACGTCGTTCACTGAAAAAGTTACATTGATGGATGAAGCTTTTGATGATGAGCCCAAAATTGATTTTTTGCGTGAAGTATTCTTTGATCTGTTAATGATTAATTTCTTCGCAGAGGACGTGCAAAAGCTGGAGGAGGATTATCTCGATTCCAAAGAGTGGGAAGAAATAGAAGAAGAAACCATTGATCGGGGAACGGAATTGTTAAACGTTCTGCTGTACATCCGCGAGTGCCATGATGAGGATCTGGAGCCGGAGCTTGAGGATTTCCTGAAGGAGTTTTTGCTGGTTGAGGAGGATGAGTTCCAGGATGAGCACCGCATTTATGAAGATATAATTGCCAACCAGATTTTGATGGAGGCAAGTATTGAAGAAATCGCTAAAACATCGAATGAATTAGATGAGGAGTCTGAATTAAAGGATCTATTTTATCCTATAATGACGTTCTTTTATCAGCCAGAACCCGATAAAGAGGATATGGATACTTTTGAAAAAAACAGTGTGGATGCGGAGTTTGATGCTTCGGTTTATGCTTTGTTGGCTTCTTTCAACAAATTGTAATTAATGGATAACGGTTTAAAAGAAATAAGAAAAGACGCACTGAAAAGCGGGTTGATTTTAGGATGTGTTTTACTTTTGTTAGACATCATAGCCCTTTTTGTTTTAGCTAACAGCGAGTCTGTACTTGTCGTTTTTCTATCCTACCTTTTTGGCTATCTCATTATTCCAATAACCGCTGCGGTTATTCTTATCAAGCGATTAAGAGAAAAAATCGGCGGCTTCTGGAATCTACGACAAGCGACATCCGGGATTTTTATAGTATTTATTTCTGCTTACCTGATTTCCTCTGCAGGAAGCTTTGTGTTTATAAAATATATTTATCCTGAAATTACGCTTAAGGCGAAAGATAATCTTGTAGGTCTAACATCTGATTTTTTAAATAAACTAAATGCAGACCCTGAGAAGATAGACGAGATGGTTGAAAATATTGAGCTCCAGTTTGAATCCATCGGACAGAACAGCGTTGGTAGCATTATTTCTAATTTATTATCTTCAATCATTATCTTATTTATTACCGCTTTAATATTCGCCGCAATTTTTAAACGCGAGCGTCCGATAGCAATAGATCATCCTGAAAATTCCATTTCTTAATGAACATCTCTGTAGTAGTACCCCTCTATAATGAAGCCGAATCCTTACCTGAATTGGTTGAATGGAATAGTCGTGTTATGAACGATCACGGATTTTCTCATGAGATTATTTTGGTTGATGATGGCAGCAGCGATGAGTCGTGGGAGGTAATCGAACTGTTAAAACAAAAGTATGATACAGTTAAAGGCATACAATTCCGTAGAAATTATGGAAAGTCTGCTGCTTTAAACGTTGGTTTTGCAGAAGCTCAGGGCGATGTTGTAATCACAATGGACGCTGACCTTCAGGATAGTCCGGATGAGATTCCAGAATTATACCGCAAAATCACCGACGAAAAATATGATCTTGTTTCCGGCTGGAAAAAAAAGCGTCACGACCCTATAAGCAAAACTCTGCCAACAAAACTCTTTAATTCCGCTACCCGAAAAATGTCGGGCATTCATAACCTACACGATTTTAATTGCGGTTTGAAAGCATACCGGAAGGACGTGATCAAAAATATAGAGGTTTACGGAGAAATGCACCGGTACATTCCTGTTTTAGCAAAATGGGCCGGATTTAAAAAAATAGGAGAGCAGGAAGTTGAACACAGGCCAAGAAAATACGGAACGACTAAATTTGGTATGAGTCGGTTTGTAAACGGCTTTTTAGATTTACTATCTATATTTTTTGTCGGAAAATTTGGAAAGCGGCCCATGCATTTTTTTGGAACAATGGGTGTTTTGTGCTTCCTTACCGGATTAATTATAACCGTTTGGCTCATTGCAGATAAGCTAATTGCTATCGCACAAAATTTAAAATATCGTAATGCAACGGACCAGCCATTGTTTTACATCGCATTGGTAGCTATTGTGGTGGGTTTTCAACTGTTTTTGACAGGTTTTGTTGCTGAGCTTGTTTCGAGAAGTTCGTCTGAGAGAAATCATTATCAAATAGGAAAGAAGACGGGGTAATATGTCCGGATTAAAGGAAATATGCAGATTTCTGATGGGGAACTGTTTTAATGCGTTCTGCAAGTCAGCACATTTGCACATCAATAATGCGCTTACCTGGTTAACCAAATAATCCGCACATCAATATCGCCTTTTGCCGATTATTTGCATATTTGTACATTAACTTATTTGCACATCGAATTTGTTTTTCTCAATAATCATCCCCCTTTATAATCGTCCGCAAGAAATTGACGAACTGCTTCAAACGCTTACGGCCCAAACCTACGGGCAATTCGAAGTTTTGGTAATTGAAGACGGGTCAAAAATAACGGCTAAAGAAATTGTCGAGGGATATAAAGATCGTCTCGAGATCAGCTATTATTATAAAGAAAATGAAGGACAGGGTTTTGCCCGGAATTATGGTTTCTCAAAAGCAAAAGGAAATTATTTCATTGTTTTCGATTCAGATTGTCTGATCCCGGCGGATTATCTTCAAAACGTTAACAATTATATACTGGAGCATCAACTTGATGCCTACGGTGGACCGGACGCAGCTCATCCATCATTCACTCCCATTCAAAAAGCGATAAGTTATGCCATGACCTCTCCATTTACAACGGGTGGAATTCGTGGCAGCAAAAAGAATTTAGGCGGAATGTTTCATCCCCGCAGTTTCAATATGGGAATCTCAAGAAAGGTATGGGAAGCAAGTAATGGTTTTATACTAACCCGTTTAGGCGAAGACATCGAGTTCAGTATCCGGATTCATTCATTAGGTTTTAAAATAGGGCTAATTCCAGATGCAATTGTTTATCATAAGAGACGGACAAGCTTTTCGCAGTTTTATAAGCAACTTCATTTTTTTGGAAGAGCCCGGATAAATGTTTTTAAGTTTTTTCCTTCAGAGCTGAAACTGGTACATTTTTTTCCGGCGGCATTTACTGTTTTTCTTGCAGTTACACTGATCGTGAATTTAATTCACCATCCCTTATCCATTATCGCAAACTTCATTTTTATCATCTATATATTGTTGATATTTTTTCACTCCTGGAGTGAAAACAAGTCTTTAAATGTTGCATTTTTAAGCATCTTTGCAGCGCTAATTCAGCTCACGGCATATGGCTTGGGGTTTATGCAGGATTTTATTAAAAGAATTATTTTAAAACGTTCATGATAGATTTTCTTAAGGAAAGTACTTTTGCTGTTAATGATGTAATACAATCGGCAAGAATCGTATTGCGGAAATATTACTTTTCAATCGTAGGACTTTGTCTTTTACTGTTCTTGGTTCCAACATTTTCCAGAGTTTTAGCTAATCTTTTAAGTGATATAAATCCACTATTGAAGATTTTCTTTCTGGTGATTTTCGTTCTGACTTATTTTGGTTTTCAACTAACCATTATCAAGTACATTTTTCATGCTTTAGACAAAGAGGAAAATGAGGTAACTTTTATGAAAGCTACTCCTACCACAAAAGAGATAATAGACTTTTTCCTGGGCTCACTTTTCTTCCTTATTTTTTGCGTGCTGGTTCTTGCTGTCTTCTTTTTAATTGGTTTTCCTGTTATATACACAGGAGTTGAAATTTCAACAGTTGTTCAATTTGCTATGTCGCTGGCAACGCTGATAATATTCATCGCTTCTGTCAGAGTAGTGTTTTTCCCATTCTTCATCATCGATCGTCAAATAAAACCTCTAAGGGCCATGCGGTTAAGCCTGGCGATTACGAGGGGGAATTTCACAAAACTGTTGCTTCTTTTATCCTTTTTCGCGGTTTTTCATATCCTTTACTTATACCTTGAATACAATGAATTTTTAGGTTTGAGCTTGGTGGTACTATTCATCAATTCCTTTTTTGTAATTCCTTTATCCAGTGTTGCATTGGCTATTGCTTATCGCGATATGATGAATGATTACAAGGGTGATGAGGATCCTGATGTGATGGACAATATCATCTAGATATGGGAATAAAAGCAGCTTTAAGTAAGCCTTTTGCAGCTTTTGCAATATGGCAGATTGATAAGTGGAAAAGAAATGCGGTGGCAGCCCAGGAGAAGGTTTTTCATTCTCTGATCAAAAAAGCACAATCGACAGCTTTTGGTAAAGACCATAATTTTTCAGGAATAAAATCTTACCACGATTTCAAGCTCAACGTTCCTGTCCGGGATTATGAAGATTTAAAGCTGTATATCGAACGCGTAGTAGAAGGCGAACCAAATGTTCTCTGGCCTGGAAAGCCTGCTTATTTTGCTAAAACATCGGGCACAACATCGGGTGTCAAATATATTCCTTTATCAAGAGATTCTATGCCCGAGCATATTAAAGCTGCTCGAAATGCTCTTTTAACTTACATCCACGAAACCGGTAAAACAGATTTTGTGGACGGGAAAATGATATTTCTTCAGGGAAGTCCTGTTATGAAGGAGCATGCGGGCATTAAGACCGGTCGGCTTTCTGGTATTGTGGCACATCATGTTCCAAACTATTTGCAGAAAAATCGTCTTCCTTCTTATGAAACAAATTGTATAGAAGATTGGGAGCAAAAGGTTGATGCTATTGTCGAAGAGACTTTTAACCAGGATATGCGTCTAATTTCAGGAATCCCGCCCTGGGTGCAGATGTACTTCGACAGACTATCGGCGAAAGCGGGCGGAAAAAAGATAAAAGACATTTTTAAGAACTTCAGTCTGTTTGTATATGGCGGGGTTAATTTCGAACCTTACCGCGCCAAAATGGAAGAAATTATCGGCAAGAAAGTTGATTCAATCGAAACTTATCCCGCTTCTGAAGGTTTCATCGCCTATCAGGATTCACAAGCCGACAAGGGTTTATTGCTTTTGGCCGATGCAGGGATTTTTTATGAATTTATCCCCACGGAAGAATTTTTTAATGAAAACCCAACACGCCTTTCGCTGGCGGATGTAGAACTGGATAAGAACTATGCACTTGTTTTAAATACAAATGCGGGTTTGTGGGGCTATAGTATTGGAGACACGGTGAAGTTTGTCTCGCTGAATCCTTATAAAATTGTAGTCTCTGGCCGTATAAAGCATTATATTTCTGCGTTTGGTGAGCATGTGATCGGAGAAGAAGTTGAACATGCCTTGTTATCGGTTGCAAAAGAAGAAGGGGTTGAGATTACTGAATTTACGGTAGCACCACAGGTTAATTCCATCGACGGGAAATTACCGTATCACGAATGGTTCATTGAATTTTCTAAAGCACCTAAAGATCTCGAAGTCTTCAGGTTGAAAGTTGATAAGGTTTTACAAACGAAAAATATCTATTATTTCGATTTAATTGAAGGGAAAATACTTCAACCGCTAATAATACGTAGTTTACAAACTGACGCGTTTAGGAATTATATGAAGTCAGAGGGAAAGCTGGGGGGGCAAAATAAGGTGCCGAGGCTTTCTAACGATAGGAAAATTGCCGAAGCGTTAAAAGGCTATATAAGCCTATAAGGTTTTGGAAACCTTATAGGCTTATAAAAAGCGTGAGGTGTTGAAACAAGTTCAGCATGGCAAATTAAACGTAACATTTGTTTAGAAAAGAATTTTGATTAAAAACATTGCAATATTAGGTTCTTCAGGCAGTATCGGCACCCAGGCTCTTGAAGTTATCAGAGAAAATCCGGGAAGATTTAAAGTGTCCGTTTTGACGGCTCATCATAATGCAAACCTGTTAATTCAACAAGCTTTAGAGTTTTTGCCCCACACGGTAGTAATCGTAAATGCAAGCAAATATCAGGAAGTCAAAGAAAGTTTGTGTAAAACATCAATCAGGGTTTTGTCCGGCGAGGAAGCATTAGTTGAAGTCGTTCAATATCCTGAAATTGACATTGTTTTAACAGCTTTAGTAGGTTTCTCTGGCTTGCAACCAACTATTGCAGCCATAAAGGCTAAGAAAAACATCGCGTTAGCAAATAAGGAAACCCTTGTAGTAGCCGGTGAACTTGTGACACGTTTAGCAGCAGAAAACAGCGTGAACATACTTCCGGTGGATTCTGAGCACTCGGCTATTTACCAATGCCTGGTAGGAGAGGGGAATAATCAGGTCGAAAAGATCTATTTAACTGCTTCCGGCGGTCCTTTTAGGGGAAGAAAGACTGATTTCTTAGCAACGGTTGGAAAAAAGGATGCCCTGAAGCATCCTAACTGGGTAATGGGTGCAAAAATCACTATCGATTCAGCGACGCTAATGAACAAAGGTTTAGAAGTGATCGAGGCGAAATGGCTATTCAACTTAGACGTTTCACAAATAGATGTGATCGTTCATCCTCAATCTATAATCCACTCCATCGTTCAGTTTAATGATGGTTCGATGAAGGCACAAATGGGTTTACCCGATATGAAATTGCCGATACAATATGCGTTGGCATATCCCGAAAGAATAAATAACACTTTTCCACGTTTTGATTTTTTACAATATCCTCAACTGTCGTTTGAACAACCTGACAAAACTACCTTCAGGAATCTCGCACTAGCATTTATGGCAATAGAAAAGGGCGGAAATATGCCATGTGTGATTAATGCAGCCAATGAAGTGGTTGTGGCTGAATTTTTGAAAGAACGACTTGGGTTTTTAGAAATGAGCGATGTTATAGAGAAATGCATGAGTGATATTGGGTTTTTAAACGATCCCACTCTGCAGGATTATATCGAAACTGACAAAGAAACTCGCACTTTAGCGGAGTATTTAGTAACAAAATATTAGCTTAGAAATCTTAAATAAAAATTTTATATACGAATGGACGGACTCGTTATGGCAGGCCAGCTTCTGCTGGGATTATCAATATTAATTATTTTACACGAGCTAGGGCATTTTTGGGCGGCTCGCGCATTTGGGATCAAAGTCGAAAAGTTTTATCTTTTCTTTGATGCCTGGGGTTTTAAATTATTCAGCTTTAATTACAAAGGTTGTGAATACGGAATTGGCTGGCTTCCATTAGGCGGTTATGTGAAAATTGCGGGTATGATCGATGAATCTATGGATACTGATCAGCTTGCCGGGCCACCTCAGCCATGGGAATTTCGATCGAAACCGGCCTGGCAGCGATTAATCGTAATGCTTGGCGGAGTTACGGTTAACATTATCCTGGGAATACTCATCTTTTGGATTCTTACTTTTAAATATGGTGAATCGTACACGCCGAATGATAAACTGGTTAACGGTATTGCCCCGGGTATTATTGGTAAAGAAATCGGACTTCAGAACGGAGACAGAATTTTGGAGGTAAACGGTAAAAAGATTGAACGTTTTGAGGAAGTTGCCAGCTCTAAGGTATTATTAGGGAATAGCAGACTTACTGTGCAACGCGGCGGCGAGACTAAAACAGTTCAAGTTCCGGGTGATGTATTGGAGAAGGTTTCTGATTATGGAATTGCAGAATTTGTAGCTCCGAGATTTTTAGCATCAGTTGGGGACGTTGTTCCTGCGAGCAATGCTGATAAGGCTGGCCTGGAAGTTGGCGATAAAATTGTAAGCGTAAACCAAAAGCCTGTTAAGTTTCTTGACGAAGTGAGAGACGCACTTCAATCGCAGAAGAATAAAACTGTTAGCTTAGGTGTTTTAAGGTCTTCAGATACTGTAAAATTAGCTACAGCCGTAGATACCGCAGGACAAATAGGCTTTAAACCAGATGGCCTGGAGATCCCTCAAGAAAAACAGAGATATGATTTCTTCACCTCTCTTCCAGTTGGTGCATCAAAGGCATGGGGCTCATTAACCGATAATGCAAAAGGTTTGGGTAAAGTGATGTCCGGACAGATCAAAGCAAACAAAGCATTTACCGGACCTGTAGGAATTGCCAACATGTTTGGCGCTGAGGTAAACTGGATTAAGTTTTGGGGATTGGTGGGCGTTTTATCCATGGCATTGGCTTTGATGAACATATTGCCGATTCCGGCTTTAGATGGTGGACATGCAGTGTTTTTAGTGATCGAGATGATTAAAGGCAAGCCTCTTGGCGATAAGTTTATGGAGAAAGCGCAAATTGTTGGCTTCGTGATATTAGTAGCCCTAATGGTGTTTGTGTTAGGAAATGATATTTTAAAATACGTTATAAAATAAGTGGTAGCGATTGGTTTTTAGATGCATAACTAATTTTCGCCAATATAATTGGAAATGAATTATTTCGAGTTTTACGTTTATGGAGAAAGCGCAAATTGTTGGCTTCGTGATATTAGTAGCCCTAATGGTGTTTGTGTTAGGAAATGATATTTTAAAATACGTTATAAAATAAGTGGTAGCGATTGGTTTTTAGATGCATAACTAATTTTCGCCAATATAATTGGAAATGAATTATTTCGAGTTTTACGATATTCCTGAATCCTTTAATGTTGATCAAAGTTTGGTGAAACGTAAGTTTTATGAACTTAGTAAAAAGTATCATCCCGATTTTTACATTAATGACTCTGAAGAAAAGCAACAGGAAATTCTAGACCTCTCGACGATTAACAATAAGGCATACCAGGTTTTATCAAATGCATCAAAGCGCCTGGAGTATATTCTTCAATTACATTTACATGTCGTAGACGGGGAGAAATATCAGCTACCACAAGCTTTTTTAATGGAGATGATGGATGTTAACGAAGACCTGATGGAGTTGGAATTTGAGGCAGATCCGGATGCAGTTAAGAATATTTCGGATAGGGTTTCGATGATTGAAGAGGAACTATTGGCCGAACTTGAGAGTTTCACCAAGGCTTTTGATGTGGCAAAAGGAGATGATAGAGAGAATCTTCTTCTGAAAATCAAGGATTTGTATTATAGACAAAAATATTTATTGCGAATACGCGATAGTTTGAATAAGTTTGCATCCCGCTAAACACAATGCCCGGATGGCGGAATTGGTAGACGCGCTGGTCTCAAACACCTGTGGGAAACCGTGCCGGTTCGACTCCGGCTCCGGGTACTTTACCGGAGTAAATCGAATCTTTCGATTTTACTCCGGTTTTTTTATGCTTTATTGGGTTTTTTATCAGTACATAAGTTCAATAGCTTGATTCACTTTAGCGTTTCGAAGTTGCGTTCTGTCAAATTTCCATTTTCGGGGAAGGTCGAACCGATAATTAGGCGTTTTCGTTCAGTATCTGCTTTATCATATAAATAACCAAAGAATCTGAGCAGAGAAATTATTTATAAAACTGGAGAAGTCCTTAACCACGATTTTCCTGTGGAATTCCCTGATATGTTAGTAGCATTGACTCTCGTAAATATCCAAGTGAAAGGGACCAATGTTATTGAAGTATGAATTAGAATCAGTTACTTTCTGGCGAAATAAATATATCGATCTGCTTGAAGCATTATAGTTCCTTAAGTCATAACATCGAGCCATCGGCCGTTGCACTCTAACCAATCAACTAATTCCTCCTGGTTGAATTTTGATTTATCATTCCTTCCTTAACCTGGTTATTTCGAACGAAAAATATATTCAATGTTGATGTGAACTTTTGTTTATGTCTGATTTTTATGTGAAAAAATTAGACGTATATTCCTTCCCTGTTTTTATAAATCCTATACCTTCTTTTAATATCGTTTCTCTGCACGAGTGTATTGATTTTACACTAAAAGCTACTTTTTGAGCCATTTGTAAATAATATTATACCATTGTGTGAATTTGGTTGTAAACATTTTACAATCGATGTAACAACCTCCAGAAATCGATTTTTCTTTTCAAATAGTGTGTAAATTTATCATTCAAATTCACAAACACATTTACAAACGTGATGAAGAATATCTACCTGTTTTGTACTGTATGCCTGGTTAGATTTAGTGCATGTTCAATAATAATGGTCTTATAATTAAAAAAAATTCTACTTAATAATTTTAACGTTCTCACATTAAACATTTATACTAAAATCATCTGCTTTAATAAAGCACCAATTATTCCCTGGTAGTTTATAATTCAAACTACTTAATAAACAAAATGGTCATGTAAGTGAGATAGCGAAGCTTTATCCGCCCTGCATGATATCAAAAAAACTCTTTCATTGATTTTCTGCAATGATCTGAGTCCATTAAATTCTAATTAAAAAATACTCATGTAACTGAGATGGCGAAGCCCTGGGCTTTTACTTACCTGCTCGATTGATAACTAAACACTTGTAATATGAACACTGTCGACAATACCTCATTCTTAGGTTCGAAAACAACCTATAATGCTATAAACTCAAAAAATTGGCTGGTAATTTATACTCGTCCGCGTTGGGAAAAAAAAGTTGATCTTCTTTTGCAATCTCAGGGGATAGAAAGTTTTTGTCCGGTACGTAAAGTTGAAAATCAATGGGCCGACAGGAAGAAAATTGTTGAACTGCCTTTATTCTGTTCCTATGTATTCGTCAATATAAATAGCAGAGAAGAATTTAAAGTAAGACAAACTTTAGGGGTCTTAAACTTCATCTATTATATGGGAAAACCTGCAAAAGTCAGAGAATCTGAAATAGATAAAATTAGAAATGCTCTGGTTTATTGTCCGGATTTAGAAGTTGTCGATATGAGAACTATTTCAATCGGAGATCGGGTTAGTATAAAAAACGGAGTATTTACCAACCAGCAGGGCAAAGTAATTAAGGTGCAGGGGAAAAGCGTTTTAATGGTTCTTGATAACCTTGAATGCGCATTAGTAAGCAGGGTAGAAGCGGCCAACCTGGCTTTAGTAAATTAATGAAAATAAGCCTCTCAAGGGTTAAGAAGATCTATTCTATATAATTGAAGATTCTTGTACTAGCTCTTGATTAAACGGTATCCCAACCAAGGAATACTTGCAAAAAAACCGATTCCTCCAACACAGATTTTTTCACAATACCGGTCTAACTTCTGGGACTTTCCTGTCCCGGGGGATAGCCCTTTCCATTCCATATTTGCTTTTCAAACAGCTCATTTTAAGTTCCTTTCCAAGCATTAATTGAAAATCTCCCAAGATACTTAATTAATAAAAATCAGGATTGAGCTCTGATCAATCTCATTCATTCATTTAAATCTAAACGCGATGAAAAAAATTTTACACAAACAAAAACTGCACTTTTTATTTGCTTTCTTTTTGTTCTTCACCTGCTCATCTGTCTTTGCTTTAGAGAAAGGGGAAGTGTCTTCGACTACTTCACTTAAAAATGAGGAAAATGAAAGTATGCGGATCAGAATGGGAGGAGAGTTTACTGCAGACATTACCGTTAGTGCTTGCAATTCATCTACAATAACCTATACAATAAAAATTATAAACATCACCGGGAGTCCAAAGCTTAGATCGGTAATGAGCGTAATACCTACAGACGCAGGTACGCCCTTTAATATTTCTGCTGTTGACAATTCCGGGACAACTTGGACTAATGAATCTACCAGCAGTTTGTTGAAACTTACAACTTCCACAAGCGTCCTTAATAAAAACGACTATTTAATAATAACATTTTCTACTCCATCAGTTACTTTTAGTCCGTGGGATATAACAGGTTATACAAATGCAGGCTATACCAGCAATAGCGTCTTTTTATCTGGTGTACTACCATCTGTACAAGGGCCAACAACTGGCACATTAACTCCATCTCCCGCTGCGGGCGTTATTTGTTCCGGGAGCGTTGTTTCGGCAATAGCTACCGCCGGAACAGGATCAGGACCTATAACAGATAAACTTCTTTACCGATATGATGGCGGTGCATGGCAACCATATACTTCTAATACTGCTCTTAGCACCACAGGCCATACTTCTGTTGATATTCAAACCTATAGCTTTTACAATTCAGATGCTGGTTGTGCGCCCTCAGTTCCGGTTACAGTTAGCTGGACAATAAACGCACAGCCAACATCGGGCACATTATCTCCAAGCCCGTCAGCCGGGTCAGTTTGTGCGGGAACTAATGTGTCAGCAAGTGCAACCTCTGGAGCTGGTGGCGCTGGCACAATAACAGATTTACTGCAATACCGTTTTGATGGAGGTTCATGGCAAGGCTATACGGCAGGTACTAATTTGAGTACAACCGGCCACAATACCGTAGAGATACAAACTTATCGCACAGCATCAGGAAGCAATTGTACTTCATCAACGCCTGTTATAGTAAGCTGGACAATAAACCAGAGATCAGCCGACCCTGTTTCGGCATCGGCTTTATCTGCAACGATCTGTAGCGGACAAAGTACAAATCTTACACTTAACGGCGGTGGGGGAGGTTTCTCAGAAACCATCAAATGGTATACCGCTTCTTGCGGTGGCACGTTAGCAGGGACGGGCAATAATCTGTCTGTAAGTCCGGTAAGTACTACCACTTATTACGGTCGCTATGAAAATGCAGCGCCCTGTAATTATAACTCGGCTTGTGCTACGGTAACAGTAACAGTAACTACACCGCCCTCTGTTTCAACTCAACCGGTAAATCAAACGGTGACTTATGGATCTCCGGTAAGCTTTTCAATTTCTGCGACAGGTAGTACAGGGTATCAATGGCAAGAGAATACGGGATCTGGCTTTGTTAATATCAGCAATACCGGAATTTATTCAGGTGCTACTAGCGCCACATTGAGCTTGTCACAGCCTGCTGTATCTATGAGTGGCTATAAATACCGGGTTATTATAACCGGTATTTGTACTCCGGTAACAAGTACCGAGGCAGACTTGGTTGTTGCCGCCAAAACCATCACTGTAACAGCAGAAGCAAAAGCTAAAACTTATGGCGATGCTGATCCTGAACTAACTTATTCATCCAGCCCATTGGTTTCCGGAGATTCCTTTACCGGATCGCTAGACCGCACAGCAGGCGAGAATGTAGGGACTTATGCCATTAACCAGAACTCGCTGGCATTGAGCAGTAATTATATATTGAACTATACCGGCGCAAACCTGACCATCGGCACTAAAACCATCACCGTAACAGCAGAAGCAAAAGCTAAAACTTATGGCGATGCTGATCCTGAATTAACCTATACTATTACATCCGGAGCACTGGTTGGAACAGATTTCTTCAGCGGATCGCTAGATCGCGCAGCAGGCGAGAATGTAGGTACTTACGCCATCAATCAAAATACTTTAGCTTTAAATAGTAATTACATCCTGGATTATACCGGTGCAAACCTGACCATCGGCA
>CBIHLM010000066.1:0-23808 GCA_966210515.1 uncultured Pedobacter sp.
TTACCTTCTTTTGAAATACAATAATTTTAAAGACTTAAATAAATTTGTAAGCAATGTTTACATCAAAAGCAACTTAAAAAACTCGGTTGTCCATACTAAAGACCTTGGCTTTTTCGCAGACAATCTCCCTCCTAACTTTGAAGTAAAGGTTAAGGGACAGGTAAGCGGGTATATTAACAACTTAAGGGCACGTAATTTCTACGCTTCGGCCGGGCAAGCAACCTACATCAAAGGTGATTTTGACATTAAAGGACTACCCAACAAAAACAAGACCTATGTGAATTTGCGCTTTGAGCAGATGCACAGCAATAAAAAAGACGCCGATCGTTTAATCCGCCTGGCAACCGGGAAAACCGGGCAGATTCCTGCTATCGTGGCGAAATTTGGCCATGTAAGCTTTAAAGGAAGATTTACCGGATTTTTTAAAGACTTTAAAGCCGCGGGCGAATTGAAAACCGCGCTGGGAAGGGTAACTACTGATTTGCGAATGACTTTAAATGGTCTTCCAAGATATTCCGGTACAGTTAGAACGTATGACTTTAATCTTGGAGAGTTACTGGATAGAAAAGATTTGGGCAGGACCAGTTTATCTGCGAAAGTTATCGGACAAGGCTTTTCCGTGCAAAACATCCGCGAAAACATCAATGCGGATGTAACATATTTTGATTTCAAAGGATATCGCTACACAAATATTAAAGTTAACGGAAGCTATAATAAAAACTTTTTTAACGGTAAAATAGATGTAAAAGACCGTAATATCGATCTTGACTTTTTAGGGGGTATCAACTTTGCATCTAAACTTCCTGTATTTAACTTTAATGCTACACTTCGTAACACCAACCTTAATAAACTAGGTTTTACAAAAGATACGATTCAGGTGGATGCCGACTTCCATACAGCATTTAGCGGAAACAATCTGAATAATATACAGGGAAATTTACAATTACGTAAAATAAGGGTGACCACTCCTCAGCAATCGCTGGTGGTTGACTCAGTTTATGTGCTTGCCAGCGGAGTAGGTAATGCACGATCCTTAACGATCAATTCCGATATTTTAGATGCTGGGATCCAGGGTCAATTCGATTTAAAACTTTTACCATCATATTTCACCTCTGTTATTAAACAGTATGTTCCATCTTTAAAAAGCAAAGGGGGACCAAGAGGTATACAGAATTTTGATTTTACCTTGAATCTGAAATACTTTGAGCCCATCAGCCTGATGTTTATTCCGGCTCTAAAAATACCTGAAGGCGCTGAGTTCAGAGGTCGCTTTATTTCTTCCGAAAACGTTGCAACCCTGTCAGGTTCAAGTTCATTGATCGAGTACAACAAAATTAAAATACACAATTTCATTCTTGATGAATCTACTCAGCCAAATGCCTTAAACGTATTTTTGACATCCGACAGGGTAGACATTACCGACAGCCTATATATTCAGAATGTTAACGTCGCAAACATCTTTCATAATGACAGCTTATCGCTAAACGTTAAATTATCCGATAAAGACGCTGTCAATCAACTCGATTTGAACGGCTTGGTAGAGTTCGATACAGAAAACTTTGCGAGTTTAAGCTTATTACCTTCCGAGGTAATTATTAACCGTGAGGTTTGGCGGGTGCCGGAGCAAGTGCGATTTAATTATGATAAGGGCAAAATAGCTGTGAACCAGTTCGTTCTGCACCGTGACGACCAATTTTTAACTCTTGACGGAATTATATCTGCTGATCCAAACGACAAACTTAATGCAGGGTTTAAACAATTTAAACTCGCGACTTTCAACCCCATAACTAAAACAAAAGGAATAACATTAGGTGGCGAATTAAACGGAAACGTCATCTTATCTTCTTTAATGAAAATGCCTAAGGTAGAGTCGGATTTAATTATCGATTCATTGGTGATGAATAATGTCGCTATTGGCGAGCTAACAATGGTTGCCAATCTCGACAATAGTACCAAGCTGGTGGATATGGTAGTTAATATTCAGAAAAATGGCAAAGAGACCATGAATATTGCTGGAAATTACAATGCTAATTCGGACCAGAACACCCTAAATCTCGACCTGGTAATGGATGATAGTGAGCTTATAATATTCCAGCCATTTATCAAGCATTTGGTGTCTAACGTTTCCGGAAATGTATCTGCAAATTTAAAGGTGACCGGCAGCATCTTCGACCCGCAGATTAATGGTACCGCCCATTTAAAAAATGCTCATCTGGTAGTTAACTATCTTAAAACGCCTTACCGGATTACGGATGACGTTACTGTAACCAATAGTGTGATACACTTCGACGGACTGGAGTTGACGGACATAAAGAATCATAAAGCCTACGCGACAGGCTCTATTGATTTGAAAAAGCCGAAAACGCCTTATATTGATATTGAGATAGATGCCGATAACTTCATGGCTCTTAATACCACCGCAAAAGACAATCCCTTATATTATGGCACCGCGTATGGCACCGGGACCTATACATTTAAGGGGCCAACCAACAATATGCGTATCGTTATCGATGCCAAAACAGAAGCCGGAACCGTTTTTAATATTCCTCTTAACGCGGCAGAACGTGTAGGAAACAATGACTTCATAACTTTTGTAGCGAAAGACTCTTCCTTAACTCCGCGCAAGCAACCATCATTTAATGGTTTAGAGATGACTTTAAACCTGGAAGTTGACCAAGCTTCGACAGTCAATATTATAACCGATCTTGGTAAACTTAGCGGAAAAGGAACTTCCGAATCCTTATCCCTAAACATTACCAGTTTGGGTGATTTCCAGATGTTTGGAAGATATTTAATTACCAGTGGGGAGTTTCAGTACACCGCCCAGGAATACATTAACAAAATCTTTGAAATACGCCAGGGTGGATCCATCCGATGGACGGGAGACCCAACGGAAGCAGAAATTAATTTAACCGCCGTTTATGCCCAGCGTGCAAGTTTAGGGCCATTATATATTGCGGCTGGTCGCAGACTAGCTAGCCCCGTAAGTGTTAATGCGGAGGCCGTAATGACTTTGACAGGTGTATTAACTCGCCCTAAAATAGATTTTGACATTAACTTCCCTCAGGATTCTTATGTCAAAGATGAGTTACAAAGTTATTTAAGCGACATTAATAACAGAACGCAGCAAGCTTTAAGCTTTGTAGCGCGGCGCACATTCGCATCCAATTCAGGATTAGAATTTCAAGCGGTGAACGAGACTGTTGTGAGTACAGTTACGGAACTAACATTTAATCAACTTAATACCATTCTTGCACAAACATTAAATTTAAGATCGGTAGACTTTAATGTACGCTCGCTGAACGAAGCAAGTGCAACTTTTAGGTTGTTTAAAGACCGGCTAATATTAAGCGGAGGGATTACGGATACCAGGGTAGCGACTAATGGATTCGACATGATCGGGAACTCTTTTGCCCGAGACGTTGAAGCTCAATATCTGTTGAAAAAAGATGGAAGCCTGATAGCACGAGCCTCTAACAGGCTAAATAACAAAGTAGTTTTAAATGCGAATACTAACCAGGAATATGTAAGTGCTCTGGGCTTAGTATACCGAAAAGATTTCGATACACTGGGAGAATTCCTACGTGCCTTGGTTGGAAAAAAACGGATGGAAGAACGTCAGCCTGAAACACCTCAGGCTCCACCACCACCAATTGACACAAAGCCTTCGGCTGCAATTATGCCATCCTCGAATGAGAGCACCGGCTCCAGGAAACCTTCGGAAAAATAATATTTTCTATAAAAGCAGCCTTAAATATCTTTCATAATGAAGTGGCCCATCCGGTCACGCTTAGCCTTAAGATACAATTCGTTATGAACATTTGACTTTATCTCAATAGGAACATTTTCGACAATTTCAATTCCATATCCAATTAATCCGGCCCTCTTTGTTGGATTATTAGACATCAAACGCATCTTTTTTATGCCCAGGCTACGCAATATCTGTGCACCCAAACCATAATCCCGCTGATCCATTTTAAAACCCAACTTGATATTAGCATCAACCGTATCGAAACCATTCTCCTGAAGGTTATATGCATGCAGCTTATTAATCAAACCAATGCCTCTACCCTCCTGATTCATGTAAATAATTACCCCTTTCCCTTCTTTATCGATCATTTCCATGGCCTTGTGCAACTGCGGACCGCAATCGCACCTGCAAGAGCCGAATATATCACCTGTAATGCAAGAACTATGCACTCTCACTAATACGGGCTCATTCTCATCCCAGGTTCCCTTAACTAAAGCTATATGATGCTCTCCTGAGTCAATTTGTGTATAAGCAACCATTTCAAAATCGCCCCACTCAGTAGGTAGCTTCACCGATACCTCCTTTTTAATCAAAGATTCCTGACATAAGCGGTAAGCTATTAAATCCTTAATTGAAACAATCTTCATTTTAAGCTCCTTAGCTATCACCATTAACTCAGGCAGGCGGGCCATATCACCCTCTTCGTTCATGATTTCTACAATGACACCGGCAGGCTCAAATCCAGCCATCGCAGCAAGATCTATTGCGGCTTCTGTATGTCCGGCACGGCGTAATACGCCCCCCTCTTTACCTCGTAAAGGAAAAATATGTCCCGGCCGACCCAATTCATCCGGTATGGTTTCAGGGTTTATTAGCGCCTGTATAGTTCTTGAACGGTCTGAAGCCGAGATACCTGTCGTACAGCCATGTCCGATCAAATCTACCGAAATAGTGAAATTGGTTTCATGAGAGGTAGTATTCTTGCCCACCATGGGGTCAAGTTTTAGTTCATCGCAGCGCTCGTTTGTTAACGGAACGCAAATTAAGCCCCTCCCATACTTTGCCATGAAGTTAACCACCTCGGGTGTAGCATTACGGGCTGCTGTAAGAAAATCTCCTTCATTTTCCCGGTCTTCATCATCAACAACAATAATTACTTTGCCAGCCTTAATTTCTTCGATTGCCTCTTCTATTGTATTGAGCTTAATTTCCATTGTAAAAGCAAAATTACAGTTATGTAACCAAATTTGAGTAAAACTTTATAATCTGCGGGTAAAAGATATCTAACGCTCTTTCTTTTTTACCAGTTTAAGAAATTGCTGCTTATAGTAATCAACATCAAAAATTGCTGAGTCTATAGCTGCTTTATACGTTAAAAAAACTCCAAGTGGCGTTAACACAATAATGGCAATCCACATTCCCAAGATTGGGTCCATATTTCCGGCTTTTGCTGATTTTTCACCAATTTGAGATATGATATGATAGACGAGGAAGAAGAGAACAGACATTACAACTGGCAACCCAAGCCCGCCCTTCCTGATAATCGCCCCCAGAGGCGCACCAATTGAAAATAAAATCAAACAGGATACTGCAAGAGTAAATTTTCGATTATATTCTACTACATACCTGAGAATGCTGCCTTTGTAATCTTTATTCTCGATTGCTTTGGCACTGACAATCTCTTTGATGCCTCTAACCTCATTCATCGCAAAAGAGACAGTATTTGCCCTATCATTCAAAGGCACAATTTCTAGCAGATTCTCTTTATATTCTGGAATTTTGGAAACCTTCACCTTGTTAACCGGAGCATTCATTGCGTAAAGTCTGATCATTGGAATGATCAAGTTATCGTAAGTTTCGACGATACTGTCAGTGACTTTAATTGTAGAATCTTTATAATACTTCAATTGCTTTAAATTCATCATCGCATAACTGCTCTTAAACAAATTCTCATCTGTTCTTTGCATCTTGAAGCCCGATAAATCAAATTTCTGAGTGGTTTCTTTGAAATTAAACCGGGTAAAACGCTGCCGCGGGTTGTATGAGCCGTCTCCGGAGGTTTCCTCGTATCTAACCCCATCTTTTAAATTTAAGATCAATAAACTCTCATCCGGGGTTTTGGTCATCACGCCCTCTTTGGCCCGAATAACAACATTGCCATTGGATGCAGTATGATCATAGATAATTATATTACGTAACGTTCTCTCGTCCGGATCTTTTTCCTGAACCCGAATACTATATCCCGGTATACTATTGTTAAAAACCCCCTCTTTGATCAAAAAGGCTCCTTTCTGATTTCTTACGTCCCATAACAACGATCCAAATTTTAGATTAGCTACGGGCAACATATAATCAGAAAAAAGAAAAGCGGCAATACTGAGAAGAGAAACAAGAACAAATAGTGGAGCCATCGCTTTCTGAAGAGAAATCCCGGCTGCCTTGATAGCCACCAGCTCGTAATTTTCACCCAAGCTGCCAAATGTCATTATAGAGGACAAGAGCATGGCCAGGGGCAAAGCCATAGCAACGTTAGTGGCAGAGGCGTACCACATTAATTGTAGAATAACATACCACTGAAACCCTTTTCCGATCAGATCATCGATGTATTTGAATAAAAATAACATCAACAACACAAACATTACGATGAAAAAGGTAACAATGAAAGGCCGTATAAAGGCCTTCAAAACCAACAGGTGTATTTTTTTCACTTTACAAAAATAGGGATTTTTAATCCCTAAGCTCCTAATACACTAATCAAATATTCAATTTGATTATCCCAAATCAGCTTCCGTTCTTCCAGAAGATCATCAGGAGCAAAATCTGTAATGCACAGAGCCACGTCGTTTGTCAATTCATCCTGCAGAATCTCCATCTCAAAATAAAAAACAGGCTCATCATCTACCCATCTAAACTTAACAAGCTTATTTTCCTTGATCGAAAGTAGCTTTGCCTTATGTTCCTCGCCATCCCATACAAAAGAATATATTTGGTCCCTGTATTGAACGTCGTCAGCAAACCATTGAGCTAAACCATTGGGCTCATTTAAAAAGCTGAATAATATTTTAGGAGATGATTTCACCTCGTATTCCAGGCTAAACTTCTTTTTTTCTAACATTCTTAATTTTCCTTTTCTAAACCTTCGGAGAGATTTTTAGATTTCTTTTTAAAGGAAAGTAATTTAAACTATATTTGCAACTCCAATTTTTAGGGTGATCTAAAAATTGTTCACAAATGGCGGGGTAGCTCAGATGGTTAGAGCGCAGGATTCATAACCCTGAGGTCGGCAGTTCGATCCTGCTCCCCGCTACTGATAAAAGCCGCTTCATGCGGCTTTTCTATTTTTAAGCATTGTTGTGGATCTGGCAAGGCGTCGATATATCAAAAAATTAGCAAAACATACATTCAAACAATTTTGATGGCGTACATCAGAGTATAACTTAGATAAGTTTTATCCTATCCATCCAATAAGGCCAAAAGCCAGCCCTGGCTCATACCGGGTTTGAATATAGTTGCAGTATAGCAAAAGCATGGAACTTACGTTCAGCAACGTAGGATGAAGTTTTTTTAGCTCTGTTTAATATACTTAAAAATTTGCAGATAAAAAAAAGGTTGTACTTACCACTAATCGAAATAAACAACACCCCTTCCATTACCAAAGTCTTAGAAGTCAATTTCGTAGGAGTGGGAAATCTTTATTATTGAATGTGGAGGCTCATGAAAACCAGATACATTCTCGTCAATCAGGAACCTTTCCCACGCCGCCTTTTTAAAAACTCAATTTCCTGAGGCGAAATGTTCTATCAAAAAGATTAAAGCATTTAAAGCAAATGGGGATTTACTTTCCCATACTTTCACCATACATGAGTAAAAACACCTCACATTTTTAGAATAGCAATAAGAAACATTGAGCAAATGGCATGCTGAAGGCTATTTTCAATTTTGGTACAGCAATTGGATATGTACAAACCAGTGCAAGTAAGTTAACGCTCTCAAAACTTTAACTTAACTAAATCACGATAAATGAAAAAAGCATTACTAGCAATAACCTTCTTAGCAGGTTCTTTATTGTTCACAAAAACAGCTAACGCACAATTAGGCACTGCAACTCCTACGGGATCTTTCACGGTGAAAATTTCTGAAGTACTTGACCTGGCGGTAACCAGTGGTGCTTCAAACACTTTTGATTTTAACAGTATAGCTAAACTTGATGCTGGTATTGAAACATTAAATGCCGTTACTTTGACTTACAAGTCTAACAAACCATGGTTTGTAAATGTCAATGCCAACTCCGCTGACTTTACCGGAACTTCAGAAACGCCGATGCCGGCTTCAGTTATTCAGTTCAGATTAAATGGCAATGCTTCTTATTCGACACTATCTACAACTCCAGCTTCCTTAAGCGGAACATCTGCAGCTAAAAATTCCAGAGGTACTGCATCAATCGGAGTTGACTATAAAGTGAATCCGGGTTACGCATATGCTCCGGCACAGGATTACGGAATGGTAATAACCTATACTATAAGCAACCTTTAACAATTAATTACATCACATTTAGATAAGGCTGGATCACAAGTGATTCAGCCTTTTTTTGTTGAAATTTCTGGACATCTCAAAACTCAGAACCTGATAATTAGATTGGAATTGAGGCGCTGAACTATGGATCAGGTTCAAAGTTGTGGAGAGGAGAGAAAAAAGCTTGGTTTTTGAGGCTTAATAATCTAATGCACATTTTTCCTGCTCTCCTTAATATTATAATTCCGGATGGAGTCTCTGATTACATCAAACGGTTAACCTGTAATCACAAATAGAATAAACCTATTCATATCTATAAAGCGACGACGATGCCTTAATTTGAACACTTGGTAAGTAGTACTCCGCAACTGGAGAAGCCGGTCTAGGGTAATTGCTGTCCCCGGTGGTGAAGGGTGCAGTGGTTAAGCATTTTTAGATTGCGTATAAGACTGTAGCGTACATCCGGCTCCCAAGCAGGGGACTTATTCGAGCCAAGTTCGGACCAAGTCCACTATTTAGTGGACTTGGTCCGAACTTGGTACCTATTTGGTAGCGCCCATTCTCGAAAAAGGCATTGTTTTTCGTACCTTATCTTATACCACATTTAAGGCAAATTTCCGACAAATTGAAACCCACTGGGGCAATTGCCTGTACAGATGTTGATATAGGCTGCTAATCTGAGCTTTTATTATTACACACCTGCAAGAAAGGAAAAAATTTGAAGAAAGATCCACAACTTTTGGGTCAGATCCTGAGTTATCCCATTAATTCTTTCATCAACTTATCAAATGCATCTTTAAGTTCGGCATAGTCTTGTTCGAGCTTTGCAACTCTGGATTCCAGCTCGCCAACAGATTTACGTGCGGGTTCATCAGGCAATTCTTCGTCGTCTATATTTGACGCAGCTCCTCCCAATAAATGCATGTAACGAACTTCTTTCTGCCCTGGTCTGCGTGGTAATTGAACAACATAGGGGTTTTCTTCACCGGCAAGTTTTTCTAGAACCTCCTGAACTTCCTCAAGGGATTCAAACTCGTATAATCTGCCAGAGTTGGTATTTAACTCACCGGGTGTTTGAGGCCCACGTAATAACAGCAAGCAAATGATAGCTACCTCAGAAGGTAATACAGGAAAAGCAATTGCAAAATTGTGTTTATACTTTACAACACGACTTGATCCGCCTGTTGCTGTGGATATTAAGCCGCGTTTTTTTAGTGAGTTAAGAGCCAGCACAACTGTTTCTTCATCATAATTTACAACGGGCTTTCGCGATGTTTTTTGATTACAGGCTGCAGTAAGACTGTTTAAAGTCATAGGATAATAATCCGGAGTAGTCTTACACTTCTCCATTAAAGCTCCTAAAACGCGTTGTTCGGTAGCATCAAGTATTGGCAATTTTAATTCAGAATCCATTTGTACGAATATAATAATTCAGGTAAGATTCTTCCAATGCACGCTACATTATTGAAAGCAAACCGGATTTCAAGAAATAGATTATTGGAAATTTGCTGCAACGCCTGTCCTAAGATACCCCTCGATTTCAACTACATCCGCAGGAGTGCCTTATATTGTGTCACCAATTATACTTTAAGCCCAGACTGGAGATCGTTGATTTAAGTCCATTGCCTGGCAGAGAAACTCCCATCATCATCTCAGAAAATACACCAATGGATTTTGAAAAATGGTATGATAAACCTAAGCCCGTAACTACAGCAGCTTCGGCAACTGTTACATCCTGATGATATTTCTCCGGATCTGAATTTTCATCCAATACGTATTCCTCTACAATAACATCTTTCCTGGCATAAATCAACTCTGGTCCCACAATCCACTGAAACTGAAGTTTACGCTGCAGATCTTTATTTAAAGTATATTTACAATACAAGCCTAGCTGGGTAAATTTGGATTTCTCTGTGGTCATTAAATCAATGCGCTGGGTAACCCCCGTTGTTAACTTAGTAGTTGAAAAGGCCCCTTTTAAACTAAGTCTGTTTGATAAATGTCTTTCATATCCGATACTTATTCCCAAAGAAACATTGGATTTCTCAAACGAATAGGTATCGCCGATTCTATGAAACATGGCCATTGACGAACTATAACCAGCCAAAGGTACATTGTCTCCATCGACCCAAAAATTGTAGCCGTATGATACGCTCACAGCATTTCTCGGACCAGAAGCATCATGATATCTCCGTGGATTATAGCCGTTGACAACTATTTGCGCATCAACACTAGCGGACAATACCAGAACACTTAGAAGAAATAAAAACGTTCTTAAATTTGGATTCATTGGATGAGGAAACTATGTCGATTAATGATGTTATTCCTTGCAGTTTAAAGTAATCTTAAGCAGTGTTTCTTCATCGAATCCAAAACCATTTATTCTCGCAGAAACATCAGACAATTTTCCATCCCTGAACTGATAGGTGTACTTTATATTTGAATTTAGAAATGAGTACTCGGGTGAGTAAATGCGGTAGCCCTTCAAATAAACATTTCTCAGTGATGGAATGAAATAGGAAGAAAAAGAATCAAATAGATCTAAAGGAAGTAAGTTGTCGTTTTTGGCGTGTGGCTCGTAGGTGAAATTATCGTAAAACAACACCTCCTTCCCTGATTCATCCAGGAAAACTATCTTTTGAATTCGATTCTTGTTATCATACGTAAGATTTGCTACTCCCTTTTCATATCCTTCCAAACTCACATCAATCTTAACCAATTGCTTTTTACTGTTATAAGTAAAAATATTTACCTGGTCGCTTTCTTCCGTAAAAGTTTCGCCGTCGGGATTTAAAATGACACCTATCTCCTTTGCTATACTTCCATCTTCATTTAAATAAATGCGGGTTTCGGCATTCTGAAAATCTCTGCTTCCCCGTAGGAAAATAAATTGCCTGGCGTTTTCGACATGCAAATACCATGCATCTGTAATTTCACCATCCTCGATATTAATAGATTCGGTTATAACAGAGTCCAACTCGTATTTAAAAGTGCCCGAAACTTTACCGTCCAACGTTTCCGCTTTTAATACCTGACATTTTCTGTTATCACCAGACTGTTGCTCGATATCTGGATTAACAAAATCAGAGTGGTCTTCACGACATGCTGCAATAATCAGAAAAACCAGGGTGGCAAAGTATATTTTTTTCATAGGTATGATAATCAGGTATATTCATTGCAAATTAATATTTTTTATTAATTGTTTAGTAAACTATTAATTTTTAATCACAGATTTTTTGTAAGTTAAAACCTTTGCATATTTAACTTAATAAATAACACAGCGGTTGAATGGAAAAAAAAACCTGAATACGCTTTGATAAAGCTATCCAGGTTCAAAGTAAATGTCCCTCCCGTCAAATTTCGCAGGCAGATTTAAAGTTTTTTAGGCTTTCATTACCCCAATTTTATTACCCTTCCAATCAGGAAATAATATTTTATCGTCATTTATTCCCAAATGCCTATTAGCAACCTCACTAAAAACACTTCGGAAGTCTGTTGTTACGGCCAAGTCTCGACCATCCTCAAGATTTTCAATTGACAAAGGGTTCACTTTCCCGTGAACTATCCCACCTTGCACATCATTACCTAAAATAAAGTTGCAGGATGCCCTTCCATGATCTGTACCGCCTGTTCCATTTTGTCTCACAGTGCGGCCGAACTCAGTCATAGTCATTACTGTAACATCATCTTGCAACGTCCCCATATCTGCCCAGAATGCCATCATGCTGTCACTTAAATCCTTTACATTGCGTGCGAAAATTCCGGTATCCGTTCCCTGGTTAAAATGCGTATCCCATCCGCCAGATTCTGCAAATGCTACTTCCAATCCCACGTCCATTTTTATTAATTGGGCAATTTGCTTTAAGGAATTGCCTAAAGCTGTAGCCGGGTAAATTGCTCCCTTAAGCGGCCTATAATTTTTTGTATCTGCTTTCTGCAGCATCTTCATAGCCTCAAAGCTTTCCTTTCCTGCTTCCTTCAATAAGCCGGAGGATGTCTGATCATACAGATCTTCAAAGCTTTTTGTTACCCTGCCTGCACCAGACTGATTTCCACGCATTTGAATATTAAAATCCTGCAAACTGCTTATCGCTACTGAAGGATTATCGCCATATAATGCCCGCGGAAGAGAAGAAGTTAAACTTACCGCCCGAAACGGAGTAGCAGCATCATGTCCAAGTAAACCGACAGCTCTGTTTAACCAGCCACTGGCTGTTCCTTTATTAAAAGGCGTGCCGGATTCCATATAATCCTGAGCATCAAAATGCGAGCGCGTATTATTGGGAGATCCTATACCATGAACGATGGCCATGCGTTTTTCGCGAAACATTGGCTCAAAGGCATTCATCGACGGGTGCAAGCCAAATCTGCCGTCCAAATCGATCAAAGACTTACTATTTCCTGATTTAACAGCCGACATAAATAAGGTCGGTCGAGCAGCTTTCAGATATTGATCGGTAAATGGAGTTACTGCCATAAGGCCATCCATGGCTCCCCGCTGAAAAATGCAAACCAATATCTTTTTCCGCTGAAAGAGTCCCGGAGCCTTTACACCGGCAACGGCTTCTGATAAAAACGCGGGAATACCACCAATTCCTATTCCAAATAAAGCAAGTCCTCCTGCTTTTATAAATCCTCTTCTTGAAGTCATAATCTTTTAGTCTAGAAAATTTTATTTACGTTGAAATTCAGGTGATCCAATAATTACACCAACCACTTGAGCAAGCATAGAGTTATTAGCATTTAAACTTTGCATCCCTGATTTGTTTTTACCCGACTGGTTTGGTTTATTAATTATTTTTCCGGCGACCTGCCTTTCTTCGTTAAGAACTGCATCTTCATTCATCATTGAATTTGATTCTGCTGGAGCAGCTTTTGCAGCGGCCGTTTCCACTTTTGATAATAAGTTCGGGTCGTTTAACATCGGAGTAAGCCGTTTTATAGTTTCGTCTAAATCTCGTTCAGGGATAATAATACTACTATATATTTTTAATGCAGCTTCGGCACTTTCTGGTTCTCGATTCTTGTTCAATTCAGCAAGATTTATTGTAACCCCGGGTATTTTCTGGGAAGCCAACGCCAGTCCAAAATTCATTCGATATAATAAAGCTCCGGTATTAATCCAATATTGTCCTTTGTCCGGAAAACCTGTGGGAGCCTGGTAATAATACATTTTTTGTCCCATTTTGCTTATCCAGGTATAAAGCATATACGGAGCATTGATTTCTGCATTCAAGCTTCGAACAGCACTGATAGCGAGCTCAAAAGGCGATTTTGTTTTTTCGCGTAAAGCTTGCTTAGACCAAAATTCTTTAGAACTAACCATGGTAATCAAAACTTGCCTTATGTCTCCGTTCGTCACTGTAAAAGTCTTTGCCATTCTGTCTACCAAAGCCTGGGGCGGATTATCGTTCACGAAACGTACAGCAATTTTTCTCGAAATAAACCTGGCAGTGGAGGGATGATCAGCCAGCATTTTCAGAAGCTCTACGCCTTCTTCGTACCCCCCGCCTGCGGGAAACTTTTTGCCAAGAACAACTTTCTCTTTGGTATCATGCCTATTAGCAGCAAACAAGAAATCTCCATCGCGCAAAAAACCGCGTTTGGTGAAATTGGCTTGCCCCATTCTATCTGCTAGTTGTTTCATCTGCGAGCCGTAAGCACGGTCGCCCATGGGATAAATTGTCCAACCGGTCAAAACACGTGCGGCCTGCGTAACATCATTTTGCGTATAGCCGCCATCCACCCCAAGAGTGTGCAACTCCATAACCTCCCGGGCGTAATTCTCATTTAAGCCTTTAACATTTTTTGCTTTTTGCTGAGCATTGGGGCCTGCTTTCGCGGGAAAACCAGTAGTCATTTGTTCATTAACACCCATACTGCTGAAATTATCAAGGTACATCAGCATCGCGGGTGACTTTGCGGTAGCTAATAATAAATCCTCAAACTTTCCAAATACATTGGGTCGTATTACATCTCGCTCATATGCCGGAACAAATTCCGCACACTGATTTTTATTTAAAGAAACATTAAAATGATTAAACCAAAAGTCGGTAAGCAATTCTTGCAGTTGATTATTTGTATAGGTAGCCCTCAATATTTTTTGAGCTATGAACTGTCTGAACACTTCTTGTTGAGGTTTTAATCCCTTTTGCTTCATGTACGCTTCAATCTGCGCCCGATACTCCCTTCTGTCGGATTTGTTGACGGAATCTTTGTTTATAACGCCGTCTTCCAGCGCCATCCGAAAAACCCGGTTGCCTTGAGGGTACTTGGTTACAACTTCCCTATTACTGAGGTTTATCGCATCAAAATTCCCTAACATTTTATTCAGGTGTGCATCAGGCTGCCGCCCATCAAGCTGCTGCTGGAACCATTTTTCTAACCCAACTTTAACTACCAGGTCTATATCTCCGACTCTGGGTCCATAACTAAACCGGCTAAGCAAATGAGCGGCCGCCTGTCGTTCTGTTAAACCAGCGTCCCGATAAGCAAATTTATATGCCGGCTGTTTATCCGTAAGGAAAGAAGCAAATAGAACGCTTCCCAGTAAAGCGGCTACAATGAAGTAAAATGGTCGATCAGTTTTCATAACAGTGCTTGTTCGTGATGTTAATATGACATTTTAAAATGCAAAAGGATTAACGCTAAAGAAAAAACTTTCAGATGCCACACAGAAACCGGCAGAAACATTCGCCTGAAAGCTCTCGGAGGTGTTTTGTCTTCGGCATAGAAATTCACTTATCCTAAACAAATCAGCGCATTAAACGCTTATCTTTACCGCGTGATTATGGAAAAAAAAGAACATGTTAAAGGCGCTTTTTTTTGCGTGCCTGATATTACTGGCTTTACTAAATTTGTTTCAACTACAGAATTATCCTTTAGCAGCATCTTTATTCCCGGACTTTTGCGCAGACTGGTAAATGCCAATATTCTAACGATGAATGTTGGAGAAATAGAGGGGGACGCGATATTCTTTTATAAAACCGGGCGCTTACCAGCTGTTAATATGGTAGCAAAACAATGTCAGTTGTTTTTTGAAACATTCTACAACTATTTGAAATTAACCGAAAAAGAGGATCCAGTTAATTTCAAGAAATATTTAGCTGAAGGACAAATAGGTTTGAAAATCATTGTCCATTATGGAGAAATTATAACAGTCAATATAAAGGGCCGAACTAAATTAGTTGGTCAAAACGTCATTATCGCTCACAAACTGCTAAAAAACAGCATTCCGGATAGAGAATATGTTTTGCTAACGTTTAACTATCTTGAAAAAACAAAAACCAACCATTTTAAAGATTGGTTTCCGTGGGGAGAATTAAAGGAAGGATCAGAATCCTTTGAATATCTCGGAGAAGTTAAATATTTATATGTGCCATTTAAAATAAGTAAGCTATTTGCACATGGTTCTAAGCACCATAAGAAAACATCATTATTATAACAAAAGAGACAGCGCAAATAACTAAGCCTCCCATAAAGATATTGTAAGACCAGGTTAGAAGCTTGTATTTCTTTACTAATACTGCACCTAAATGATAGATGTCAACAGACATACTATCATAAAGTTCCTCTTTTTCATTCTTTAGTTCTTTTATCCTATCAACAAATTCTCTTAGCTGTAACTGTGCGAAGTTCCCGAAAAATAGTATACTGCTATCTTTCTTCGAAAGTTCATATCTCTCTTTTGTAGTGACATTGGGACGGGAAGAAAGTATCGCGAAAACCACTGCGAGTAAACTTGTTATCAGCAGAACTGCAATTGGAAGAACAAATCGTAAACTGCCGAATTCATTTTGCCCGGAAAAAGTATAGCCAGAGCCAAACATTGTTATCACCAATGAAATAATGATCGTATTTATACTGATCATTATGTTCGCCTTATTATCCGCAATAGAACTTAAATTTATATGATATTCATAAACCGAACGGTAAAGAGTTTCTACCCCCCTGCCTTCCTTTAAAGGCTTGGCCGGATTATTTTTTTCAAGTTTTACATTTAATTTTTCCTGCTCAATTCTAAGCCTTTCTATTTTTTCGCGCTGTAAGCGAATATTTATTTCCCGCTGATCATCGAACTTTACGATTGCTTCCTCAGTCACAAAACTTGTAGAAACCAGAAAATTTAATTGAATTTCGGCCCATTCTAAATCCGAGTAGGTTTTATTTAGTAAACGTTCCCACTCTATTCTTAGCAACTCAGCCCTCTGAACAAATTTCTTTTTACCGATATTAATGTAGTCAGCATCATGAAGAATTTCCTGCAAGGTTCCGTCAGGCACGGTGCCAGGTTTCGTTGACAATATCAATTCCTCAACTCGTTTTATATCTTCGAGAGGGTAATCTCCTTTAATAAAATCATTGAAAAACCGAACACTTACCTCCTCATGTCCTTCATAAGTTTCTATATAGCCTGTGTCATGGAAAATCGCTGCTAATAGTAAAACTTCTAGCTCGCGGCTTGTTAAGCTATAGGTATTCGCTATCTCTCTACAGGCTTTTACTGTTTGAAAAGTATGTTTATAATTGTGATAAACATGATCGGGGGGAAGCTTTTCCTTAAATAAATTAAACACGTACTCTTCTGCACTTTTTATTATCGGGTTAGCATTTTTCATGAAATAATGATTTTTTAAATGGTGATTCTTTGATCATGTACTTGTAATTTCTGGAGAATAACTCACACGTGACGGAACATTTAAGATTGTTTCTTAAATAAAATTAAATGTGTGTTATCTGTTTCACTAGTCTTAATTGATTTGAATTTAATGTTTAATAGGGAATTCCGACCAGAATGAAACTATCCCTCTCAATTTTAGTTATTATAAAACTTAATTGTTGTAACATTAAATTATTATTATTTCCTTATGAACAGAATACTTTCACTTTTGTTAGTTCTTTTTTTTATTTCCTGCGGAACAGCCAGCAATAAAACCAACGACCAAGATACTGTATCAAAAGAAACCCTAGAGCCCAAAGGTGGTAAATTTTACCGGGTACCGAATGAATTAATGGAAATTTCGGGCATTTCATTTATAAACGACTCTGTACTGGTAGCAATTCAGGACGAAGAGGGAATTCTATACTTTTACGATTTATTCAAAGAGGAAATAACTAAAAAATATGAATTCTGGAAAGGTAAAGATTATGAAGACTTGGCAGTTGTTGGAAACGATTTATGGATTGTAAGTAGCTCCGGCGCATTATATGAGATAAAAAACTTTAAATCTGAATATACCAAACCTAAAGTTTTTAAAACCGTTCTTAAAGAGGATAATAATATCGAAGGCTTAGCTTATGATGAAAAAAACAACAGACTACTTTTAGCGGTAAAGGATTTTAGTCTGGATGGAGATGAAAAAGAAAAAGATATTTATGCGTTTGACCTCAAAACAAAAACGCTAAATGCGAGTGCAATATATTCGATAAGATTATCAGAAATAGAATCCTTCTTTAAAGGCGATGAAATTGAAGAATTTTCTAAAAAGATACTAAAGGCTGTCGGCAATCAAAACCTAAACCAGGTATTTAGAACGTCAGCATTGAGTTTCCATCCAATTACCGGAGAGCTTTATGTGCTTTCTTCCTTAAATAATATAGTAGCCGTACTAAACAGCAATGGTTCGATAGTGAGAATTTTAGAATTAGACGGAAAAGAATTTATTCAGCCTGAGGGCTTAGCATTTACACACGATGGTCGCTTATTTATTTCTAACGAAGGTAAAGGGCAGCAAGCAAATATTATAGAAGTAAAATATGAAGATTAAGTTTTTTAATGAATATACCATAACCAGCTGTATTATATTCTTTCTATCTGGCTGTATTACATTAAAACCATATTATGACAAAAGTGAGTTATCCTGGAAAGAAGCAACACCCCCGGATTCTGCACAGCTAAAATATACCGTCTATCTTCTCGGAGACGCAGGAAACCCAAGCTCAAGTCGGCAGGAGCCGACCCTTAAACTTGCTCAAAGCCACATTTTTACAAAAAAAACAGTCAAAATTTCTGGCAAGGATAGTATAATCAGCACCTCAGATCCAAAAGATGTAGTATTATTTCTGGGAGATAATATTTACAGCACAGGCTTACCCGAACCCGAGGAGTCGGACAGGAAGGAGAAGGAACGACGGATTATTGAACAAATGAACATAGTAAAGGATTTTGCCGGAAGAAAGGTTTTCATCCCTGGAAATCACGATTGGAATGAGGGTTACTCTGGCGGCCTTGCAGCTGTTAACCGGCAGGAAGAGTTTGTAGAAAACTATCTGGATTCAAATGATGTTTTTCTTCCTAGTAATGGCTGTCCAGGCCCGGTAGAGCTACAACTGAATAAAGATCTTGTAGTTATTATATTAGATAGCGAATGGTGGTTACACAGGTTTGAAAAGCCCAGAGCACCGGATAACGGATGCACTGCCGGAAGCAGATTGGAAATCTTAGAACAGGTTAAAGACATTATCGTACGGAACAGAGGCAAGAACATTGTTATTGCTCAGCATCATCCGTTGTTCAGTAATGGAAAACATGGGGGATATTATTCATTAAAGGACTACATATTTCCTTTAA
Organism: uncultured Pedobacter sp.; assembly: GCA_966210515.1. GTDB lineage: Bacteria > Bacteroidota > Bacteroidia > Sphingobacteriales > Sphingobacteriaceae > Paradesertivirga. The sequence continues at coordinate 18,834 of CBIHLM010000066.1, forward strand.
CTCTGGTTCGGGAAAGATTATATATCCCCTTACCTGTGATAGGTTCAATCTATCCGTTTATGAGACAATATGGAATCTCACGACAGGATCTATCAAACAAAGATTACCAGCAGTTGAAACGAGGACTGCTCGCCATTTTGGAAGATGAAAAAAATGTTGTGTTGGCCACTGGCCATGAACACGCTCTGCAGTTTAACAAATACAATGATATCAGCCACATCATCAGCGGAGCCGGTGCCAAATCAAATGGAGTAACAAAAGGCAACGAAGCCCTGTTTGCGCATGGCACAAAAGGATTTTCTAAAATAAAATATTATGACAATGGCCAGGCCTGGGTTGAATTCTGGGAACCTGAGGGTGATGGTTCGACGGGTAAACTAGTTTATAGAACGCCCATGTATGCAATACCTCCTAAAAAGGCTTCAGAAATCCGTGAAGAAAAACAGATCAATTATAAAGATAGTGTAAAGGTTATGGCTGCTGGCCCGGAGTTCGAAGCGGGTAATTTTAAACGAACTTTTTACGGAGAACATTATCGCGATACCTGGGCAACGCCGGTAAAGGTGAATTACTTAGATTTAAGCACTTTTGCAGGGGGATTAACTCCCCTAAAAATGGGTGGCGGCAAGCAGACCACATCCTTGCAACTAGAAGGCAAAGATGGAAACGTGTATCAGTTTAGAACGGTAAGAAAAGATCCGAGCGCCCTTCTGCCTCAGGGTTTTATAAGAACATTTGCCGACGATTTCTTTCAAGATCAAATATCCTCAGCTCACCCCTATGGGTCGTTAATTGTTCCTGATATGGCCAAAGCTATCGGGATATATTATGTTAACCCGCAACTGGTTTACATGCCGTATTCACGCCTATTGGGACCCTACATACAACAGGTCGGCGGGCAGTTAGGAACTATTGAAGCCAGGCCGGATGAAGATGTATCTGATTTTAAATCGTTTGGCAATGCCAAAAATGCAATCAGTACTCATAAGTTATACGAAAAATTGCATGAAGACAATGATAATGAAGTTGACCAGCCAATGTATTTAAAAGCGCGACTTTTTGATATTTTGATTAGTGATTGGGATCGCCACGAAGATCAATGGCGCTGGGCAGAATTTAAAAAAGAAAAGGGCTCTATTTACAGACCCATTCCACGAGACAGAGATCAGGCGTTTACCAAATACGACGGCACACTGCCAAAACTGGTTACCAAGTTGGTCCCGGATCTTCAATCGTTTGACTATGAAATCAAAGATGTTGCTAAATTATCCATAGCCGCCCGTAACCTTGACAGAAATTTCCTTAACAAGCTGACGCACCAACAGTGGTTGCAGATTGCTTTCGAGGTGCAGACAAAATTAACTGATCAGGTGATTGAAGATGCTGTACGGAAAATGCCGCCTGAAGTATTCAACATCTCAGGACAAGAAATAATAGGTAAATTAAAATCGCGACGCAATAATTTAACAAAGGCTGCAGAGGAATATTACACAGTTCTATGTAAAGAAGTAACTGTTACTGGCACTGATAAACATGAGTTTATCCTGATTGAAAATATTGGCGATTATACCAGACTCTCAATGCATAAAATTGACAGCGAGAGAAAAGTTGGCAACAAAATATTCGGTCGCACATTTCTCAGTGAGGAAACGCGCGAACTAAATATTTTTGCCTTCGAGGGTCGCGATAGCATCGTAGTTAAAGGAGATGCTGCAAAACTCAAGATCAGAATTGTCGGCGGTGAAGATGTTGACTACTTTAAAGATAATACGCCAAGGCAAATCAAAAACATCATAGTATATGATACGCAAGACAACGAGGAAACTATTAGTAAAGGTAACAGCACTAAGCTGCAGCTATCTAAATATGAGAGCGTTCATGAATACAACAGAAATGCCTTCAAGTATGATAAAAAAGGTTTTATCCCTTCGTTTGACTATAATGTTGATGATGGTCTGTTTATCGGAGCGGGGTACACTATTAAGCATTACGGGTTTAGAAAAGACCCATATAGTTACACCCATACACTAAAAGGAAATTACGCACCAAGAACAGGAGCGAATAGTATAAATTACCAGGGGCATATTTATTCTATTTTCGGAAGGAATAAAGATATTGTAATTCAAGCTGCATTTAACGGCCCTAAATATACGTTCAACTATTTTGGCCAAGGCAATTCGACGCCTAATGTTGGTGATAAAATCGACTATTATCGGGTAAGAACTAAAAATATCTCATTTTCAACTTTCTTCCAGCGACGCTTCACCCAAGCTTTTAAAGTTGGGATTGGCCCAGGATATGAGTTATACTGGATCGAAAAGCCAACGGATAATTTTTTAACAAGTCCGGATTTTACAGACAAACAAGACTTAGAAAACCCATCTAGATTTGCAACCTTACGAACCTATGCAAATATTGATTTTGTTGATAATGCTTTTTCTCCGTCATCCGGAGTTCGATGGAAAAATGAAATAAATTATTTCAGAGACATAAAGACAAGCAGAGATAACTTCCTGCAACTTAAGAGTGATATATCCTTTTACGGAACACCAAATTTTAGCTTCCCTGTTACAGCAGCTTTAAGAATTGGAGGAGCTACAAACATTGGGAATTATAAATTTTTCCAATCGAACTTCCTGGGCAATACAACTAATTTGCGAGGATATAGAAATAATCGCTTTGCGGGTAAATCCTACGTTTACCAAAATTCTGAGCTTAGATTTAAAGTTTCCACCTTTAGAAACTACATCTTCACCGGAAACTTTGGATTATTTGGCTTCTTCGACACTGGCAGGGTTTACTCCAATATGCCGGAAACTGATAACTGGCATTCGGCCTATGGTCCGGGTGCATGGATAAATTTGTACAATAAGTTCCTGATTTCAACTGGTTATGGAATATCGAAAGAAGGAAAATACTTTACTATAAACAGCGGATTTTCGTTCTAAAAAAAAATGCCGGAACGTTCCGGCATTTTTAAATCATATTATGTATCACTAATGACGTGTGCTGCTTACCTTAGCTGCCAATTGCATTGCACTATATGCATTAACAACACCTCCTGAAATTGAGATCTCATCCAACTTCACCTTCTTGCTAGAACCGTCTTCCTTAATTTTGACCTTCCGATCTACCTTGGTTACAGATTTCATTATGATGTCCTTAACCTGGACTGCGGTAAGTGCAGGATAATAAGATCTGATTAGCGCTGCCAAACCCGCCACAACCGGTGAAGCCATACTTGTACCATCATTTGGCTTATACTCCGACCCTGGAATCGTAGAGTTAACCTTTACTCCCGGAGCAAATACGTCTACAGAGCGTTTACCGTAGTTAGAGAAGCTGGCTACCAGATTCTCATCATTTTTCCAGTCGGAGGCACCCACTTCTATCCAATTCGCAGCTCTTGGTAAAGTAAACCGTGTGGTATCCTGTTCAAATTTCGGAAGACTTAAGGGGCGTCCTGAATTCATTCCGCCGGGCAAGGAGTTAGCTTGCAGATCAATTTGAGGACGAGGGCGCGAAGATATATCCCCGTAAATTCTGTTCGGATAATTAGGTTCTACATCTGTATTCTTACCATCATTACCCGCTGCATGAACCAACAACACATCCTTAGCTTCTGCATACTTCACGGCACTATCAACCGCAGATTTATTCCAGACATAACCTTTACCAAAGCTCATATTGATAACTTTAGCACCATTGTCCACCGCATATCTAATGGCGTTAGCTACATCCTTATCCCGCTCATCGCCGTCCGGAACGGTGCGAACACCCATAATTCTGACGTTATCCGCTATACCATTGATACCCTTTCCATTTCCCCTTACAGCTGCAATAATTCCTGCAACATGCGTCCCATGCTCAGCATCGGGTCCTGTAATATCAGAGTTACCATAATTTTTTTGATATGCATCAGCATAGTTGTCTTTAACTGAGTCCCTGGGATCAAAATCAATATTAAGATGATAATTAACCTGTGCGCTATAATACTTATAGGTGTCGTCAATGTCCTTCTTGAACACCTTATAATCCGGCTCCTTCTTCATCTCCGATTTAATAACTTTCAAAACCTTGGACTCAGTTTCGTTCGCAGCATCATATCGTTCAAAATCTTTTAGTTTTGGATGTGGCTTGCCAATTTTTGAAACAATTTCCTCTGTGGTCTTCTTTATAACCGATAAGCCTTCATAACCCCTTCTGGCATTATCGAGACGTGTCATATAGTCCGTAACCATCCTTTTATACTGAGTAAATTCCTTGCGGTCCTCTTCTGATAAGGGTGTAGAATTCACTACAGAGCTATATTTATCCTGAAGCGTTCTTACTAGACGCACCACTTCTAAATTGTCATATCGAACATTTCCAATAGATGAGCCAATAAAGTTCCAACCGTACACATCATCCGAATAGCCATTCTTATCATCATCCTTACTATTACCAGCGATCTCCGCAGTATTCTTCCAGATAACAGGCTTAAGATCCTCATGCTCTTCATCAACTCCACCGTCAATGACAGCAACAATAACCGTGGTGCTTTTCTTCCCCTTCAATAATTCATAAGCCTTTTCGGTACTGATACCCATGACACCATCGCGTTGTAAATCTAAGTTTTGCCAGTTATCCTTAGGCTTATCTTTAGACTGGCCAAAAGCGACAAGAGGCACGAATGATGTCAGTAAGATTATTTTTCTTATTAAATTCATATTTTTTCTATCTAAATGCATTACTATAACGAATAAAAGCTTCAATATTTCTTAACAATTAAAGATTATAATAAAAAGCCAGAGTATATGAATATTCTTTGACAATAAAGCGAAATATGAATCAAAAAAGCACCGGGGAATCAAGATGATTAAAAATCATAAAAACAAAAAAGCCCGTTAGAATGAACTAACGAGCTTTAAGATTTTATTTGCATGTAAGCGAAATAAAAGTTGGCACCGACCTACTCTCCCACGTGTTACCGCAG
>CBIHLM010000067.1:0-23808 GCA_966210515.1 uncultured Pedobacter sp.
GGCAATAAAGTATCTAATTTGTTGATAGTTATTTATTTTTTTCGAATTGTTTTTGAAATAATAGCAATGTTTGTATATTTGTGACAGGTTTATAATTGGTTAGTTAAAAGTCTTCATCCTCCCCGTTTGAAGGCTTTTTTTATGCTTTTTTTGTCAAAATTCGCACATCTCTGATCTCCTAAAGTATTTTGAAAAATAAAAGAGCATAGCTTTTCAAACTATGCTCTTTTATTAATTTCCCAGAATTTTTTTTATGATTTAATCCTGGAAATCGCGTAACATTTTAATCCGATCGTGAGACGCTTTGAGGCTTTGTTTTTGTTGAGAAAGCAGCGACCTCACATCCGAAGGAAGGTTATCTTCATCCAGGGCAGAATTATATGCCTTCTGGGCTGCATCCTCGCCAAATTCACAATTTGATAAAACAGTTTTACGGTCGTGCCCTGTAAATACTGCTTTTACATCCATCCATGCACGATAAATTTTACCGCTATTCGTTGTGTCATTATCGGGTTCGGCACCTGCCGAAACCAATTGCGATTTGTACTGGGTACTTTCGGAGATCATACTGGAAAATAATTCTTTTAAATCCGAATCTTCGTCTTTTAACTCCTTAATGGCACGTTCATAGCCTTTAATCCGGTCGTTGTTGATCTGAACCAGATCGTTCAGTACTTCTCTTCTTACTTCAGTAGTTTCCATAATTGATAGATTTTAATTTGGTTTCTTTGTCAACACAATTACTGTTCCAAATAAGTCTACCTGTTCAACTTTACGCAATTGTGTTTAAAACCCTGAAATCTGATCGTTGTGACGAGTCGCTTTCTCATTTATGGTCACTTTCCTGGTAGCCTAAATCGGGTTTATTGCCTTTATATGGAAAACCCAACGAAATTCCGGCCTCAATCAGGTCGCTATTATTGATTAACCGCAGGAAGTTTACGTCAGGTAAGCTCCCGTCTGCTTTGCGTGGCTTAATAAGTTCTGCTTCGTCACTACTCAAAAAGTCTTTCGCATCAACTGTCACCGGCAAGGTGAAATAGTTGGATTTAACGTCAGATTCATCAAAATTTAGTTTATCAACTTCTTTGTTTCTGGCCATAAATCCCAGATTATTTCTAAGTATATGTCCTGATCCCGGAACATCGGTTTTGTTATCCATCAATCTGTTCAGCATGTTGTAGTTCACTGAATTATACGCTGCCGTATTATTATACCAGTCGCTGCCTGATAAGTGATGGTTCGAGTAAAATCCATTTGCTTTGTTTCGAACCGCAAGGCAAAAGCGGATTGAATTTCGTGGTATCGGATTGGGGAGATCTTTAACTGCTCTGGCGCCATAGCCTCCGGCTTTAAAGCCGTTTCCATCTGCCAGACTTTTAAATGCTGGCGAGTATCCATTGTACATTGCCCAGCAGTTTTCAAATACAACAGGTTCAAAAGAGCTGATACAATCATACCCGTCGTCGCTATTAAACCATGCACGACACCCTCTGAAGACATTGTTCACATCGCCTTTCTTCCCATGGCAGCCAAATCCATCACTATTACCACCTTTTCCCCCTTCTGAAGTGTAATCGTAATTATTATAGGCATCGCAATTTAAAATCAGGTTGTTTGATCCCGATATCAGATAAAATCCGATCGCCTGCCCATCATGCATGCTTAGTTGCTCATAAATATTATTGCTCCCACGGTTTTCAAAGCACTCCGATTGTGTATGATTAAGGAGCGTTACTTGCACGCCAACAACTTCAAACCCTTTTAAATGAATGTATGAACCAGATACATGAAAAGCAACTACCCTTGTAGATGGCTTTACATTGGAGTAATTAAATACCGGCTTCTCTCCTGGGTATGCCCAGTAGTTAATCCTGGCATTTTCGCTACCGCTTTTGGTTAAATCTGTAACATACGAATAAATGCCCTGCCTCCTTGCGATCTGCGATTCGTTTAATACATAATTACCTCCGCGTATGTATACGGTGTCACCTGCATTTACATGCTGTTGAGCTTTTTGAATAGTGGCAAAGGGCTGTTTAAAAGTTCCCGGATTTTGATCTGTTCCATTAACTGCGACATAATATGTTGATGGAAGGGCCGAAGCGGACATGGATAAGCCGAGCAGCAACAGGGTGATTTTTCTAATCATAATTGGATATTCTCAGGCAAATATCCCTTTACCAAAACAGATATTTTGTAACAATTTTGGTGAGCAAAGATCTCTTATTTCAGAGACTTTATATAAAGATCTTCAATTTTTTGTCGGGCCCAGGGTGTTTTTCGAAGAAAAGTTAAACTTGATTTTATGCTCGGATTACTAATAAAACAATTAATACGAACTTGCCGGGCCAGTTCTTTCCATCCGTATTGTTCTACCAGATAATTCAAAATCATTTCCAGCGTTTTGCCATGCAGCGGATTATTGGTTTGTTCCATATTGTGGTGTATCCTTATCAAGCAAACAAAGAAACATAATCCTAAGATATTATGGTGTTTAATTCGTCATTAACATTATAGTCGCCTTCGGCTATCAATCAAATCTATATAATTGCTTATATGCGTAGAGTAAGTTTTTTGCCTGTTATATTTATCTTATTTATTTCGTTTTTACTGGATTGGTATGCTTTTCAGGGCGTAAGTGTCCTTGCCTCTTCTCTTTCTGATGACAGCAGAGCAGCGGTCTACTTCACTTTTTGGCTTGTTAATATTGGAGTTCTTTGCTCATTTATTTTCAATTTTTATAAGGTTATTCCGATCGGAAAATTCACGCTTTCGTTTAATGCCATTTTCAACGCCTTCCTGACACTTTTCGTAACTAAGATTGTGTTCGTGATGATTCTTTTGGCAGAGGATATTTTCCGCATGTTTTTGAGTATAATATCTTCTTACCCATCACGGTCCTTAATTTTTAGTCGGATCGGATTATTACTGGCGGCAATTCCGTTTTTCTCATTTATGTTTGGTGTAACCCGGGGGAAGTATCACTATAAAGTGAGGAAAACAAAGTTGTTTTTCAAGGATCTTCCTGAAAGTTTTGAGGGATTCACTATTACTCAGATTTCAGATATACATGCCGGGAGTCTGGACAATAGGAAAGGTGTGCAGCGAGGTATCGATTTAATCAATGCTCAGAAATCAGATCTGTTTGTATTTACCGGTGATCTTGTGAATAACCATGCCTCTGAAATTGAGCCCTGGATCTCAGCTTTTAAGAAGATTGAAGCGAAGCACGGGAAATTTTCAGTTCTTGGGAATCATGATTATGGTGATTATGTGCGCTGGAACAGCATTGAGCAAAAAAATGATAATCTTAATTCGTTAAAAGAAAGCCATGCGAAACTTGGTTTCAGGCTATTGTTGGATGATCATGTTGAAATCGAAAAAGGAGGGCAGCGAATCGCTTTATTGGGAATTGAAAATTGGGGTGTGGGTTTCGGGCAACGCGGTAACTTAAGCAAGGCATTAAAAAGTTTGGAGCCCGAAACATTCAAAATTTTGCTTTCTCACGATCCCTCACATTGGGATGCAGAAGTAAAGAATCATCCTCAGAATATTCATCTGACTTTATCAGGTCACACACATGGCATGCAGTTTGGAATCGAAATCTTTGGTTTTAAATGGAGTCCCGTAAAGTACAGATATCCAAACTGGGCAGGGCTGGCTCAGTATAACAGCAGATATTTATATGTAAACCGTGGATTCGGGTTTCTGGGATTTGCAGGACGGGTGGGGATATGGCCGGAAATTACTGTTATTGAACTTAGAAAAGCTTTGTAAATTTCATCGTCAATCTGGTCATAAATTGCGAACCTGAGCGTTATATTTTTAGGTGTCCATACTGGGCATGTTTTCATAGGTAGGTTAAAGCCAGATCCCAGTTCTGGCTTTAATCTTTTTAGGACGGAATTTAACTTCTTAATGTGTTTCTGACGTATTTCTCTCTCGAAAAAGACATTACTGTTAATTTATCACGGCATAAATTTTGAGCGATCTTGGCAGAGTAAAACAAAATTTAACGCCATGAAAACTTTAAAAAACATTAATCTACTACTGGTATTTCTGTTAGTAGGAACGACATCATTCGCACAGAAGCAACAGACGGAAAAGATCCGGAAGTCAGCTGCTTTACTAAGATCTTTTACAGGGATGGAAGGGGATGTTTCTTCACAGCTTATGCAAAATGCGCAAGGTGTTGTTATTATTCCAAACCTTGTTAAGGCAGGACTGGGGATTGGCGGACAAAGAGGTAAAGGTGTTGCCATGATCAAGAAATCTGATGGAAGCTGGAGTAATCCGGTTTTCGTTACCTTAACAGGAGGAAGTATCGGTTTCCAAGCCGGCGTTCAGGCGATAGATCTGGTATTGGTGTTTACAAAAAGTGCTGCATTAGCTAACCTGGCAAAAGGAGAATTCACAATAGGTGGAGACGTTAGTGTAGCTGCAGGTCCTGTTGGCCGGAGTTCATCGGCAAACACAGATGTTAAATTTGATGCTGAAGTGTATTCTTACTCCAGAAGCAAAGGCCTCTTCGCCGGACTCACATTAAACGGATCGCGACTTTCTGCCGATGACAGTGCCAATAAGGATTTTTATAAAGTAAGTTATACCCCATCATCTATTTTCAACGCCAAAAAATCAACAAAAGCAGAAGTCGTTGAACTTAAAAAAGCTTTAAGGAATTTCTAGCGATTTTTCAAAATATAGAATTACCTACAAGCCGGCATGAAAGCCGGCTTGTAGGTTTATGTCTGTTGCCCCCATGTTTTAAGGAAATAGAAAATTAATTCGATTTTCGCCGGGCTTTTAATTGAGAATGAGAACTCTTGTAATTTGTTAATTTGCACCTTGATTGTTTGATGCAATTTGGATCAGTGTCAAATCTTTTTAGAAGAATGACGGCTCTCGGTTCATTATGATATCATTTCTTCATATACTTATATTATTGATTTCAGATTTATAAAATGAACAGTGCCCAAGCAGGTGATGACGGTGGATTTTCAAAATATCAACTATTCGTAATAGCTATACTGGCGATATTGCAGTTTACTATTGTTCTCGACTTTATGGTGCTATCCCCTTTGGGCGAGCGACTTCTTGAAGAATTGCATATTACCACTTCCCAGTTCGGACTTGTTGTTTCGGCTTACGCTTTCAGTGCAGGCGCCTCGGGCGTATTAGCTGCAGGCTTTGCCGATAAATTCGATCGGAAGGCCTTTTTACTATTCTTTTACACTGGGTTTATAATAGGTACGATACTCTGCGCCATTGCTCCGACATACCAACTTTTACTTATAGCACGTGTAGTGACAGGTGTTTTTGGTGGAGTCATTAGTTCGGTAAGTTTTGCTATCATCAGCGATTTATTCCGCCTTGATCAGCGTGGCAGGGTGATGGGTTTTGTTCAATCCGCCTTTGCTGCCAGTCAGGTTTTTGGCTTACCCGTCGGATTAATGCTGTCAAATAGTTTTGGCTGGCATGCGCCCTTTTGGATGATTGCTGGCTTCGGTATCATTTTAGGAATTTTTATTTTGCTCTATTTGAAGCCTGTTACAGGGCATCTTACATATAAATCTGATCGTCATCCTTTTCAGCATATGTTTAAAACGATCGCCAACTCCAATTACCTAAAAGCATTTCTCGGAACCACCTGTCTGGCCACCGGAGGTTTTATGCTGATGCCTTTCGGAACCGCATTTGGAATAAATAACATGGGGCTAACTCGAGACCAATTGCCAGTGCTGTATGGAGTAACTGGAATATTCTCGATAATTTTCGGTCCCTTAATAGGAAAGCTGAGTGATAAAATAGGAAAGTTTAAGGTCTTTTTTGCCGGCTCTGTTATCAGTATGGTAATGGTTGCCATTTATACCAGTTTAGGAATTACACCTCTGTGGATGGTGATCTCTATAAACGTAGTGCTTTTTGTTGGTATTGCATCCCGGATGATTTCCGCTTCGGCGCTCATGACAGCCATTCCCGAACCCCAGGACAGGGGAGCATTTATGAGCATTAATTCATCAGTACAGCAATTTTCCGGGGGTATTGCTTCAGCTATTGCCGGGTTGATAGTTGTGCAAAGACCTGGTGGTAAAATAGATCATTACGATACCTTAGGTTTGGTGGTGATCATTTCCATGATTGTTGCAATTGTGCTGGTTTACGTAATCAACAGCTACGTGCATCAGAAGATTAAAAGAAGCAACGCGGCTATTCCAGCCTTAGATACAGTAGTTGAAGGTTAAGTATTCTTTCGGAATTATCTCATTCGTTTTCCAATTGCATGTTTTCGAAGCTGCCAGAAATAGAAATTGTGGTTTCTCTAAAATCTGTGTATATAGATGAAGCTGGATCATTAACACTGTTGATCGTAAGATTGTAGTTTCCGGTTAATGTTTTAAACTGGCTATCGTACTTGTTAATTGTTAATGCTCCTGTTGAGTTTTCTGGTAAAAATCTGCTTGACGAGGATGGTGTTAAGCGGTATAAATAAAATGCTGCAACATCGCCGGCTTTCGAAGGTTTAATTTCATATACCCCGCTAAAACCTAATTTAAGTTTATCCTTTTGAATTATAAAAGTCACTTCATCTCGTCCATTTTTAAATGGGATATCGAATTTTAAAACCAAATCTCCATCTTCATCAAGCTTGCATACATGGTTTATATGCTGTACATAGGTTTGTGCTATGGTTAGGTTTTCTTCAGGGTAATAAAAACTGCGGCTCATTCGTGTAGAAGCGGCAGGCGCATCGATATCTTCAAAATAAGCGCCTTCATTTTTCTTACAGGCAGTTAAGGTCAATAATATGCAGATTAGTATTTGAAATATCTTTCTCATGAAAGTGTGTTTTGGTTAAGACGTGTAAAAGACACTAATCGTTACAAAGCTGTATTGAGAAATTATATGAGCCAGTATTAAGGCTCACAGCGAACTAATCAAATTATAAAAGAAGAAATCGGCTCGGCCACGATAATTAGTCTATTTTTGGCCTAGCAGAATTAATTTCATATGCCAGTAATTTTAAATAAGTTCAGAGAATATCAGGTGAGTCCTAACACAGAAGTTTTAATTCTGGGTAATTTCAGTGCTGATAGTTCCGATGCACCTGATTTTTTTTATGGAAGAGCGAAAAGTTTCCTTTGGCATTTATTACCGCAATGCTGGGGACTGGATTCTCTTAAGGAAGCTACCCTCAAGGAGAAAAACGATTTTATGTCAAAATATAAAATCGATTTTGCCGATTTAATTGATGCTCTGGATGTCCCTGACGGCGAAGAAGCTAATGTCGATGATTCTTTTATAGATAGTCATGTGCAGAAATGGAAAGATATCATATCCTTAATTGATCAGTTACCCAACTTAAAGGCAGTGTATTTTACCCGGAAGACGTTTAACGGTGCTCCGAATATCAAAGCTGAGAGCAGCTTAATTGCGGACCATTGCAAAAGAAGAAATCTCCGAGTTTGCAAACTGGAGACTCCTTCACGTTTTTTTAGTCCTGAAAAGCAACAACAATGGATTGATACAATTGTGCTGCAAACTTCTTGTTTAAGGGTGTAGCATCAGATGCTTATTACACCAATTCAATTTGAAGTTGTTTAATTTGAGCATCTAAATTCTTAAGCTCCTGTTGAAACGTTTTGCTGCAAGAATCGCAGAACTTTTGGATAGAAGGGAAGATTTGGTTGTAATATTCTACTCCATTAAGCAATTGTTCTTTGAAACGTTCAAGTTGTTTGATTTTCTTATCGGACATTTCCTGAGCGCTGTTCTCGATGTCTTTTTTAAGGTAATCTACATAAAGCTTTAATTCATTGATGAAAATGTTAGGCCGGTTGACGTTTTTAAGTAGGTTAAGCTTTCCATATATGTGCTTAACCATTTCATCAAGCGAGTAAATACCAGAAAAGTATGCTGTATTTGGCCCGGGACAAATAGCGACCGCGGTATTTTCACGTGCTTTTAGCATGTTGTTTTTAATATATGCGGAAGTGCATAATCCTTCGCACAAACATAGTTTTTCGGTTATCTGCCTAAATTTGAAATCGTATTGCTCCGCCGAAAGATCTGCCGCCTGAAGCTGTTTTATCTTTAAATTCTGATACTCGCGCGATGCCGTACAAATGGCTTCTGAAGTAAATTCAGTATTCGAAACCAAAAACTTTTTATTGCAGGGGCTTCCGGGTCTTCCTTTAGCTATCCGCTCAAGCCTTTGGATTTCGGCAGTACTTTTTCGGAAATTGTTAAACGGAATACCTAAAGGTGAGGCGCCACTGATATAGAAGTCTTTTGAAGTGGCATCTTTTAATAGGTTAAGCGTGTCTTTGTCGACGTTTGTGGCTTCTGGAACTAGTAAAAACGGACTTCCCCAACCAGTTCCATCGAGATTGTAATATCTTTGCAGGAAAGTGTTCTCTTCCGCAGTTCCTATTCCCCCCTGTACAGTTATCCTGGTAACAGGTTGGTCAACTTCAATGCCATCTGCAGTTTTATAAAAGGCCTTATAGATTTCATAAAGCTCATTCGTCATCTCCGTACGTTTGTCTTTAAACTCCTGCAGAATAGGCCCAAGCAAATAGCCCTCGGTAGCAAAAGCATGGCCGCCGCAGTTTAATCCAGATTCAATTCTGAACTCATGTACCCAAAGTCCTTTTTTTGCCAGGAACTTAGCCTGTATCAATGCAGACCTGAAGTCACTTACTTTTAACACAATCCTTTTCTTTAACGACGAAGAAGTTTTTGCGTTAAAGCAATCAAAGTCTGCCAGGTAACTGTAAAGCCGCGGATTCATTCCTGCCGAGAGAATAAGAGATGAGTTCAGATCACTTTCTGCAAAACCTCTCAATGATGCCAGAGCATCAGTAAATCTGTCGCCGAGCGACAAACCGTCTTTTCCAAAGTTCATTTTGTCGACTTTGGACATTATGTTCACTTCAATTGCACCTTTTTGAATGTTCGATCTGAGGTTCTCCTGGAGGATTTTTTTTCGCTCCAAGTCAGTCTCAAACAGCATTTCATTATATGCCATTTTTTGTTTTGAATCATCCGGAAGCAAATCAAAGTACCGGGTAAGGTCTGATTCGGGTGTAAACTCTCGTTTCTGTAATTCTATAATTTGTAGATCTACAAGGGTGTTTAATAAATTAAGATAGGCGGTAATTCGTTTTGCCCTATGGTCTTCCTCCGTCTTTTTTATCGGTTGGAAAGGTAATTTGTGTTTCTCTGAATGATGTTGACGCATCCGTTCTATAAGTTCATCATCTACAACCGAGACAACAGAGGAAATGCCATATCTGGCTACTTTAAGTGGGGTGTCAATCGAAAATCCAAGTCCTAAAACCGGGATGTGAAAACTGTGGCTCATTGTTATATTCAATTAAAGTTTAATTAAACTGCCTTACTAAATGTCTGATCATTGGCAGGGCTGTTCCATAGGCGTTCGTCAAAAGCCATACAGATATTTCTCAAAAAAGACTTACCAAGGGAAGTGACGTGAAGTCTCCTGTAACTAAATTTTATCAGATTGTCTTTTCGCAAGGGCAGTAAGCGTTTAACTAGTTGCGAATTGGTTCTCGTCATATCAGTATAGCCTTTACACATGATATTTAAAATCTCTCTTCTGAATTCCAGGTCGCTTTCGGTTAGAATATGTCCTTTCATCAGTGGAAATTCTCCGCGTTCTATCTTTTCGAGGTATAACTCAAGCTTCTTGATGTTTTGAGAAAAAGCATACCAGCTGTCGCTAATTGATGAAACTCCAATTCCCAATGACAGTTTAGTGTATTGATGGGTATATCCCATAAAGTTTCTGTGGAGTTTCCCATTTCGTGAGGCCTGGTATAAACTGTCTGTTGGTAATGAAAAATGGTCCATGCCGATATTTTCATACCCTGCGTTCGAAAGTAAGTCACAACCCTTTTCGTATAATGCCCGTTTTTCGTCGTCAGCCGGTAAATCAGCTTCGGTGAATTTTCGTTGGCCGGGTTTAATCCAGGGTACGTGTGCGTAGCTGTAATAGGCAATACGGTCGGGCATTAGTTTTATAACTTCTTTTATTGTGTTTTCTACGCTGGAAAGTTTTTGCAATGGCAAGCCATAGATTAAATCGAAATTAATAGAGGTATAGCCAAGATGGCGGGCGTACTTAGTAATGTGCTCAACCTGTTCAATACTTTGTTTTCGGTTTATTATCGCTTGTACCTTAGGGTCAAAGTCTTGTATGCCTAAACTTAACCTTCTGAAACCCAGGTTAAAAAGTGTCCTTAAATGTTCGTCGGTGGTATTAGCTGGATGGGCTTCAAATGAAAACTCTGCATCTGGAGTCAGTTTTGACGAGAACACAATCCCTTCTATGAGCTTTTTTAAGTGCTCAGGTTTAAAAAAAGTAGGTGTACCGCCTCCCAGATGTATCTCTTTAATTGCCGGCTGGCAGCCAAGTACATCGCAGTACATTTTCCATTCTTTAAGCACAGCATTTATGTAAGGCTCTTCTACGCTATGGTTTTTTGTTATCCTGGTGTTACAGCCACAATACGTGCATAAACTTTCGCAAAAAGGTAAATGAATGTATAAACTGATACCTTCTGAAGAACTTTCCTGATAAGATTTCTTTATAGACTCAAACCATTGTTGGCTGCTCCAGCTTTCAGTATCCCAATAGGGGACTGTTGGATAGCTTGTATATCTCGGGGCAGCGACATTATACTTCCTGATTAAATCTGAGATCATGCTGAAAGCGCTTTTGAGGTGTCTTGAACAGCATCTTTATCGCAGCAGGCCGTGCCGAGGCTTTTATTTGCTTCCCATAAATCAAGATTAGCGATGGTTTTTTCGGCTATAACCTGCAATGCTTCTTCGGTAAGAAACGCTATATGCGGGGTCAGCAGTACTCTTGAATGCTGGATCAGAGCCTTGAGCAGTTGGTCGTTAATAGGATTTTTGCTATGATTGAAAAAGAAAATATTGTGCTCAAATTCATAAACATCCATCCCGAGCTTACTGATTTTCTCATTTTGAAGACTTTCAAAAACGTCTTTGGTGTTAAACACCGCACCGCGGCTAACGTTAATCAATACAACTCCATCCTTCATTTTGCGGATGGTTTCGTTGTTTACCATATGCCGGGTCGATTCGTTTAGGGGTACATGAAATGTTATAATATCCGATTCTCTAAGTAAATCATCAAAAGAAACCTGGCGGGCTCCGTAGCTCAGGCAAAACCCGCTTACATCCTCCGTATCGCTCACCAGAATTCTGGCTCCAAAGCCGTTCAATATTTTGGCGACTACTTGGCCGGTGCGGCCCAAACCAACAATACCTATCGTTTTATTTCTTATGGTGTTTCCGACAAGATTATTCAAACTGAAATCGTACTCCAGCATTTGTTTATGGGCAGGAACGATGTTTCTAATCAGGGAAAGCATTAAGGCAATGGCATGCTCTGCGATAGATTCGGGAGAATAAGCAGGAACGTTCGCTACTTTTAAGCCTAATTTTCCAGCCTCCTGAATGTCAATGTGATCGGTACCTGCGGAACGGGTGGAGATATATTTAACGCCCATCTCCTTTAACTTTACCAGGATAGGGGCAGAGAGGTCGTCACACGCAAAAACCAAAACAGCATCTTTTCCTTTCGCGTAAGAAATTGTGTCGAGGGTGAGCCTGTTTGATATTAAAGTAATATCATGCTTCTTATTATTAGCCTTAATAAGTAATTCTTTTTCGCAAATCTTACTGCTGTATGCAACCGCTTTCATACTTCATTAGTTTAATAACAAAAGTACTGCGGTTGCAGGGGGCGGGGTATGAGGCTAATCAACGGCAAAAGTGATCTTGATCACTTTTACTGTTTTATTCGTTTCAATCGTT
Organism: uncultured Pedobacter sp.; assembly: GCA_966210515.1. GTDB lineage: Bacteria > Bacteroidota > Bacteroidia > Sphingobacteriales > Sphingobacteriaceae > Paradesertivirga. The sequence continues at coordinate 11,872 of CBIHLM010000067.1, forward strand.
CAAGTGATAGAATTTTGATGACGCTTCCTTCTTTTTCAATTAATCGTTCTTCTTTAAAATCTGCCAGGGTGCGACTGATCGTTTCATTTGCCGTACCTACCATTGCGGCCAAATCATCACGGGAGACTTTAATTTCGCAGGTTTCTACAGTAGCTCCGGCAAACTTTCTTGCCAGATCTATCAGCGCATCGGCCACTCGTTTTCTCACGGAATTATAAGCCAATCTTAAAAGTTGCTCTTGCTTTTCGTGAAGGTTTCCGGAAAGTAGTTCGATGAATTTCTTGGCAATTCCCAGGTCTTTAAATAGCAAAGCATTAAAGTCATTTCTGGGGATTAAATGAAGTTCAGCAGAGTCAAGGGCTTCTGCATTTTCAGGGTACGGTTTATTTAAAAGTACAGCTTCATATCCCAAAAAGTCGCCCGTGGTAAACATGCCGGTTACAATTTCGCGGCCGTCCTGATACACCATAAACGTTCTCACTTTTCCACTTTTCACAAGGTAAACGTTCAGTGCCTGGTCGCCATCCATGTAAATGTTTTGCTTTTTCTTATAAGCACGAATGCGGCTGTTCACCGAAAGTTCATTCAATAATTTAGCAGAGCGGGCTTCATCAAGTAAGGTTTCTAAAGATGCCGCATTACCAGCGTTTTTAATGGCTCTTTCCTTTTTCTGCAGACGACTTTCTATGGCATTCAATAATTCCATATCGTCAAAAGGTTTGGTTAAATAATCGTCAGCTCCCATTTCCATTCCTTTCCGCACATCGGTACGTTCAGCTTTCGCAGTCAGAAATATAAAAGGAATATCTGCAGTGCCAGCATTTTTACTGAGCAGATAGAGTACTCCGTAGCCATCCAGCTCCGGCATCATAATGTCGCACAAAATAATGTCGGGTGTGTGCGACTGCGCTAGTTCGACACCTTTTTTTCCGTTTTCGGCTGTGTAGACTTTAAAGTCTGCTAATTCAAGTATCTCTGCTGTGCTTTCGCGTATGTCCTGATTGTCCTCAATTAATAGTACCGTTTTCTTTTGTGTACTCATTCTAATTTAAAAATTAAAGAAATTGTTGTCCCTTTGTTTTGAGCACTTTGGCAAATTACTTCTCCGCCCATCATTTCAACGTATCTTTTTACAATATTTAGACCTAAGCCTGTGCCCGGAATATTTCCGGTATTATGGGCTCTGAAAAAAGGTTCAAAAAGATTTTTCTGTTCCTCCAGCGGAATTCCAATTCCGTTATCCTTTACAGTAATATAAATCTCAGTTTCGTTTACCTCCGAGTTAAATTCAATAAAAGTGTTTTCTCCCGAATATTTTATGGCGTTTGAAACAAGGTTTATAGCCGCACTTTTCAGTAAGGCCGGATCTAGAAAAACCTGGCTTGTAGCCCCGGTATGCTGATAAACAATATGCTGGTTTTGTTTAGAAATCAGCTGCATCTCTTCAACTATGTCTTCAGAAAATTTAACAAGATCAAACTCTTGAAATTGCACTTCAGTTTTTCCCGCTTCTAACTTTTCAAGAGATAAGAAGTCGTTTAAGATGCCTGTAAGGTGACCTACAGAGTTTTTTATTTTACCAGTATGTTTTAAAATGTTATCCGGATCCGCTTTTTGCAAATACTTTTCAATTAAAGAAGCAGACAGCTGAACTGAACTTAAGGGAGTTCTGAACTCGTGAGAGGCCATTGAAACAAATCTGGTTTTAAGCTGATTAAGTTCTTTCTCTTTTTCTAAAGAGTGACTGGCTTCATCTCTCGCATGCTCCAATTCAACAACAAGATGCTCCAGATTCTGAGTCCGGTTTTTTACTTTTTCCTCCAGCTCTTCGGTATACCTCTTTAAATTTTCTTCTGCTTCCTTTTCTTTAGAAAGATCGTGAACAAAGCCGGTAAATATTTTTCTGTCTTCGTACTCAACCTCACTTACGGCCAGCCGGAAAGGGAACGTGCTGCCATCTTTTCGCAAGCCCAAAACTTCCCTGCCTATACCGATAATACGTTTTTCTCCAGTACTTTGATACCTGTGTATATATCCATCGTGTGCACTTTTATAAGGCTCGGGCATTAGTACAGAGATATTCCGCCCTTTTACTTCATCTTCCAAATATCCGAACAATGTCAAAGCAGCAGGATTCATGGTTTCGATCATCCCACGAGAATCGATAGTTATTATGCCATCAATTGCGGATTCGATTATTGCGTGCAGCAGTTTTAACTTATCCATTAACTTTTTACAAAAGTAAGTTTCATTTACAATGCGATAAAAGCAAATATAAATTAAGATTGGTTTTAAATTGTCTTAAACTGATAAAGATCATAGAATAATTTGACAGGTATCATTACGGGCACAGTAATTAAGGATGAATTTTGATGATATAAATACTACGTGTCATGACAACTGTAATCGAAGAAAATCAGCTGAGTGCTGAATTACAAGAGCTTTATCTTATTAGCAAACACTGGGTTTCTGATTTAGAGTTCTTTGCCCGGGATCTAAATTTTTTACAAAAGCTGGTAGAGCGAGGTTATTCTCAATTGAAAAAGCACGAAGTAAATGAAAACCTGCTCGAAATGAAGCTGAATGTCTTAAACCTTCAAACCCAAAATGTGGCTTTAAGACAAAATGTTACACAATATCTATCTCAGCTCGAGCGTCTTATAGATAATACAAATGACAGTTATGAACTTGGTCTGATTGAAACTCACAGCGCTCTTGAACGTGAAATTGGCAATCTGTTCCGGACTTTTAAATCAGTTAAACAGCGTGTTTTCAAATTAACTTCCGAAAGAATAAAAGCCAGCAATTCTAAAAATCAAAAATAGCCTGTGCAGATATTTGCGACGATTCATTTCAAATTTTGTTAATGTGATTTAAGTCATTGTAGTTTAATGTATTATCAGTCATTTTTACTTGTATAAAAATACTGTGTTATGAAAACTATCCTTTTATTAACCGACTTTTCGACACGAGCTCAATTCGCGGCTCAGTACGCCATGCAAATGGCAATGAAGTTAGAAGCGAATATTTTGCTTTGCAATGCTATGGAAATTATCGAGAGTGCTCCCATGGCGGAGCAAATTGCCTGGCCAGTTGCAAATCATCTTGCTCTGAAACAAGAGGGGCTGGCTGATTTAAAAGAAATCGCCAGGCAGATGAACGAAGATATTTCTGACGCGAAGTTTAAACCTACCATATCGTGCCTGTGCGACTTTGGAAAATTATCTGTTGTTGTTGCAAATATTATAAAAGACAAGGGCGTTGATCTTGTGGTGATGGGTGCTCATAAATCAAATGGTTTATCCCGCTTTCTTTTTGGCAGCCATACGCATGATGTGTTGGATAATATTCAATGTCCGGTTTTATTGGTGCCAGAAAACTTGAAATTTAAAGAAATTCGCCTGATCGCCTATGCCACAGATCTCACTTTTAGCGATTCTAAAGTTATAAAGTATTTGAGCGAAGTTGCGATTGCCTGTAAATCCGAAATCTTAGTTAGCCATATTTCAACTTATGGTTTACCTGATATTGACTCGGAAAAGGCCATTAAGCATTCTATTAGTGAGTTTTCGCCTCAGGGTCATCCGAGGATTTTATATGCAACAATTAAGGGTGGCAATATTCCCAGAAGATTAATTGAAATAACCGGCTCAGGTAAAGCAGATTTATTAGCTCTTGTTCATAAGCAATATGGCTTTTTTGAGGGATTATTCCATTCAAGTGTTAGCAAGCAAATGGCCAGTAGCTCTAAAATACCCTTGCTTGTGCTCCCGAACCATTTTAGTGTTGACGTGGCAGATCTCTCAAATGAACAGTTAGATCATTATTGCTATGAACCAGATGATTCACGATGAGAGGAGTATACATTATAAATTTAATACCAACCTAGTTAAAGAAGGAGAAAGGGTATCGCAACTCGTAATCTCCTTCTTTTTTTATTAAAAGCTATCTCTTTCGTTTTTGGCTTTCAACTACTTTCCGGAAATTGTTAATAAAGTGTCTAAGATCACTTTTTTTTACACCTCACATCATTCACCAGCCTTATTTCCCGGGATACATTTGTGCTATAGAAATACACTAATTAAATTAAGTATGAAAGTCTTAAACGTTAATGCCAGCAAATTCAAAAATCGTGTGGGTCAGCTTTTAACGCTGGTTCTTGCAATAAGCTTCACTGCCATCACTGCATCAGTACAGGCACAGACTCCTTTCAAGGCAGTTTCTGGTTCACTTATTAAAGTGATCGGAACTTCAAATATTCACGATTGGACAATGAGTGCAAGCACTTTCAGTTGCGATGGAAGTTTTACTGTAAAAGGAGATCAGTTAGTAGATATTACTTCTCTCAATTTCTCACTTCCGGTTGCTAACTTAAAGGGTAAAGAAGATTTACTCACTACAAGAGCCCACAAAGCACTAAAAGCAGAACAACATAACAAAATTACTTTTAAGCTAACAGATGCCACTATTGTACAACAGCAAAAGGTAATTAAGGCGACCGGAAATTTGACTATAGCCGGAGTAACCAAGCCTGTTACGCTTCAAACAAATTATACTGTTGGAGATGATGAACTTATTTGTAAAGGTTCAAAAGCTATTAAAATGAGCGATTTCAACATTAAAGCTCCAACATTCATGATGGGGGCATTAAAAGTAGCTAATGACGTTACCATCGACATCGTATTAAAATTAAAAAAATAAGACCTTATCACTAAATATTCACTCGTAAATAATAAACAGCATGAAAACTCAATTATCTAACATTTTAAAAGTTGCAGCCGTTGCCTTAATACTGGCAAGTCCGGTTGCATTACAAGCACAAACTGAGGTCGCTAACCTTAGACCTTACGATAAAAGCGGTATTAACGTATTCGAAGCTCCAAAAGACTCAAATGCCGTATTTGATAAACTTAAAGTACAATTTGGCGCCGGATTTACTCAGTCATTCCAGGGTTTAAAGCATGAAAACGTTTCCGGAGGATTGTATAGAATGACCCCTGGATTTAATACAGCCAACGCTAACTTATATATGGATGTACAATTAGCAGAGGGAATTCGGTTGAATTTAACCAGCTATTTATCATCACGTCACCACAACGAAACATGGGTAAAAGGCGGATATATCCAATTTGATAAACTTCCGTTCAACGGTCAGATTTGGGATGATATCATGAAATTCACTACCATTAAAGTCGGACACATGGAAATCAATTACGGCGATCAACACTTCCGTAGATCAGATGGTGGTCACACGCTTTACAACCCATTTGCTGAAAACTATATTCTTGACGCATTTACAACAGAGATAGGTGGCGAAGTGTTAGTAAGACATAGCGGGTTGTTCGGTCTTTTAGGTGTAACAAACGGTATGGTGAAAGGTAATATCGATAGCCTTATTGCAACACCTCAGGATGATAATATCCACAAATCTCCGGCAATTATTTTAAAAGGAGGGTTCGATAAACAACTTGCAAAACTTGTAAGAGTACGTGCTGCTGCATCTTACTATTACAACAAAAGTTCAGGTGGCAACACACTATATTCTGGCGATCGTACTGGATCTAACTATTTTGGCGCACTTGAGAAAGTTGGAAGTACCGGTTTCACAACTGGCCGTGTAAATCCAGGGTTTAGCAAAAAGGTAGAAGCATTGCAACTTAACGGTTTTGTAAAAGCTCAGGGCTTAGAGTTATTTGGTACTTATGAAGTTGCAAATGGCAGAACTAAAAATGAAGTTGATAGCAGAAAAGCAACTCAGTATGCAATTGATGCTATCTACAGAATAGGTGCCGCTGAAAACTTCTTTGTAGGTGTACGGTACAATACCTTAGACTACAGACCTGCAAATGTTGCAGCTGCAGGAACAGTACCTGCTATTACTTATACAGAAGATGTTAAAGTAGATCGTTTAGCCTTCGGCGCAGGTTGGTTCTTAACAGATAATATTCTATTAAAAGGTGAATATGTAAAACAAGAGCACAAAAACTACCCTGCAGCAAACTATCTTAACGGTGGCGAGTTTAAAGGTTACGTTATACAGGCTGTAGTCGGCTTTTAATCAAATATTTCAAATTGAAAAGCAGGTTGATCTTGGTCAGCCTGCTTTTTTTGTATAACTTAAGATAATGGATATGCATCCACGGAAAACGCTTTTGCTTCTTATGCTTATTTTGTTTTCGGCTTTTAATAGTCAGATAAGTAAGCCTCAGATAACCAAGTGGGTTATTATGAAGGGAGGCTCATTGAAAGTGGATGGCAGTACCAATATTAATAAGTTTAATTGTGTAATAGCAAACTATGCAAAGCCCGATACCTTATCTCTTTATAAGTACGCAAAGAAGGAGGTTTTGCCAATAAGCGGTTCTTTAAAACTGGATGTTCAGAAATTTGATTGCCATCATCCGATTATGACGAGCGATTTAAGAAAAACATTAAAGGCAAAGGAATTTCCCACGCTGACGATCAGGTTCATAAATTTGAACAGATATCCTGATCCTGACATTAAACATGACCTGGTAAAGGGAATCGTTACCATAGAACTGGCTGGTGTAACGCGACGTTTAGAAGTAGATTACAAATTTATTTCTGGCGGAGAGAATGTAATTAACCTGATCGGAACCCGGCAAGTGAGTTTTTCCGACTTTAATATTATTCCTCCCAGGAAAATTGGCGGAATGATTCAAACTAATGACGAATTAACTGTAGTATTCAATTTGAGGATGAAAGTGATAGATTGAGCATGATAAGCAAACATTAGCTTTTTAATTAAACCTCTGCTCTTTATTTTGATAATTACATCTTCTAAACTCTCTGGTCAAATGCCAGTTCAAATTTCTTTGTAAGCCAAAATATCTTATTGGAGATGACATTAATGCATCATGGGTTTATCTTCGCAAATAGAACTCCTGCAACCAGGGCCTGTAAAAAGCCATAAACAAACCAGCTTAAAACTATCGCGATAGTTATATCTAAAGAACTAAAGGTAATCCACATTACGGGCAATAAGGCGACAATTGCGTACACAAGTCCGAATTCAATACCTCGCACGAAAAAAGGGCCTGAGAAAAGAGGCTTAAATCTTTCCCAAAACCACGACAAGGCAAAGCTTATAATAAATGCGTGCAGATAAAACAACACATCTCTGCTGCCATCAGAATTGAATAGAGGATTGTTGTAAACTACAAAAAGCTCTGGAACAAACCGGATTGCAAGAAATAGCCCGCCGTAGCTGATAATAAACAAACTTATGCCTACAATTAAGCCGGAATAAAGAATTTTTTTCATGTTTAGTAATTAATCAGGTACGTCTATCCTGACCTCTTTTTTTTATTCTAATATAGTCTTAATTCGCTTTACTGCAAGCTTGCAAAAAGCGTGAAGGTGAATAGATTTTGTTCTTACCTTTTGTGTCAATAAAACGGTGAATTTATTTGAATACAGTCGCCACTGCGATGATACGAATTACCAAAATAAATGATACTCATCACGCCTTCGATTAGATACTGCATTCTCCCATCAACGTTAACTTCAGCTTGTTTTTTCAGATATAAATCGTTTTATAATGTGATATTGGTCATTTGGAAGTCTCAGAATAATTGCATCCTTTGTTTGATTAACACACAAGAGGTTTTTATCGAATATAACATGAATGAGATTCTAAATACACGTTTAATGCACCCAAGAGATCAAATCGCTCTGGTAATGAGCAGGATCTACCGACGAGGTTTAACAACAACATCCGGGGGTAATATTTCAATAATGGACGATAATGGTGATATATGGATTTCACCTTCGGCAGTAGATAAAGGAATGCTTAAGCCATCAGATATTGTGTGCGTAAAAAGAGAAGGCGGTGTTGAGGGTTGTCATAAACCGTCCTCGGAATTTCCTTTTCATAAAGCTATTTATGAGATACGTCCCGATATAAAGGCCATTATTCATGCTCATCCGCCAGCCTTAGTTTCTTTTAGTATCGTTCGGGCAACACCAGATACTAATATAATTACCCAGGCCAGACGGATTTGCGGTCCTGTTGGATACGCAGAGTATGAGTTGCCGGGAAGCCAGGCGCTGGGTGCAAAAATTGCAATGGAGTTTACAAAGGGATTTAAGGCCGTGATTATGGAAAATCATGGAACCGTCGTCGGCGGTTCTGATTTGACTGATACCTTCGAACGTTTTGAAACACTTGAGTTTTGTGCCCGGACAATTCTGTATGGCAATGCTGTCGGATCACCTCAATATCTTAGTGATCAGCAAATTGATGCGTTTGAATCGCAGGTGCCAGAACCATTGCCAGAAATGGAAGAAGTAGCATATTCGTCTGACGAGCGCGAGAAGAGACTCGAGATCTGTAATATTGTTCATCGCGCATGTACGCAGGGATTAATGATCAGTTCCTATGGTACAGTGTCAACCCGTTGGAAGGGAAATGATTTCTTGATTACCCCTACTGATGTACCCCGCTGGGATTTAAAAATCGAAGACATAGTACAGATTAAAGATGGTAAACGTGAACCGGGTAAGATTCCGAGCCGGACTACATATCTGCATCAGGAGATTTATAAAAAACATCCTGAAATTAACTCGATCATACTCACACAATCACCTTATCTAATGGCATTTGCCGTTACCGGAGCAGCCTTTAATGTTCGCACAATCCCAGAAAGCTGGATATTTTTACAGGATGTAAGCTCTCTTGAATTTGGATCGCATTTTAAAGGTGAAACCATTATTCCGGATTTAGTGGCCAAACACAATCCGGCGGTAATAGTTAAAAATGCCTGTGTAATGATAACCGGCGACCAGTTGTTACAAACCTTCGATTATCTGGAAGTGGCAGAATTTAGTGCGAAATCTTTAGTGCTTTGTGCCTCCATCGGGAATCTGGTTCCTATTAGCAACGAGCAGGTTGAGGAGTTACGTCACGCCTTTATAAAAGAGTAGAAATTATTAAATATATACAGGAGGGCCGGTTGTCTTATCACACCCGGCCTTCTTATTTAAAATCAAAGTCGTCTCTTTCTAAATCTGATATCCTTTGCCGAATCTTTTCTGGTAATAAGCATTGGAATCCCTACACCCCCAGCAAGACTCATCAGAATAAGCATAACTTTGAGTCCATTGTTGACCGTTTCGGAAAGTATCTGAGTATAGCTTGCCGGATCAATGGTACCTGCGAGGCTTATAAGGCCAAGCATCATGCGGTAAGCAAAAATTCCCGGCACCATGGGTATAACTGCGGGAATTGCAAAGATCGGAGGAGGTGCGTGTTTCTTATGAGCAAATGGTATGCTTAAAAAGCCGATTAAAGTAGCGCCAGCCAGTGTTGACACAATTACATTCACTTCGAACAGTAGTAAAATGGTTTTACTGACTCCGCCTAAAGCGCCTAAAATAAAAACCGGGATAATTGCTCTTAAGGGTACATTAAACAAAATGGCGAAACCCACTGCGGCCAGCCCGAACCACATTCCTTTCTCTATTAATACTAGCCATTCCATTTTAGAACTGATATATAATCATTGAAGTTAACAAACCTAAAGCTATCGAAAACGAAATGATAAAGCCGTTGAGCCCGCGAATAAGGCCGTTTTGCAGGTTTCCATCAATTATGTCGGAACATGAATTTATCAGAGGGACGCCCGGGATCAGAAAAAGAACGGATGTTGCGAATGCGTGCTCATGAGTTAAGCCTGTTCCAAATTTTAAGGGGATACCAGCGATTAATGATGAAGTAAAAGCGGCGAAAAATACGCACATGTACGGATTGAATCGCATTTTTAGGGTTTCCTGCCTTATAAATAATCCCGTAAAGGAGCCGATAAAAACCATTAGCATATCTAAAGTTTCACCTCCTGCCAATCGGCAAAAGGCCGCACCGGCTACTCCAACAACTAAAAGGATTAACAGTCTGGGATAATGGGGCAATTCGGACAAACGTTTTAGTTCCTGATTGATTTGATCCACCGTCCATTTTTGTTCGACAATCAGCCAGCTCATCCGGCTTATTCCAGACATTGTAGAAAAATTGATCCCATGGGCAGAGGTACGTTTAAGGCTGTTGTAGAAGTGATCGGTTTCATCATCGTAAATCTTCAGCATGAGCGTGCGTTGCGAGATTAACATTTCTGCACTATACCCGAAAGAATCTGCTATTCTATTTATTGTGTTTCGAATTCGTCCGGTGCTTGCGCCCGAGACCATTAGTAAGGAGCCAATTTCGAGTAGAGTAGAACCGAGCTCTTTTATTTCTTTGCTTTTTTCAGTAATCATCTGAATAATTCAGGTACAAATCTAAGTATCGATGAATCATTTTCTTGCTGACCTGCATCATTATTTTTCAAGTAAAAAAAGTAAACTTTTGTGGGTAAAAGATAGAAGATGGAACTGAAGAAAGTTGAACTGATGGCTCCCGCCGGGTCGTTCGAGTCGTTGCGTGCTGCAATCCAGGCAGGCGCAGATTCTATATATTTTGGTGTAGAGCAGCTCAATATGCGAGTAAGATCAAGCAGTAGTTTGATTATAAATGATATTCCGGAAATCGTTAAAATTTGCAGGGAAAGTGATGTTAAGTGTTATTTAACACTGAATACTGTGATATACAACCACGATATGCATATAATGAAGGCAATTGTGGATACCGCAAAAAAATCCGGAGTGAATGCTGTCATCGCCTCCGATCCTTCTGTGTTAAGATATGCGCGAATGGTTGATATGCCTGTTCATATCTCTACCCAGGCCAATGTTTCGAATATTCAAAGTGTCGATTTCTTTTCGGATTATGCTGATGTTATCGTGCTGGCCAGGGAGCTTAGCCTCAAACAAGTGGAATTCATCACCCGCGAAATAAAGAGAAAATCCATTACAGGCGTTTCGGGTCAATTGATGCGCATTGAGATATTCGCTCACGGAGCTTTGTGCATGGCAATTTCTGGCAAATGCTATTTGAGTCTTCATTCAGATTTTGCATCAGCAAACAGAGGAGCTTGTATTCAAAATTGCCGGCATAGTTATTTGGTGGCTGATAAAGAAACAGGCGTGGAGTACGAGATCGATAATGAATATATCATGTCGGCCAAAGATCTGTGCACCATAGACTTTTTAGACCAGTTAATAGATTCAGGTATATCCGTTATTAAAATAGAAGGAAGAGGCAGGAGTGCTGATTATGTTTACACAACAACGAAGTGTTACAGAGAAGCTGTGAACGCATATTACAATGGGAATTATAATTCTGAATTAATAAAAGCCTGGAAAGCTAGATTGGCAACAGTGTATAATCGGGGTTTTTGGGATGGTTATTACCTCGGTCGGAAAATGGGCGAATGGAGCAACGAGTATGGTTCTAAAGCTACAAAACGAAAGATTTACATCGGTAAAGGATTGAACTATTTTAAAAATGCCGCTGCCGCAGAATTTCTGGTAGAAGCCCAGACCTTATCTAAAGGTAACGAAATTATAATAACCGGCCCCATAACCGGACTGATTCAAACGATCGTTGATGAAATAAGGGTCGGAAACATATCGAAGGACATGGTCAAAAAAGGTGAGATTTTTTCAATCCCTTTAGACACCAAGATTCAGGCGTCAGACAGGCTGTATAAATTAGTTGATGTTTAATGGCCCGCATTATATATTATCGATCTAAATGCATTGGTTGCAATGCCTGTGTTGAAGCCGCACCTTTTAGATGGCGCGTTTCGCACAAAGATGGAAGATGCACCCTAATAAACGGGATGGAAAAGAGGGGTGTTTATAGTGTTTTAGTTGGCGATGATGAAGTTCATAGTAATAAATTAGCTGCCAGTAATTGTCCGGTGAAATGCATTCAAGTATTAGAAAATCGCTAATACCTTAGTTCGGCTTCCTTCAGAGATTCTTTTGCATTTTAACTATCTGAATCGATTATCGTGTTTATTGTGATTTTGTCAATCC
>CBIHLM010000068.1:0-23675 GCA_966210515.1 uncultured Pedobacter sp.
AATGGACAGACAAGCCGAGGAAATCAGAAGAACTGTTCCTGGTGCAGAAGTAATTGACGCCGGAGAAGGTTTAATTGTAAAGTTTGATTCAGGGATTCTGTTTGATGTTGATAAATCAGATCTAAAAGAAAACGCAAGAACTAACATTCAGAATTTAGCTGCGACAATGAAGAACAATCCGGAAACCAATATCATGGTTATCGGACATACAGATTCTGATGGGTCAGATTCATACAATTACAGCTTATCAGAACGCAGAGCATCTTCTGTAAAATCTTATGCTGCGGCACAAGGTGTTTCAAGCAGTCGGTTAACCACAGTTGGTAAAGGCGAAACTGAGCCAATTGCTGATAATTCTACAGCAAGTGGTAAAGCACAAAACAGAAGAGTAGAGATTGTAATTGTTGCAAACGAAACTCTTAAAGAAGAAGCACGCCGAAACGCACAATAATTAAAAAACAAGTATTTCGAAGACCCGTTCAAAATTGGACGGGTCTTTTTTTTATAAAGAAATTATCTGCGGCCGTAGGTCTAACGGACGCCGTTTTGCGAGACCCCTAAAATGTGGTTTAAATGATGCTTTCCATGCCATGCATATAAACCGACGACCTCCTTTAATGTACTTGTTCTTTTATTTTCCGGGTGATAAAACGTTTTGTTCCAATCTTGAGCTGGCAATGACTCCAGAAACAGAACCCATCTTTTATGCAATGCCTCCAAAAGTTTTAAGGAAACTTCTATGTCAGCATGTTTCGCCTCCTGGCACTCTGCCCAGCGTTCTTCGAAATAAGGGCGTATAGTCGGATTTTCTTCGGTTACAGCCAGCTTAAACCGAATATAAGAATTCATGTGGCTGTCGGCCAGATGATGGATCACCTGTTTTGCCGTCCACCCCCCGGGTCTGTATGGTGTATTTAACTGATCCTCGCTAAGCTGAAGTGTGGCGGCTCTTAATTGGGAAGGAAGCAATGAAATCTCATTGATCCACTGTTTTACTTGAATCTCCGAAATCAATTCAGGTGCGGCATATTGACCTATCGGAAAACGTAATTTTTCTATATCCATATCTTTATGTTGAGGGAGAAAAAACGCAGCTCATATTTTAACGTTCAGTAATAAAGTTGTTAAAATGATCTGTTTAGAAACAGACAAAAAATTAATAGTAGTATTTATCGTTTCAGAAGATATATTTGAATATTAACAAAAATTTTAATGATAAAGAATCTTTTTGCAGCACTTGGCATATTTTTTAGCTTATCCGGCTTAGCTCAAACTATTAAAACAGATGTTGTGGTAGTTGGTGCAAATGCAAGCGGATATGCTGCGGCGATTCAATCAGCGAAATCGGGCGTTAAAACGCTTCTTATTGACGCAGGAAAATTTCATGCGATTATCCTGACACCAGCTGACAGATCAATAGAAGCTGGCATATACGCAGAATTTGCCAAACATGTAGATACTCTTCAAAAAACTCCACTCTTAGAAAGTCATACACTTTCATCTGAATTTACGGCTCGAGTATTTAAAGCTTGGTCTGATACAATAAAGAATTTAACAGTACTTCCGGCTGCCACAATAACAAAGATCGAAAAAGATGGGAAAGGTTGGGAAATTGACCTGGTAGGAAAAGAAATTAAAGCCGACGTAATTGTCGATGCTACCCCCGGTTTTACGGTAGCAAAAATGATCGGTTTCGCACCTAAAAAAAGCAGCGCTGCCAAGGGGTCAAATATTTACGCCGATAAAAAATACCGCACAAGTATTGCCGTTGCTCCTGATGAAAACCGTGCGTTCAGACCAATTCCTCTATCTTCATTAATAGTTCCGGGAATAGAAAATATTGTATTGATCGCGCCTGAAAACATACCATCAACTTTGATAACCGGTCAGGCTGCCGGTGCAATTGCAGCATATTGCGCTTTTTTTAAAACGACTACTGAGAAATTAAATGTAAGGGTAATTCAAACCGAGCTCTTAACCTACGACTCGCGAATTTTTAAATTTGATGACATCGACGATAGTGATTCCTCAATGATCGTTTTTCAGCATATAGGAGTAACCGGCATATTGAAGGCGAAAGAAGAAAATGGCAAGCTCTTTTTCATGCCAGAAGCGTCTGTCAGCACAGAAGAATTAAAACAACCATTTCGGGAATTGTATTCCCGCAGCCAGATTTGGTTTTTAGATAATAAAGCGGAGAAACTTACTCTTGAAGATGCGCTCAGCCTTATAAAATTTGTTGGATCGAGAGGAGGAGAGCTGAATAAAGAAGCGGAAAAAGCGTGGAAAAGTTCACTTAAGTTAAAGGGGGATTTCGATTTAAAAAAGCTAATTACCCGACGCGAGTTGGCGGTCCTTTTTGATGCTTATTTAAAGCCATACACCGTTGCGGTTGATTTAGATGGCAATATAAAAAGATAGCTGATTACTATATCCGCTTTTTTAAGGTTAAAAAGACAAACTGAGAATTTTCGGATTTATACGGCTGAACGTGAAGCACAACCGATCTGCCATCTTTCGAGCGGAATAAGCCCTTTAGTTCCTCTATTCCCAATTCCTCTACCTTTTTAAAATTCACACTTAAAATCCTGTCGCCCTCTTTAAGCCCGGCCTGTTCAGCCGCAGAGCCGGCTTCAACCCTGGCTATAATCACTCTTTCAAAAGCAGGACCCACAGCAGTAATTTCTATCCCGCTCATATCATGCTCAAACGGCTCTTTAAACAAGTAATTTGGCTTCAGATACATTACTTCCCGCTGATAGTCAAAAACCACATTAAAGCGCTTTAAAACACTATTCCCCAAGCTTCCGTTGCGGCTAACAGAATACACTTTAGCTGCTACATTGCTGTAATCAGGAAAAGCACATACTACATCATGCAATTGATACCTTCCGAGTGTCATTGCGGGTATCCTACTTATATAGCCATTTATCATCCCTGATAGGCCGACTCCCAAATTGGCTGGAATATTTACTTTGGGAATGGAATATGGAATACCGTTTGAAGTTTCAAGTGATAAAGGGTGGCCTGCACCGGTATCAATAATCAATTTAACCTTTTCCCTTTTTCCATCAGGAAGCTTTAACGTCGATTCTACGTAAGGCTTCCGGTCTTCAATAGAAATAAATACTTTCTGACCTTTTCTGGGAATGTAAGCGGTTTCGTGTCTATAATAGGTTATAACTTTTGATGAATGATTAATTCGTATGATAAAACTGCTGAAGAGTTCATAACCAATAAGTCCATGTATCGGCATCCCGACGAACGATGACAAATTAAACGGATCCTCCTTTAAAATGGCAACTGGCATAATACCTCTGATTGAGCTGGCCAGTTCAATCTGGACCGAGGGCTGAATTAGTGCAGTCATTTCAGCACCCTCGCCTATTCCCTGGATCTTTATAGCTCTTGATGTCGTGGTATCGAATAATTTGAGCAGATCAGGATCTGAAATAAGTAAAATACCTACGCCCGTATCGAGGATAAAATTGTACGGCCCCGTCGAATTAATATAGACAGGAATGATTACAAGGTTATTGATTAATTTAAATGAAGTTACCTGTCGCTTTCGCTGATTTTGAATCGTGAAAGCCTGTCCAATCGTTGTTTCACACCAGCAAAGCAATAGTATCACCGCCCAAAGCCTGGGGTGGTAAAAATGCCGGTAGCTGCTGATACACACTAATTTAATCTTAATTCAAGATAACTAAGTTTTCGCAATAAATCAACCAAAGGATGTAACAGTCAGGTGATGATTACGCTTCAAGAAATATTTAAATCTAAGGCACAAAAAAACCTGCAGAAAAGAAATCCGCAGGTTTTTTTTAGAATTTATTTTGTTGCTATTATACCAGCAATCTTACCGGCTCTTCAAGCAATAACTTTAATGTTTGCAAAAATGCTGCAACAACTGCGCCGTCAACCACACGGTGATCGCCGCTCAAAGTAACTTTCATAATGTTCCCCGGCACTATTGCTCCATTTTTTACTACAGGAACTTGCTGAATTCCACTTACAGCTAAAATTGCCGCATTGGGTGGGTTAATGATTGCGGTAAATTCATCTACACCAAACATACCTAAGTTAGAAATAGTGAAAGTTGAACCCTGCATATCTGTAGGAAGAAGTTTTTTCGATTTAGCTTTCTGAGCAAAATCTTTCACTTCCAGAGAAATATGACTTAACGACTTACCATCAGCAAATCTAATAACCGGAACAACCAATCCTTCATCAACAGCAACAGCAACACCAATATTTACATGTTCATTAGTGCGAATCTTATCGCCCATCCATGAAGAGTTAATAGCAGGATGTTGCTTCAAAGCGATAGCTGTGGCCTTAACAACTAAATCGTTGAAGGAAATCTTCACCTGAGCATACTCGTTCATTTTGGCACGGGCTGCAATAGCGCTGTCCATGTCAATGCTCATAGTTACGAAAATGTGCGGAGCAGTAAATAAGCTGTCAGACAGAGAGCGGGCTATTGCCTTGCGCATTTGTGTTACAGGTCTTTCCGTATACTTCTCTTCACCAATGAATTGAGGAATGGTGATAGTTTTATCAGCTTTTGCAGCAGGAGCAGCTTCGGCCTGAGGAGCTGCAGCTTGCGCGGCTGGTTTTGCCGACGGTGTAAACTCTTCAACATCCTTTTTAATAATTCGGCCGCCTTCTGCACTTCCTTTTACCTGAGAAAGGTCAATTCCTTTTTCCTGAGCAATTTTCTTTGCTAGCGGTGAGGCTTTAATTCTTGAATCTGAGTCAGAAGATTTAGACCCAGCCGTTGCCTCGGTTTTTGCCGGTTCAGCAGAAGTGTCTTCTTTCTTTTTATCTCCGGATGTTGAAGCTGATTTTGTTCCGCCTTTTAGTAATGGTTGTACGTCTGTACCCTCTTTACCAACAATTGCTATAATATCATTTACTTTAGCTGCCTGTCCTTTTTCAACACCGATATATAATAAAGTTCCTTCAGCGTAAGCGGTAACTTCCATTGTCGCTTTGTCGGTTTCAACATCAGCAAGTGTGTCGTCGCTTTTTACAGTGTCGCCAACTTTTTTGTGCCATTCTGCAATAACACCTTCAGTCATTGTATCACTTAAAAGAGGCATGCGAATAACAGTAGCACCAACAGATTCAGGATCTATCGAGGAAACTTCTTCTTCATTACTATCTTCCTTATTATCAGATTTCTCTGTCGCATCCTTCTCATTTTTACCAGATTCAGGAGCAGCAGCCCCTTCACCTTCAAGAGCAGATTTATAATCCTCGCCTTCGGCACCTAATACTGCGATCACTGAATCAACAGGAGCAGCGGCACCTTCTTCGGCGCCTATGTATAATAAAGTACCTTCCTGGAAAGATTCAAAGTCCATAGTCGCTTTATCGGTTTCTACTTCAGCAATTAAATCACCGGTATTCACCTTATCGCCAACCTTTTTGTGCCACTTTGCGATTACCCCTTCGGTCATGGTATCGCTCATTTTAGGCATTCGAACAACTTCAGCCATTATATATTTTCAGATTATTGTTATCGAACGATTAATTAGCTTGTTATAAAAGGATAATCTTCCTGTATATAAACATCTTTATACAGTTCGTCAGCCTCAGGATATGGAGACTCTTCTGCGAACTTCACAGATTCGTCTACAATAGCCTTAATTTTTGCATCAATTTCATCAAACCATGCGTCGTCAGCCCACTTGTTATCAACAAGGGCCTTCTTTACCGTAATGATTGGATCTTTTGCCTTGTAACCTTCTAATTCTTCTTTCGTGCGATATTTAGCAGGATCAGACATTGAATGTCCCTTATAACGGTAGGTTCGCATTTCCAGAAATGTCGGGCCTTCTCCGTTACGTGCGCGTTGAACAGCCTCATCCATCGCATTGTGTACTGCTACCGGATCCATTCCATCAACAGGTGCGCAAGGCATATCAAAACCAAGACCTATTTTATATATATCAACCATGTTGGTCGTTCTGGCAACAGAAGTTCCCATCGCATAACCGTTGTTTTCGCATATAAATACTACCGGCAACTTCCAAAGCATGGCCATGTTAAACGTTTCATTCAAAGCACCCTGACGCACCGCGCCGTCTCCCATGTAACAAACGTTCACATTTTTAGTTCCCAGATACTGTTCAGCGAAAGCTATACCTGCTCCTAATGGGATTTGAGCTCCCACAATACCGTGTCCGCCAAAAAACTTCTTCTCTTTGCTAAACATGTGCATCGAGCCGCCTTTTCCTTTAGAACAACCGGTAGCTTTACCATATAACTCGGCCATTATTTCATTGGCAGACATTCCTCTTGCTAATGCATGAGCGTGGTCGCGATAAGTCGTAATCATTGAATCATCAGGGCCCAGTACAGACATTGCACCTGCAAGAACCGCTTCCTGACCAATATATAGGTGACAAAATCCTCTGATTTTTTGCTGCCCGTAAAGCTGACCTGCTTTCTCTTCAAACTTACGCATCAGCAGCATGGATTCGTACCAATGCAGATAAGTATCTTTAGTAATTTCTACTGAACTCATTCGTGATAATGTGCTTTTTGGGTGGCAAATCTAACCATAAATACTAATAAAAAAGAACATGAATTGCTTTTGTTTTTTAGCAAATAAATGATTGGGAAATGTTTTTATCGAAAATCAGACGAAATCGATAATGGTTTTTAGACTATTTAGACTAAAATTTTGAGACAAGTGCGCTTTACTGCAAAAAATTCAGCTCCCTATGGCTGTATATTGGCCTTGAGCTAACTATTTATTGAACAAACCGCCTAAACCGCCCAACATGTCCTGACTCATGGATTGCATTTCTGACTGGTGAACACGTTCTGCCTGTTCAAGTGCCTTATTTGTAGCAACGATAAGCAACTCCTCTAACTCTTCTTTATCCGCTACTGAGATAAATGTTTCGTCGATTTCTATAGATGTAATTACTTTGTTTCCATTAGCACTAACCTTGATCTTCCCTCCTTCGGACTCTCCGGTTACAATAATAGTCTCTAATTTTCTCTTTATTTCTTCAGCTTTTTGCTGAACTTGTAATAGCTTATCAAACATAGATCTTGGGATTATCTTACCACGAATACAAACATGGCTTTGATGAAAAAGTTTAGAGAGTTTTTTTGATAATTTCGGGATTAAGAGGTTTTGAGATAAACCCTTTAACGGAGGAGTAAGATTGAGATTTGGAGATATCTTTTTCGTCGACAGAAGAGCTCACTATATACACCCTTATATCTTTTTCGAATTTGTGCATGATTTCTTCGAACTTTTCTAAAAAATCCCAGCCATCCATGACCGGCATATTCAAATCAAGCAGAATCACTTCGGGCAAAAATTCTAAGTTACTGCAATTACTTCTTAAATCAACTAAAGCCTTGCCCGCTTCTGTGTAGCTTACAAACTCATCGTATAGTTGATGTTTAGCAATCATAATCTGAGCGATACGCTGGTGAATAGGATCATCATCAATAATAAAAACTTTACTCATTCTCTTTACAGCTACAAGGCCCTAATTGATATACTAAACTGACAATGGATATAAGTATTATCAGACAAACAAAATACATTTTTTGTTACAAAAATCGAGATTTTTTTTTAACTTAAACTAAAGTTTTTGTTAATCTGATGCAAAACTAAACATACTGCTGATGTTTATCAACAGTATGTGCATTTTATTGCACAGCGAATCATCAATCATCGGCGGTATCGCCGCGTCCAGTATAAGCTGATTTTCTCACGACCGGCATTCCTGCCAGCTTGAAAAGCTCGTCCAATTGCAAGAGACTCCCGTTTGTAAGATTGCTTAGAAGAACAATAGTTACATCAGCAGTTAAATCACGTAAATAGATATGTCGAAAGCCATGCCACCAGCCGGTATGGTAAACTACATGATGATTGTTTCCGTTAAAAATCCTCCATCCATACCCATAGTTAAAATGTCCTCTTACTAATTCGTTGTGTCCTTTGTAGGCAGAATCAAGAAGTGCCTGACTTACTAGTTTCCCCCGCTTTAAAGTTCTGTCGAATAAGTACAAATCGCGGACAGTACTATATATACCTTTATCTCCAACAGGCCCATCTAAAAAATTCTGAACTACAGAATATCTCCAGGTGCCCCGGTCGTGGCCAACCACCTTAACGGGAATTTTTTCATACTCTGCTTTTGAATAAACTGCGGTATGTTTCATTCCAGCCGGATCGAAAATATTCTCTTTCATAAACTGAGAGAATTTTTTCCCCGACACTTTCTCAACTATCGCCGCCAGTACCATATAGTTGGAATTGTTATAATGGAATTTTCTGTCGGGCGCAGTATAGGGCGAAGGCTTCTTTTCCGAAATAATCTTCATTACCTCCTGGTTACTTATTCCCTTTCGTTGGTCTTTACGTTCTTTTCTCCAGATGTCATCAATAAAATACACGTAATTCATCATACCCGAACGATGAGTAAGCAGCATCTTTATTGTTATTCCTTCATAAGGGAAATCGGGATAAAAATCTTTAACGGTCTGATCCAGTCGAATTTTACCGCGATCAACAAGCATAAGAATCGCTGTTGCTGTCAATGGTTTTGATACCGAAGCCAGTTCAAACTGATAATCAATTTTTAAGCTGTCCCTTCTTAGGTAGTCTGCCCATCCGATAGCATTCTGATAAATAATCTTACCCTCTTTCGCCACCAAAACATTCCCGTTAAAATTTCGCGTACGATGAAGTTTCTTCATGAACTCATCAATTTTTTTATTGGCATCTTCAGGATTGTAAACCAAAGAAATACTGTCAGATTTATCCTCCTCGACAGTTCTTGCGGGAGTTTTTTCATTAGCAGAGCATGATATAAAGAAGACCGAAATTGTAACTAACTGAATTATACTATAGAAATATTTAACCATACACATATTTGGACGCCCTGATAAAAAGCGAAAATTAGAAATTATTACAAAAGCAAACCGAAAGAGTTTTAAACTTTCTTAATGAGCCACCAAACACATGCAGATAAACAGAACAGGTTTGCCATAGAATGGCTGTTGTAAACCTGCTTTAAACCGAACTGAGATTAATCTTTCTACAAGCTGTTTTGTGCCTTCCTCGCTATTTTACCGAATAAAAATCTAAATTTGCGCCATTAACAAAAAAGAATTAAAGTCATGACTTATAGAATAGAACGTGATACAATGGGAGATGTTCAGGTTCCCGCAGAAAAATATTGGGGTGCACAGACAGAACGCTCAAGAAACAACTTCAAAATTGGTCCCGAGGCGTCCATGCCGAAAGAAATAATTGAAGCTTTCGCTTACCTTAAAAAAGCTGCGGCCTTTACCAATACCGATTGCAATATTCTTGAATCAGAGAAGAGAGATCTAATTGCTCAAGTATGTGATGAGATTTTAGCCGGCAAACTTGAATCTGAATTTCCACTGGTTATTTGGCAAACGGGCTCCGGAACTCAATCCAACATGAATGTCAATGAGGTTATTGCTAACAGGTCTCATGTTTTACAAGGAAATAAACTGGGTGAGGGAAAAACATTCATTCATCCTAATGACGATGTAAACAAATCTCAGTCTTCTAATGATACATACCCCACCGCTATGCACATTGCTGCATACAAAATGGTTATGGAAGTAACCATTCCGGGAGTGGAAAAATTACGTGATACATTAAAAGCCAAATCTGAAGAATTTAAAAGCGTTGTTAAAATTGGCCGTACTCACTTAATGGATGCTACCCCCTTAACACTCGGACAAGAATTTTCTGGTTATGTTTCTCAGTTGGACCATGGTTTAAAAGCATTAAGAAATACATTAGATCACCTTTCAGAACTGGCGCTGGGCGGAACTGCCGTTGGTACCGGTATAAATACTCCTAAAGGGTATGATGTTAAGGTGGCAGATTACATCGCTAAGTTCACTGGCTTGCCTTTCAGAACAGCTGACAACAAATTTGAAGCTCTTGCCGCACACGATGCTTTAGTAGAATCGCATGGGGCATTAAAACAGATTGCGGTGTCACTGATGAAAATCGGTAATGACATTCGCCTTTTAGCTTCAGGTCCTCGTTCTGGAATTGGCGAAATTAATATTCCTGAAAATGAACCAGGATCATCTATTATGCCAGGAAAAGTAAACCCTACTCAAAACGAAGCTATAACTATGGTAGCGGCACAGGTTATGGGTAACGATGTTGCTTTATCAATTGGCGCATCAAACGGTCATTTTGAGCTAAATGTTTTCAAACCGGTAATTGCTGTAAATTTCCTTCAATCTGCCCGATTAATTGGCGATGCATGTGTTTCTTTCAATGACCATTGCGCAATCGGGATTGAGCCCAATTACGCTGGAATTAAAAAACACGTCGAAAATTCTTTGATGCTCGTT
Organism: uncultured Pedobacter sp.; assembly: GCA_966210515.1. Classification (GTDB taxonomy): domain Bacteria; phylum Bacteroidota; class Bacteroidia; order Sphingobacteriales; family Sphingobacteriaceae; genus Paradesertivirga. The sequence goes on from CBIHLM010000068.1 coordinate 10,390, forward strand.
ACAGCGCTTAATCCGCATATCGGTTACGAAAATGCCGCTAAGATTGCTAAAAAAGCACATAAAGAAGGGACGTCTTTACGTGAAGCAGCTTTGGAACTGGGATTACTTACCAACGAACAATTTGACCAATGGGTACGCCCTGAGGATATGATTGGCGGGTTAAAATAAAAAATCCTCATCCTAAATCCCTCTCTTGCGAAAAGAGAGGGCCATTATGAATTATGCAAAAATCCGGCTTCCTGTTTCTTATTTATTGCCTGTCGCTTGCATCCTGCTTCTTCTCGGCTTGCAAGTTCAATCCTAATTACCAGGGTCGGGGAATTGACTTTATGCAAGGTGTTTGGGAGGAGATTCCCGCTCTTTACAAAGACAGTTTAATGCAGTATACTCATCATAAGTTCAAGTTCACCTGCGACTCTGTGTACGTGACTCTGGAAACTCATGCAAAAACAAACTACTATCCCGACAGCTGTTTCAAAAATGGAATATGGAAGGAGTATGCCAAGGGGAATTATATAGTGAGGAATGATACCCTTTATATCATAAGTACATTCACTAAAGAAAACTTCAAACAAAAGCTCTCGGGATGCTATCGAATCGGGCAATATTTACCAACTTTTGTGATCACCAAACGCGAACCCGGTAAGCTTGAACTACAAGGCCTGCAGCAGCATGTTCCTGTCGCTTTGCGATTGAAACAGAAAATTAAATGTGATCCGAAGCCACTTTAACCATGAGATTTTTTTTTAAAAGAGCGGCCTTCATTAGCCTGTGTCTGCTATGTGGAAATTCGCTACAAAGCTTGGCATGGGGCGTACTTGGGCATCGTATTGTCGGACAAATTGCAGAAAGTCATCTTACACTTAAAACCAGGACCGAGCTTAAAAAAATCATGGGCAATGAATCTGTTGCTATGTCCTCTAACTGGATGGATTTTATCAAATCCGACAATTCCTTCAGATATCTCGGTAAATGGCATTATTTGAACCTGGCACCAGACTTATCACTTTCTCAGGTAAACCTCATATTAAAGAAGGATACCGGCACAAACATCCATACCAAAATAAATTTCGTTCTCAGAGAGCTAAAGAGGAAAGAAACGCCTCTAGAAAAGAAGAAGATGTACCTACGTATTCTTGTTCATCTTGTCGGCGATGTTCATCAGCCATTACATTGCGGAAGGATTGAGGATTTAGGCGGCACACAAATAAAGGTAAAATGGTTTAACAAGAGGGTATCTTTACACAGTTTATGGGACTCTGAGTTAATAGAGTTTCAGCAATTAAGTTATACAGAGTATGCCAATGCAATTAATTTCCCCAGTGCGAAAGAGATCAATGCATGGCAAAACGACGATCTGAGTAAATGGGTATTCGAATCATATCAGATTAGCAACAAACTTTATAAGGAGGCCGAAACAGATAATAGTTATGGCTATAAGTATAATTTCGATTATGTAAATACGCTTAACGAGCAACTGCTAAAAAGCGGTGTTCGGTTGGCGGGATTGTTGAACAAGATATTTGCTGATTAACACCGATTAGAAAGGATCGCATAATTATTGGGTCGATCTTATTTTAGTCCTTAAATCACATTTTATATGAAAATTTTAATGGTTTGCTTAGGCAACATCTGCCGTTCGCCTTTAGCACATGGCATAATGGAAAGTATTGTAAGCGAACAAGGACTGGACTGGCAGGTAGATTCGGCCGGTACCGGCGACTGGCACATTGGATCTCCACCCGATAAGCGCTCGATCGCAATAGCAAAAAAATACGGACTGGACATTTCTAATCAATGCTGCCGACAATTTCAGGTTGAAGATTTTGATAAGTTTGATAAAATCTTTGTAATGGATCACATGAACGAAAGAGATGTGTTGAATTTGGCAAGAAGACAACAGGACCGTGAAAAAGTACAACTTCTTTTAGATACTGAAAAGGTTCCCGATCCGTATTATGAAGATGATCAGTTTGATCCTGTTTATCAAATGATTGAAACTGGTTGCAGACGCATTATTGAACGGTTAAAAGAAGAACGACTGCAATAGCTGCTCGTTAATAATCCAGAAAATCTTGAAATACTTGCTGCATATACGCTTTACCGTAACGCAGTAGGTTTTCATCCCTTGACTGGAGAGATGTGTCTGCTTTAAAGAGAATATTTTTACCGGTATTATCAAACGAAATAGCCTGTTCCGGGGTGACAACACTGAAGCCATTATCCCAATCGAAAAAAGCGAAGTCTGGTGTCCCTGAATCAAGAACGTCACGACTCCACTTAAACTGCTCGGATGGCATCTTCAATTGATTAAAAAGCGTTGAGGCTATATCAGTCTGACTGCCAATTTTTGAAATCCTTTTACCTCTAAACTCCGGTTTAATAACTTCACCCAAAAATAAAAGCGGTATTCTGAACCGGTTGGGATGGTAAATTTCATACTGATTTTTAGGCAAGCGATGTCCATGATCGGCTACGACTATAAACAGCGTATTGTTATACCAACTTTCCTTCTTAGCACTATTTAAAAAAGCACTAAGACAGGAATCGGTGTAAAATGCTGTACTTCTAAATTTATTCTCCACAGATTCACCGCTAAATCGAGGTTTTCCCGGAAGTTCAAAAGGTTCGTGATTAGTTAATGTCAGCAATGTAAAAAAGAACGGCTGCTTGCTTGTGTTAGCCTTACTTAATAATCTATTGTAAACAAGATCATCAAAAGCTCCCCATTTAGAGTTCATATCTTTTTTTTCAAAGAAACCCTTGTCGATTACATCTTGATATCGATGAGATAACAAATACGACTTCATATTGAAAAACTCGCTCTCCCCACCATAAAAAAATGAAGTTGAATAAGCATTTTCAGCAAAAGTCTTGGCCAGAGACGGAAGTTTTGCCTGCTTACCATTCAACTTCATAATGCTTTTTGTCGCCTGAGAGGGAAATGCATTTAGAATTGCTACAACACCTTTATCTGTCCTGTCGCCAGAAGCATAAATGTTATCAAAAAGCACACCTTCAGAAGCCAATTTTTCCATTTGAGGCGCTACTCCTTTTTCACCACCCAGGCTCTCGACTACATCCGCAGTAAAGCTTTCCAATATTATCAAAACCACATTGGGTTTACTGCTTGTAAATAGGTCGGTATGCGAGCCTTGAGGCGTTTCAAGAATTTCATTTACCAAATTGGCAGCCTCATCTTTTGGATAATAGAGGTAAGGATTTTTAGTGGATTTATTTTTCAAAATATCCCTTAAAAGCGACCATTCGGTGTTAACGGCGGCATGGTTTAGAATAGGAGTATTTGAATAATACGCCATACTTTCATTCATAGGCGACAGCTGCAAACCACCACGAATTGCGAGAAAATTCAGTCCTATAAGCAAAACTGATGCACCTATTTTTAAGAGAACATTCACCTTTTTCAAGGATCGGTACCTAATAATTCTATCCGAAAGCCATATGCTTAACGAAACAAGGAGGATAATCATCACAATCGAAGCGAAGACAGGCGATGAAGCGCCGCTTGCTATAGCCTCGTTAGGTGATATAAAAGCAATCTCAATGGCTTTGAAATTTATTTTTGCTCCCCACTCGCGGTAAATATTAAAATTAAACGCACAGATGATTGAAAACAGAACAATCAAAGTTTTGGTATACCAGCGTAACACATTCTCGGAAATTTTGATCGTCGGGATAAACCACACAATCAGCGCGATCAACAACGGTAACGCTGAAATATATGCTGCCATAGATATATCCATCCATGGGCCGATAAGGAAACTTTTACCGATCTCCGTGATTGCCGCCACTTTGACTTTTTCAATAAATGCAAGAATAAAAATCAGCCGTTCCAGAAAGAAGAATAACAGCCAAAAAATGAAATAACGAAATACGGTGGAAAGATTCTCTATCATTTAACAATCTCCATTTAAACTGATGGAGGAGCCTGCAAAATTAGCAGAATAATGGATTTGCATGAATGTTAAAAGCCAACTTTAACACCAAATCCTAATTTTATGATATCAAAAGGAGATAACCATTGCTTGTTATTTTTATAGAACAAACTCACCAGATATAAGTCGTTGACATTAAATTCTGAGTAAATGGTCAATGATTTAAGCTTTTCGCCTGTTTTAATAGCAACCTCATTACTAAGGGAAAGATGCCCTCTTAGTGCTGTCGGCCAGCCGTAGTAACCTCTCCCATATTGTTCTCTGTCGAATCCCAGACCGAATTGTTCATCTAAATGATAAGATAAAAATACACCTGGATTTGCAGGGTAAGCTGTAATTCTGTTATTGACTCGCAACTCAACCGGCCGGTAGGCAAATTTGGCACTAACAATATTCAAGGGACCACCTTTAACTTCCGGAACATGGCCATATGTCAGTTCTAAACTCCCCCGCGCATCGTCAAAGATTTCGTACCCAGCTCCGAGACTTAAATACCCAATACTTCCCGCGTGTTGAACCAAAGCATAATCAGGGATCAGGACAGAACGCTCCTGAGCTCCCACTGTCATCCCAAAACGAATAAAACAGAGAAACAAAAGGATATTTTTAATAAGGAATGCTTTCATATTTAAGTTTTCCGGAAACTATTTCCAACAACAAAAATTGGCGTCGAACAATTGCCTGTGTTACTAGATAGGGGACCGACTGCTCATTAGGATAACGAACATCCTCTTTATGATTATGTGCATACAATGCTGCCAATGTATTTGGAGCGGAATTTATCACGTTAATATATTCAGCTTCCAGGCTTTTGTCAAAATCTATTGAAAAAGGTGGAACATGTGCAACGGCAACATAGGCGTTTACACCAGCCGAAGGAGAAAATTCCTGTTTCAACCACTCCATATCGGGTACATTTCCACTAAAATTGACCTCGCGGGAGTTGGTGTTGTGGCACACGAATTTCACGCCATGATACGTAAAAGAGAAATCTAATGGTCCATACATTCGCTTATAAATCTGTTCGCCATTAGCCACCATATCATGATTTCCAATCACACCAATATAAGGCACATTCAGCCTGCTGAAGATCTCGTCTACCCATTCCATTTCATTTAAAAGGCCAAAATCCGAAATATCGCCAGCCAGCAGCACAAAGTCTACACCCCTAATATTATTCACTACATTAACTAGATCGCTTGCATTTTTATAGGCTCGCTGACTATCGCCAGCCAAAACAAAGCGAATGGTATCATCGCCCGGATTCCGGAGTAATTGATTAATATGTTTCGCATTCAGATCTCTCGGAGAGTCTCTATCGAAAACCTGATTGGGGCTATATTCAACCATTTCACACGCAGCGAAAAACAGTAAAATAATAAGACCGAATATACTTTTCATATATCCCTAATTCCTATTTGTGAAAATTGTTTTCCCTGAAAGATTATGTGAGATACAGATTATGAAAGGGGAAAATTAAGACGCTCGGGGTAGTATGCATCACAGAAGCTGATAGAAAAACTCAAAAACCCCTAACAAAATCAATTTTGATATATGAGAAGTAAACCGCTTCGGGATTATATCTATAAGAAATTCCAGGCGACAGCACTCATATAATTCTAATGAGAAATGCCGGGAAACATTTCTGCTTAACCTTTCATCTTCTGATATGCAGTATTTGCTTCCTCAAGTTCATTGTACCAATCCTCGCCATACTTACGGATCAATGGGTCTTTGAGAAATCTGAAAACAGGCACTTTGAGTTCTTTACCAAAAGAACAGGCAGAACTGCAAATGTGCCAGCGATCATAATGAAGTACATCAAACTCGGGGTATTCAGTAATCCGGATAGGGTATAAATGACAAGATACTGGTTTTTTCCATCCAATTTTACCATCAAGATAGGCTCTCTCGATCGCACACTTACTGATTCCATTTTCCCACATTACATAAGCGCACTCTTTGTGGCCATCGACACAGGGTGTTGTCAAATCGCCATCAGCATCTTTAACCCAGGTTCCGGATTCTTCCACAGCGGCGATCCCTTTTTCGGTCATATACGGCTTTACCAGTGGATAAATCTCCTCCAAAACTGCTAATTCATTTTTTGCCAGTGGTGCACCGGCATCTCCTTCAACACAGCATGCGCCTTTGCATTTGTCCAAATGGCATACAAAGCTTTCTGTCAGCAGATCTTCATCCACCAACGTATTTAATACTTCAATCATTACTTTCTTTTTGATAAGCCCAAAGGATATTTTAATCCTTTGGCAGAGGTAAGTTCCATCGTTACAGTACCCACCAGTATTTCTACCTGGGCCTTTACAGGAATGCGGTTTCCGTCGTCAGTAATCCATAGATACAACTTACTGTCTTCTCGAAAAACTCTTCCTGCCTGAATTGAGGGATTAAATTTAAGACAATTGAAATAACCCATGGATGTTTTAACCCTTTCCTTCCCAATATAGATAATTTCCAAATCTGCCAGTCCGTCATTAAGGAAATAGGTCATCTTAAACTTTTCGTTTTTTGTAACATCTGACAAATCCAGACTGCGTGCAAAATAATACGCGGAAACTATATCGAATAACTGATCGCTTTTGCCGAAGAAAGTGCCCTTGTTTGTTACGACTTTCTTACCTTCCTGATGATATCTAGCTTTATCATTTCGCCTGTAACTTCCTTCCTTGATCGTTTCAGTATATAAAAAAGGAAGGAGCTCGGTTTGATGAATATAGGAATTATAACGGTTACGGACCTTATGAAAAATATCGAAGGAGCCTGAGGTTCTACCCTGTGCCAATAAATGGTAAACCGGTTGATTATCGAATTTCAAATCACTGGCGTTTACGGTCAAAGTTGCCTCAGCGGCCGTTACAAAACCGTAGCGCAAACGATAATGAAGCTCCTCGCCTATTTTAAAAACCGGTTCTTTACGGTTTTCCAAAGATTGGGCGCCTGCAGCCAGAGAAGCGCAAAATATTATAACCAATAAATGGAATTCTCGCATAATTTGTGTAAAGTTAAAAAACTCTGAGTCGATTTTTTAAGCACTGTATTAATTTGTGGAGCCGCCATTTACAATCCGCATTTCGTCCCTCCTTACCAATTATCTGTCCCCCTTAAATCTTTTAGCTCTAATCCTTCCGTTTATAGATTGGTACTGTGGAGCACGGTTCTCCATACATAATACTCTTAGCTACGCCGGTAAGTTTGGCCGTCAGATCAACATAGGCAGACACAGGGACAGGAATATCGCCGCAGCCTTTAATAACAATCCGCTCGTCGCGATATTTCTCAACATCCAGCTTGTTAACAGCCCTGTCGAACAATACGGTTTCCAGCAACTCAAGGTTACCAAAAACAATTGTACTTGCAAATGGAGCCATCTTATTCCCCAGAAGCATATAAGCCCAGGTTGGAACTATAGCATCTGAAGAGCAGGTAATGGCCACATGCTTTCCCTGATATTGTGTCCAGTCGTGCTGTTTAATAAATTCCCTGAAATCCTTCTCTCGTAGCATTAAACCATGAAAAAGGTTCTCTTTGATATCATAAACGATCCTTTCTCCTGCAGGGTAAAGTTCTGCCGGGTCCAGGCTTATTAAGCCACTTTGGGCAACTCGATTGACAATATTCTCCTGTATATCCATTTTAAGATAAAAACTTGAAATGTAAGTTAGAAAGCTTTGTTGGAACCAACATCATCCTATTGTTATATAACAAAAAAACCGGAAGATTATTTCTTCCGGTTATAATTTAGGTTAAAATCCACTAAAAGAAGCGAAGCCTGTTATCTTTAATATCGGCCTTTTCTTTAAGAACTTCAAAAAACTGACTCTGAGCTCGTTGAGATACAGACTGCATAATCTGTTCCTTCTGCTTAAAGATATTTGTCAGAGGTGCAGGATTGGTAAATCCGTTTACAGATACCACATAAACTCCGGATTCACCTTTAATCGGCTTAGACAGCTTGTTAGGCTGCAATCCAAATACAGTACCAATTACTTTATTTTCCTGTCCGCCTCCTGGTATAACAGGGTTAGCAAAAACTATATTTTGAAGAGATTGAGCGGGCTTACCAAGTTTTTGGGCTACCTGATTAATTGATGACGCCCCCTTAAGCGCGCCTTCGACACGCTCAGAAAGGATGCGGGCTTTAACATAATTACGCACCATTGGCTCTATATCCTTTTTAACTTGTTCAAGAGGCAGAACACCTTTTTCGCGAACACCAGTAAGTTTTGCCACCACATACTGGCTGCCTATCTCGTAAACTTTATCGGTTACATCACCTTCTTCTGCATCGAAAGCCCATCTGACAAGTTCGCGAGGATTCTCAAGACCTGGAACATTGGATTGAGAAGCAGCAACATTATCTGCTACCATTTTTTTCAGATTCGCTGATTTTGCTTTTTCATCAAAATCTTTCGCATTGTCAGCAGCACCTAAGAAATCGGATGCTTTTTGATATACGTTCTGCTGAGTTTGGCTACTGCTGGCTACAACTTTATCTATAACTCCAACCTTTGCAACTCTGGAAGAACCAATTTGCTTATCGATACGCACAATATGCACTCCAAACTGGCTGGTCACAATTTTTATGTCGCCGGTTGTTCCATTAAATACAGCCTCTTCAAATGCAGGAACCATTGCTCCTCTTCCGAAAGTTCCCAAATCGCCACCCTGGTTTTTTGAAGGATCAATACTGAACTGAGCAGCCATGTCGCCAAAATTTGCTCCTTTACGAATAAGCGAAAGAATGGAATCCGCTTTCGCCTTCGCCTTATCCACACCGCCTTCGGCAGCCGGATTTAAAAGGATGTGGCTTGCTTTTACCGAATCAGGACTCATTTTCGCATCAATGACTTTGGCAACTCTAAATGCACCATTTGAATACAATGGGCCGATAAGTGTTCCTGGTGCTGATTTAAATGCAATAGAATCAATAGCCGGATCTAATGACCCTTTCTTTTGATACGTAAGAGGAGTTTTTGTGTCCGAGTTTACGATTACAAATAGCGAATCGTTATTTGTAGCTCTGAAATCAGCAGCTATTTTATTGATAGCCGCCTGAGTTGCTATTGAATCTTCTTTTGAAGGACTAGCATCAAAAATAACATATTCAAAAGACCGGGTTTCCTCGCGGTTTTTGAAACGGTTTTTATTTTCATTGTAGTACTCTTTATAATCATCATCAGTTAAAGTAACTTTATTATCAGGAACCGAAGCATATTCTAAGGCTACATAATTAAAGTTCGCAAGCTTATTACGTTGAGTATGATCTTCGCTCGCTTCTAATGAAGTTACATAAATACTGTTTTTAACAAGATTATTGTATTTCTGAAATAATCTGTCACGACGGATAGATACCAGGAAGTCACCCCATTGCTTTCCCATCGGGCTGTTTGCGCCCTGTGTTTTAACGTTATCTATTATTCCTGCAATCTGAGTTCTATTAAACTGGCCTGTTTGCGGATCGGTAAAAGTTTGAACCACCTGAGGGTGAGGATTTTTGCCGGTAAGCATATCATTCAATTCAGCTTTACTAACTGATAAGCCCAAACGCTCAACTTCTTTATCGATTAAAATTTCAGAAATCGCCTGATTCCAGGTATTTTCCAACACGTAGGCACTCATTTGGGGATTAAGGTTTCCGCCCATTTGTTGCTTGAAGTTTGCTTCGTTTTGATCAACCTTAGCTTTAAACTCCTCGTATGAAATACTTTTACCAGCCACTTCCGCCACTTCATTTCGGTCGCCCCCAAAAGATCCGCTCATTTGAACAGCATCGCCTAGTAAAAACGCAAACAACGCAAAACCGATTGCTCCAATAAGGATAGCACCAGCACGGTTCCGCAAAAAACTCATTATTCCCATATATTTTATTATTCTTTCGTTTTAAAAGAGGGCGCAAGATACAATTTTTAGAAAAAAATTATAGCATAAAAGAAAGCCTCAAAAATTCATTATTAATAGGTTAGCTTATTTCCGGTGGCCAGGCTACCGGTAGCATTATTGATAACCGGATTGTTGAAATTCTGATCACTTACAAACTGTGTTCCGTTGATAGAAGTGCCATCAGGTTTAGTAATATTTACCAATTGGTTAGAGTAAAATATTTTCTTCTTCTCATCCCAAAACAACTCTTCCGACTTAAATACATCACCTTTATCCGTAACCACTACAACATTTTTTCTTAACTCTACCAATTCCTCAGTCTGCCTCCGTATGCCATGATCGGCTGTAATTCGGCTGTTTTCTTTCTGGTTTTCATCGAAAAATATAACTGTAAGTCCTGCAGGCATTTCACTATATGGATTACTGGTTTTATAATCCAAAAGCAAAGGAGCTATCAATTTGCCCTTTACAACAGCCGAATCACTTAAAATGATCTCTACCCCTTTCGACGTATCTGCTGATATTTTAGTCTTCGCTGATATTTTCTCGATTTCCCTGAGATCATTTTCGCAAGAGATGAGCAGCAAACATCCCAAGGCAAAAAAATATGCGATGTTGAATCTTAGGGAAAGCATTTTTTAATCAAACTTATATTTCCGGAACCATTGGTCGTTCATGGTAAAGCTTAAGAACACATTAATAAAACGCTCACGAACCAGATTATTGTCGAGAGTTCCCCGCTGGCCCAGCTCCGTTCCAAGGTTAATTTTATAAAATGTTGACCTGTTAGCAGGAAGGGGAAGACCCAAACCAAACGTCAGGGCAACTTGATTGATGTCTTGGTTATTAAGATTTAGATATGTTTTGTCGTACTTAAAGCCAAAACGATAATCCACCAATTTAAAATAGCTGCCTACCGCGGTGAAATCCGGAGTAATCTGAGCACCAACTGCCAGCCCCATAGAGTTTTGCAAGCCGGGATTGCTGCTACCTTCGCGGTAATTTTTCCATTGTCCAAGCGAAAGATCGGCACCTACCAGCCATCTGTTTGTACTCTGGATGGCAAATCCGACTGTATGCATCATTGGTAACTTGATATCACTCTTTTCGTTTTCAATAAATTCGGTAGTGTCTAACGAAACCGTATTAAGCCCGGTCGTGGCATCTTTATAATAGCGTGTAGTTAAAAGATCGTTTTTCGATTTTATCTTAGAGTTTGAGCTACCTGAATATCCGAGTATTAAACTGGTTTTATTGTTAAGCGAGGTTTCGTATTGAATACCATAATCGAAACTTAAACCAGAGATGGAATTATTCGACTGCGTACGAGAATTAAGGAAGGTTACATCCTCATATTCAGCAGCTTTAGTTTGGGTCAGCTTACCAAAAAGGTATGATGCATTCGCACCTATACTCAGGCCATCAGCAATATTAAATCCATAACCCAGATATGCTTTAGATATACCTCCCTGTGCGCTGTAAACATAGTTAACCGGATCAGTTCCAGCAGTTCCTGGATTTGAAAAGTCGTAACCCTTACTGCTGTAAGGAACCAACCCGAAGCTTAGAGCAGAGGATTTGGTTACCGGCATGGCAAAAACTAGATGATTTAGCGCTGCGTTGAAAGTATTTTCCGATTTCTCATTTTTCGCAAGGTTTGTATTGCTGCCAAATACACCAATATCAAAAGTTGTAATCCGTATTGACGAATAAGACGCCGGGTTAGCAAGGTTTACATTGCTATATGGAGAAGGTTTTCTTAAGCCAGCTGATATTCCGCCCATCGACCTGCTTTCAGGTAGTTGAGAACCATTTACAATACCTATGCCGTACTGAGAATAAGGTGAACTGGTTGCACTTTGAGAAAAGCCATTATAGCCGCTTAAAACACAAGCAATAATTAATATACTTTTTAAAACTTTAGTCATTATTATAATAGATAACTTCATTTAAACCAATTAGTACCAAGTTCGGCTCGGTTTTTAAAGTGTGGGCAAAGATGCTATTTTTCAACTGGGTATCAAAAAAATTAACATCGCCCCCGCATAGAATCACTTTTAACTGAGGCCACTTCACAATGAATGAGTTTATAAATCCAATAGCCTCATAAATAATCCCTTTTTGAACACCGCTTAATATGGCGGACTCTGTGTCGTTTCCATATTCGATATCTCTGTCGGGATTAGCATTAATTAAAGGAAGCCGACCCGTAAATTTGTTCATTGCTTTGAATCGCATTTCTATCCCGGGACTGATACTACCACCCAAATATTTTTTTTGTGAATCCACAAAATCATAGGTAATGCATGATCCGGCATCGATAACCAAACAATTCTGATCGGGAAAAAGCGCCTCGGCTGCAATTACAGCGGCATAACGATCCAGCCCTAAAGTATGCGGAGTTTTATATTCATTTTTTATCCTCGATGCACTTGATCCGCTAAAGCGAAAATAATTGGTTTTTGACTTCAGTAAATCCTCAAAAGCATCAATCTCTGTGTTAACACTCGAAACAATTGCATGATCTACAGGATTTATTTCGAGGAAATTACGCAGGAAATAAAGAGAAAAGTCTTTAACCTGCATAAAATTGACTATTTCCTTGTTATTGAATATTGCAAGTTTTGTGAACGTATTACCAATATCAATAACAAGGTTAACCATTAAGCATGAACCGTTTTAAGAATCGATTCAAATATTCCAAATCCGTCCTGATTTCCTAAAATACAATCAGCCGCCCTTTCCGGGTGTGGCATTAAACCGAACACATTACGACCGTCATTGCAAACGCCCGCTATATTTTGTACAGATCCGTTCGGGTTTGACTCAGGAGTAATTTGTCCGTTTTCATCGCAATAGCGGAAAAGCACCTGATCATTATCATTCAGTTTTTTCAACGTATCTTCCGTTGCGAAATAATTACCTTCTCCATGGGCGATCGGAATTTTTAATGCCTCATCTGTACTTAAACCGGAAGTAATCAACGAGTTTGTAGTTTCCGCTTTCATGTAAATATTACGGCAGATGAATTTACGGTTGCTATTGTGAAGTAAGGCTCCGGGAACCAGTCCGGCTTCGGCAAGAATTTGAAACCCATTGCAGATGCCCATCACATATCCACCTTTATTTGCAAATTGAATAACTTCCTGCATTATCGGAGAAAAGCGTGCAATGGCACCAGATCTCAAATAATCTCCATAGGAAAACCCACCCGGCAATATGATAAAATCTGTTCCTTGCAGATCATGATCTTTATGCCAAAGCTTTACAACCTCTTGTCCTAATATCTTGTCTAATACGTAAATGCTGTCCTGATCACAATTGGATCCGGGGAAAACTACTACTCCGAATTTCATATTACAAAACTATCTAAATTTTAAGTTTTTAAGGGTTTTTATTTGTTAAAAAAGGTTAATATTGGAAGTTTAC
>CBIHLM010000069.1:0-23600 GCA_966210515.1 uncultured Pedobacter sp.
GAAAAGCTGGAGGCAAGGTTTTGTATTCTGGAGGGAGATGCAGGGTCTTGTAATTGCGGCGATGCTGAATTGGATGACGAGGATTGAAGTATAGTACTTCTGTCGTCATTGCTCAATAAAGAAAGCAAACCGATAAAACTGTGATTTTCTCCCACTTTAGGAGTGAAAACAAAGTTTGTTTTTGTTTGAAGTCTGAATGCATCTCTGTCACCATCGTAGGCACTGTTCACCGAGTTTTCATTTATCGGGCGACCGGTAGCAATTTGCGGAAGGAACGTTTTGCTTTTCGAATTTTCTATATCAAACTGAACGTCCACCGTTGCTTTTAAAAAGTCTGGCATAAAGTCATACTGCAAATTAAAATGGGGAGTAATCCTTTCGCCGGTAACTTCATTACTGGCTTCATTCAGCATAGCAACGGGGTTATAAGTTCCGGAATAAGCGCCCTGGATATTTTGCATTGGCGACAAATAAATGCCTGTATTATTGCCCTGCGCATCATATTCGTAGATACCCATGTTCGGCATCTTATCGTAAGCTATGCTCCTTACCCTGTCGTTATAAACCTTATTAGTAAGGGAATGGGTATAAGCAATGTCGGTTTTGAACTTAATCTTATTTGACACGTTATAATCAAGATTGATACGGGTAGAAATCCGGTCCAGGCCAGTACCAATTGTCGTACCTTTTTCATCCAAATACCCCACAGAAGCATAATAACGGGCCTTATCACCACCACCGTTAATGGAAACATTATGATCCTGCTTAAAGCCGGTCTGGGTTATCGCCTCTATCCAGTTTGTGTTGTTACTGTAGTTATAAAAATAGTAGGGATCACTTATATCGTATTGAAGTTCTTTAACCGTCTGAGTGTTCAAAGGCGTTCCACTTCGGTTCATAAAGGCTTCGGGGATAAGCATAGAAAACTGATCGCCGCTAAGCATCGGAATTGCATCGGGCTGTTTTGACATGGTTCCTCTTAAAGAATAACTCACAACGGGTTTTCCAAGGCGTCCTCTTTTCGTATTGATAATCAACACGCCATTTGCTGCTCTTGAACCCCACACAGCTGTGGCGGCCGCATCTTTCAGCACACTAATATCCTGGATATCGGAGGGTGCAATATTCAACAAAGAGGCATAACCCTGTTCGTCAGCAGTTCCGAAGTTAAAATCCTCAGGTACTTCTGTTTCATAGGGCATTCCATCAACCACGATCAATGGCTCTGTAGAACCGTTAATGGTAGAAGTTCCTCTGATTCGGATTTGCATACCTGCACCAGGATCACCAGAGTTAGCCGCGAAATCTACACCAGGTAGACGTCCCTGCAATGCCTGATCAATTGAAGTGGCAGACATCTCTTCTAAATCTTTTGCGTTGACTCTTGCAACGCTCACTGTCGAACTTCTTTCATCAATTTCCAAAAGTCCGTTACTTGATGTTTTGCGCCCGGTAACGACAACTTCGGTAAGTTCATTAGCACTCGCATCAAGCTGGACATTCAGCACGGTTTTGCTTCCGATATCCTGAACAACCGTTCTATAACCAAGAAATGATATGGAAATCTTATTCAGCGGATTTGAAATTCTTATAACAAAGTTTCCGTCGATATCCGTAGTAACCCCGTTAAGTGTTCTTTTGTCCTTGTCGATTTCTGTAACAGTAGCACCAATTACCGGCAATTTGTCTCTCCGGTCGATTATTTTACCCCGCACTACATGTGCGGTATTTTGTGCCATAGCAAATCGGGGGTGAAATGCTGAAAAAGCCAGCAACACTAAACAAAATGCCAAAGGTTGAGTAATTATCTTCTTCATTTTACTATTCAGGTTTCAGAATTAATTAGTGTCGAATTTTAAGAATCCGTTAATCAGATGTATGACTGCACGGTTAGAAAGGTTATTACTGCTCGGCACCACAACATTTACAGTTCCGGCTTTCATATCTGTAACCTGCATACTTCCCACCTGATTTGCTATGGAAATAGCTGTAGTAGCACCATTCTCTTTTTGTAGCAGTGTTAAATAACCGCCCTCCTTTTTTCCATCGGTAACTACAGTTTCTTTTTGCAGTATGTGATATCTGATGAAATTTGCCACCTTTTCTTTATCACTTGCGGCTGATGCAGTTGGTGATGCGGGTAAATATCCCTGTGCGATGGCGGCATCGATAGCGGCATTGTTTGGTACAAATACGGTGTAGAAAGATCCTGCAGAAATTCCTACTATTTCGCCGTTACTGGTATTATAAATATTTGATGCTTTTAGATAATCAAAAAACTTCTTATAATTTGATGAGGTAGTAGCGGCCAGCTTCTCAATATGTTTTCCAATAGACAGCGCCGACTCATTCAATACACCATTTATATAATAAACCGTTCCGTTAGAAGCAGCTTCTTTAGCGGAAACTGTACGAGTAATGTTGGCATCCTGATTACCCGCAGAGAAAACAGAGGTTCCGTTATACTTTATGTATTCGCCATTATAGGTCTCGATTATTCCGCTGCCTGCAAGCTCTGTTATATCCTGACGAACTACGTGAGTGTTTAAAATCCTGTTCAATTTATCCCAGGCAGAAGTACCAGACAAAGACGCTCCTCCACCGGGAGGCGTATAACGCCATGTGTTTGCATCTAAATCGTAAGTATATCCTGCTGCCATTAAATCGGCATCAGAAACCAGAAAAAGTGTATACCTGGCGTTAGTATTGATGATGTTGGTTTTTAAGGCTGTTGAAAGAGCCCTGGTCATTAAGGAATAATCGGGATTTAGATAGGCTTTACCGAAAACTGAACTAAAAACATTGGCTTCCTGAACCTTATTGGTGCCATAGAAAAACCCGTTGCTTAATACTTTCTTATCAACGACATCAGTTGCAGGATCAAACAATGCACCTTGCCCCTGACTGTTATTTGTTGTTGCAAACTTGCTTGGCCACACAGTAGTTCGCCACATGTGAGCCATTAAAAAGTCGGTTATAATCTCTTGTGGCAAGGCGTCAAAAGAACCGTAATGCTTAAGAAGAACATCCCGTGTATAGGCATCAAATGCTTGATTGGTTGGAGCGAACATAGTATATCCGTCCATCTGGCCATCATTATCCTCTAATTTTAGAAAGTTTTCATTATTCGGAGAATAAGGCAGACTGCCGTTATATACTTTTACAAATACATCCATGTCAGAACCTGTAATCTCCCTGTTTTTCAAAGTAGCAGAGGCATTGACCAAATACGTAACCATATATTTCTCAAGTATCTCTCTGAACTTGCTGTACTGCGGCGATTTGCCGAGATATTGATCGATACTTGGAAGAGGAAGAATTACTTTGTCAATTTCGTGGATAATACCATTCTCGGCGACTATGTCTTTATTTAATACCTGCGCCTGCGATACGTGAAAACCACCAAAACTGGTTCCCGGAAAGAAATATGAATAATCGTTTTGGGATATGCCATTCGCTGTGAAATAACTATCAAGAAAATAAGGAATATATTTATTGTTATTATCTGTTGATACGTAATGGAATCCGCTTGAACTATTTCTGTTTGACGCTGCGATTAAAACCTTTTTACCATTTATTGTCGCTGTATCCGAGGTTCCGTAATATGTAGTGCGTCTTTTAAAAGCTTTACCAGGCACCCAACCAATGCCGGATTGAAAGTCATCTAACCTGTCGCACTTAAAAGAGTTATAAGCCAAAGAATATCTAACTATTTTATTCGCAACAGAATCTTTGATCTGATTTACATCCGTCAGATTGTTTTCCTGTAGATACGCGGCAATAGCCGCATCGTTTGGCGCGAAAATGGTCCAGTAACCTGCTTTGCTTAAGATGTCTTTGTATCCCGCTTTATCAATAAGAATCAAAAAGCTTTTAAAATTATTTCTTGATTGCAGCTGCTGGTATATCGGATCTGCCAGTGTCTCCGGGCGACCGTAATATTCATCCCAATGCTTTTTGTTACATGAGCTTAATACTATAATAATAGCAAGCAAGAATAACGAGGTTCTAAATATTTTCTTCATTGAAAACTTGTTTATAAAAGCGTATTCTTCGTGAAGCACCCCATTAAATCAGGTCCTTCCTTTCGGTTTTTATTGTAGCCTTTTTGCCTCAGAAATAAATTGAAACACCATTCTCTTCCAGCAAAATGCGTTGCAGGAAAAAATTTCGATTTGGTTTAAAATGCGCTAAAACCCCGACGAGGTTTTAATGTGGTTAATCAATGTAAAACTTTAGACTATCGGCTTTTCTTTATTTTTAATATTGGCTTTGTTGAATACAAATCTAGGTGGGAAGCAGGCCTGAAGGCTTTCAAAAATTGACACAAACCTTCTAATTATTGTTTTTTGCAATACAAAAACAGTAAATCAATAGAAAGAAACAGGTGATGAGTTTTTTATCCGTAATAGGCTATGTACCGGAGGAAGGCGTGGTTTTATCTTTATTTTTCGAATATTCTGAGGGAGACGTCTTAAATTTCTCTTTGAAACAAGTACTAAAATATCCTGAGCTGCTGAAGCCGGTCATATAGGCGATCTCTGAAATCGTATATTCACCGGACTCAAGCAGTTGCTTACTTCGTTTTAGTCTGATGTCTCTTACAAACTCAATCGGTGCAAATCCTGTAAGGCTTTTTAATTTTTTATAAAAGGTAGTGCGGCCCAAACCAACAGAGTCTGCTACACTTTCTATATTAAACTGACTATCTCCCATTCCGGCTTCGACAATCTTGATTACATCTTTTAAAAACTGTTCGTCTTTTGAGGTAATCAGAATTTCATCGGGTTTCAGCTGAATAACCCTTTTTTCGTCGCTATACAATGCATCGAATATCTTTTTACGCTGCTTTAAAAGGTTATCAACACAGGCAAGTATATGATCGGTATAAAATGGTTTTGTAATGTAAAAATCCGCGCCGTATTTCAATCCTTCAATCTGGCTTTCGACCGAGGATTTTGCAGTTAGAAGAATCACAGGAATATGGCTGGTTACCCTATCATTTTTAAGATGGTCGAGCATTTGAATCCCATCTATGTTAGGCATCATCACATCGCTTATAATAAGATCGGGCATATTTGCATGAGCTGTCCTCAAGCCCTCCTCCCCGTCGATGGCCTCAATCACTCTGTAAAACTGACCGAGCTGAGCTGCCAGAAATTTTCTTAATTCCGAATTATCCTCCACAAGCAGAACGAGCTGTTGATCTGCTGAGTCTTGGTACTTGACCGTTGGGTTAATAATGCGCGGATTAAAGCCATTCTCAGCATAACCGGAATTAACAAAATCGAGTATTTTAGATGACTGAACAAAATCAACATCCTGTTTAAAATGCTCTCTGCCGGTTTTCAGCCGAATCGTAAAGATCGTGCCGCCCCCGGGATTATTACTTGCTGAAATATTTCCATGATGCGCCTCAATTAACTCTTTGGACAGCGCTAATCCGATACCTGTGCCTTTTAAATTGTTTTCACTGGTTTTATCTCCTTCATAATAAAGCTCAAATATCTGTGAAAGCTTTTGCTTCGGTATACCATAACCCTGATCTGTTATGCTTATGATAAAGGAATCATCGCCCGGGGTGTATTTTAGATCGATATGGATCGACTTACCGGAAGGGCTAAACTTAAAAGCGTTCGAAAGAAGATTATAGATAACGATATCGATTTTTTCTTCATCGATCCATGCATAAAATTCATCAACATCAGAATTTATCTTCAAGTCTATATTCTTCTCCTGCGCCAATCCTGTAAAGTACCGACTGATTTCCCGAAGCAAACCAATAACTTCAATTTCGGACACCCTAAGTCTCATTTTCCCGCTCTGCACTTTTCTGAAATCAAGTAACTGGTTAATTAAGCGGATCATCCGGTTTGCGTTTCGATTAACTATATTAATATTTTCGCGGCCTTTAGCAGATATCTGTTCGTTTCTGGTTATCTCTTCTAAAGGGCTTACAATCAGCGTAAGCGGAGTGCGCAGCTCATGGGAAATATTGGTAAAGAATTGCAACTTCAAATCTGTAAGCCTGTGTTCAACCGCAACATTATTCCTCAGCCGGATCATTGTCAGAATAATTCTTCTGGCAATCTCGACTAAAATTAAAGTCAAAATAAAGTAGGCAATGTAAGCCCATATTGTAAGCCAGGGCGGTGGCAAAACCGTTAGCTTTATACTTTTGGCAGGAATATTATTAAAAAGTTCAGTGCTGGTACTTTTTACAATGAATTCATAATTACCCGGAGGGAGATTAGTGTAGCTAGCTTTTCGCTGATTATTTACATTATGCCACACCTTATCATATCCCTTGAGAATATAGGCATAAGAGATCTTATGGCTCGCCCTGTAATCCAGGACCGCGTAATCAATACTAATAACATCCTGATCATACTCAAGGGTAATCTGCTCAGTATTATTTATCGAGTTTGTTAAAGGAGATCCGGGAATTCCGGGTATGATATCTTCGTTGTATAGCTGAATATTGGTCAACGCCATAGTTGCATTTAACTTTTTGCTGGAGATGCGGTCGGGGTCGAAGGAAATATATCCCTTTACCAGTCCAAAGTATAATAGTCCCGAACGTGATTTTAAACCCGCTGCTTCAGAAAATCTCGTCTGGGGTAAACCATCGTATGAATCGTAATTCTTAAAGGTTTCGGTTAGTCGGTTGAACTGGCTCAAACCATTTTCTGTAGCCAGCCACAAATCGCCTTTGTTATCATCAATTATGCTGAGAATAATATCATTTGGCAAGCCCTCGTTGCGGGTAAAAACATGAAACTTCAAGGGTTTTCCTGGAGCCGAAATAACCTTATTTAAACCACCCCCGAAAGTCCCCACCCACATTTGGCCCCGCCTGTCGCGATGAATGTACTGAACATCGTTATTGCCCAGACTACTCCGGTCTCCCGGAATTTTACTGTATTTGAAAAACCTGTAAGTATCAGGAGTGCCTTGATCGGGGTGGAACAGCACCAGGCCATCTGTTGTA
Organism: uncultured Pedobacter sp.; assembly: GCA_966210515.1. Lineage (GTDB taxonomy): Bacteria > Bacteroidota > Bacteroidia > Sphingobacteriales > Sphingobacteriaceae > Paradesertivirga. The sequence goes on from CBIHLM010000069.1 coordinate 6,992, forward strand.
GCTATCCATATCCGGCCATTCGGTCCCTGCTGCAAATGTCTGATCACGTTACATGAGGCCGGGTATTCTTTAAATGAATTATTGCTGTTCCGGAACCGGACATTGTCCCCGGATTTTACCAGCAAATTTAATCCACCGCCCAGGGTTCCCACCCAAATTCTGCCCTTTTGATCCTCCAAAACCGAATAGACCAAATCACTACTTAAGCTATACTTATCCCTCGGATTTGACACATATCGCCTAAGGCTATATTTAGACCGTTCTTTATTAAGTGGCCTGGCCATAACCAAACCTTTGCCCTTGGTTCCAAGCCAGATCGTTCCGTCACGACTTTCGGTAATGGCATAAACACTTCCAATGTCGGATCTGCTTATCCCGGTGAAGATATCGTCTTCCGTCACTCCATTTTTGGATACATACAGCTTTCCGGCTTTCGTTCCCATCCACAACCTACCCTTGCTGTCTTCAAAAAGAGTTCTAACCTCATTCTCGGATTTATTTTGAGTATCGTTTACAAGGAGGCCATGCTTGAAGTTATTTTCAGGAAATATGATCTTATTTACTCCTCCGTCAATCCCGCTAAGCCACAATATACCGGTACGATCAGGGTAAAAGGCCGTTACGATATTTGAAAACCTTTGCTTGCCCGACCCGGGTTCATTGTGAAAATATTCTATTTCGTCGTTTACCGGATTATAATATCCAAAGCCACCACCCTTAAGGCCGGCCCATAAAATACCGTTACGATCTTCGAATACTCCATAGTTTTTATTCGGACTCGTTACATTGGCGTCTTTCTTTTGGGTAAAAATCTTAAACGCGCCGCTGCGTGGACTATATTTTATGATGCCGTTTCTTTGAGGCTCAATCCATATCTGGCCCGATTTATCTTCAAAAAGCGAATGGAGTGAAGTAACTTCAGGCAAGGATGCGTAAGTAACTTTGTAATTTGCAGGATTTACAATAAGAAGTCCTTTTGTTGTCGAGGAAATATAAAGTTGTCCGTTTCTGGAATGATATAAGGCATTAAAAGCTGTGTTGAGAGACAAGGGAACAGTTGAGAAACTACCTTTTCTGGCATCGAAGGTTACGAGACTGCCCGTTGACGTTCCAAAATAAATGAGTCCTTTATGCTGTGTCGCGCAGGTAAATGAAAGATCCTGCCTAAAAATGTCCTTCGCGTCTTTGAACGTACTTTTTTGATAATATCGCCCATTTTTCTTAGTCAGGCAATGCAAACCAGAACGTGTACCAATCCAAACCCTGCCTGCCGAGTCTTCAAATAAGAAATTGATAACGTTGCCGGCAATTTTAAAATCGCCGGACATATTAGCGCCATAATGGTATATCTGTGGAGCGGCCGAGGATTTGACATCGACTGCACACAAAAGACCCTGATTGGCCGTGAGCAACCATGTGTCGCCTGTCGATGCCGGGATAATTCTGTCTATGATGAGGTTTCTAAACTCCTGTCTGTTCCCGGGGACTGACAGAAATTCCTCTTTCTTTTTATCAAACCTATAAACAAGGTTATCGTATGTTTTTACCCATAAGTACCCTTTCTTGTCTTCTACAATAGTTCTGATTTTATTATTCTTGAGATTAGAACTATCCCCGGGAAGGGATTTATAAGACGTAAAAGTGTGTCCGTCGAATCTGTTAATACCATCCCAGGTGCCAAACCACATAAAACCTGCCTTATCTTGAGTGATGCACAGTACACCATCGTGCGACAAGCCACTTTCGGTTGAATAATGTGTGATACTGGATTTAGGCTGTGCGATAGCACTTGTATCGAGGAAGAAAATGCAGGAAACTAAAAGAATTAAATCCGACGCTATTACCAGTCTCTCTATTGCTGAATTGGCTCCAGTACCGGTAATAATTCTCCACATATCCGCTAAAAAATCTTTGTTATCTACTTAGAAATCGGGAACATTTACATTACATATTGCAAAAATCAAAACACTTTAAACTCATTCCGTATTGCAATTTATAAAGTATTATCCCGGAAAACTAATGTACAAACATCCGGTCATTTAAGGACGAACATTTTGTGATTCTGTTACCTCGATTTTAGAATGATCTTTTGATTGAATGGATACGTTGTTAAAGGACCAATTGCTTGCATTCTTAATAGAGCCTGCAGTGTTAGCTGTGATATTCACGTTTGTTAAATGAAAGTTTTTTAAAGGCTCTTGTTTTAACCCATCAGCAAAAATGGCTTTACGGGCTCCATCAACTTTAATATTAGAAATATAAACATCTTTAAAATGAGGAATGCCTTTTTCAGGGTCAACGGGTTGCAACATCTTTTTCCAGTGTTCAGGAACCGTGTTAATATCGTATCCGGCAGGAAGAGTTGAATAGCTGTAGGATGGATTCCAGTTGGGAGTTATTTCCAAAGCTGTTCCGATGTTAGACATTTCCAGATTATCAATGTAAATATCCTCTACAGTACCCCCGCGATTAGTTGCTGATTTAAAACGAATACCCACACCGGTACCATTCGCTTTAAGGTTTTTAGCCAGAATGTGACGCATTCCACCAGAGGTTTCGCTTCCGAAGGTAATTAAACCGCCTCCCTTGCGAGAGATGCAGTCGCGAATTACAATGTATTCAGCCGGACGATTAACACGAAGTCCATCCCAGTCGCGGCCCGATTTAATGCAAAAGTTATCGTCGTTACAATCTATATCCGAATTCTGAACCAAAATCCAGGATGATGAGTCGATATCTACACCATCTGTGCTGGGACCATGTCCGCCAATATTATTCTGAATAACTATACCGTCAACAGTCACATATTTTGAATACAAAATATGAACGGTCCAGAAGCCCGCCTGCTGGAAAGTTAATCCCTTAACCAGAATGTTTTTCGAATCCGACACCAATAAAGTCCGGGGGCGCTTAGCATCGTAATCTACAATCCAGCGAAGCTTCTTAGGTTCGTATTCTTTTCTTAATGCCCAGTAAGCATCCCAAAAAGGTTTGCCCTGCGCGTTTACGATACCCGCGCCGCTTACTCCGGCATTTTCCTGTTTAATGATGTTGATCAAAGCTGCGGGCCATTTCATTTCTATTCCGGCAACGCGAGTGTCGATATCCGGATAGTCTTTAAGGTCCTGGCTTCCTAAAAGTTCAACACCCTTATCAATTTGAAGAAATACATCTTCCTTAATAAATAGAGAGCCCGTTAAATACTGGCCCGGTGCAAAAACCACCTTCCCTCCGCCTTTTCTCGAGCATGCATCTATAGCTTTTTGAATTGCTTCAGTTGTAAGAGTTTTGCCATCATTCACAGCACCGAAGTCTTTTACATTGAAAATTCGCTTCTTGATTTTCAGCTTCCTCACACCCACTTTCGAAGCCCAGGCAGGGTCTGCGGCTTCAACCTGTAAAACGGTTACTGTAAAAAAGAATAAAAGGAGTATTCGTTTTGCGAATTGGATCATATTATTTTTTATGGGTGTATAGAACTGAAATCAAGTTTTCACCATAAGCACGAAAAAAAATCAGGCTAAGTATGGGTTATAATCAGATTCTCAAGAATAGAAAAAAAATAGCGAATATGCGTCCTGCACATGCATGGCATTTGGCCTGATTCGGTAAGAAATTCGTTACCTCGACTCATCATGCTTGACAATAAAATACATGAAAATAAAAAGGCTGTATCAATTCAGCTAAGACTCGAAACAGCCTTTTTCTAAGAAAATCAGGATCCTAATCCGTCAAAATATTTTCCTTCGGCATGGTAAACTGCTTATTCTCCTCAGATCCTTTTGGCAATCCAAAATAAAACAGCAGAGTTCTTTTTTTACTTCCGCTTAAATGGTTCAACTCACCTAAAGGACCAAGATTTCGTGCATTCGGACTAACACCCAAAGCCAGTTTTGTACCCATAGGTGGGATTGCATCAAGGAAAGAAACGTTGCCTAGCGGAAGGGCGGGATACGAGGTTGGACCGGTTAACCCGTAAAAGTCAAAAAGGCGCACAAACAGATCATTATCCGGTGATGCTACAGTAAACCTACCTTGTACGGTGTTAAATTCCATCCACACTATTTCAGAGAAATATCCTTTAAATTCAGGATAGATCCATGGTGCACTTCCTGTTTGCGTGTTATTATATCGGTTTTGCCATGTATTAAAAGTAGCTCCATGTAAACGGTTCTTCCACACTCTGCTCGAACCTTTTCCCAGCCATTTTGCACCTAAAACATAGTTTTCCGGATAATTAAAGCTCACACCTGCAAACTGATAGTCGCCATTTAAGGTGTACTCGTATGTCATTTCCAACCAACCACTCGGATTCATTTTCCATCTGACATATTTCATATCTCCTGAATACGAAGATTCAACTACATGGCTGTCGCCATCTTTAAAGTGCTTTAAACCTGTAAAACTTGCGTTGCCGCTCACTAACACCGGACCATTGTTGAAGGATAAAGGGGCGCTGTAATCGTTGGCAAGGCCATTTATCATTCCGGTTTTTTTATTGAAGGTTACAGAAATACCTGCGGCCTTTAAGGTTAACAAGCTATCTCTTTCTGTCGCATTTACAGCAGCTGTTCCTGTCGCGGGAGAGACTCCTGCTTGAATTAACTGTGTGTTGGTTTTAGCTTTCCATACCCATCGGTAAATTTCATTGTTATGCGGATCATAGGCCGACAAGGCCAATGCGTCATAATTCTTCCAGTCTGAAGGAAGGTTTAATTTAATCGATCCTTTTCCTACAGGAGCAATTGACGGCGCCTTAACACTACCTTGCTTAAGCGAAGTATAGCCACTTTGCCTTTCGTCCTGTTTTCTGAAGTTTATCAGCTCCCATTTAAACGTACATTGGTTTAAGTTGGTGAAATGGTAGCGATTTTCTACAGGAATTTCACCTTTAAAATTAGCAGGAAGATCTTTCAACGTAATTCTAACGGGAGAGTAAATCTCGCGGATAGCATAAAAGCTTCCTTCTTTTTGACGGTGCGGACCAACAATTCCATCGGGTGCGTTTACTCCATTTACATCGATAATATTGTTCTGATCTGTACGTACAATTCCTTCGTCTGCTAAATCCCAGATAAAGCCGCCGCCACCTTTTTTGGCGTTCCAGTGAAGCTCCCACATATCTGCAAGAGAAGATGCAGCGCCACCATCATCCTGGGCATGAAGAAACTCGGTAACCATGTAAATATTTGTATCGGCAAGAATTTTCTGTGTGCTGTAGTAATCTTCGTAATGATTGGCGTCAATTCCGTTGAAAGCATTACCCGGACGGTGGTGACCGTGTATCACCGGACGATTAGACAAATCATATTTACCATAATCATCGTCCAGGTCAAAATTATGTCCGCCTTCATTTCCGTTGCTCCAGAAAATAATGGAAGGATGATTGGTATCACGAATAACCATCTCTTTTACCAAAGGTGCGCCAGCTTTCGTACTGTATGCTTTTTGCCATCCGGCTAACTCATCCAGAACATATAAACCTAATGAATCGCAGAAATTAAGAAAGCTCTTATCGGGAGGATAATGGGAACAACGAACTGCGTTCATGTTCATCTCTTTAATCAGTTTCACGTCCATCAAATCGATACGCGCATTTACGGAACGTCCACTTTCTGGCCACCAAACATGACGGTTTACACCTTTCATTTTAACTTTAGTGCCGTTTACATAAATACCATCCTGCTTTCTGATTTCGATAGTTCTGAAACCAAACTTATCGCTGGTTTGGTAAATGTTAGTCCCTCCGTTTTTTATATACAGGTTAACACGGTAAAGATTAGGAGTTTCCGCAGTCCATAAAAGAGGTTTTCTAACCGAAGTTCTCAATTGAACCAGGGTGTCTGAGGCTGATGTTTTTCCGCTCGCAGTTCCCACAATTTTTCCCTTAGCGTCAATAATCTCGGCAACAACATCTCTTCCCGCCTGTGCATTTTTCAAGTGAACATTCATCCGGAAAGAGCCATCCGCTTTTGCGTCAATAGCTGTCCATGAAATATGTTCTTTAGGAACGGCTTCAAGATAAACGGGACGGAAGATCCCACCAAAAATCCAGTAATCTGCTAAACGTTCGGCATTGTTTACAGAGTTATCAGCAGACATTTTGCTAACCACAGCTTCCAGTTGATTAGACTGCCCATATTTTAGCTTATCGCTGATATTATACTTAAATCTATAGAACGATCCCTGATGCACAGGTCCGGCCGATTTTCCATTAATCTTCAGCTCAGTGTCCGTCATCGAGCCTTCAAACACGATGAATACATCCTGCCCCTGCCAATTTGAAGGCACGTTAAAGCTGTGACGATAAATTCCCTTCTCATCTGCAAAGCGAAAGTTTTTGCCGTATGTTACATAATCACGGCCGTAATTATATTCTCCAAAACCATGTTGCTCCCAATGCGAAGGAACCGGAATTTTAGACCATACACCACTTTTGCGGCCACCGGTTACCCAAAAATCCCAGGAAACAGTGTTCTCATTATCAGTGCCCGACAAGTATTGGATCTGTTTGGTAATTCCGGCCTGGGCAAACACTTGACCCGCAGTTAATATCGACAGCCCGATTGCAAAGAGTCCCTTTTTTAAATTCATATCTATTTTATTGATGTAATGTGTTGCTATTTTTTCTTCTTTAATTTAACATAGACAGGCTTATCTCTATCAGCAGATATAACCCCATCTTTATATTCAAGTTCGGCCACCTGAATTAAACTTCTCCGTGTTTCAACGCCATCAGTAAAGGGTTTGGTAATCCTGCCGGGATGAGTAAAGTAATACACATAAGCACGGTCGCCACTAACCACAACGTCGGCGTGACCTCCAATTGCCTGATCTTCGGCGCCTTTGCCCGGCTCTTCCAAAATTCTTTTTGGCTGCTTTGTCCAGTTCGTCAAATCGTCCGAATAATACAAGCCCATTCCGGCCCAGTTATCTACCAGCATCCAGTATTTGTTTTTCCATCTGAATATCTTAGGCCCTTCGCCTCCCCGGTCGCCTACTGCTTTTCCCTTCAGTTCCCAATTTTCTAAATCTTTGCTGTCGGCGTAATAGATCGACTTACTATCCTTCTCATTATTATACCACATCCGCCAGGTATCATTCGGCATTTGAAACAAACTGGCATCAATTACTTTATCGTTAACCAATTTTACGGTCGATACATAATCCCAGTTTAAAAGATCTTTACTGGTTAAATGCAAAATATTTCGGGGATGATTCCAGTCAGTGAATATTCCGGGAACATAAGTAAGAAACATATGATAAATGCCCTTATGCTCAAAAACATCAGGAGCCCAGTGCGTATAATCTTTTGTTGGTCTGTAATTAATATTGGCAGTATCTCTGTAGGTCCATTTCGCCCCGTCTCTGGATTCGGCGATCCCGATTCTTGTACCATGAACCCATGTTACGCCAGTTTCATTCGCGGCCTTGGCGCGACGGTTGGTGTAAAACATAAACCACTTCTTTTCTTTCTTGTTCCAAACGATAACAGGATCGGCAGCTCCATCGAATACTGGATCACGAAAGAGTGGTTTGTCGGCTAATCTACCTTTCTTTTTTTGGGCCAGAACATTGTCATTCACAAGAAATGACATGCCTACCATCATTAATATATACGTCAGTAATCGCTTCATTTTAATTCATTTTTGTTTCGGGTACTGCAGAATACGACTTTTTGAATCCGCCAAGATCAATTACGACCCTATCTAAAATCACTCCCGGATCTACCATATAAATACGCAAGCTATGCTTTCCCGGGTTAATAAGCCGTGATTCGATTTTACGTATTGCACTATTTCTAAGTACATTCTGTTTCCACTCTTCGCTTCGGCCAACAGTCTTAATATCGACCATCGTCACCGGACCATTATCAACTGAAATCGCATAACGCATTCTGTAGTCTGTATTGACGGGATGGGTTGGGAGCGCATAAATATTGAACGAGGGCTTGCCCGGTGTTAATGAATAGAAATCGTACTCTACAAACGGAGCACTGCTTTTCAATGATTCCGGATTTTCAAGCGCTGGCAACTTGATTCCTTCAAAAGGCAAAGCCATCAAAGTTTTATTTGTATGCCCTAAACCTTCGACTACAGACCAGCCCAGATCTTGCTTGTCGCTCTTCCTGTTAAAATTTGATGCATTTATCGAAATGTAACCATTGTCTTCTACAAATCCTTTGAAACCGGCAAGCTGGGGAGAAACAGCATTATTGGCTCCCACATTTACAATCAGGGTTTTACCGTTCGCGGTAAAACTGATCTTACCATTCTGCCGGCCACTTCGCTGAACTTTATTCCAGTCGACGCTTACCCAAATTCTACTTTCGCGTTTGCCTGTCTCCGGACTCAAAGTTCCTGAAGTTTGCGATAGCTTAATCCAGCTATCCGCACGGCTGGTCCAGTTGAGGGTTTTATCGTCGCTTAGAAAAATATCTATGAAGTATTTCTTATTGCTTAGGCGATTAAAAGCAGGCAACACAAATTGCGAACTTCCTTTTGAAACCAATGATGAATCTTTGCTTACAAAACCTTCGGGTGCGATGCTCCAAACGTCTGCTTTGTTAATAGTGATCGCAGGCAGAACCGGTTCCTTATAAACAGGCAAACTTCGTGGCTCCATAGACATCATATGATTCCACTTCCCAGCTGCCAGTTGGGTATTATAATATTCGGTTTCGCTTTTTATATCCTCATAGGCCTGCTTAGACAGTTCCGCATAATCCGCTGCGCTCGCCCGGTTTTGCTGAGTGTATAACCAGGCCTTATCCCTGTAAAGAAACTTTTTATTCATTAAGGATGCGCCAACAACCGGGTAATACACCAGCTGATAGAACGCATCAGCATCCTTCGAGCTGATCTGAGAACGCAAGGTTCTTACATCCCCAACCAGCTTTTCATAGCTATCAATCCGTCTCTGTGCTTCGTCTCCATAATAGAAATGATTGTAATCAGAATACTTTGTCTGAGTAGTTGGTTCCGTCTGGCTCCACCCCATAAACTCCGGCCTGCGCTCAAAAGCCAGCTGATAATATTTCCAGAGAGTGCTGCTTATTTTTCCGGCCTTATCTGGACCAAAAATAGTTGCGACCCAATTTTCTAAATGCTTTTGAGTATACGAGCTGTTTTTAAAAGGATCGGCCCTGTAAGCCATGTCCATAAACATCTCCATATTATATTCGAGAGGCTTAATATCTCCCACATTCAGCACCCATAAGCGATCTGATCCCGTTTGATAAGCCTTCATCATTTCCTCGCGGATTAATCCCGGATGGGTAGAACTCAGCCACAAATAATCATGCGGACGTCCCCAATAGGAAGCGTGATAGTAAACTCCCGATCCACCAGAGCGCTTATTTTCTTTCTCGTTGTTCAGCCGTTGAATGTATCCGTAATTATCATCAGGCCAAACCACTGTGATATCATCCGGCAACTTGATGTTAGCATCATAAATATCAAGAACCTCCTTATAAACGGTAAACACCTGTGGTATGGCGGCGACATCAGTATTCACATGCTTTTTTAGCATAACCCTTTGCTCTCCAATAATGTTCTCCAGCAATGGAACAGCTTCTTTCACACTTTTAACCCCCTCCATTCCGCTGTCGTGAACACCACGCATACCCAGCGTATAAATTGCGTCGTTGCCTTTGCTTTCTTTGACGCGGTTTTCCCAGTAGTTATAAATTTTTTCCCTATTCGTGATGTAATTGAAATCGCCCATAGACTTATTCCATTCGCCCACATTATTTCGCAACATGGGTTCAGCATGCGATGAGCCAACTACGATTGCATAATCTGCGGCCACTTTCTTATTGCCGGGATAAGAATAAAATGCCTTGGTACTGGGGTGCATTGCCGGCCAAATCAGGTTTGCTTTAAGTCGAAGCAACAGCTCGAAAATTTTAGCATAAGTCTTTGGTCCGATATCGCCGGTTTCAGGTTCGAATGTTTTAGCAGCCCAGGGTTGAAGCCCCCAGTCTTCATCATTCAGAAATATCCCACGGTATTTTACAGATGGCGGACGGGAAATGACATCACCTTTTATAAATATCTCCTTCTGTTGGGTTGGATTGATATCTGCCCACCAGCTAAAAGGTAAAACACCGATCCGTTTAGACAATTCAAACACACCAAAAGCGGTGCCACGAGGATCACTGCCGGCTATAACCAATGCCTGCTTTACATCAGGGAAAGGATTATTAACAACAGCTATCTCAAAAGATTCCCATTTACCCTTTAACTGATCGACTTTGATTTTTTTATTAGCTATGAGCTGATCGATACGTTTAGACTGTCCGATGGTACCTATTAAAACCTGGGGCAAAGCGGTCTGTAAACTTGTAGGTTCGGGTGTAAGTCCGGTCACTAATTTTACATCATTTTTAAAAGCATTTGCTGCAATGCGCACCACTTCGGCATCTGATGGGTCGGTATAAATTCGAGAGGCTTTACCGTTTGCGACTAAAGGAAAAGAGTTAGTAGCGGGCTTAAATAATATAGAAACCTGGGCAATAGAAGGTTCAATACTTACAATCGTAAATAGAATACCGAGTAGAATTATATAGTGTGTATTTTGTTTATGCATTCCTTTTAAAATTATTTCAACCCATCCCCTGACGCAAATAACCTGTACCCACATTCGTAATCAAATAAAGAGCTTAACCTCACCCGCCTTTGCGCTCGTTCCTGCCGCACCCTCTCCCAAAGGAGAGGAGTATTTGATGTCTATTAAGTTATTTCGCCTCACCTTTGACCTTTCACCCTCCAACCCGCAACTTTCAACCCGAAACCTTTCTCAGCAAACTCTCAACCTCCAACCCATAACCCTCAAGGCTTCACCTCCATCATTGGCGTTATTGTAACCGGACCGATCAATCCAGACCCTTTTGGCTGCCATTTAGCGGCAGTGAACAGTCCGTCCGGACCGCGATTTGCGGCCAATCTTGCAGGCATATTTGTGTTGTAAAATTTCTTCCAGTAAATTTCATTTCTGTCAAGGTAAGCTGCTCTGTTCGCCATGGAGTTAGAGACTTCAACCACCAAAGTGTTTAAACGTTTTAACTGATCAGAAGATATTTCTAACTGATAAACCGGACCTATCACGGTGCCAAGCTCAGTTCCATTTAACAGTACCCGGGCACTCTCCTGCACTTCTCCCAGGTTTAACATCAAGGTTTTTGCTTTAACTTTTGGCTTCCTGAATGTAGTGGTGTAGCTGGCTGTACCCGAGAAATCCTTCAGTCCTTCCGAACTGAAGTTTGTCCACGACTCCAATTTAGAAACATTTACCGCAGCCGGTAAGGTCGGTCCGCCATTTAAAAACATCACTTTCCATTTCCCCGAGATCGATGTTGCCTCGCCGGCAGGCACAGTATAGGCATAATTAGGTCCTGTTACTGAGGTATCCGACAATTCAAGAATCATACTTTCGCCTTTGGCTAGCTGAAGATAAACATCCGTTTTATTCGTTCCCTTTCGGATACTTCCATAACCTGTCTCTTCCGTCATTGGATTAAATAAAGCCACCGAGGCAGCGTCATTCTTCACCGGCACCCAGCCGTTGATGTCATTATCACTATGATTTACAATGAAATAATAATAACCATTATCGGATTTTCGGCGAATGACCTGTAAGCCTTTGTCAACCATGCTTTCGCGCATGATGTTTATAGAACTTAGAGTTTTATCCAGATCATCCGCAATTAAGAAACTTCCCTTTCCTAAAACTGCTTTTTTTGTTCCATTTAGAGATGAAAAATTCAGGCCGGAAATGAGTTGTTTAAATTCCGCCTGCTTCTGCTCTAAATTTCCCAGCCCGGGAACATCGGCAGGGGTATTTTTATAAAACACAACCGTAGCTCCGTTTTGTGCCAGCGACACTAATTTCTGAAATGTGGTGAGGGGCATAAACTTCGTCTGCGGCACCACGATCGTTTTATATGCAATGCCTCCTGTTTGAATAAATCCATTTGCGACAGATGTGTTTAAAATCTGGGCATCCGAAATAAAATCAAAACTATGGCCCTGCGCATATAAAAAACGAGCGCTTTCTTCAAGACTGGTGCCTTTAAAACCATGATCTATTCCATCAAAATGCTGAAGAAGTGCTCTTCCCGGTGTGGCGTAGGTATCGTAAATAGGCAGATAAAGCAATACATCATTATCAGGTTTGCCTTTTTGCATAAACGATTGAACATGGGCTACGTAATTATTTAGCTTCCCAAAATCTCTCCAAAAAGTGTTGTTGGGTGTAAAATGAACCGCCGCATAAAAAAGCCATCCGGGCCAAGCTTCATTTTGAGGTGTATAATTCGATCCATGATAAAACGTGTGATTAATTCCGCCTAGAAGAAACAGATCCATGGCTTTTTTAATATCACCAAGTTTTGAGAGAAAATGTTCATTCTCCCAGGTAGCGGACTCGGATGAAGTAAGCAATTTTCCGGTAACATGAGCTGCAGAAGATGCAAACTTCAAACGAATAACATCGCTTCCTTCCGTTTCCGGGATATCTGTGGCGGCGTATAAATCCAAAATATTAGCTGGAGAACCATGAGCCTGGTTACGGATAATCTTTCCATGAGTCCTGGCCCAATTGTGCCACGTTTTGGTATAATTTTCAAGAAGTAAATCCGAAATAGTTTCCCTGTAGTCGGTCAGTACACGTCTGTGTTTTTCATCGGCAGTCTTTCCGAATAAAGCCGGGAGATGATTCTTTAAATCGTAACCTCTTCGTGTTCTAAACTCTTCAAAAAAACGTGGGGTCCAGTTTGCCTCGCCCTGCGCATCATCAACTTCATAAGAATCGTTAAAAAATCCTCTTAAGCCCGAAAGATCCGTCTTTTTAAAGGCCTGATCAAAATGCTTCAGGTAGTTATCGGTCGCAGTTTTAGAAAAGTGATCGATCGCATAGCCCTCACCACCGGGACCAGCCCGCTCCACCATTTTTCCATGCCATCCTTCAAAAACGGCATAAAGGGTCCAGTTCCCGGCAGGTGCTGTCCAGTTTAAATTACCTGATGAGTTTACCTTTTTTGTTAAATCTATTATTTGTCCCTTGTCAGAATAAGCCATTAAAGCCTGTAAAGGCAATGGTTTGGGGAATCGTACCTGATCAAAGGCATGTAATTGCAAATTTGGATTTGACGCAATTGGCTCCTTTAGTCTGGAAATATCGATTCGCTCGCCTACGGTACGAACCAAAGCAGGCTGCATGTACTGAACCGGCTCCGTTAGTTTTTCGCCCGGTTTTAATGAGTAGGTTTTATATGCGACGTATTTGCTGGCATCGTCATTTGTAACCCAGGGGCCACCAAAGGGCCAGCCTGATGCCTGGGCCATATCTATTCCTAAATTTAAGCGCTTTCCTTCTTTTAATGTATGATTAAGCATTCCGAGCCATTTCGGCGAAAGGAAATCTATGAATTGCTTTTCGTATCCTTTTACACCGTAGATTGGCGTTATTTCTAAGCCTCCCAAGCCTGCCTTATGGTATTCTTCCATAATCCAGCTCAGGTCTTTTTCGTTCACAGCACTGCCTTCCCACCACCAGCGGGTCCATGGCTTATTTTGCCGGGTAATTTCGGGCCATTGAGGAGCAGTTTGAGATGATGCTCCAAGCGTAGCAGCGATAAAGATGGAAGTAAGTGTAATTCTATAATTCATTTCAGGTGTCTGTTAATACTCAATATTTTACCAATTCGACGCCATATTCCACATCGCCCGGCGTCTCACCATCATCTCCTAAAAATCCCTGTCCTTAAACGATTTCAACCTTGTATCCTTCAGCATATTACCGCCCCGCGACTCAAAGCCTGACACATCTTTCAACACCAAAACCGGAGCATTTCCTGCTTTCTGCGCTCTCACGTTATTTAATTGAATCCCTTTCACGTCAATCAGCATAAATGCCGGCCTGGTTTCTTTGCCTAAAAAACTTACCTCCACATTATTCAGCTCAAAGTTTTTCGCATGGCGGATATAAAAGCCATAAGAAGGCATTACACCAAACTTTTCAGGCTCTGGATAGGCTTTTTCATGCTCGGGAACAATTTTTTGAATCTTCGATTCCGCAGAATCTATGGGTCTGTAAAATATCCGGATGTTGCTTAGTTTCACATCCTCGATATCGTTCCCCGGGAGTCCGCTGATCAATGATGAGAAATGCGAGTCGGCATTATAAACCACCAGATTACTGATGTTAACTCTCCTTAACTTTCCTATCGGCACACCTTCGGGTCCACGCATACGGCCGCCCAAACGCAGAAATATTGGCGAATTTACGATGTCACGCATGGTGATATTACTAATAGAAATATCCTCCAGCAAACCACCGTCTACAGTTTCTAAGGCTAAACCGCGGCAAAATTCAAATACACAATTTGAAATGGTAATATTTTTGAAACCGCCATTTGATTCAGTACCGAATTTAATCCTTCCGGTTGGCCCCTCTTTATCAGGAACCAGTTTGTATTCATCGCGCTTATAAGTTCCGTTTATAAAAGTTCCTCTGTCGAAGCCGGTGACCTGGCAGTTCGTGATCGTTACATTTTCTGTTGCCCGTGCAAATCCTAAGGCATAAGAACTTTTGAGACAAATCGCGTCATCCCATGGAGAATTGACTGTACAATTCGAGATCCGAACATTCCGACAGCAATCGATATCCATACCGTCTCGGTTGGTGTCCATTTTCAGATTATCAATTGTAAGATTATCTACTCCTGTTGCCAGGACGCCAAAATGCCCTCCGTATAGAATAGTGAAATCTTTAAGGATGACGTTCTTACATAATTTAAGAGAGATTGCTTTGTTTCCAAATGGGGCTCTGTAGGGTCCGCCCCGAGTCAAACCTTTCCCATAAATGGTTCCCGGACCAAGAATTGATATATTCTCAAGGTTCTCGCCCCATATCAAGCTGTTGCGCCAATGGCTGTGTCCAAAATCCTGGTATTGCAACTTGTCGCCCCATTCATTTGGTTCAGGAGCATCATAGCCAACATCGCCCACAGGTGCAGCGGCCAAAATCGTGGCTCCCTGCTCAAGGTAAAGAGTGATATTACTTTTCAGACGGATAGAATAGCTCAGATAGGTTCCCGCGGGGAAATTAACTGTGCCGCCACCCGCTTTGGCAGCCGAATTTATCGCTTTGTTAATCGCATCAGAATCTAAGGTTGTCCCGTTTCCGGTTGCACCAAAAGCTTTGACATCATATGTTATTGCCCAAACTGCATTTGTATTCGCCAAAAAAGCAATCAGAAGTAAGAGTTTTAAGCTTTTCATCGACTAATTCCCGTCTGGTTTCACCACACTTGCCTTCGGACTGGGGGGCCAGTTAAACGATTCAAAAGAGTCTGGCTTTGCAGGATTGAAAGGTGGCATATTAACATACTTTGCTATTCCCAGATTTTTACCCTTAATCGATTGGGCAATAATTTTTGCGATCTCGTAAGCACCGTAAGGATTGAAGTGGGTGTTGTCGTTCAGGTTCTGTTCGGGATAAATTACGAATGCATTTTTTGAACCTTCGGGTCCCATAGCTTCAAACATCTGGGTAGTTAAAACGGTGAGATCTATTAATGGAACGTTAAATTCCTGCGCCACTTTTCTCGCCGCGTCCGGATAATCACCGTGCGTGTCTTCCATTTTCCCATCATCCCCAAAGCGGCGACGCGCTGTTGGTGTAACAATAACCATATGACCACCTTTAGCTTTAACCTCTGTTGCGAACTTGCGGAGTCTTTCACTATAGGATTTATAAGGTCCGTCATTAGGTCCTTTTTCCTTTTCATCATTATGGCCGAACTCCACAAATAAGTAGTCGCCGGGTTTCATAATACTGAGTATTTTTTCCAGTCGTCTACTACCAATAAAACTACCTAAAGACAAGCCAGATTCAGCATGATTTGAAACAGCTACACCCGGTTTAAAGAAACGCGTGATCATTTGTCCCCATGATGCCCATGGCTCTTCATCCTGGTTTACAACAGTAGAGTTTCCAGCCAGAAAAACCGTAACCTGGTCATCAACCTTTTCAATTTCTACTGCACTTACAGCTGTTTGAAGATCGAACTCGAGAGTGAGCTTATCATCCCAGTCGAGCTTGGTAAGCTCTCTGGGTTTTAAGGCAACCTGTCTGTCTGCGTCTATTTTACGATCTTTAACATGCACAATAAACGTTTCCGTTCTGAATTTCCCGGCTTCGGTTTTTACATTTTCAAGCATCAGTCGGCGTGACTCAGCCTTTACTGTAGTGGTGGTATTTCCCTCAGCATCGCCAAGTGTTAATGTTACTTTATAATTGCCCTCAGGTACTTTCACAGAAAAATAAAATGGCTTCTCTGACTTTATGAAATCACCTTTCAGCATATCGCCCCCACGATCAATAACCTGAGGATTGCTTCCAAAATCGAAACCATATCCCTTTTCAGGAGAGTAAATAGTTTGAGGAGTAACAGCGGTAAATCCTTTGGCGGCTTTATCTGTACCAAAGTCGAATTTGAATGCATTTGATCCTGATACAGGTTTCTGAGCAGAGCACGAAGCTAAAAATACTGCCGATAGTAGGATAAATCCTTTCATGTTTTATTGTGTTATTAGTTCGTATT
>CBIHLM010000070.1:0-23309 GCA_966210515.1 uncultured Pedobacter sp.
AGAGCATCTGCCTTACAAGCAGAGGGTCACTGGTTCGAACCCAGTATCTCCCACACTGACAATCAAGCACTTAAGGAATAAAATCCTTCAAGTGCTTTTTTGTTTGCACACTATTTGCACATAAAAAGGTGTAATAAGCGCCATTTTCCTGCTCTGACCCTTTTTGATTACCTTGGCCTTACCGATATGAACAGACTAGTACTCATAGGGAATGGTTTTGACCTAGCCCACAAAATTCCAACTAGCTATAACGATTTTGTCCTTTGGTATCTCAAAGACTGCTTCACAATCGCCTATAAGGATCACAGCTATGAAGATGCATTAATCAAGATTCAAAGAAATCCTAATGGTTGGGGATTTCCGATTGCGAATAAGCAAAATGTTTCTGAACTCATAGATCATTTCTATAATTGCAATATCGGGGCCTTGTTTGATTCGTTTCTTAAGTTTCCAACTCATTTAAATGACTTCCAGAATCCATTTTTATTTCCTAAAAAGTCTGATTTTCTAACGAAACTTCTGGCAAACTGCTCTGTGACTTCCTGGGTGGATATCGAGAATGAGTTTTATACTCAGTTAAAATATATACTTAAAGTACGAGATCGTGATCAACTAGCAGACCTGAATAATGGAATGGAGTGCATAATTCTAAAATTACAGCATTACCTTCAATCTATAGATAGTCCTAGTCTTGATTTTAAGTACCGGGATATTTTCACTGACGACTTTAATTTTAAGGAATTCAATTTAGGAATTAGAAAGCGCGACGGTCCACTTCTTGTGCTCCCACCTGAGAGTCCGGGAACGGTCAAGATTATCAATTTTAATTATACCAGGACCTGCGAACCCTATATTAAAGACAGGAAGCCAGGAATTGAAATAAATTATATCCACGGTGAACTATTTAACGAGGATAATCCAATCATTTTTGGCTTCGGAGACGAGCTTGATAAAGACTATGAGAAATTAGCAGATGAAAGAATAAAAGGCTTTTTACGATATATTAAATCATTTTGGTATTTGAAAACCAATAATTATCATGACTTAAGTAGATTTATAGATTCAGACTTTTTCCAAGTTTGTATACTAGGTCATTCCTGCGGCCTATCGGATCGAACGATGTTAAATATGATTTTTGAGCACGAGAATTGCAAATCGATTAAGATCTACTATTACGTAGATGCAGACAACAAAAATAACTTCACTGAACTTACAGAGGAGATTTCTAGGCATTTTAAGGATAAGGGTATGTTTAGGAAAAAGGTAGTTAATTTTAAATATAGTAGTCCGATGCCGCAGCTATTAAAAAAAGAGGTAGTTTAAAATCAGTAGATAATATATAATCCTTATTCCAATACACTCCAGTTTTGCTCAGTTTTCCTATGTTTTGGGGTGTATTTTTGCATTAATTGAAACTTTTTTTGGTAATACTTGGTAATGTCTGGGACAATTGTCTTACTTTTGAACGAACTTTAAATCACAACCTAGGCGCCCATTGCCATTCATATCATGAAGTCACACGACAAAAACAGCATTACTATCGATACTATCGATGAGACGTTAAGCAATTCAGCTTACGTCAAGGATATGCTACGTTATTTCGATGAAGGATATGACGCTAGGGGAATTGATGACAAAAAGAATAGAATCAATCGGATAAAGGCCAATATTTACAATTCAGTAATATACACCTCTGAAGTAATAAAACTGGTTACGTCTTCAGGATTTACTCCTAAGTCTGTGTACGCTAAGATGGATACTCCAGCCAACTCTATTATAATGATCGGCGTCGAGTTGGAGGATTATCTTAATGATAACTTTCGAGCTATTTATGATTATGTCACCGAACTGGAAAGGACGTCTCGCTCTGAAAACTTCAGCATTCATTTTTCTCTGACCTATGATGATGGTGAATTTAATGAAGAATGTATCAAAGCGGACGGGTATGCAAATATCTCCGATTTGATAAATGAGTAAGGATCACGCCGAACACAACGAAAAAGCCTGCACATTGTTACGTGCAGATGGACAGTATTTTGATTGGGTTGTCACCACCGCCTTCTATTCAGCTCTTCATTTCGTTCAAAATGAAATATTCCCATTTACAATCGGAAGAAGATCTTACACGTGCTTTGATAATTATTATAACGGCTATTTCGGCCCAGGTCGGAAACCAAGCAAGCATCAAACCACAATTGACTTAGTCGCTTCGGAAATAAGACCATGCACTTCTGCTTATCGATTTCTATACGATACAAGCATGACTGCCAGATACAGAAAATACAAGGTATTGGAATCAATAGCAGATAAGGCAATCAAAGAGCTTCAGATCGTTAAGGACAATTGCTCTAAATAATATCTTGTTAAAAAATGGAATCCACTATTTACTGTAAACCAGTAAACAATGCCTGCGTTCCAGCTGACAGCAAGGACTTAAATATTTCTAAAGTGACAGTGGCTCCCTTTTCTTTAATTGTTGTTTTAGTGTTATTCCACACAGTATCGTTCCTTGCGACATCCAAAAAGTCATGTCCAGAATTTGTTAACCTTCTTGGTAAAACTCTCCCATAACCCAATATTTGCGCGTCGATATAATCAGCATCCATTAATAATTGAAGATTGTAATTTATCTCGTCTTTTGAGAATCCCTCAATATCAATTAGTATAGGGTTATTTAGGCTGGTTTTCTCCTCTATGTGTATTAACATAGCTTTCATTAAATCGAAGTTCCTTTTCATTTTTGCGGTTATAATTGACAAAATATACAAAAAGGTTGAGAACATGGAGTGGATTTTTAACGAATAAAAAGCCCCCTTCTGTAGTCGCAATACAGTAAGGGGGCAAGGGCCTCGCATCGCCCTATTTGATTTCTTAATTCTAATCTAAGAATCCTCCATCACTAAAAGAAAAGTAACTATCAGAAGTTAAGATTATGTGGTCTAAAAACCTAAAGCCTAACTTTTCTGCTATAACTCTAACCTCATATGTAAGCGTCTTATCTTGTTTACTAGGCTTCAATGATCCGCTAGGGTGATTATGAGCTATAAAAATTGCGTTGGCATTACACATTAACGCATGCTTAAATAATACTCTTAGATCAAATGAAACTTGGCTTAGCCCACCCTTAAACAAGTGCTTATACGTGATAATATTATTTTGATTGTCGGCAAAAACGGCGTAGACCTCTTCTTGTTCATTAATTAAATTCTGATTCCAGATAGCGCGAAAAACGGCTGCAATAATTTCTGAGCAATCTAATTGGGTATTAAAGTCTATTTCACCATTGATCGAGATATTGCCATTTATGGTTATTGAACTTTTACTCAATTGCTCCTTTTGATATGTTTTCATAGCTCGAGTTGCTTAATGTTCAAAAATATACCCCGGATTATAACACATTGCTACAAAGTCAGTATGCACATGTATCAAACCCGTTTCTGCATTCTCTAGAAACCAATAAGGAACAGAACCTCCTGGATTAGCAAAACCATACACATTAGGGTATTGGCCTCGGGTTGAGTCTGTAATCTTTTTAACGTAAGCAAAGGCGTTAATAATTGCGTTCTTTCGGATCAAGCCGGTATCGGGGGCTTCCAATTCAGATAATAGCTTTTTTAAGCTTATCGTTTGTAGCTGGAAACCTTTAAATGGCTTTGGCTCCTTTGGTAGCTGATAGCTAGATTCATATGTTAGCATGATAATCCCTCCCTTCTTAAGAAAGCTTCATAATCAAAGCCCGCTAGTATATCAAGATCGTTTTCCTCTTCTGGGAATAAATCTTCAAATAGTTGATCAACAAAAAATGTAGTTGGGGGTACGTTTCTAAAGCCCGAGGGAGAAGCTAATAGTAGTGAAGAATTAGTTTGAGTTGTTTGGTGATTTCGCATAATCTTTTAAAATATACTCGGAGGCTGCGAAATCACCTATACCAGTTAAGGCATTAAGAAAATTGCCGATCCTAACGGCTCCTCCGAGGTTGTTAAAATTAAATAAGTTTTTTGGATTGCCCATTAACCTTGTGTATAAAATGATTTCGCACTACTAATATACGGAAAGTTTCTATATTAGCAAGATTAATTTAAAATAAATTAACTAAGTATCGTTTAGGTAAAATATGAGTGTTTAGGTAACAAATTTTACTTCAATACAGACGAATCAAGTCAAAGGGGTAAATCTCGTTATGGGGTTGTTACAATAGCCTGAGTATATGTGAGTCTGGCACCTTATCCTAATTATTTTAGATTACATTTGAAGCTAAACAAATAACCATGAAGAAATTATTACTTGCTCTAATTTTTATTCCCGCCATTGCCTTATCTCAAAAGAAAATCGATGTGTATTCTGCCTCAAATGGAATAACGTACAAGGAAGGAGATATAATAAAGTTAGGTAGGGGATCTGCTACAAACGGGGATTTCCTTTATTTGCAAATGGGAGGGTGGGCAGCGCTAGCTGCTTATGATACGAATAAAGGTTCTGATCAAAACAATATTGGCCGCAGTTATTCAGGCATGAATGTGACCTTAAAAAAGATGATGCAACAAACCCGTAAAGGAGCGACTAAGACAATATTTGTTGTTGGTGGTGGTAATATTACCAATTACAATTTACTGATAGAAGATGCAATCGCTACATGTGAAATAGCAGATTGTAAAGGCAAAGAGGAGGCTGGATTAGGTAAATTAGAGCAGATTAAGAAACTAAAAGAGTTGTTAGATTCTGGAGCTTTAACGCAAAAGGAGTTTGATGAGCAAAAACAGAAACTTCTAAGTCAATAAAAAAAACTTTATTATCCCGTTATGTGATTTCCCATAACGGGATTTCTCGTTTAGTTTAAATAAATCCCAAAAGGATTATAATCCTATTGACCTAATAAGTAGTCAAACTGCTAATCGTCAGTTTGGGAAATATCCAAAGTGGGATTTCCCACTTTGACCTAAATAATAGTCAAGGTGAAAATTATCACTTTGGTGTTTCTTGCAAAAGGGTATTTCCCCTCTTGACCTAAATACTAGCCAAAGCGGGAATTCCCGTTTTGGAATAATCTTAAAAAATTGGGCTCTTGAATTGAACTATAAAAAAGAGTCAGTCCGGTAGTGTTTTAAGTATAACTTATCATGCAAACTCAAGAACAGCAAAAACCTAGATCAAACGAAACCTTACAAGCTCTGATAAGTGAGGGCCAATGGCTGAGTTTATTATTAAACAACGGTAAAAAGTACCAACCTTTATTGACCTTTCTTTTAAATAAGAAAGACTTGAAGGATTATACTATACATGGAGCGGTTAAAAGACTCGCTAGCGGCCTGAATGAAACTCAATCAAAGACTTCAAAATGGATTGAGATGATTTACAATGATTTGTGGGAGCTTAATTATGAAAACCCTAGTTTGTTCAACACTAACAATCAAAAAGAATGCGTAGTGAGTTTACATGCAGATCTGTATAAAACCAGCGATAGTTTTACTTTGTACATGAACGAAAGCTTTAGTATTGGTAATACTTTCGCCTGGCAATTTGCGCTCCCCAAATTAGGCATATATCATTTTTATGTAGAAAGTATTATTCATATCCATGAGAAAGGTAAAGTCAAAAGTTATGTTACATTACGCAGTGGCAGTTACAATGCCTATCGTGAATACCTTCTAGATAAATTATCTTTTTTAGACTATCTTACTTTGAGTGAGCAACATAACCCAGATAAAGACGAAGTAGATAAATTTTTAAAAGAAAAGAGATGGCGAGCAGAAATTACTCACATTCAAAGTAGATAGGATAAATCTTGGTGTTGCATCAACTATAATGCTACATTAGTTTGATGGAAACATTTAAAGACTTCTTTACAGATTTAAAAAACAGAGCTGGAAATCCACTTATATCGTCATTTGTAATATCTTGGCTTGTTTTTAATTGGAAAATCCCGGTAGCGTTGTTCTTTTATAATCATAAAGAGGTAATCTTCGATGGATATCTTTCTTACTTTGATTTAATTACCAGAAACTCAGTCTGGTATTTTACGATAGTACTTCCTCTTACTTTTGCTGGCTTGTACACCTACTTCTTTCCCATTCTGAAGGCTTCCATTAAACTGCATATTGCTACTTGGGCGGCTAAGAACGAAACAGATATATTAAATGCAACGAAAGGTGGAAGAATTCCGATTGATAAGTATATCACTTTAAAAGAAGCGTATGATTTAAGAGTTGAACAGGTAAGTTCAAATTTAGATAAGGAAACATTCTATGTTCAGGAAAATGCAAAGTTAAAAGTTAAAGAAGAAGAGAACTCAGTCGAGATCCAAGAGCTAAAAAATAGAGTGTCTAATGCAGATAATTCTCTCGCAGAAATAAAGCTTTTTAGTTCAATGGAACAGTTTTTTGGCCAATGGGATGCTGAGGTCGGACATAGTCCCAATTTGAAATTTCAAAAATGGTCTGTAGATTTTAAAGGAGTAACTATTAGTTCGTTTCCAGTCACATCAATTAGATTAGTCCATTATGTGTGTAATTACCACATTAAGCATATTGTTTTTATGCTAGAATTTAACAAAACAGAGGGGAGGTCTTTGGATACCTATACTTTTGATATAACAAAAAAACCCTTAGATGAGTTAGATGGTTTTATTAATGGAACTACCCCCATAAAACTAAAAAGAACGCTGATATCTAAAAATACTATCCCGGACTTGCATACACTAGTAAATTCCTAAAAAGAGCAGTAGTCCCAATGGATATCTTATATCCATATTCGTCTCCTTTCTTAAAAGATTTAAGTGAAGTCAACCTAAACTTTTGAATCCTTAATTCAAGGCTGTATGTTGACTTGCGTATTTCATTTAGAGGTCGAAATTATCGAATCTACAATTCTCAATAAAACTTTGTTCCGACTGTGATAATGCTTCAGCTTCGCCAACGGTTAAACTACTGTAATCAGTACACAATAAAGGATCTGGGTTATCAATGGGGATAACTCGCTTTTTAAGGCATTTAAAAGAAACTTGCTCAGTATTAGGATTATAAGACATTTCATAAATCCAGGATTCCAGATGGTCGCCATTTGGCATAATCGAGCGAATAAAGCCATAACTGGCATCTACGCTCTGACCTGTCATCGCATCGCGAATAGTATTTATTTCATCGCGAGTCATGCGGGCCTTAAATGTCACCCATTTAGGGATGAAGTATTTATTAAATTCATCAAACTCAGCAAGAGC
The DNA here is from genome assembly GCA_966210515.1 of uncultured Pedobacter sp. Lineage (GTDB taxonomy): Bacteria > Bacteroidota > Bacteroidia > Sphingobacteriales > Sphingobacteriaceae > Paradesertivirga. Next base: position 7,214 of record CBIHLM010000070.1, read on the forward strand.
GATATCTTCTTTTTCTGTTATTAAATCCTTTTGAGGATCGCCCAGGCTGCATGTTTCAGCATCATTGAACTGAGTCGTTAATTCTCCATTCTTAGCATAAAAGGTGTTCTGAATTACATCTCCAGAGCTTTTATAATAGAACCCTCCATTTAACCACTTAGCCCAACGCATTAACATTCTTTTAGGAGAATGTCTTAAGTTATAAGAAGTCTCAGGGCTTACAACTCCGGTAACAGTGGAAAAAGCTTCATCTTTCTCAGTTCTAAATGGTGCAGATACATTGGATATTTTACCGGAATGCGTTTCAGTCGTTACAGTTTCATTTACATAAATATTATTACCATTAGTTTTCTTTACCGTAAATATTCGATTATTCAAGATCGTACCTTCTATTTTTATCCTTTGCCCTGCTTTCAATGTGAATGGGATAGAAGTTGTAATAATCAAATTTGCCCCGATAATCCTTTTAAAGGACAGTAGCATTATGGGCGTTTCTTGGCTGATAACTGAAATAAGGAAATTATCGTCGTCATATTTTGTGCTATCTATAGCAGTATCAGAAAATTGTGATCTACGAGTTATCTCTATAGCGTAGCCGGACCCGATCAAAGGAGATAGTTGCGAGAATTGATTGTCATGCCTCCTAACCGGAGATAGGTACTCATGCTTAGTATTGTATTCATCAAGCAGTCTTAACCCATCTTCAGGAAATTTACTATAACCTATTTCAATATTATTATACGCTAGTTCAGAAGCAGCATAATCTTCATAATCTGAAACTTCGGGAATAAATAGAATTTCAGCATCCTGATAGAAGTATTGACGGTGCTCTACTCTTAATTTATCCGCTTCGTAACCCATGCCAATACAGTATAGAGCATTTAAACTACTTAGGAGTTCTTTTAATGAGATTTGAGGTGCTTTATTCGCTATATCAAAAGCTCTGATTTGAAACCCATTAGTTACCATATTAGCCGACCCGCAGCCATCTACAGGATAACCAAGATCAACCCGCCCTAGAAAATCAGAGTGTAATGAGTTTTCGTCACCTGTAGCAATTTTTAAAGTTGTGTCTAAAGCCTCATGGACAAGAAACGCTTTCGTTTGAGTGGGGATAGTGGCCGTTTCGGCAGTTACATCGAAGCGAGTTCCAAACGTTTGTATGTAGCTTTCTACGCCTTTCCATCCGGCGTTAGTCCCATCAAGATTAAAGTGGGCATAGATATAAACCTTGTCTCCAGATTCTAATTCTATTTGGAAGTTTATCAAGGACGCTTTTGCTTGAACGCTGCCGGGTGTAGTTAAAAATTGTCCGTCTCTATTTCCAGAGTAACCAGAAAAAGCTTTTTTTACCCTTAGATTTCCATTCTTATCAATAACATGCAAATAGTGATTGAGCGACCAATCGCCAATCTTCGGCTTTAATGATACAGACTTCTTTATTAATTTAATGTTATATCGATAATCAAGGTTGATATTAAATGTAAATAAGCCTCCTGCATTCAGATCGAAAACATATCTACTAATTTGAGTAGGATCCAGTTCTGAGACGCCTAAACTTGTTCCTTCAGTGTGGTCAATATTGCTATTATCGGCTCCATCCCCTTGAGTATTGAACGTGTAATAAACGTCATGTAAATTCTTAACAAATAAAGGAGTTCCGCTCTGAGTTCCTTCTACTCCAGTTTTTTTACTAAAGTTATTGATCAGCGTTTTAGAGTGCAGTTCAAGGTCAAGAGGCTGTATAGGAGTAATAGCGCCACCATCCAGCGTCTTGTTGGCAAATAAATTGACTTTAGTGCTCCATCGCGATTTAACCAGGTCATGAAGCCCGTTCTTTTCAACAGAGCAAGCTATACGGCTTTTTACTCGTTTGAATGTAGCAAGGTTTAATTTTCCTTCATATTCAACAATTTCGGTTAGTCCTACTATCCTACCGAACTGCAATAAAATTAAGCCATCGAAACCTTCGGAATCGTATACTGATTGAATGAAGTCTTTACCGGCTGCACAGTCAAATTCTAAAAGAACATCACCATCGGTATATTCGTAATTAAACCCGTGCCAATCTGAGTCTCTTTTACCAATGATTTGAACATCTGCCCATTTGATGGGTTCGTCTATGTAAACCGGGATTCCAGTTTCTGGGATAAGTTTAAAATAATAGCATGTAGCCATAATGAGCTTGTTTTAAGAGTTTTAATCAAAGCGTTCACCTGGCTTCTCATGTTCACTGCGTTTATAAATTTGTTAATTTTAAAAGTATATCACTTTGCCGTTTATAATCAGGCATTGATCTGTTATACTGTTCTCGAAGTCGATTAGCTTACCTCCGATGATAATAGAATCAAAGCGAGGTCTTAGTTCGGATAAGGATATCTCGCCATTCATAAGCTTTTTAAGGCGTTCGATCTTTTGTGCTTTTGTGTAGCCTTTCATTTGTGTTTTATTTAGTCGTCATCGTCTGAGCCGTAGAAACTAACCTTGAATTCCATATGCCCGTTTTTTTTAAGGGCTTCATGATGGTGCTGTAGATAAATCTCCTCGCTTACTTCTTTCCCATTTATCTGGAAAGTGGTCTCACTTGCACCTATATGAATGACGAAGTGTTTCTCTCGTATCTCCTCAAGAGAAGTTTCGCCTTTAAATAAACGCTTCAAGAATTCTATTTTACTTTTTTTGTCCATCTAATTTTGGTATTTCGCGCCAGTCGTCATTAAGTTCGCCCCAATTCTTCTCACGGTTTTTATTCAAAACCCAAAGCTCATTTACTCGCTTAAAGTCTTCATCAGAGTATTTACCATTTATAGATCGAGAACATATTCCCTCTATTTCGATAAGTTCCGATGTTTTGAACTTTGTATAGTCCCATCCTTCAGGGCTGTTGATCTCCTTTATAAGGTCTTTAATGAGCTCGATTTTTCTATTCTTGTTCATGCTTCTTTTCTAAAAGCTGGTTAATGATATAATCAAGCTGTTCTTCGGTCATATTATCAAAGTCCACTTCAGTAGAAGTTGCCTGTAGCTTCGGCACCCCATACTGTAGTAAATCGGTATAGAACTTGAGTTTATCTTTTGCGCTGAGATTTTTAAAGTCTTCAGCTACGGTGTCGAAGTTGCCATTAAGGAACGCAGTTATACGTTCCCTAAGTTCCATGTTCACCTTATTCTTTGCACCTGGCTTCCTACCCGATGGATTGCCGCTATTTCCTTTTTCAAATGCCATCTTCGTTGTTTTTTTGTTGTTATTTACAATGATTTCTTAATGCCGTGACCTTGTAAAATATTCAGGATTGATCTTCATGTTCTTATCAGCTCCATTAATAAGAAAGAACTTATCGAGGTTTAATCCTTTCCCAAAAAGGGACCCATCAAAAAGTGTTTTATTGAAGTTTGCTCTAGAGTAAGTATCTAGTTCTTTGAAAGCATCAATGACTTTATTTAAGAGCTCATAGCCTTTTATCGCTTCCGGCGTCGATGCAAAGACACACGTCCGATCTATTGCCATTTTATAGACATCTGGTTTCACTTGAACCTGATTATCGATAATTTCACAATCCCAGGTATTTAGCCCGCCTCGATCATAGTTCTTATATTTTTCTATACTCTCTATAAAAGATTGCGGGTTTGGTAGATCCAATTCAGCCAGTATTGCTGATTTTTTCCTTTTAAATCCTCCTACAAATTCCTCTGGTGGGTTGACTAAAGCATCAATTCTTTTGTCGTAAAAAGCTTTTGGGCCTTCAAGTGCCTCTTCGATATCATCGATAGTGATTGGCCCAATATTTAAAGCAATAAACGTATTTACAATTTGTTGAAGCCCGCCTTTGACTGCGCTGAGTTCTTTTTCTGTTTTTTGTAACTGAGGCTGATCTTGTGAGATTAAAATTCTTTCCATGATGTTGTGTTTTTTTTTATTTGTTTAAAATAGTTTGTGTTCTCGTATCAGCTTAACCGCTGCATCCATAAAGGCTTTTCCATCTCCCATTCCTTTGGCTCGTAAGTGCTCATATACTTCTTCCCGGGTTCTGAATTGTGGCATATGTGCTCTGTAGTCGCGCTCAATTAATTGTTCTGTAGTCAATGGGGAGCCATCGACGCGGCTAACCTGGGCATCGACTCCCTTATAAAAAATTGGTTTGCCATTTACATCCTGGAGAGAGTAGTTATTTAGGAAATCAGTCTTGATTAGCTTTTTATGATTTTCTAAATAGTTCTGTTTTTCTGATTCCAAAATACAGGAATCGGGCACGACAATCTTTGTGGCTCCTAAAACCTGGTCTAAGTGTTCATTTAAATCTTTCATGTTTTATCTTCTTTATTGTTGAGATCCATAGCCCATTTCCTTCAGTTTTCGTACGCAAATTTTTATGTCATTTCCGCATTCCAGCTGGCAAAAGACAGATACGTGGTTATATCCTTTATTAGCAGAGTGCACGCCGGTTGAACTGTCGCTGGAGAAAACATATAGGATTTTACGCTCATGACAGTAATCGGCACTTACACCTGAGTTTTTTCCGGGTCTGGAATATCTCTTTCGAGTTCCTTTGGTGTGTTGATATTTCCAACCGTGAGCAGCTAGTAGGCTTTCAATATCTCCTCGTTCATTAAAATCTTCGAAGGGGTCGAGACTTCCGGTAGTATTCACGCGATGCCTGTAAGGTTTTATTTCAGTTGGCTTTGGTAGATACTTCCAAACCTCCGCAGTTGGGTTAAATATTGGTTTATCATCATAGCTCCAGAACCGCAGGCTTGCAGGATTACTCACTGCCTTGTCAATGAATATTTGATAGGTCTGTTCGATATAAGTTCGGAAGGCTTCGAAATGGGCCTTGAACTGTTTCCCGTCAAGGATCTTTATTAATGCAAAAACACCTTTACCGGACGCTGAATACATCGCAAAGTGTATAAATGGTATTTCGCTAACCGCAGATTTTAAATCAAGGATGTGTGTATTATCCTTTGCATCAATATCAACCTGCATTAAGTTTGAGACGCTCTTTATCCCGTCAGCTCCGTGACCATTGGTGATACTAAACTGACATGCCGGGAGTAATGCTTTTAATTGGTCAATAGCATTCTTCTCTGTACAAGCTCTTATTAAATCGATGGTAGTCTTGTGTTTAGCTATTCCATCAAATAAGAATTGACCAAGTGTCTTAACCTGGGCAGTGTTCCTTTTTAATACACTTTCAATTACAGTTACCGGAATATTCAACTCAATCATATTTAATTCTCTATGAAGTGGTTTAATACCCCCTTATATATAGGGGGGGGTAAACTAAACTACTTTTGTACTGGTTTAATTAAACTAGTTTAAACTACTTTACTTTTTAAACCACTTTTATATTTAGCATACCCTTGAATGCTATCATCTTTAATAATCAATCCTTGCATTTGGTAGTAGGTGCAAAATCCTTTTGCCTTATTGTCTCCACATTTAATTCCATGTAATTCGAAGTACCCCTTGATATTTTGAATTACTTCTGCATACCGCAGATTGGAACTTAGGTTGAAGATCATCGTTACAATTTCCTCATGAGTGCCAGGATCAATATCGACCGGCAATATGATCTTTGTTGAGGCACATGGGTTGCTAGTAACTAAGTCGCTCAGGGAGGGAATACCTTCATCATCTCGAAGCAATGCGAATGCCTCAAATGGTCTTCCTCTAGTTAATTCTGGCTCTACAATGATTTGCTTTGCTTCATTTTGAGAAACCTTGATAACGGTCTCGGCTTTGTTTACCATTTCACTGCCTAAATGCCCTCTTGCATTCTCATTCCCCTTGTTTTGGTGAAGGATGGTTAGGATATGGATATTGTAAGTATCTGCCCATTTCATCAAGGTAGTCGCTGTATTCGTCGATTCTTCAGGGCTATTAATGTCAAACACTAAATCGCGAACCCCGTCAATGACTAGTAAGTCAGGTGGCGACATTTCCAGTATCGCCTCAATAATCTTAACCCGGTCGGTCGGGTTGTGTATCTTTAAGTCGTAGTAGAAAAGATTCTTTGATGTGGACATCTCGGCAATCTGTAAGATCCACGACTGTGTACGGCTACCGTAATATTCACCTTGTTCAGTGTCGATCCATATTGCTGTGGTGTCAGCTTGAATGGCTTGAGCAATAATCCAGGCTGCTACTGTTGTTTTCCCAGCTTTCGCCTGAGCTTTTAATAGAGATATTGATTTTTTTGTGAGTAAGGGAATATCCTTCAGGCTGAAAACTATTTCAGGCGCCTTGATGGTTGCATTCTGTGGTATCAAATGGGAGGCAGCAATTGAGGCGTAGTTCTTCGCTTCAACTAATCCCAATGATTCAGGACGTGGAAAGTCTTTTATGATTTTAGCTTCCATTCTGATTGCCTTGAAATTTTTGAAGTGACTGAACTACAGAACATAATCATCCTTTTCTTCTTTTTGAAGTCAAGAATTCATCTGCTTCTTGGCGGATTTCTGCAATCGTCTTTTTTCTACCGCTTTTAAGCCATTCGTCTATTTCCGACTTTAGAAAATAAAGATGCTTACCTCGCTTATTGAAAGGGATAGCGTTTTTGCTTACCCAAGTGTAAACGGTCGAGGCTGCCGGGTGCTCAGGTAGGTATTCTATTAATGAATTTAAATCCTTCCACTCTTCATCGTGATTCTTATTAGACTGGTTTTCTAATAAGATTTTGCGCATCGAATTTTGAATCAGTAATTCTAATTCACTTAATCGGATTGGGGTTAATAAGATATCGTTCATAGCTGATTTTCAATAATCAACTACAAAGAAAATAAGAATAAAAGTGAATAAACAAAATCCGGACTACCCAGAATACACAAGTGCAAAAGGTGTATTTTAAGTATTTAGCGTTGTTGAAACTGGTATAAAAGCTTCAGCAGGGCCGGGAAAAGACTTTTTGACTGTATCGATCCCCAATTGCACCCCAAACGTGTTATTTGCTATTGCCTTTATTTCATCATGAGATAGCGACTTGTTCCCTTGATAGTAACCTTGTACATGTAATTGCTTTAGTATCCTGACAAGTGTCATCTTATACCCGACTTTGCGATCTTTCCATAAATAGGTATGGGCTTGGCAAAACTCCTTACTGACCAATAACTCCATGACCTTTTGATATTTCAATATATCCTCAAATGTCTCTGATAACGTCTGGCGATCTGGTTCTTTTTGCTTGCCACGTGTTTCGTTTTTGACTTGTTGAGGACTAGCTAACACAAGGTCATTCTTGATTTTTATTTGGTCGAACTCTAACGTTAATTTTTCATCATACCTTGAATCCTGGATAGCAATTCCTTTCAAAAAGTCGAGATAATAATAACATGCAGCATAAATCTGACTGGGTATCGTACCTACACCCATATCACAGTTGTATTTCTTGTAGTACCCGTGCTTTAATCTCAAATATTCAGCAACTTCCGACCTATCAACCGGTATGCCTCCATAATTAACAAAGGCATTCTTAGTACTAAACTGTTCTGTGAGACTCATGAAATTTATTATGATTGCGATATCTTCAGATGCTGTCTGATAGTTATCTTTACTATACTCTTGTATAAAGTTCCATTTTAAGAGCTCAAAGTTCTTTCTTGCTTCTACTTCTTTCAAATATTCGAAACGCTCAGCCGGGTTTTTATATCCTCGTGGGCCAAAGGTTTCTTCACCTTCTCTGGCGAGAGGTTCCGACCCATGATATGTAGCTATCCTGAGATATTCTTCTGCCTCTTCCTTTGTTACGATATGGCTAGTCATGTATGGCGCTTCCATATCCTTGAATAAATGATCGAGGTGCTTTGGAAGTGGGAATGAAATCTTTGACAGAATACCCTTGAAGTCAAATATTATATCGTTGTCAGTCATTTAAAATTCCATTAATTTATCTGCTATCTCTTTTTTTGCACTGTCATCAAACCCTGCAAAGTAGTTCATTGTCGTTTTCATGCTCCCATGCCCTAGACTTTCTTGTACAAAAGCTAAACTGGCGCCAGACCTAACAGCGTTAGTAGCGTAGGAATGTCTGGCATAATATGTTGATATATCCTCAGGTAGTCCAAGAGACTTAGCCAGCCGTTTAATATGTTGATTTATGAACTTTGTGAAGTTTTTAAATTTCCTATGTTTTTCATCAGGCGTCATGTCATCATTGATAATACGGAAGATATATGTCTCAGGACCTAGATTTGTATTACCATACTTATCAATCACTGACTTGGTAAAGTCATTCAAATAGATTTGTATCGGCTTCAAATCATGCTTTGAGGTATTGATAGTTTTTGCGCGATAAAACACAAGCTGAGAGTCCTTGAGGTGTTTGTATTTTAATAAAGCGATATCCTTCGGATTCATACCGTTTGATGAATAGCTAAAAAACCAAAAATCTCGAGCTTCCTCTTGTTCGGGAATTTCTGGAGAAGATTCGAATAAAATTTTCAATTGTGCTTTAGTGAACGCCTTTTTCAAATTACGGGTAGCTGGTACTTGGTATTTTCTTTTTCCGAAAGGGTACAGTTCTTTATTTATTTCACCCTCAGCTATTGCCAGATTAAAAGCGGCTCTTAGGCATCTTAAATAGATGGAAACAGTTGTTCGTGACTTCCCACCTGCAAGCATCCATATTTCATAGTCTTTAAGGAAATCTTTATTTATTTCAGTAAAGAGAAGCCTGGAAGGGGCTCTCCCTTTTTTTTCTTCGATATAAGCACTTAAAGACTTCTTACTAAGCCTGTATAGGTCGGCTGTTCCTATTTGGTCTCTTTTTTTTAAGCCCTCAGCTATCTGGCTGTAGAACCAAAATGCATTTTCCCCTTCTCCGCTTTTTCGATATAGCTTTCGTTCAAAGCCTTCAAATGTAAACGGCTTTAGTTCGCTAGCAACTTTTTCTGCTTTAGCAATGATCTGGTTTAACATCAATCTCAACTCCTTGCTTTCTTTTCGGGGTCTATCAGTCTCCCAGGCTTTCTGAAAGTCTTCTAGGGTAAGATTGAATTCTGTAGGATATAATTTTGCCTTTTTATTCTCGTTATGCCACAGCCTGATTTTAACCGGGAATGTATTATCTTGCTTTTTTCTTCTTGTGTCTAAATAGATTGAGACTTGAAAACCCATATACGAATATAAGCATTTGCACACAATTTGCACACAATTTCAGGATGAAATACTAATAATAAAAATTGAAAAGATTCCTATTTTTGCCCATAATTATCTCGTTACAAGGATTGTCAATGAATATACTCATACTGATGGTAGCTATTGTATTATGCCTTACAAGCAGAGGGTCACTGGTTCGAACCCAGTATCTCCCACAACGAAAGCCCTTCAGATTAAATTCTGAGGGGTTTTTTGTTATAATGAGAGATTTCTGAAGAAGGTACAGTCTCAGATTCTATATAGTTTGTTTGCACACTGTTTGCACAAACAGAATGGCCATAACAGCAAGTTCATGGTATCTTATAAAGTATTACTAGACGAAAGAAGGCCTAAGAAAGGCGGAGCCTTCAATGTTATTATTCGAATTACTCACAATCGGAAAGTAAACACACTAAACACAAACATTTGTATCGAAAAGGAGCATTGGGATACTGCTAATAATTGTGTTGGCAGCTCACACCCTAATTCTGCATTAATTAATAAATCTATAACAGAGTTTTATTTAAAAATTCAAAAGGCGATACTATTGTTGGACGATGAAGATGGATATTCAATAGATGCGCTGAAAGAAAAGCTTCTTCAGCAGTCTAAGCCTTACAGCGTTATTGAAATTTGAACAATTAAGCCTCATACATGCTTTAAAGTCGATAATATTTGAAACTTTCAACAATTTGAAGAGTTTCTATTATAAAGCTGCATGTGATGGGAGACGGGATTTATAGACCTAGGATAGTCGCTATTATTGATGATGACCCGCTAGATCACTTCATTTATAAGCATTCGCTTAGTGCTGCTTGTCCAACCATCCAAGTACTTTACTTTCTTAGTGCAGCTGAAGCAATCAACTATTTTATCGAGAATGCAGATTTCGAAGACAAGCTACCAGATGTGGTTATGTTCGACTTACGAATGCCTCATATTGATGGGTGGCTTTATCTTGAGTTGTTTGGAAAGTTAAAAAGCAGGTTAACAAAAAAGAGAATTTACCATTATGCTTGTACGTGTTCACTCAATAGAGAAGATGTAAAATACGTTAGTCCAAATTTGCACGGGTATTATATTAAGCCCATACTAACTCAGAACTTTCGAGAGATGTTAGAAAGAAACTAAGTAAGGTGATTGAGATAAAGCGTCATCTGTCTACTCTTCAAGTAACCGTATTCTTTTAAAAGGTAAACAGCTCTGTAGCCTTGTAAAAGAATGTGCTTAAACTAAGCCGTAATGATGCAGAAATTACACGAACGATAAGAAACAAAAAAGGCTGCACTAAGTTAATATTGTACCCTTTCATCTACCTAGGGCACCTGACAGGTTGCTAGCTGACTATAAAAGCTGCTCTCATTTATTCGCTCCTACGAAAGAGGCGAATATAAGAACTCGCTGAAGTTAAAAAGTCAGTCAATAGGAATACGACTAAAAGCAGTAGCAATTTGTTATGGAGTGTGGTCTCAGCTTGCTTTAGACAATAGACTGTTTATCCTAGACAATAAGATCTGCTCCGTAAAGGGCTTAGGAATAACATCATTTGCACCCACTTCTAGAATTGTATTATAAAGATTATCTTCTGCAGAGACTATTAATAGGAATTGAATCTATTTCAGGATTGCTCTTTATTGCTTTACAAATAATTCTTCCATCCATCTCACCTAAACGGATATCTAACAATATCAAATCAGGGCTGGTGCGTTCTATAGTATTGAAGATGTCGTTGCCAGTTGAGCATAATGAAACAGTAAAGCCCGCCTGGGTAAGAATGAATTTTATAGTTTCTCTTATGTCTTCATCATCATCCACTACAAGGACATTCTTATTCATTTATAGTTAAATTTAAAATCCGGTCAGGTAAATGTAGAAATATATAGTTTTAAACCTAATTAACGACAAGTTTGGGTTTACTTTGTTTTCATTATCTCAAATGGCTTATATGTTTAGGGCAATTGTTCTGATTCTTTTGAGACTGTGCTATTAACTCTTTACTCCTATTTTAATATTCCATTCCAAGCTGCTTAATCAGATAGGCATCTTCAGTGATCTGGCACTCCATGTTTTGCGAGTTTTATATAAATGGTGTCCGATGAATAATTGGGGCATCAGGCAAAGGCATCCAGTGAGTAACCCTTTCCAATCTTAAACCGTCTAATTCTCTAATAAAACAATTTGAATCTTTATGATAATAACCAATCCTCCTACCAGCCACTTCGTCAAAGAGAAGCACTTCCTTCATATCTTCTGGCAATACCTCGATAACTGAATACCATTCCATAATTACATCAACGAAAAAAGTTTAAAATGGATTAGCGCATTACAAAAACAGGTATTTATGGCTAAATGCGTGTAACTACTGACAAGAATTATACATAATTACTTGTTTCGGTGCAGCATCAATTTGTTATAAATGATCTTAAAAAAAAGTTGGGTCATACAAGAATTTCTTTCATTTCATTGGGTAAACCATTTTCCGCTAATCTCCATTGCATACTGTAATTACGTAGTCATGATAAAAACGGTTTTTTGAATAAGTAAAAAATTTCAGAACTATAGCAACCTTCAATTCCGTAATTTAGATATTCTGCCAATAGGATTCAAGCAGTCTCCATGTTTTAAAAGGTTTAATGTTCATAATCTTATTTAAAGATGGACTGTAATTAATCTCGACAAAGAACTCTCCTAAACAGTATAGCAGAACTGTTGAATCACTATCCTGTCGATCAGCAATTGACTCTGCCAAACAGATTCAGCTTGTTCATATTCATTTAACCTGATAAAGCTGTAGAACCTCATAAATCGATATTGTCATATGTTCCCACAAAAAACATAGCGATAGCAAAGACTGCTATGATAGTCCCAAAGTTCCTTATCGATGGCTTATTAAATAGATAACTTGTAAGTAACAGAGTGCCCGATCCGAAGCCTGCGTCATAATATCTACCTTTATCAATCATTCCCCAAGCTCCAAAGAATAATAATGTACAGAGTGCAATACAAAAACCTTTATAGAAGAATATCCCAGCTCTGTTCATATACTTATTGAGGTTTTTACATGTTAAATATAGAGATTGAATTCAGCAAATCTCTATCAATTTCTTATACTCTTCTTCATCACCTATCTTCAAAACAGGATAAGCATCTAAAAATTCATTTGGAACAGGTTCTAAAGCTTGCTTCTTCCTCTCGTGATACGATAATTCCTGATCTAACCAGATCTTAGAAGTTTCATCAGTCAAGAAAGCTGGCATTCTCCCTTTAGTATTATGAATCTCAGCCATCTTAGTATTTGCAGGTATTGTAATAACGGTACAGCTGGGAATTAACTCTCCTGTCTCTTTGTTAGCCCAGGCAGTCCACAACCCAGCCATATAGGTAAATTTGCTATTCTTTGCTTTTATAAGGTGAGGTTTGCTATTCTTCTTTTTAATAGGATCTTCATACTGCCACTCGTAAAATCCAGAAGTAATCACGACACAGTGTCTTTTACCAATCAAAGGTTTCCAGAGAGGTGATTCCTCCAGCTTCTCTATAGTAGCATTGAACGTGCTATACTTAAAGTCAGGTTTTCCATCCTTAGAATAAGAAGGTATTACACTCCATGTGAAATACTGGAGCTGATCAGGCTTCGTGTTCGTTATTAATGGAACCTTTAAAGTCGGTGGAACATTAATAAGTGCAGGCATTTCGTCCTCATCATATTTCAAATTCAGTTCCGATGTTATCTCTTTACTTGGTGGTATTGTAACTCTTCCGCACATAGACTGAAAATTGATATTCTAAGTTACAAACAATCTATTAAATTATATTGCTAATATATTTAGCATTCATTAGCTTTGAACATGCCAATTGTGAGGATACGATTTAAGGGTAAGATACATACCAGAACAGTTACTCGAAACTTTCGTGGATGGTATATAATGTATTCAAAAGGCAAAGAGTACAGATTTGTTAAAGACGAATTCATTGAAGATAATTATGGATGGCATCTGTTTGGAGATAACGCACTTGATGAAGCCTTTCTTGAACAAATCGCGCCTCAATTAGAGGAATTATACAGGCTTGGTAAATAATGATAAAAGAACATGCCAATTATTAGAATTAAATACGAAGGTAAAGTCTACCAAAGAGTTATAACCAGAAAGAAGGGATTCTATGTTATGGAATCAAAAGGAGTTGAGTATTGGTTTGCAAACGATATAATCAAGTACCGTAAGACTCACGGTTGGCATTTGATTAGCAGTACACAATTACCTGATTTCATGCTTGAATTGGTCGCTGAAGAATTGGAGCGTTTAACCAAGGAACAATCTGCTTTGTAAGAATTGTTGGCTTATAGAGAATCATCTCACTATTTAAAAGCTCAATAGCCATCGCTCAGTAAGGGATGAGCAGTTGCGCAAACCCTTCTAATATGATGTGTTTGCGCATATATAATCAATCGGTAACTCTGGAGCTTCTTACGCTGCATCGAAATCCTTTTAAGTTGCAATGCTTAGATGTTTAATAATTCTTTTGCATCGCTAATACACTTTTTAATGAAGAATTTTGCAATCAGATTTCTTCGTATCTATGTTTATGCATCATCCTAATCCAATAGAAGCCAAGCAAATTTTAAAAGACAACAACTGCGCATCTACATTGGATATTTACGCATATGCGTAAATATTGATGTTATGCGCAAACATACAAAGCCTGTACATGAAAAAAATACTGACACTCTTACTTATCGTTGTTTGTTTTAAGGGCTACTCGCAGTCATCCACTGATTTAGAGAAGTTTATCATAGCTGTTGACAACCAAGTCGCAAAGCTGAAAGGTGACACAACAAAAATAAGGGGCTGGAGCAGCGAGTTAGGAAACTACGAAGAAACAATCTACCTCGAGTTTAGAATAGCTGCTAACAATGACCTAATGAGGGTATCAGTCGAGAACCCAGGTAAGGAAAAAATTCTTTACTACTTCAATAAGGGGAAACTTTTAGGTGCCAAAGTTGAAATGAGCCAGGAGTTTAAAACTTGGGAAGGAAAGTCGCTGATTATCCGCCAGCCAGAGCCAAAACGAGGAGAGGTGACACTCACTTCCCCGGACGACCAGACTTATGACAATGTCTCACAGCAATTAGCAGTGGCTGGGTACGGGTGGAAAAGCCATTATAAAAAAATTAAGAAATAATTGCAAGTGTGACTAAAGAATGTCAGCGCATAACATCGGCTCTGTTGCAATTGCGGGTGAAGTGATTTATGTTATTTCGCTGCTTTCTACTACATTAGTGCTGGCTTAAAAGTGACGTGCAATTAATGCCGCAACTGCAACAAGCCTTCTCCGTTATGCGCAACCATAAAACTCATGAACAACTTCGAGGAAATAAATAATTACGGAGAACTATTTCTTACGAAGCTTTATGAGCCTACTGATAATTCCCTTGAAATCGAAGTCCGAGAATCATTTACATCACCACTTTCCACAGACGTAATTGTTGGTGAAAAGACTATCAAGGATTGTTATAAAGTTTCAATCAATGAATATGGGACATCTTTTAATATATCCTTTATAAACTATGTAGCATATCAGGTTCTTAATGAGAGCTTTTACAGCTTTATTGACAATGAAAACTATGTTGCTGGAAAATACTCGACTTTTTGCATTTTTTCTGAATCCAGTTATTTGGACTTTATTTTAAAACAAACGTATGCCCACGAAATATTTCCTAAGGAGTTAAGACACTATGGACTGTACTGCCAAAACCATGTTATTCATATTATCGCTCTAAATGAACCAGTGATTACAAAGAATGGCTGCGCATAACATGGGTTTTGCAAAAATGGCGGGTGACGTGGTCTATGAAATTTTTCTACTTTTAACTTAGTTTTGTGCTGGGCGACAAATTTGTACTTTCAATCCGCCATCTTCGCAAAGCCTTAAACGTTATACGGTATTGTAAGGGAGAGATCCTTCCCTGCTAAAACTCAAATTCCTGTCCCGACACTTGCTCAAGCCCGACGCCGAATAGTCAAGTCTACTAGAAGTCCGAGGCCGAAGCTTACACAGAACTTCTGTACTCGGTTAACGTTACTGACCACCGGATTGACCCTCGACTTCAAGCCGGAATGTTCTGTTACTGCTAAAACTGCGGCTTGGTTTTCATCGGGACATTTCTGCTAAAACCCAGGCGAATCTGGCTCTGAGAAACAACACCGTATAACACAACGTTAATGTTATGCCCGGGCGACGCTATTCTTGTTCTTCTCTGCTTTTTAGTTACTTTAGTGCTGGCGGACAGTGTTGTGCAAGTAATGGGCCCAACATTAACCTCCATACGTTAGGTGCAAGCATAAAAAACCTATGAACATCATAAAAAGACTGCTCGGGTATAAAAGAGAACCAAAAAGAAACGAGCTGCCTGAAGGTTGGACTGAAACTAAGATTTCTGAAGACACCTACATCACTCATATTCCGCAAGAACAAAAAGACAAATGGCTAATCGACAAATGGGCTAAGGACAACTTAACCGAAATATTATTGAAAGACGGGTTCCATTTAAAACAGGATGGACGGGCAGGAACAATCTACTATGTGGCCGGAGGTAGGTTTTGCGAAATCTATTATGAACTATCAGCCGTTCCTCAGTTCCACATTCTTATTTTCTTTGAAAATTTAACAGAGTGGTCTCAACCGAAACAAAGAATTACAGAAGAAGAAAAGATAAAACTAAGGCAAGAGTTATCAAAATGGTTACTTCAGGAGGGAATTAAAAATGACCTCTAAGAATGCCAGCACCTAACACAGGGTTCAAGTTATGCCCGGGCGACGTGAATCTCGTTCCTTTTCTTCTTTTTAACTACTTTAGTGCTGGGTGACAGGTGATTGCCTTTTAATCGGGCACAACTCAAACCCTTAACCGTTAGCTGTAATGCAGCGGAACCCCGACAAACTTACCAATGACAGAACGACGAA
>CBIHLM010000071.1:0-23303 GCA_966210515.1 uncultured Pedobacter sp.
TTTATTTCGCATGCGAAGGCACTTTTACTTCCTGGCCTATCACGACATTGTTAAACACAATATTCTCTGCATTGCTGAGACTTAGTCCGGTAGCAGCAGAGTCGATAGTCATATTTGAGAAGTGTATGTTCCTTACTTTCTTCGAAGGATAACCCTGGATTACAACCCCGGCATTCGTTGCTTTGCGGCATTTTACATTATCCACAAAAACATTCCGTATATCGGTTGCAAAGCCTTTTCCTTCGCCGTGGTAATAAGAGGTAATAAAAAAACAGTCTTCCACTTCGCCAAACTCAACGTTGTTTACATAGATATTACGGATAAAGCCGCCGCGGTCGGGGTTAGATTTTAAATAAATACCGCGCTTGCAAAAGCCGCCGTATGTACAGTTTTCTACGAAAACGTTTTGTACTCCGGCCGACATTTCACTGCCAATTACTACACCATGCAAACCCTTAAATCTGCAGTTGCGGATGATAATGTTTTCCGACGTAATGCCGGTTCTCCGGCCTTCATGATCACGCCCCGCTTTTATTGCCACATTGTCGTCGCCGTTGTTGAAATCAATGTCCTCAATTAATACATTTTTTGAATACTCTGGATCAAAACCGTCGTTGTTTCTATTAAAAGCGTCAAACTTCACTTTTCGAGCCGTGATATTTTCAGACTTCAGGAAATGGACACACCAAAACGGTGAGTTTTTTATGGTGACACCCTCGATCAGGATATTTTTACACTCAAAAAACTGGATTAATTGTGGCCGCAAAAAGTGTCCCTCACCGAACATCCGTTCCTTCAGCGGAGTATTTTCATGATTCATTTTTCGGCTTAAAAGCTGACTTTCTTTTTGCTTTTCTGCCCATTTGCTAAAGGAATCGCGGGCGTTCCCATCGATTATTCCCTCACCAATGATGGCGACATTTTGGAGTTGATATCCATAAATAAACGGACTGTAGTTGTAAAGAAAGGTGCCCTCCCAGCTGGTAAGCACAGCAGGCAGATAATCTGACGGGTTGGTTCCGAAGATAAGCTTTGATCCTTTTTGTAATTCGATACATAGGTTATTGGTTAGATGAATCGGTCCGTTGATGAGATAAGTTCCCGCCGGAACGATAATTTTTCCTCCCTTTTGTTCCTTGCAAGTCTGAATGGCTTTGTCAAACGCCGGTTTGCAATCTGTCAACGGATCACCGATTGCGCCAAATTCGGTAAGAAGCATGGTGTTTTCTGAAATTTCAGGTGGGATGATATTCTTAAGGATATTATCTCGCTTTTCCGTTCGTGAGAGTTCTTTCTCTGTCGAAAGATTGCAGGAAATGCAGTAAACAGAGATAAAAAGGAGAAATAAATATTTTTTCATACAGAGTCGAAAATACTATAAAGGATGTTTTTGATTTGTTTTGGCGGCTCAATATAAGGATTCTTGTTTCTGAAAGAAAGCTAATAAATGTCCAGCACACCTTACGTCTTAGAAGAAGCCGGAACATCAAAATATACTTTTTTATTGACTTTCATTATCCGGCTATCTGTGCGGGCGTGGTAGTTTCGCCAAAAATCATGATAATGAAAGAGAAAAGAGATTTGTGTTGAGAGACTGTTGTGTCACTCAATCTCGCAGGTGAGCTTAATCTTCAGTAATAATGTTTTTGAGGTAGGTTCTAAACTCTGTTCCCTTCCCGATCTCAGAAAAGACTTCGAGATATCCATGATTTTGCTCTATTATGCGTTTCACAATACTCAGGCCCAAACCGGATCCGGTACTCTGCTCTGTTAATCTTTTGAATGGTTGAAACAACAAATTCAGATTCTTTTTAAGATCGATCCCGATCCCATTGTCTTTTACTGTCAGAACAGTATAGTCCTTTTCTTTTTTACTCGAAACTTCGATAAGTAATGGGGCGTCGGGACGTCGGTATTTTATTGCATTGGTAATTAGATTACTTAACAAGCTATTGATATGTGCTGTAAAATATTGCATTTCCGGCGCCTGGCTGAAGTCTGAAATAATTTTGCCGTCTATCTCTTTCAACGTCTCGTGATCCTCACTTAAAATTTCATTAAGCAGGTGTTTAAAATTTACAGTTTCCACCTTTTCGGACCGCTTTTTTTTGATATCGACTAAAGCAGTCAAGCCTTTTAGCTGCTCTTTCAATTTAATGCAATTGCGTTTGATTGGAATAAGAAAACCAGTTAATTTTTCGCTTGAGCTTTCTTTTATTGCCAAATCTGTTAACAGGCCAATAGAAGTGAGCGGGGTTTTAAAATCGTGAGATACTACATTTATAAATTCATCCAGTTCTCTGTTGAGGAATTCCAGCTCTTCGATTTTGCTTTTTAATTGATTTTCCACATCCACCGTTCGGGTTATGTCATTTATAAGCAGCAAATAATGTGGCTTATCATTCTCAATCAGGAATGGGGAAATATTTACTTCAAGAAACTGGTTGTTTACCTTTATGATTTCGTGTACGGGCTCGGATTCTGAATCCATCCGGATGGAATAATCTTCTCCCGGAAACAAGTCAGACCATTTTACGGGATAACGTAAGTCCAGTTTTCTTCCAAAAAATTGTTTTGCTTTTAAATTCGCACTGATCACTTTCTTTTCTTTGTTGAATACGATAGCTCCAATGGGGGCATTTTCTAAAAAAATTCCGAGGTTGTGAAAAGTCGTGTCCCTGCTGGCTGAAAGGGGATATATGGTTTTCTCCTGTATTTTCACGAAACTTCTTCTCTGTTGGGTGCGCTTAATTGCACTTTCCAGAACTCCTGAAATATCCTTTCCTAGCTGATATGGAATGACGACCGTGTTTTTGCCCACATTGTGGCCAAATTGAATGGATTGTTTGGTTTTTTGATATTGTTCCTGAAAGGCGAGAACAACAATAGAAACGAGAGGATTTTGTTGATACCCCCGTTGAACCTGTTGCAGTGCGTTAATTGTAAGAGGTCCGATTAAAAAAACGTCGGCTTCCTCAAGAGTGTTTTTATGAATATCTGAACTCAGCTGTGTAATTGGACTTAACTGAATTGAAGTATTGGAGCTGAGCTTATTTTGAACACTGTCCGGAATTTGCCCAAAACCTATATAAAATATCTTTGACACGTAGCTGGTTGTTAATCTGAAAGTATAGGTTGATCCAATAGCACTCTTCCTACCCAGGTATATAACAAGTCTGTGGTAGGAGACATGACATGAGAGGCTCTTGCATCTCTTAGAAGCATTCCGAGATAAGAATTGTTTTGATAACCTAAGCCACCTGACAATGTCATGACTTCATTGACAACATCCACGCAACAATTCGCAACTTCTGCCTTTGCGCTCATTATACTTAACATTGCTTCCTGTGGATTTCTGTCGCCCAGTGCAGCTGCGTGATAGACAAGCCTTCTGGTTCGCTCGACGTTCGACCAGAGTACACCAAGACGATGTTGGAGCAGGGAGACACCCGACAATGAGGTTCCACTGTGCGAATAATGGCGTTTTGACAGGGTTTGTTTTGCTTGGTTTAGTGCTGCTTCGGCTATTCCAAGATAAGTACCGGCCATTGCCATCAAAAAGTAAGGCGTTACTACGTTGAATATATACCAGAGCTGATCTCCCTTTTCTCCCAAAATATGATTCCCCGAAACATGGACGTCGTTTAGAGCCATACGCCTTGAAGAATTTCCACGCATACCCAGTCCATCCCATGGTTCGCCCCACTCGACACCGGTGGCGGATTTGTCGATAAGTACACACGAGAATTCATCCTGTTCCGCCTCGGCGCTTGCTCCCAGGGTCGATGTAACATAAGAATCAGCGTGACCTCCGTTAGTCACAAATGACTTAACTCCCGATACAATAAATTCTTCCTCCGTGACCGCAATTAAAGCGGTTTGGGGAAAATAAAAATGTGCACCGGTGCCCGTTTCACTTACAGCCAGGGTTGTAATATGATTCCCTTCAGCAATTGGAATAAGATAATTTTGTTGTTGCAATTCGGTGGCCTTTGCCGCGATTACAGCTGATCCTACGCAGTGCATCCCAAAACAAAGGCCTGCAGATGAGTAGGACTTACCCAGTTCCTCGCTGATTCTTACCAGTGCAAGTAAGCCCTGGTCCAGGCCACCCAAAGATGCCGGAACTACAAGACCCGTGAGTCTTGATTCCTGCAGTGCTCTCATAGTTTTTTCTACCCAGCTTCCGTTTGCGTCTGCTACCAACGCTTCTTTGCTCGCAATTTCTTTTCCAATAGTAGCAGCTACTTTTACAAGTGATTCGATTTCCATTATTATCAAGATAGAAAAACATCCAGGTGGATGAGATATGTAAAATTATAATCGAATGTAAGATGTCATTTACAAACGTCCATGATTAACAGCAGTACAATATGCTACAATCAAAAACCGGATAGATACAAATTGTTTGCATGCCGGTGCTTTTATTAGCTGAGATCCAGGCAAAATCATTTAAAATTGGTCCGCTTATACACGGGTTATACCTTTAAATTATTTCACAACCCTGATCTTAAAACTACTGAAACCAACCAGGCCTCTCATATCGCTTCCCTGCACAATTACGGTATAGGTGCCCGCATTGTCAGAAGAATAAAAAGAAGTTATCCCCAAGCCATCGGCGTTGGTTAAAATATTGGGATCCCAGTGCAGGGTTGAGCGCAGATCTGATAGTTTGGCTGTGCTTGCAGCATTGTATTTAGGCCTGTAAAATTCTTTCGGAAAGGTGAGGGGCAGGGGCCGGTATACGGCTATGCCCGGGGTTCTTCTGAAAAATATTCCCTGGCCGGTCCGTGTGGTGATTTCGAGGTAGGCGAGGTCGTTACTGTTTGTGAACTGATCGCGAATGCTTTGCCGTGGCGCTCCGGGTTTAGCAGCAGGCATCATTCTCCCTGCATTTCCAATCTGCTCATCGATACTTAAAAATGAAGAAGAATACGTGCTCGTATTTTTCAGATTGTACATCACTTCGACACCCAGAATCTGATCTGCGGATAAACTTGCCAGGGCATCATTTATGAAATTGTAATATTGATTAATAACAGGAGGGTCATCAGGCATATAAAAGCGGTTGAGTTCCACTCCATCTACCACGAATCTTGCTTTTTTATCGTTTACGTAAAAGAATTGATCCGCATCTCTTGATCTTACAGAGAAGCCCTTTACATGGTCCTGCAGGAAAGCCATCAGCGACTGATTTCCTGCTTTTTGTGCGTCCTTTTCATCAATGATCTGATCGGCTTCTCCAGGGCCGTTCAGGTTTTTAGACTTAGGAATACTCTTCTTTCCAGCAATCACAACCTCCGTGAGTATATTCTTACCGCTGATCCGTAATTCTTCAGCTCTTAATTTCCGCTTATTACTGAGTAGTTGTAACGACCTCGGGTCGCTGTTAACGAACCATGGAGTATCGGTCATGTTTTGCTTTAGAGTGAAAGGCGCAGGTTTAATTACATCCAGTTCTAAGCCAATACCAAAGCTTCTGCCTTTTGAATTACGAGACTGAACAATAAAGCTCGCGGTGTCTGCAAGGGGCAGATTTTTAAAAACAAACCGTCCTTCAGCATTTGTTATGGTGTCTTTTATCAGATTAAATTTCCCTTTTGCCAGCAATAACATCTTTGCATTGGAAACAGGCTTATTCAAAACATTAGAAACTCTTCCGGATACCTGCATCTCAGGCTGTGCGGCGTACACAGGCTTGACAGCCGGATTAAAAATATCTTTCCAGTTATAGCCTACCCAACCCTGTGTCAGCATTAGCAGATCCAGCGCTTCTCCGGCAGTTTCTGCCTCACTAAGGTACCATGCCGGGTCTTCAATATTCCCCTTCAATTCTGAACCGAACAAGGTGTGAGTGATAATATTTTCTTGCTGTAGCTCTGCCTTAATCTGAGAATCATCTGTAACCGCTATTGATAAGCTGGTCTCAACCGGTTTTCCTTTCGCATCGGCTACCCGGATGCTTAACGGAACGCTGTCTCTTAAGTGGTATTCCTCTTTGGCAGATGCAATCTGAATATTCAGATGGTCCTTATGATTAATAAAGGTGGCACGCTCATTTATCGGTTCGTTTTTGCTGTTAAATAATGTGAAGTGGACAATACCGGAAGGAAACACTCCCTTGGGCACTTTCATACGTATCCTTTGTTTGTTTGCTTTAAAGAGTGCTGTAAAGAATGGCTGTCCTGCAGAAAATCCCATCAGTTTATATTCCTGTTTATCAAGCAGCTCGGCGCTAAAAAGAACGTCGACACGTAAAGAATCATCTGTCGCGCTTTTACCAATCTGTAAGATTGATCCTAAAGTTTTAAGCGCAGGCAAGGCCACTGTCTTTGTCAACCCATCACCCCATGTAACCACAGCCTGATAGGTTTCGCCAGGTATCGGGATCATGTTGAAAGAGCCCATCCCTTTATGCAGCGACTGAAATTCTGTCATGCTTTCGCCCCGACTGTTTTTCAGCACTCCGCTAAGGTTAATTCCCTTACCATAGATATCAAGAGCTTTAAATGCGACCCGGCTGGGCAGACCGGCCACCAGGTAACCGCCTTCCGGCATAAACTGAAGGTCGATATCCGGAGAGAAATCCATTAGCAACGGAAAACTAAGCTGTTGTTTGTCGCCAGCCTTCTCCTGCACTTTCATAGACAAAGGTCCTTTGATAGTATTCAGATCAATGCGGCCATCAAGTGTCCTATTTAAGGTTTCATATGTGTTTTTTGCAAGGGTTTTACGTCCGTCGCTAAGCTGCCATTGCAAAACTTTATACCCTAATACGTCATTGTCAGCTCTTTTAAACTGAAGAGAATAGTTGAGATTTTTTTCCGCAACGCTTGCCGTAACTGTGTTCGATTGATTAACAAGCCAGTGATTCGTGGCCGGGCTGGCTATATAAATGCGCCTCGTAAAAAAGCACTCTTCACCGAAGTTTTGCATCCAGTTGGTATAGCCTCTTAAAGTATAAAACCCTTCCCTGAAGTTTTCTTCCTGAAGAACGATCTGTCCCCATGACAGGCCAATAACCGCGGGCACCGAAATGCTTTTCACCACCACAGCACTGTCGGTTACCAGGTCCAGATAAACGATACCGCTTTTGGCAGAATACGAACCGCTTCCATTGAAAAGGTATGACTTAAACCAAAGAGTATCGCCAATGGTGTAGAAGGACTTATCGGTATGTACAAATAGTTTTTCTGAAGGTAAACGTTTGTTGAAGGTGTCTATCGCCGAACTGAGGTAGGCTAAAGGATCAGGTGTGTCCGCGCCATTAACAGAGGTTTTGCTTTGTGCAAACGTTTCTGCTCTGCCGAACAGAATAAAGATTACTGATAGAAACGGAAAGAGGTAATAAGCAATTTGTTTTTTTAAGGGTGTAAGCATGTGTGTTTAAGGAGATAAGGATAGGTTTCTGTATCGTCGTTTATAACGAGGAGTTTATTATAAATGTTAATAAGCGAACAAGATAGGAAATGTATTGAAGTTTTTGAGGTGTGTCTGGATAGAGAAAATAAATTTGTGTAGTTAAATAGCTACATTTATATTTGTAGCCAAATAGCTACGCAATGAATTTAAGACGAGACGTATTTCAGGCCATAGCAGACCCGACACGAAGGGCTATCCTTGTGTTGGTTGCATCGCAATCTATGACTGCCGGAGCAATCGCAGCAAACTTTGACACTGCAAGGCCCACAGTTTCAAAACACCTGCAAATACTCACCGAGTGCGAATTGCTTAAACAAGAGCAAAATGGGAGGGAAGTCCATTATCACTTAAATCCTAAAAAGATGAAAGAAATAGCAGACTTTATTGAACCATTCCGAAAAATGTGGGATGATAGATTTAATAAACTGGAAACCATTATGAAAGAATACCAATCAAAAAAATAAAAGATATGGACCAAAAAACTAAGATTCATGCCGAAGACGGCAAGCAGGAAATTTTGATTACAAGGGAATTTGATTTGCCTTTAGAATTACTTTTTAAAGCCTACGCTGAACCAGAGTTTGTTGAGCAGTGGATGGGGACAAAAGTGCTGAAACTTGAAAATAAAAAGCACGGCGGCTGGCAGTTTGAAACAAGCGATGCTCAGGGAAAGGTGGTGTTTCAGGCCAATGGGGTAATTCATGAGTTTGTTCCGAACAGGAAAATCACCCGCACATTCGAAATGGAGAATACGCCCTTTGACGCTCAGCTCGAGTTTTTGGAATTTGAGCAACTTACAGATGATACCAGCAAACTCACTATGCATATTGTATATCGATCTGTCGCACTCAGAGACGAAATGCTGCAGCTACCCTTTGCTCAAGGCATAAATATGGCCCATAATCGTTTGGAGAACATTTTAAGTAAATTAAAATAATATACCATGACAAAGACAACTAAAATCATCTATTGGATTGCCACCGTCTGGCTTTCATTAGGAATGCTATCTACCGGAATAGTACAATTAATTAAAATGAAAGAGGAAGCAGATATGATGACACACCTGGGTTATCCTCTCTATTTTTTAACCATATTGGGCATTTGGAAATTGTTGGGTGTTGTAACAGTGCTTATTCCTAAATTTCCTATACTAAAGGAATGGGCTTATGCAGGCTTTTTCTTTGCAATGTCGGGAGCTGTTTTTTCTCACCTGGCCATTGGCGATGGCGCAAAAGATTTTTTTGGGCCAGTGCTATTATTAATACTGACCGCGACATCATGGTATTTCAGACCGGCGGATAGAAAAATCAGTTCTTTGACCTCAATAAATAAATAACATGAACCCTAAGGCAGATTTTTATTTTAAAGGCAAGTGGCAGGAAGAACTTGAGCAATTAAGAATGACCGTTCTCGATTGCGGATTAACCGAAGAGGTGAAGTGGGGTTGTCCTTGCTACATGTTCGGGAAAAGTAACATTGTATTAATACATGCGTTCAAAGAATATTGCGCGCTTTTGTTTTTCAAAGGTGCTTTGTTAAACGATGCGAATGGCATCCTGATCCAACAAACGGAGAATGTGCAGGCAGCACGACAGATCCGGTTCACCGATTTTGGGGAAATTGTTAAGCTGGAGCCCATCCTCAAAGCATATATTTATGAAGCAATTGACGCGGAAAAAGCGGGTTTGAAAGTGCTTTTAAAAAAGACCGCAGAGTTCCCAATGCCCGCAGAATTTCAACAAAAAATAGATGAAATCCCTGTCTTGAAAACTGCTTTTTTTAAGTTAACACCCGGACGGCAAAGAGCATATCTTCTTCATTTTTCTGCGCCCAGGCAATCCAAAACCCGGGAAGCAAGGATTGAAAAATGCATCCCGCAAATTCTGGGTGGAAAGGGATTGAATGATTAGTTTATCTCTCAGTAGAGAGTTGAATTGCGTTTCTTCCCTGAGCATTGAATTGTTTTTCTAAAATGAAATGCAAGAAGGGGTAACCTCCAGCAGAATACCTGAAAAGATGACTCTGCTGGAGAAAGCTCAGGTTTCCCTAGCTATTTGCACCACCATCAATCGTAAATACCGCCCCTGTGGTGTACGCGGCATCCTCACTCACCAAATAAGAAACCATCGCAGCAATATGCGCGGGCCGACCATATTTGGGTATAGCCATAAGGCTCCTTTGAAAATCTGCCGAGTCAGAGTCTTCCGGATTCATGTCGGTGTTTACAGAGCCCGGTTGAACAAGGTTCACGGTGATTTCTTTTGATCCAAGTTCTCTAGCCAGGCTTTTTGTAAGTCCCTGTAAAGCACTTTTACTCATCGTGTACAATGTTGCACCGGCAAATGGAACTTTATCGGCCATGCCGCTTCCGATGGTAACAATTCTTCCATTCGGGTTCATCCATTTAGCTGCCGCCAGGCAAGCCTCCGTCACCGAACGAACGTTTACAGCAAAGGTGGTGTCAAAGTCGCTCATGGTATGTTCGTGAAAAGGTTTTCCATTAAAAATGCCGGCGCTGTTAACAAGGATATCGAAGCGGCCATGCTCTTCAATAATATTTTCGATCACTTTGTTTATCTCTCCATCGATGGCGTTATCCGCACGGATAGCCTTTGTCTGATATCCTTGTTCATTAAGCGAGTTGACTGCTTCTTCTGCTTTTTGCTGACCGTTCACATAGGTGAAGTGTACAAATGCGCCCCGTTCGGCAAGGCACTTAACAATAGCAGCACCAATTCCCCGGCTGCCTCCTGTTACCAGGGCAACCTTGTTCTGTAGTGTTTCCATATCTAATAATTTTTTCATGCAGCGAAACTAAAAGTAAACCTATAGATTTGCCTGTACCGATAAAATTGTTAGGTATTAACATAAATGTAAGGTATGCGAAAGGAGAGCTCTAAGAACCTTGAGAATGAAATTGCACTAAATCAGGGATGTGGTATGGCCTATACATTGAATTTGATTGGAGGTCGATGGAAGCCTTCCATTTTGTGGAGGCTGGTTGCCGGAACCATGCGTTACAGTCAGCTGAAAACCTCGATGCCGAATATTTCTGAGCGTATCCTGGTACTGCAGCTTCGGGAACTGGAAAGCGACGGACTTATAGAGCGTATTGTATATCGGGAAGTTCCTCCGAAGGTTGAATATTGTTTAACACCGCTTGGCCAAAGCCTGAAGCCTGTGCTTCAAACACTGTCAGACTGGGGAGATGAGCATCGCATCGAACCATAATGGTAGCACCATTCTATTGGAACTCATAAAGTGGTCTGACTATTCTATCACTCTTCTTATTGTTTAGATATAGCAACACTTGCAACAGTTTGCCAGTTGGTCGTCACTTGACCGTAAAGCAGTACATCTTGCGATCCGCCCTTCCAGATAGCGTATGTTCTTATATTATTTGGTCCGATGATATGGCTAGGCACTGTCTGAAGTAATTCAGTGGAGATTCCTGTTAACACTTTGTTTAGGTCGAAATTGAAAGTCACTTTATAATTGTCTTCAGGATCAATAGTTATGTCGGTAACGGCAAGATTGGCTTCGAATGGTAATGAGCTTGCTACTATTAAACTATCTCGTCCTCCCTGAGTATTTATAAATGTCCCTCCAAGGTTAAAAGCTAATTCAGAGTAGGGCGATTTTTTTAAAAATAATTTAACTTTTACATCCTTGTAAGAACCTGCAGGTAAGCGGATTATTCCGGCTAAAGCATCTCCACTAAAAATGTTTGCGTTCTTTTCTACCACAATGGTCGTATCAATAAGATTGCTGCTCTTACCAACAAAAGATATTTTTTCTATATAAATAGATGCTGATGACCAGTCAACAGAAACCCTGGTTTGCCGAAACGCTGTTTGATTTTATTGCGACTGCCTTAATTCCGGTACCTGACGCTTTTGCAAAGTATGATATTTCGCCATGCCCACTTTTGCCTTTTTCAGGAGAATCGTCTTTTTTACAGGACGTTGCAACGGATATTATTAACAGTAAAACGAACAAGTGCTTAAAGGTTATAGATCTCATATTGGCTTATAGATTGTTGATGGATATTCTTTAATATATGCAGAAGAATTAACACCTGAAGGGATGTGTTCGTCTTTACAAGGTTTGGCAATCAATCCTTGCATTCTTTACTTGCAAATCTGAAACGCCCACGATCGAAATTTATAGGCACCCCAGGTTTAAAATAGGACCTTCCCATCTTAGTTTCGATCTCGCCTACACCAAGAATCAGGCTGTCGCCCTTCATCAAAAAAGCAAGAGGATTTTTATTAATCCTTTCCTTATAAGTTCCGACAGTATATGAATAATCTGCAAACAAAGTATCCCCAATGCGCCGGCCTGTAAATTTACCATCATTGTTAGGATTGTTCCAGAATTGGATTAGAAGATCTCCTTCGATTTTTTCCCTATCGAGAGTCCGGATATTTAAATACGCAGTATCTTTCTCGTAAACCGCTATATAACATTCCGGTTTAATTGCAGAGATAGTGTCATTCTCATTTTGGCTGGCCTTTTTGCCACTTCCATCGCAAGCAGTAAAAAAAAATAATGCCAGCGGCACATAAATAATAAGTAGTGAAAATTTCATAATTAGCTAGGTAAGAACCCTGTAAAAATAAGGATAATAAATAAAAAACATGTATACATTTCATTGTGTTGGTGCACAATTTTCACAATGTAAGAATGAGGATGTGATACGCGAACTTGCTTAAGATCTAGAGGCTTTTCCTAAAAAGGCTTCAATCTTTTTGCCAGCAGTCCAGTAGCCAGCGAAATATCAAGATCTGCTGCAATTACACCGGTTCTTCCATAAATTTCGTGCTTGATGCATGATCCGTCCGGACTGATTATTGCACTTGCCGATTCGGGATAAATGGAAGCGTAATTTGAACTAGCAAAGTATATGGTATTTTCCAGCGCTCTCATCATCATTGCTTTTTCGTAATACGGATTTTCTTTGTGGCCCCATTCTGTAAGTTTCGTGCCATTGGTATTGCTCCCGGCAAAGTGAGGGTGGAACACAATCTGAGCGCCGTTCCTGGCGGCCCATCGTACTAATTCAGGATAACGAAAACCCTCATGGCATATAGTGATCCCAAATTTTACACCATTCACCTCGAAAATGCTTCGTTCTGTGCCTGCAATCCAGATGTTATCCTCTGTCGGGTCCAGCTGGTTTTTGGTTTGATACCCCAATATTTCACCTGTGTCTGATATCACATGCGCCATGTTGGTAACTCCCTCCGGAAGGTACCAGTCCATCGGAATGATAACGGCAATTGAATTTTCGGCAGCTATTTCGCATACTCTGTTCAGGGCCCATTGCAACTTCTCCGGTGAGCGTTCTTCAGCCTTATACTCCATGCCCGGATATCCGGGAATGTAAGACTCGGGGAAACAAATGATTTCAGCCTTTTCTTTTACCGCATCTTTTACTAGTTTTTCAAGCCAGTAAAGGCCATCATTTATTGATTTCGGAAAAGGAGGTGAGGCTAATGCTATTTTCATGATGCAAAATAAGCAAAAGTTGGTTTAGATATCAGATGCTATGATTTACATACAATTGCAGACCTTTCTCATCTTTGTTAGAGATAACGATTAGCGTAAATCAGGAATACAATGTGGCGGATACATTCAAAATCTCGCATCAAGAGCTTTCAAAAAGGAGTTAAAGGTACTTTGTGAGTAATCAAACAAAACTCAATTAAACTCTATTGCGCAAATACCCCCTATAATTGCCGCATTTCGGTATCTGTAGACATTAATTTCTAATTAAGTTTACAGTATCAAACATACTATAACCACGGTAAATCATACAGACAATGAATATGGATATTCAAGATTACAACAACTCGCAAATAGATGAAGAAAGGTTAATCTGCAACACCCTATATCAGGAAATTAACCAGAATTTACCCGAGGCGGAAAGCAAAATCTGGCATGGGCATCCGGTATGGTTCATAAACGGGAATCCTGTTGCAGGTTATAGTAAATTAAAAGGTGGGATTCGATTGTTATTTTGGAGCGGACAGTCATTTGAGGAACCCGGTTTATATCCCGAAGGTACTTTCAAAGCAGCCGAAGCCCGTTATACTTCCAGCGAACAAATTAACCGCGGCGATCTTGAACGGTGGCTTGCGAAGGCCCGGAACATACAATGGGATTATAAAAATATAGTGAAGCGTAAAGGTGTGTTAGAGCCTTTGGTTGGCCTTTGATTATCAAAGTTTGCGGAGGAGCATAGCTATAAACCACTATTATTTTCGAACAGATCGGTCTATTCCCAACTGAGCATTGATTAACGGAGTTTTTGGTGCCAGGAAAAAACCTGTTAAACTAGCAAACATGATTGGAATCAGGGATTGAAAACCTGTCATCGTTCCCAAAAGAATGATGATACTTACAGGAGTGCGGGTTACGCAGGCCACAAGTGATGCCATGACACACACACTCACTAATGTTAGGTTTTGACCAGGTAACAATTGGTAAATAATTACGCCCAATATAGTACCTGCAAAAAATAAAGGAATTATAAATCCTCCACGCCAGCCAGACGTCACTGTAATAGCAATGGCAAGGAGTTTCAAAATCAGAAGTGCAAGAAGAAATTCAGTTGAGAAGCTTCCGGTTAATACTTCCTGCAGCTGGTCGTGTCCGAAGTATCGGGTTAAAGGCAGAAATGAAGCAATTGTCCCAAGTATAAAACCACCTAAAGCCAGTTTAATATAAATTGGCACCGTAAAAAAATTGAATACCGACTTCAGCTTTTTCACCATAAAAATAAACAACCATCCAATAGCTGCTCCTGCTAAAGAATAAAAAATAGCATAAAAAATATCATTAACCTGAGGATTGGAGTAGGATGGGAATGTCCAGGTTGGACCTAAATTCAGGTGGGTAATCAGAATGAACATCAGGTAACTGGCGCAACTTGCTACAAGGGCTGGCATAAAAGCCTGGTAATATCGCGTTACCTGTTTATGGTCTAATATTTCCAGAGCAAACAAGCTTCCCCCAAGCGGAGCTCCGAACAAGGCGGTGAAAGCCGATGCCATTCCAGCAATAGTTATTGAACGTATGTCTTCTCCTTTAAATCCCAGCTTTCGGGCGATGTATGTTCCTGTTGAGCCGACAACCTGTACCAGTGGCGCTTCCGGCCCTAAACTTCCTCCAACAGAAATACATAATAGCGACGAAAGGATCATTGATGGATTGCTTTTTGGATCTAAGCGCCCTTTGTTAAAATGAATATTATCTACTATCAGATCAATTTCACCTGGGTCGCCTAACTTATGTATAACTAAGCCCGCTGCCAGGCCGCCGATGGTCATTAGTGGAATTACATAAATTCCTTCAACGCCTGCAAAAAGTTCCGTTAAATGTTCTAAAATAATCCAGTAACAGCCTGCGATAATTCCTCCGATTAGGCCTAATATAGTCCAGATCAGAAACAGTTTGTTATAAACAAAAGGGTTGAATTTTAGTGGTCCCTGTAATGTATCCTTAAGTTCAAAAACCCGTCTGTTCGTAGAAAATCTCATTATCCTCAGTTAAAGTTGCAAATGGACAAAATATCAATTGTTTTTCATAATAAATTTATAGCTATCTCGCATTAGCCTCTCATTGTGAAAGAGTCTTCCCAATTATGTCCTCGTTCCTTTTCTAGAAGTTGGTGTATTTTCCCGGACTCGAATCTATTCACGCCTCGTTAATTTTATGTCTTTATATTGGCAAGGCAATTGAAGGATTTATGGAAACGTGGTATTAATCAACTAATGATATGAGACAACTATATTTTTTAGTACTGCTCCTGATGATGTTTAGCTGTAAACAGGTAACTAACACCACAAATACTGTACGTGATTCTGCTCATAGCAGTGAAAACCTTGTAGTTACAAATGAAAAACCGTTGGAAAGCGCAGCCTTCCGTGAATTTACTTTGATAAGAGGTGGCATTAAACTTCGGTTGCGCGATTGGAAAAACACCATTAACCTGGAGAAACTTGGAGTTCCCACAGATACTTCATCAACCATCTTAGGGGAGGGTGCAGATACGCATCGGGGTTCTCTTGTTAAGAATTATAGTTATAAAGATATTCGGCTTAGATTTTTTGGTCCGCCGGGTGGAAAAGACCTCTGGCTACTGAATATGGAAGTTACCGGCCCTGATTGGGAAACCGCCAGAGAAATCAGAGTTGGCGACGATCTTAATCGATTGAAAGAACGATACCCAAAGGCTACCAACCAGTTTTCGGGGGATAAGAAGATTTATAGGTTTGCCGAATTCGAAGGTGTTATAGAATTTGTACTTAAAGAGGAAAAAATATCGATGATTCAAGTTAGGTATGAAATTCCTTAAACGTGGTCGTTTTCTTAGGCGGGTGTAAGTGCAAGGGATAGATGAAGAGGTATCAGATTCTATCTACTTATTCTTTATTTTCTTAGAAAACTCATTTTGCAAATTACCAATTGCTGTGTCGTATTCTTTTCTGTTCATAAAAGCAGCTGGGTTATAGCCTTTGCCAGGCTTATGTTTGGTATGAAGGGCAAACTGGTTGGCATAGGAGCCAAGCTAGCTATCATACCATAAATTCTTCATTGCGTAACCGAGCATCCGGCGTGCTCATGATGGTACAGGATGCATTTATGTATTCTTAATATTAAGTTTGAATTACCAATTTAAATCTATCGGGCAGTTTCCAGTTTAAACTCTATTTTATTCTTAATAGAGCGTGAGTATGTGTGATTTTTTGGGCATTATAAATTGAGTACCATTTATAGTTGTTTATAAACCAAATACATCATTATGCAAAAAAAGATTACTAACCATGAATGGCTGGGGCCGTTCAGATTATTTCGTTTCCTTTCAATTCTTATTCCACCAGGGATTTTAATGCCTGATATTTCCAAAAGAGATTGGTCAAAAATCCTGACCTGGTGAGATAAATGTCTTCAGACTAAGTCAATAGTTAGTGTTTTCGAACCCACGTTGTCAATAATGGCAATTTGTGTCGTGACACTACAGAACTTGCTAATCAATTAATAATAAACCATATAAAGAACATTATGAAAGAATTTTTACAAGAAATTATTTTTTTGTTGGTCTGTCTTTTGTTATTCCAAACGGCAAATCAAAAATTAAGGAAAGGTCGAACTCTCAGTTTATCCCAAATGCTGAAGCTTAGGTTTAAAGAGATATTTCTCCGGAAAGCGGCTTTCAGGGTTCCTGTCTTTACTGTTTTATGCCTTTTTAATTTCAATTTATCCTTTGCGCAACAATGGACTGTTTTAGGCAACGAGAGCCAGATATCTTCTGTTTCCTCCGTTTACACAAGCATTACAGTTTTAGACGAAGTACCTTATATTGTTTACAGGGAGAACACCGGACCTGTTGTGAAGGTAAAAAGAAAAAATCCTGTTACGAGCAGCTGGGAACAAGTGGGAGGTAATATAGGTGCCAATCTCACTTATACAAGAATTTTACTTGATAAGGCCAGCAATCTTTTTGTAACCTATGTCGATGCTTCTAATGGAAACAGATTAGCCGTAAAAACGTACAACGATAGCACCCAGGTTTGGGAACCTCTAAACGGTGATGCTAACAACTTGTATGTTTCTGCCGGGTCAGTTAACAATTCTGTATCGCAGTATAGTTCGACGCCACGTAGTTCGCTGGCATTCGATTCAGATAATAAGCCATACATCGCTTTTAGCGACGGTGCCAATCTCACTCCTTATGTAAAAAAGTTTGACGGAACCTCTTGGGTGACTGTAGGCTCAACTCCGGTGAATGCATTGGCAAAGGCTGTTGCTGTGAGCCTGGTGATTGACGAAGCAGATGTACCCTGGATGGTATTCTGCAGTTTATCAGCTACAAACTCTACAACGGGCAGTATGGCGTTGTATCAGTGCAATAATGGGATTTGGACGCCTGTAAATGTAAGCATTGGCGGTATTCGACACACAAGTATGGCACTGAATTCGGCTGGCAACCTGTCTATAGCCTATTTCAATACAGGCAATAGCAATAGAGCTACGATAATAGTGTACAACAAAACTGCGGGAACATGGAGTTCTGCGACGAGTCTTTCCTCCAGGGATGCACCCAACATCAGCCTCATCAGGGATATTTCGGGCAATCTGTATTGTTCGTTTATCGATGGCATTTCAAGTACCTTCGCCAGTGTGGCTCGTGTCTTTAAACAAGCTGCAGGTGCTTCGGCCTGGACGGAAATGAAAGATCCTTCTGTAACAAGAGGAATCGACGAGCCAGTGGGTAACCTCACGATCGCTGCGGGAGGTGAATATCCTCTGGTGGCTTACACGAAAACGAACTCGAGCAATATTAGTACTCCTATCGTACGAATATATACACCACCGGCCGCACCGGCAGTTCTCAGCACCAATGCAATTTCCAATATCACTACTACTTCAGCGGATGCGGGTGGCGACATAGCGTCAGATGGCGGATCAGAGATTACGGAAAGAGGCGTGGTTTACGGCAGCAGTGCAAATCCAACCACAGCAAATAACAAAGTTGCTGCAGCTTCCGGTGGTACAGGATCGTTCACGGTTACCATTCCCGGTCTTACTCCTGCAACATTTTATTATGTGCGGGCTTATGCCATAAACAGTGGTGGTACAACCTATGGCAACACCATAAGATTGAACACGCTGGCTGTACCAGATGCAGTTGTGACCACGCCGAAACAAATGGAATACCTGAACCGTGGACTGGTAGCCGTTCGTAAATCCAGCAGCCAGGTATTTGTTAGCTGGCGGATGCTGGGTACCGATCCGTCGGGTATTGCTTTCAATATTTACCGCGATAGTGTGAAGCTTAATGCGACGCCTATTACAACTTCAACCAACTTTTTGGATAACACCTCAATCAACGGTACGTATACAGTGAAGCCAGTTAACGGCGGGGTAGAAGGTACTGCATCAGTACCTGCGTCTGTTTGGGCAAATAATCAATTATCCATTCCACTACAAATTCCTCCAGGTGGAACTCTTCCAGATGGAAGGACGTATGGCTATACCGCCAATGATGCCAGTGTAGGTGATGTAGACGGAGATGGAGAATATGAGATCTTCCTGCGATGGGCACCAACTATCGAAAATCATA
This sequence comes from uncultured Pedobacter sp., assembly GCA_966210515.1. Classification (GTDB taxonomy): domain Bacteria; phylum Bacteroidota; class Bacteroidia; order Sphingobacteriales; family Sphingobacteriaceae; genus Paradesertivirga. Next base: position 18,554 of record CBIHLM010000071.1, read on the forward strand.
ATTCTGGAGGGTACAGCGGCAAACAAATATTCGATTGCTATAAGCTTGACGGTACTAAACTTTGGCGTATCGATCTGGGTATCAATATGAATGCCGGGCCTCACTTTAACCAATTCATGGTGTACGACTTTGATGGTGACGGCAAAGCCGAGATAATATTAAAAACCGCCGACGGCACAATAGATGGTGCGGGTAATGTTATTGGCGACGCAAATGTTGACTACCGAAATTCTGCCGGATGGGTGCAACAAGGACCTGAGTTCCTGACTGTTTTTAACGGCTTGACAGGCGCTGCAATGGCCACTACCACCTACCAGCCAGCCCGTGGTCAGGTATCAGACTGGGGCGACAATTATGGTAACAGGCAGGATCGTTTTGTATCGGCTGTAGCTTACCTGGATGGTGCGCGCCCGAGTTTAATAGTTGGTCGTGGTTATTATGATAAACTGGTACGTGCGGCATATGACTGGCGTGACGGACAACTTACTCTCCGCTGGATATTTGACAGTAAAGATCCTAATGATCCTGCTAATAATTTCTATTCTAGTCAGGGTAATCATCAAATGACTATAGGCGACGTAGATGGAGATGGTAAGGATGAGGTTATCAATGGGTCAAGCGCGATTAACGATAATGGTAAACGTCTTTGGACTTATGGACAGGGTCATGGTGATGCCCTGCACATGTCAGATATGGATCCCGATCGTCCAGGTCAGGAGATCTGGCAGTGTCTTGAGTCGCCAAGTCAATATAGTCCTCATGGTCTGAGACTTCTTGACGCTAAGACCGGCGAAACTATCTTCGGTGTTAATACCACAGGCGATGTGGGCCGTGCTTTAGCCGCGGATATCGACCCCAACCACCGAGGTTATGAAATGTGGAGTTCTACCGGTAATAATCTTTATAATGTACAAAACGGTCAGATTGGAACTAGTAAGCCCTCTGGCGGCAGCCAGGCGGTTAACCATGCAGTATGGTGGGACGGAGATTTAGGTCGCGAATTATTGGACGGTACCATCATGGACAAATGGAATCCTAATACAAAATCATTGAACCGCTTGTTCACTATATATCAGGCAGCTCCGGTTTCTTCAAATAATGATAGTAAGAAAAATCCTGCCCTTACAGCCGACTTGCTGGGTGACTGGAGGGAGGAAATTATCTTACGCCGTTCGGACAATACAGCGTTGATTCTATTCACTACCAATATTCCTACAGAGCATCGTATATACACGTTGATGCACGATCCGCAATACCGTACGGCAATTGCATGGCAAAACTCAGGGTATAATCAGCCGCCACATCCAAGTTTCTTCCTTGGCTATGATATGGCTGAAGCCCAAGCTCCTAACATTGCTGTTAAGTATATTGAGGCACCTGCTGTTAAGGACACCACGACAAGTACTCGCGTCGAGGGATGTGATGCTGTTATCAATTACGCCGCAGAAGCATCGGGGTATCCCGCTCCTGAACACACTTATACATTTACCGGAGCAACTACAGCTTCCGGCAGTGGTACTGGGTCTGGCAGTGTGTTTAATAAAGGGCTTACCAGGGTTACTATTACAGCTATTAATTCTTCGGATACAATTAGTTATGGTTTTAACGTAAGGGTGATCGATTCCATCAGTCCTGTTTTAGCAGTTCCATCTGCTCAGTTGCTGTGCTATAACGAAACCGGCTACACAATTCCGGCTGCTACTGCTACCGACAATTGCGGATTAGTTGACGTTAGCTATAGCATAACCGGTGCTACCGAAAGAACCGGAACTGGTCTGGATGCAAGTGGAAGCTTCAATGTCGGTGTTTCTACCATTACCTGGACGGTTACAGATGCTGAAAACCATCAGGTAACTGACAGTACTTCTGTGATCCTGAACGCGCCACTTATTGTAAATATTCCTGATGTATATGCCGTGAACCAGACTTTAGATAATAAGAATACCCTATACATTGGGTATGGCCCAGCATCTCTTACTTTAAGTGCGACATCAACTGGCGGTACTGCTCCTTACACTTACCTTTGGAGTACAGGAGAAACAACAGCTTCCATTAGTGCAAGTGCCGCGGGTTCCTATACGGCCACTGTTACAGATTCGAAAGGTTGTTCTGCTGTGGCTTCAATAGCAGTGACTGTTATAGATGTGACCTGCGGGACTAAAGGCGATAAGGTGATGGTATGTCACAACGGGTCAGCGATTTGTGTTGCCTCCAGCTCTGTTCAGTCCCATCTCGATCATGGCGACAGCTTGGGCGGATGTTCAACAAATAGCACATTAGCTATTTTGGGCGCTTCGGCGCTTGAGCCGATTGTTACTATAGAACCTTTGGTGTTGGTGTATCCGAACCCAACGACCGGAAATTTCAGGCTGAGGTTAAGCAGTGCGGACAATGGAAAAGTTTCCATTGCAATTTATAATATTACCGGTACACTTGTAAAATCAAGCACCGATATCAAAAACGGAGCTTTCGAGAAAGAAATGAATCTTCAGGGTTTACCTGCCGGTACATATCATATCAAAGTTAATCTTGGAAACTTCACCGGTACTCGTTCAATTATTCTGAACTAGTTTATTTTCAATATCTGACTAATTAAGAGCCTTCTTGTATACACAGGAAGGCTCTTAATTTTTGTCAGCACTTGAAGGAGCGCGCAGTTTTCCTGCTTTCGTTTCATTTCTAAACGCGACAGTCGTCTTTGCAACCTGTGTGAGAAATATTGAGCAGAAAATATGCCTTCCTGAATATTGAAATTTTTGAAGAACAAACCGCTGAATGGTGTTGTTTTTTGGTGTACAATGCGCAGCAATTTTAAAAAGATAAAAACAATGGAAACTAAAAACAAAACGCAGATCGTGAAGGACTTTACCGAAAAGTCGATCCTTGTATCCAGAGAATTTGATGCTCCTCTTGCAAATGTATGGCGTGCCTATACCAACAGTGAAATTTTAGATCAATGGTGGGGACCGCAGCCCTGGAAGGCAGAAACTAAGAGAATGGACTTTCGAACTGGTGGCGAATGGTTATATGCCATGGTTGGTCCGGATAATACAAAGCATTGGGGAATAATGAAATATATTTCAATTGACCCTTTAAAACGGATAGACTTCCAGGATGCGTTTTGTGATGAGAACGGAACATTAGATTCTGCATTACCAATATCGACAGGCAGTAATGTTTTTACAGAAACAAGCGGGGCAACGAAAGTCGAGTTCAGGATGACCTATGAAAGGGCAGAAGATATACAAAAATTAGTGGAAATGGGTTTTGAAGAAGGAATCAGCACCTGTTTTGATCAGTTAGAGGCTTTGTTGAGCCGAAATAATATTTAGCAGTAAAAGAAATGCAGGTCAACTAAAATAAGTTCCCGGGTTATACTTATCAGGCTAACCCGTCCGATCCCTGACTCAGTATTTTTAATGCCAACATCTCAGATGTTGCCAGGTCGAAAAAGTCTTATTGATCGATGAACCTGCTTATCCTTTTTTTGCACTTGCAATTATAACAATGCCGCCAACAAGTAAAATACCTCCTAAATAAGGGGGCCAGTTTACTCTTTCTTTTTTCTCAGCAGAAACCTGTATGGGGCCGGCATCAATTAACTTTTCCTTGTCGGTATAAGTAAATCCGGTCCATATTAACATGATGGCTCCGATTATTATCATTGCGAAACCAATAGTTCTTTTCATATCTCTTCGCTTTATAAGTACTAAGAATATATAAAGCATTTGGTTTGCTTTAAATATTAATCCTCAATCAGCCCATACAAAAAGGGAATGAGGATTCGCTGGCTCGAGACATGTTGCCTGCTTTACTCAACCTTGTATTTATAAACATATCTGCCAATACGTCCCTCTGAATCGATTCCTTCGGCAATCACACGATACGTTCCACGGCCATCGGCATTATAAAACTCAATGAACGATTTGCCGGTAGCTTTATCTGTTTTTATTTTCGGATCCCAATGTATAGTTGTACGAAGATCAGTACCTTGTATGGCTGCTGACGTCGTGTATTTTGGCGAATAAAACTCTCGTGCGATGGTATATCCTTGCGGTATAAACTTCACTTCTCCGGGTTTGGGCAAAAGGTTTCTGATATCTTCCATCTTCATCTGAGGTTTTTTCTCAACTACTTTTCCGTTAATTACTAAAGCTCCATTGCTGTTATAAGTTCGGTTAACAAGTCCCAGTTGATCTTTTAAAAAAATCTCAATCGATTCTATGTCGGCCGAATTTATATTGTTGAGGTAGTTAGCATCTACCGGCATACCATTAAAAAACACCTGCATAGGGGTTTTATTTCCTGCATTATAGTCTCTGTTTACATAAAAATTTTCATTCTCATAAATTACCCCGGTAAGCATTGATCGCACACAAGTGAAAAAATTAGGGCAGTTCGAAATCCGGTCTTTAGTAATTAAATGATCAGGCCAGGCACTTAAGCCGCTAAGAGTTGGATAATCAGAGTGACTGGGCACCTTTGATTTTGCTGTGCTTTTTATAACAACTTCCTTAAGAACCAGCGATCTTTTCAGTATCTCTTTATTGTTTTTCAGATACTTATTCATCGTACTATCAAGATTCAGATCTTGCGGCCATTTTATCGTGCCGATACCTGGCTGAAAAGCAGTGGGATCTACCGTTAGCATCGGATTCTTGTTGCTATAGTCTGCCGACGTAACAATTACCTGAGATGAATCAGAGACAACAATATTCGGGAACTTAAATACTCCCGACCCATTAGTTAC
>CBIHLM010000072.1:0-21853 GCA_966210515.1 uncultured Pedobacter sp.
TTTTTCTATTGTGACCTGGGAGAGGCTCGAACTCTCGACCCACTGATTAAGAGTCAGTTGCTCTACCAACTGAGCTACCAAGTCAACTGGTTCAAAGTAACGAAAATATTTTGGTAGCGAAGCAGCACTTTTTAATATTCATTAATTACGAAAAATGCCTGTTATGTTCCAAGCTATTAGTCTTTCAAAGACTTGGCAATAGCCAGGAAATCGTTTTTCAAGGCATCTTTGTTTTCAGTAATTGTCCAGGTTAAAATCTTATAAAAATAACCTTTTGATTCAACGCCCGTAGTGATCATATAATAGGATAGCTTCTCATCTTTCCATGTAAATTCTGCCTGAGCTATTTTATTGTTATTGGATGAGAATTCAACAATTTTACCCACTTTTCTATCAGATGCATCTTTGTTGTAATCTTTAAGAAAACCTTCTAAAAAGTCTTTGGCACCAACGTATTTTATCCCTAAGCTTTCCAGCTGATCTTTTGAATCCTCTATGACTACGACATAAGCTTCCTTCCCCGCATTCATATATTGCAGGGTCGCAACGTCATTTAACTCATAAGTTTTGACCATGTATTCAGGTATATCAAGGGTAAAACAATGTCCGCCGTTTTTAGGACTTAATTGTGCATAGGCGCTGGACGAGATTATTAAATTTACCAGGATAAGGGAAAGGACAAATTGTTTCATGTATGTGTTAGGATTTTTTAATGATAGTTTTTTCAATTATTATAAGCTCAACAGAAAATAGCAAAGAGGCAATATCCAGATCAATTTATTACGCGTCCCGTCTGTTGTAATGCTTCTTTAACCTCATTTGGCCTGTTTGTCCCGATTAAAAGTTTCGATCCATTTGTAAACACTAGTTGAATTCCTTGATTTCCGGATACATTGAACGCTTTACCTTTACCAAACAAACCGAGCCTGTAACCCCAGCCGCCATACTCGGATATCGGCTTGTATTTTCTTACGAATACCTGGGATATTGTTTCCCATGTATATTTTCTAAACTTGAAATGAAAAGGGAAAAACCGGACATAAATACCATCGTGTTTAATCATAGTATCTAATCGGGTGGTTCCAATCAGCAGGGTGACTAATAAAGATATTATTGTGGAAATGACAAGCCCGGTATCGCCCATCGGCGTTCCACCAAACTGCTCGGCCATCAAAAGCTCACGAACGGTTCTGTCTATAAAGAAGATGTTCAGACAAAGCAGAATAATCCAGAGCCAGAATTGCCTGAAACGCTGCTTTTCTGAAAAGAGAACTTCGTCCTGCATGATTGATACCTTTAATGCTTAAAGATATCAATCGCATTCCGGAACTCCAAAGATATGGGTCTCTGTATTCGTTGATAATCCGAAACTTTCGCCCTTGTTTGTTTGCCACCAAAATTTACCACGCTGCTTTTCTGCATTGTGTTCGTTCATAGTTTCAGCATCATAGAGCCTGCCGTTTACCATTACATATTTTATCTTATCCGAATTACGTATATCGATCAAGGGATTTTCATCCAGAACTATAAGATCGGCCAGCTTACCTGCTTCTAAAGATCCGAGTTCTTTAGCCATTCCTAAAAGTTCAGCCCCATTAATGGTCGCACTTCGTATTGCTTCTAATGGCGACATACCGCCTTGCGCCAGCATCCAGAGTTCCCAATGTGCACCCAAACCCTGTATTTGTCCGTGAGATCCCAAATTAATCTTAGTGCCCCCATCTGATAATTGCTTTGTTGCTTTTGCGATTTCAATGTGGCCATAATCTCCAAATTCCGACGTTGTTCTGCGGCGGGATCGGCTGTCGATTATTGAGCGCGGCGTGAAATTTAATAACCGTTCGTTTTCCCAAACATTCGTTCTGTCGTACCAAAAATTTTCCCCCGATTGTGATCCATAACTTACGATCAGTGTTGGAGTATAAGATGTTTTACTGGCGTTCCAAAGCGCTTTTACGTCCTTGTAAATAGGCACAGTCGGAATATTATGCTCAATACTGGTATGTCCATCCAAAATCATCGACATATTATGGAAGTAAGTGGAGCCGCCTTCAGGTACAACTTCCATGTTAAGGTCTCTTGCTGCCTGAATTATTTGTTGTCTTTGCTCGCGACGGGGCTGATTGTAGGACTTCACGGTAAACGCTCCTACAGCTTTCATTCTTCGCAAATGCGATTTTGCATCGTCGTAGCTATTCGTCAGCGCTTTAAAGTCGCCATCCGCACCATATAGAATTGTTCCGGTTGAGTAAAGTCGGGGACCAATCATTCTTCCTGCTTTGAGCATCTCCGACTGACTGAAAACCATTTCTGTATTGCTCGACGGATCGTGGGCGGTGGTAACTCCGTAGGCTAGATTCGCAAAGTACGCCCAATCCTGTTGTGGCGAAATACCGTCCGGACTTGTCGGTAAATGTGCATGCACGTCTATAATACCCGGCATTATCGTTTGTCCATCCGCGTTAATAACCTCAGCACCTTCGGGAATATTCACCTGGTCTGCGGGGCCGACAGCAATAATCCTGTTTTCCTCTATTACGATGGTGCCTTTTTCAATCACTTCATTTCCCTTCATGGTAATAATGCGAGCATTAGTAAAAGCAATCTTTCCTTTCGGGATGTCCGATTTTAGCTTTAACCCCAAATGAATGCCAGTGCTGTCAGTTGCAGGGAGGGTAGAAGGCGCTCCATCCACGAAAGAGAACGCATTTTTTATCTCCCGGGAAAAATATTCAGGACCCTGTGTCCAGTTAAGTTTTTTACTGTCTTTGCTCCAATGCAGAGAAATCCCTGCATCGCGGGTAACTTTGCTTAAGGGTAACGATTTATTGGTTGAGGACAGATCCAAAGAGCTGTTTGTATGGATTAACGGGGTGATATACGCGTTGAACAGTTCGGTAAACGCCAGCCATTTACCGTCCGGACTTGGAACAAACTGATTTGCATACTGAGATATGTAATGCGTTCTAATAGATCCTCCGTTTACATCCATACTTTTAAAGACCTTTTTCCCAGCCTCGGTTGTCTGAAAATAAATTCGGTTATCGCTGTGGTCGAACACAGGCCGGATACCCGTATCTGATATTTTTTCCGCCCTTCCTCCATTAGATGAAACGATGTAAATCCCCGGATTTTTACCAAAAGAGAAACCAAGTGTATTGTTACCGCTTCCCTTACGGTAAACTATCCTGTCGCCTTTTTTTGAAAAGGCCGGTGAATAATAGAATCCCTTTTCTGTAGTGATAGGAGTTACTTTCCTGTTCTTTATTTCGATCTTATTTATAGATCCTTTGGCCTCATCGCTCCATGATACATATACAATTGATTTTCCATCGGGACTAAATTCCGGCTCGAATTCAAATTCGGTACCCTCGGTTAAGCGCTCGGGTTTTCCGTTGGGCAAATCTTTAAGATAAATATATCCTGCTGCATTAAATGCTACTTTTTTGCCGTCAGGCGAAGTTGTCAGCTGGCGGATCATTTTCGATTCGAACTCTTCCGTGAAAACCTTTTGGTTGTATCGAACGGCTTCTGCGACTGTTTGGTTTACGTTTACTTCGAAGGGGATTTCAGCTACTTCTTGCGAGTTGATGTCAAGGTTTCTGATCTTTCCTTTAGCATAGAAAATGATGTTTCTGCTGTCTGGCGTCCACGCGAAATTGGGATACACGCCAAAAATCGCCCATGCTTCCTGCTGGTCGCGAGACAAATCTTCGTATACCTGCCATTCCTCCCCGGTGCCCAGATCCTGAATAAACAATGCAGATTTTAAGCGTACACGTTTAACGAAAGCCAGGAAACGGCCATCGGGAGAGATTATCGGTCTTGCAGCCCCGCCTTGGCCTCCTGCAACGGTTTCAATAAGCCCGCTTTCGCGATTTAAGCGCTTAATAGCATAAATTTCGCCATTCGGATCTTTGTTGTATTGAAAAAATGGCCCCTGACTTACATCTTCGCTAAAATAAAGGTACTTTCCATCAGGGGACACTTCAGGTTCGCCTGCATCCTGCTGATCATTCTTTTTCTTTGTAAGCTGTATGCCTTCACCTCCTGATGTATGATACATCCACATTTCGCCGGCACCCAATGACCTGGTACTTGTAAAATGCTTACGGGCAATAAGAAACTGGTTGTCTGGTGTCCATACCGCATTATTTAATAAGCGGAAGTTCTCTTTTGTTACCGAACGCTTTTTTGATCCGTCAGCATTCATGATCCATATATTATCGCCACCTTCTTTGTCGCTGGTATAAGAAATCATTTTTCCGTTAGGACTAAATCTGGGTTGAACTTCAAAAGCGGGACCTCCGGCCAAAATAGTAGCGTTTCCACCGGTAATCGGCATTTTATATATGTCGCCTAAAAGATCAAACACTATTTCTTTGCCATCCGGACTTACATCCAGATTCATCCAGGTACCTTCATTGGTTGTAAATGATACGTTTTTGGCGGGACCTCCGAATTTCTCGACATTCCATTTTGGAAGTTCCGATTTGGACTGGCTGTAAGCGATGTTAAAAGAAAGAGCTATTAAAACAAGAAAAATTTTATTCATTCTTTTGGTCATGGACAACAAATATATCGTTCTATTACTTCATCAACTAGGTTTTAAAGTAAATATTATGATAGGATTATTAGATTTGACCCAATGACAATTTACCAGGCGCTAAAAAAGTATTGGAACTTTGATTCTTTTCGCTCTTTACAAGAAGAGATCATTCAATCTGTTTTAGATGGTAAAGATACACTGGCGCTTTTACCCACAGGAGGTGGAAAGTCGCTTTGTTTCCAGGTGCCAGCTATGGTAAAACCGGGTATTTGCATTGTCGTTTCGCCGCTTATAGCGTTGATGAAAGACCAGGTGGAGAATTTGAAAGCACGAGGGATTGAGGCTGTTTCAATTGTTTCGGGCATGGGGAAACGTGAAGTCGGCATAATGCTGGATAATTGTGTGTATGGGAAAATAAAGTTCTTGTATGTTTCGCCTGAAAGGCTCATGTCTGACTTGGTTCGCGAGCGTATCAGATACATGAACGTAAATCTTTTTGCTATTGATGAAGCTCATTGTATCTCGCAGTGGGGATATGACTTCCGACCTCCATATTTGCAATTAACCGCTTTGCGCGAGCTTCATCCTGATGTTCCGGTTTTAGCTTTAACGGCTACCGCTACCGAGTTTGTAATTGATGATATTCAGGAAAAACTCGGTTTTAGAAAGAAGAATGTTTTCCGTAAAAGTTTTGAGCGGAAGAATTTAAGCTATATCGTTGCCACAGAGGAAAATAAATTCAGGAAGCTTATCGCGATAGCAAAAAAGGTAAAAGGTACTGGTATTGTTTACGTAAGAAACCGAAGAGGAACCCAGGAAATAGCTAAAATGCTTAACCGCGAAGGAATAAGCAGTGATTTTTACCATGCTGGTTTAGCAACTCCCTTGCGTGCCGATAAACAGGAAGCCTGGAAGAAAGGTGCCATACGGGTTATTGTGGCGACCAATGCGTTTGGGATGGGTATTGATAAAGCCGAAGTGCGCTTTGTGGTGCATCTGGATTTACCGGAAAGTTTGGAAGCCTATTACCAGGAAGCCGGCAGGGCTGGCCGGGACGAAAAAAAAGCCTTTGGCGTGCTGCTTTATAACACTTCCGACAAAATTGCGCTGGAGCGGAAATTCAGTTTAAGTTTTCCCTCTCCGGAAGAGATAAAACAGGTTTACCATTCGCTTGGAAACTTTTTTCAACTGGCTTATGGCGCTGGCGAAGGCTTAACTTTAGAGTTCGACATTGGTAATTTCTGTTCACGCTTTAAGCTCGATCCGATCAAAACTTTAAATGCGCTGAAGTTTTTAGAACACGACGAGTACATCGCGCTAAGCGAAAGTGTCTATCTACCGTCGCGCGTTAAAATTAATGTTGGTGCAGAAGATTTGTACCGCTTCCAGATCGAATATTCTCAATACGATTCTTTTATCAAAATCATGTTGAGATCTTACGGTGGTCTATTTGACCAGTACAGCCAGATTCGGGAAAGTGATTTAGCCCGAAGAACTAATTTGAGCACCGTACAGGTTGTTAAAACCCTCGAAAAATTAGAGGAGCTCGAACTGCTGAGCTATCTTAAGCAGACAGATAAGCCCCAAATAAACTATATAAAGGGTAGGGTAGATAGCTCGCATCTTTTTGTTGACACGAAATACATTGCCCAGCGGAAAATTATCATGCAACAGCAAGTCGAATCGGTTATAGAATATGCCGAGGCGCACAAATGCCGTAGTCAGTTACTGTTGAAGTACTTTGACGAAACCCAGGTTGAGAAGTGTGGTGTATGCGATATATGTATTGATGAAAAACGTAAAGCTGAAAAAAGCGATGTGTTCGAGCGTATAGCGTTTGAGATGCTCGAGGTGCTCGCCGAAAAGCATTTATCTCTGGATGAACTGGTTACTTCTGTCCATGCCGGGAACGAGAAGGAGCGTATCGAAGGTCTGAGAATTTTACTCGATGCAGGCAAGATAAAGACAGACGGAGAAAAGTATTATATATAAGTTATTCCTGAATTTTTTCTGATGGAAGTTCTTCTTCCAAATGCTTCATCACAGAGGTTGCTGTAAGTCCATGAATTAATATAGACAGCAAAATTGTGAAGGCTATGATAGCCCATAATTCCTTCTCGTAAAGAAATGATATCTCCCTGAAGGCAAAGGCCAGGTAAAAAATTGATCCCATCCCCCTGATTCCGAAAAAGCTTATCGCGAACTTTTCTTTTATATGATATTTATAATTAAAGATGCTGGCGTAAGCTGCAAGGGGACGTATTACAAAAACAAACAGCAAGGTAAAAAGTGCCATTTTCCAGGTTAGAGGTGCTAAAATTCCCGTGGCCAGATTTCCACCGAATAAAATAAGCAGTATCGCAATAAGAAGCCTTTCTACCTGGTCTGTAAAAGAATGAAGTTCATGGTGGAATTCATGCTTTTTTTCAAAATGCCGAAACGTAATGGCGCATACAAAAACCGAAATAAAGCCGTATCCGTGTATTATTTCGGTTGCTCCATAAATCATTAATGTAAGCGAAAGTGCTATAAAGCCATCGGTGGTTTTTAGAAAGTTGTACTTTTTAGATAAACTAAAAACCAGGTAGCCTACCAACCTTCCGCTAGCGTATCCGATAGCAATCCCAACCAATATCTTATAAATTAGATGGTAGCCAAGCCAAGACCAAAGGCTGGCACTGTCTGGCTGCCCATAAGCAGCCCCTGCTAATAGGATTGCGAGCCAGGTGAAGGGAAATGCCATACCATCGTTCAATCCCGCTTCTGCTGTAAGCGCAAACTTGGTTTTAGATCTGTCTCTTTCGTTCGGCGGCCCCACCTGCACATCCGAAGCAAGTACCGGATCGGTAGGAGCAAGCACTGCTCCAAGCAAAACCGCGGAAGCAAGATCAAAGCTTAACAGCGTATATCCTAACAGTGTTGCTACTGCAATAGAGATCATCATTGCAATTAGAATCAACCGGATGGGGGCAGACCATCCTTTGAACGTAAAGGGGAGGTCAATTTTAATGCCGGTACCCATTAACGATACAATGACCACCATCTCGGATAAACGTAGCGTCAGTTCCTCATTCTTTTTCACATCAGGAACAGGCAACCATCCTGGAAAAAGAGAGTATGCGGCGACACCGGCGAGCACATATATTATTGCATACGATATTCCGGTAAACCTGGCTATGGCTGGCATCCATGCCATTCCAAACGCCGCAATTCCGATTAATGTGATCGACAGGATATATCCATCCATAGTGATCTTTAAAATCGAACTTTATAAAACATCATCAAATAAGAAAAAACCATCTATTCAGAACTTCCTTCCTGGCCTGTTTTAATCCATCCCGCAATCTGAAGGGTTCTTTCCACCTGGTGGGCGACTGCTTTACGGGTGGCTTCTGTAAGGCCTTGCCCATTAGCAGTTACACTTGTTCCGTAAGGATTTCCTCCTGCTTCATAGATCACGTCTGATGTATATCCTGGCGCTGCTATAATTGCTCCCCAGTGAAACATTGTATTGTAAAACGCCAGTAAAGTAGATTCTTGTCCTCCATGCGGGTTTTGGGCACTTGTCATGGCACTGACAACTTTATTTATCAGCTTTCCATTAAACCAAAGATTTCCGGTAGTGTCCATAAACTGTTTTACCTGTGCCGGCACATTTCCATAGCGGGTAGGGAAGCTAAATATGAAAGCATCCGAATCGTCCAAATCATTCAGAGAGACTTCATCAACATGTTTTGTTGCTTCGTAGTGCGATTTCCATGCCGGGTTGCCATCAATTGCGTCTTGCGACGCCAACTCAGGAACTTTTAAAAGTTTGGCCTCTGCACCGGTTTGTTGCGCAGCTTCTACAGCCCATTTCGCCAGTTCATAATTCGTTCCGGTAGAACTGTAGTAAATTACCGCAAGTTTGATTTTAGCCGCCATAATAGATTCCTCCAATAAAATGAGTGCTTATGAAACGCCTCAGAGGACTAATGGTTTTTAAATATGTGCCAACACGTATTTCAGGATGTGTGAGTGAAGGTAGTTTTGAGCTGGCTTGATTGGGTTAAAACCTATAAGGTTTTTGAAACCTCATAGGTTGTTTAATCTAAAAATCTGTTAAACCAGCTGCTTTTCGGTTCTTAAACTTCCGATAAACGCAGGTATTTTTTCCATATATCTTTCTTCACCCAACAATTTTACAAACGCACTTCCAACAATCGCACCATTGGCATACTGGCTCGCTTTACTAAAGCTTTTATTATCAGAAATCCCAAATCCGATCATAGTCGGGTTTTTAAGATTCATGTTTTTCAACCTGGTGAAATAATCTTCTGTTACATCTGTAAGCGCAAGATTTTTTCCTGTTGTAGATGATGACGACAGCAAATAGATAAAGCCATTGCTTAATTCATCAATCTTCCGGATTCGTTCATCAGAAGTTTGGGGAGTGATAAGAAATATGTTGCTCAGGTTGTTTTCACTAAAGCAATTCTGATACATTTCCTCATATTCATACATCGGCAAATCAGGAGCAATAACACCATCTACACCAACTTCTTTGCATGAAGCGCAGAACTTCTCCACGCCGTACTGAAGTATTGGGTTAACATATCCCATTAATAAAACCGGTATAGAAACGCGCTTTCTAAGATCTTTTAATTGCTCAAACAGCACTCTTAATGTCATGCCGTTTTCTATGGATTTTAACGAGCTGTTTTGAATAACCGGTCCATCAGCTAATGGATCTGAGTAGGGAATGCCGATTTCAAGGAAGTCGGCACCCGCTTTTTCAAGAGCTTCCGCGATATCCAATGTGCTGTTAATATCTGGATAGCCGGCAGTAAAATATATAGATAAAACGTTTTCTTTTTTCTGTTCAAAAAGTTGTTTAATTCTGTTCATTTTTTGAGATATGAGATACTAGATATGAGATTTGAAGATGGAAGGAGCTAAATGGTTTCGGTATTTAAATCTAAAATCATCTAATCCTCTTGGAATCAGTGTAATCATCTATCTTTAAAATCCAAAATAGTTCATGTAATTGCTTAAGTCTTTGTCTCCGCGGCCCGAAAGGCAAACAACCACAGTCTCATCACCTTTAAACTTCATTTTATTTAGGTAAGCAAAGGCATGAGCGCTTTCAATAGCGGGAATGATTCCTTCCAATCGGGTTAGTTCTAAACCCGCCTGCATTGCTTCATCATCGGTGATGCTTACGTATTGAGCACGTTTAGATGTGTGTAAATGAGCGTGTTGAGGTCCGATACCTGGATAATCCAATCCGGCAGAAATAGAGTACGGCTCTACAACCTGTCCGTCTTCAGTTTGCATAACAATTGACCGGCTTCCATGCAATACACCTTCTGTTCCTAAAAATGTTGTAGCGGCAGATTCACCCGTATCAACACCCTTCCCGCCAGCTTCGATGGCAATAAGCTGAACTTCTGGTTCATCTAAGAAATGATAGAACATGCCGATCGCATTGCTTCCGCCTCCCACGCATGCCAGCACATAATCAGGATTTTCCTTGCCGGTTTTCTCTTTTAACTGCCATCTCGTTTCTTCGGAAATTATAGCCTGAAGGCGTGCTACCATATCGGGGTAAGGATGCGGCCCAACCGCAGAACCGATTATATAATGTGTATCGACAGGATTGTTTATCCAGTCGCGTAAAGCCTCGTTTGTTGCGTCTTTTAAGGTCTGGCTCCCCGAGACCGCAGGGATAACTGTAGCACCCATCATTTTCATGCGGGCAACATTGGGCGCTTGCCTTTCAATATCAACAGCACCCATATAAACCACGCATTCAAGTCCCATTAATGCGCAAACTGTTGCGGTAGCTACGCCGTGCTGACCCGCGCCTGTTTCTGCGATGATACGTTTTTTACCCAATCGCTGAGCTAAAAGGATCTGGCCAACCGTGTTGTTTATCTTATGGGCACCGGTATGATTTAGGTCCTCACGCTTTAAATAAATGTTTGCGCCATATTTAGCCGAAAGTCGCTTCGCCAGATAAAGAGGCGAGGGGCGTCCGACATAATCTTTTAATAACTGCTGATATTCTTCCTGAAATCCTGGCTCATAAATAATATCCAGGTACTTGGATCGTAGCTCCTCTACATTAGGATAAAGCATTTCCGGAATATACGCTCCACCGAATGCCCCAAAATATCCTTTTTCGTTTACATGATAACTCATATTGTCCTCCAATCCCTAACCAGGGATGTTAATTTCGTTAAAAACTGCTGTTAATTTTTCAATATCCTTTAAACCAGGTTCTAATTCGAATCTGCTGTTTAAATCAAGGGCATAAAGACGTGTGTCCTGTATGTTTTTAATCTCAGCGAGATTTTCGGTGCTTAAGCCTCCGCTTAAAAAAAAAGGCTTATCCAAAGTGTACAGCTTTAAAAGCTCCCAGTCGAACGCTTTTCCCGAACCACCATGTTCTTTAGTTTTAGTGTCGAAAAGGAAATAGTCAACCACATCTTTGTATTCAGATAAGATATTGAAATCAAATCTATTATCTATACCGAACGCTTTGATTACTTGAATATCAAGAGCCTGAATTTTCATACAAAATTCAGGATTTTCTGCACCATGTAGTTGAACCGCATCAAGATGATAAGTCTCAATCTTTTCTACAACTTCCTGATAAGTACTGTTAACAAAGACGCCTGTTTTTTTAATGCCTGATGGTAATGATCCTAATAAAGCGACATCCAAATCAGATGCATAACGCTTAGAATTCGGATAAAATATAAAGCCTATGTAATCTGGCGCAAGCCTGGCTAGCTGCCTGATGTTATCTGAATCCCGCATCCCACACACTTTTAGCTTTAATTTTCCTTTATTCATCATTTAATGGACACTAAGGTTTTAAAACTTTTCAAGGCTTTTTTACTGTTCAATGATTCTTCTGCGATAGAGTAGCAATCAGAAAAACTTTTATCGTTATGAATAGTCTTGATTGCCATGGCCGCATTGCATAAAACAACCGCATTTTGCTCCGCAGTTCCGTTTCCGTCCAACACATCGCTGAATATTTTCGCAGATTCTTGCACGGTTTCACCTCCGCCGATTAAGGCCGCATCAATTTTATTTAAACCAAGACCTTCAATTGCAAATATATTTTCGCCGCTCGGGCTAAAGGTTTTAAAAGAGTTGGTTAACGAGATTTCGTCGTATCCACCTAAATCATGAAGAATAGTGTATGTCTTGTCTGTTTTTTGATAGAGATAAGCATATAAACGTGCTAATTCTAAACTGAAAACTCCTACCATTTGATACTTTGGCTGCGACGGGTTGACCATCGGACCTAACATATTAATGAAGGTTTTTACGCCTAACTCTTTTCTTATGGGAGCAAGGGTTTTCATAGCGGGATGAAACAGGGGAGCATGCAGAAAGCAAATTCCGGCTTCATCTAAACTTCGCTTCAATTTAGCGGTGTCATTACTAAATTGGTAGCCTAAAAACTCCATTACGTTGGATGATCCGCAACCCGAGGAAACGCCATAATTTCCATGCTTAGCCACTTTGTAGCCGGCGCCTGCCACGATAAAGGAGGCAAGGGTGGAAATATTAAAAGTGTTTTTCCCATCACCACCTGTTCCGCAAAGGTCGATTAATTCATAATCTTCAAGTCCCGGTTTTAAACACAGATCCAACATCGCATCCCTAAATCCTTCAAGTTCATCAACTGTAATGCTGCGCATACAGTAAATAGTTAGAAAGGCAGCCATTTGAGCCGGGTTGTATTTTCCAGTGGCAATGTTGGTCAATATTTCTTTGGCCTGTTTTTTCGTAAAAGTTTTGTGTTCGAATAGGTGATTTAGTATATCTTTCATTTTATGGCGCCTTTTTAGGCAAAAAAAAAGGTTGCTATTAGAGCAACCCGGTTTATTTTAATATAAATATATAACCAATGGAATTGCTAAGGATATAACATTTGCCACCACCAGGAAATATATAAAGTTGTTTTTCTCATCTACTGAAGCAAATATGACTAATCTTTTGTGCTCTGCAAAACTTTTATGAACTTTTTGGAAATCTTCAGGCTCATCTATCTCGAAAAGGACTATTTTAGCAACGATGTATAGCAAACGGAAAAAATATTTAATCTCGTTAAGACAGAAAACCGGAAAGTGGTTATTGGTATTGGTTGGAGTTTTTCTAGCGGCTTTTGGTTTAAAAGGATTTTTACTTCCTAATGGTTTTATTGACGGAGGAGTAACAGGATTATCCTTATTGGCCAACCATATTACTGGCGTACCTGTATCTGTATGGCTAATCGCATTCAATATTCCTTTCATATTGATTGGTATACGGCAAATAAGTAAATCGTTTGCCAGAAATACTCTGATAGCTGTATTTGCTCTTGCCCTGGTTATTTATTTCTTCACTTTCCCGGTAATCACGCATGATAAATTGCTGATCTCAATATTTGGTGGTTTTTTTCTTGGTGCCGGTATAGGTTTAGCTATAAGAGGAGGTTGTGTGCTGGATGGAACGGAAATAATTGCGGTATACATAAACAGGAAAAGCGTTTTTTCAATTGGTGACATAATTTTGTTGATTAATGTTGCGATTTTTTCGGTCGCAGCCTTTATACTCGGAATTGAAGCAGCGCTTTATTCAATTCTAACGTACCTATCTGCTTCAAAAACGGTCGATTTTATAATTCAGGGAATTGAGGAATACACAGGCGTTACAATCGTTTCCGCAAAAAGCAAAAGTATTAAACAAGCAATTATAACGGAGTTAGGCCGTGGTGTAACAATTTATAAAGGCGAGAGAGGCTATGAAGGTCTGGAAGCCGAAAAAGCAATTGATATCGTTTTTACGGTAGTTACACGGTTGGAAGTTCCCAAAGTTAAAGAAGTCGTAAAAAAGATAGATCGCAAAGCCTTTATTGTGATGAATGTAATTACCGAAACGAATGGAGGTATTATAAAGAGAAGACCTCTTCATTGATACGAGTTTGCACTGCCGATAGAATTTTAAAACTATTGATTAATAACGAGAAAGATGACAATCTCGTTTTTTTATTTTTATCCATTTTAAATTTCGTATTTTTACATGCAATCTACCGTTAATGCAAAATAATAACACCTCCCGAAGTCAATGTCATTCTACTGTTTTTTGGGGAGAAATTGCTCCCTGTGATCATGTGGTTCAAATTTATGAGGATCGGGAAGCTTTCCTCGATATACTTACAGGATTTGTAACCGATGGGATCAAATCTGGAGATTGCGTTGTTTTAATTTTAAAACCAGATCATTTGCAAGCGCTTGATGAGCGTTTGACGGCTCAGAATTACGACATAAAGCAGTTGATAGCCCAGGCTAAATTTATTGCGGTAGATGCGCAGCAGGCTTTGTCTGAATTTATGATTGATGGCTGGCCTGATCAGGCTAAATTTATGTCATTTATATCCGAACTTTTAAATCGGGCACGCAAAACACATACGCAAATACGAGCTTTTGGAGAAATGGTTGCGCTGTTATGGGAGCAAGGCCATTATGGCGCTACAGTGAATCTGGAGCACTTGTGGAATAATTTGCTTGCAGAACAGTCTTTTAAGTTATTTTGCGCTTATCCAAAAAGCGGATTTACTCAAAATCCTGGAGAAAGCATACTCGACATCTGCGCCACTCATTCAATGGTGATTGATGGAAAGAAAGGTTCATCGGAAATTTCGTATCTGAAAGTTAGCCAGACTACTTAATTAAAGGATCTCTTTCTTTGGCAAAAAGCTCGAATACTTTTTTATCTACCCAGGCCGGAAGCAATTTATTCATCAATACGGCAAGTTTACCTTGAGTCGTCATAATTAATGTTCTCGTACGGTTTTTTACTCCCGAAACAATAATTTTAGCGACCTCATCTGCGCTCATCATTTTACCTTCATCCATACTGGTTTCACCCTGCGAAGCGCCATCTTTTGCCAGGGCAGTATTACGTATGTTTGAAGCGGTAAATCCGGGTGCAGCAATCATTACATGCAGACCTGTTTTTAGGTTTTCGACCCGCAAAGCCTCCAAAAAGCCATTCATCGCAAATTTTGAAGCAGAATAACCTGTGCGTCCCGGCAAGCCCCGGTACCCCGCAATTGACGAAACCCCCACAACAGAACCCTTATTTTTCAGCAATTCTGGCAAAGCATATTTTGTACAGTAAACGGTACCCCAAAAATTAATATCCATCAGATTCCGGATAACCACCAGGTCCAGATCATTGAATAAGGCTCGCATACTGATTCCGGCATTATTGATCAATACATCAATCCTGTTGAAGGTATGAGTGGCTTGTTTGATTAAAAGCTTACAATCCTCTTCTTTAGAAACATCACATTGTACAGCAATCGCTTTAATGCCAAAATTTACTTCGAGTTGCTCGGCAATCTCGCACAATGTAACATATTGACGGGCACCCAATACCAGATTGGCTCCCTGGCGGGCAAATTCTTCTGCGCATGCTTTTCCGATTCCGGATGAAGCTCCTGTAATGATGACGGTTTTATTTTTGAAAGACATTGATTAAAGGTGAAAAGTCAAAGGTATAAGCTGAAAGGGAAATTCGAAAGCTTTATTTATTGATGAACTGTACGTGAATTAGAAATCGTAAAGACTATTTAAGTAATGAATTTTCGTAGGGAACCCGGGTTATGATCGATCTTCCTAAAGTGATTTCATCCACGTACTCAATTTCTCCGCCAAATGCTATTCCTCTGGCGATTGTGGTGAATTTTACCGGGAAGTCTTTTAACTTCTTATACAGGTAAAATATCGTTGTATCACCCTCCATTGTGGCGCTTAAAGCTAAAATAACTTCTTTAATCTCCCCGGCTTTAACTCTCTCTACAATCGATTCGATGTTTAAATCGGAGGGACCTATACCATCCATAGGTGAAATAAGGCCACCTAAGACATGATAAACTCCATTATATTGGTTCGTATTTTCAATGGCCATAACGTCGCGAGTATCCTCAACCAAACAAACTAAGGCTTTATCCCGTTTGTTACTTGAGCATATTTCACAAACAGAACTGTCAGAAATGTTTTTACACACTTCGCAAAATCGTATTTCTTTTTTAAGTCTGGTTAAGGCATCACTGAATTTCTCGACGTCCTGTGTTGGTTGATTTAGTAGATGCAACACTAAACGTAATGCTGTTTTCTGTCCAACTCCCGGAAGTTTGGAGAACTCCGAAACAGCATTTTCAAGTAAGCGGGAAGAGAAATTCATCGTGTAAAAATACGTAATCGACGAGTATTATTTAATCGTTTTAATGAAATTTAATAGACCTGGACTCACCTCTCATTCGAAACCATCTTATTGGTGTAATTCCTTTATTCGGTGTAATCCTTTTAACCAGTGTAATCCTTTTAATATATCTTTATACTTTTAGAACTTAAATTATTATGTCGCCGGGAGTATTATTATCATTTATAGTAGGCTATTTTACCGTACTCATTGCAGTATCTTATTTTACATCAAGGAAATCCTCAGACAATTCAACTTTCTTTATCGCAAATCGCAATTCCAGGTGGTATCTGGTTGCTTTTGGTATGATCGGAACCGCATTATCGGGTGTAACTTTTATTTCTGTGCCCGGCGCTGTTGGAAATGGGAGCTTTGGATATTTTCAGTTTATAATGGGAAACGCAGTTGGATTTGTGTTAATCGCTACCGTTTTACTTCCGTTATACTACCGGATGAATCTTATTTCGATTTATACTTATCTGGAGAAAAGACTTGGGTATTGGAGTTATAAGTCGGGTTCGATGATCTTCTTAATATCTCGTACCATTGGTTCGGCATTCCGCCTATACCTAGTAGGTATTGTTCTGCAGAAGTTTATTTTTGACGCGTGGAATGTCCCGTTTTGGGTAACGATTACCATGTGTCTAGTATTGATCTGGCTTTATACACATAAAGGTGGATTAAAAACCATTATAATTACCGACACGCTGCAAACCACTTTTTTACTGTTATCTGTTGTACTTTCGATTATTTTCATTGCTAACAGTCTTGATTTCAATATAGCAGAAACATTCGAGGCTGTTAAGGAAAGCTCTTATTCAAAGATTTTTTTCTGGGAGGATTTCCTGGGTTCGAAGTCGCATTTCGTAAAACAGTTTTTCGGCGGAATTTTCGTCACCCTCGCGATGACAGGTCTGGATCAGGATTTAATGCAGAAAAATCTAAGCTGTAAGAATATTGGGGAAGCTCAAAAGAATATGCTAACCTTCACTGGGATTTTCGTTTTTATAAATCTGTTTTTTCTTAGCGTCGGAGCATTGTTATATATGTTCGCTGCTCAAAATAACATCGATGTAACAGCCTTCAGGACTCCGGATCATCTTTTCCCCGAAATTGCACTGAATCATCTGAATATTATTCCAGCAATAATTTTCATGGCAGGCTTAACCGCCGCAACCTTCGCAACAACCGATTCTGCGCTGACCGCTTTGACGACTTCTTTTTGCATTGACTTCTTAAATTTTAATAAATACAAGGATCAAAACTCGCCTAAACTGGTGCGCACCCGGCATGTAGTACATGTTGTTTTTTCGTTTTTGATGCTGCTAGTAATCCTCGGATTTAAAGTGATCAATAATGATTCGGTAGTAAACGCAATTTTTAAAGCTGCAGGTTACACGTATGGCCCATTACTGGGATTGTTTGCATTCGGAATGTTTACGCATCGGGGTGTCAATGATAAACTGGTGCCGTTTATTTGTGTTCTTTCGCCCGCGATTTGTTTTGTTCTTGATCTGAACTCGAAAGCGTGGACTGGTTACGTGATCGGATTTGAGCTTATAATTTATAATGCGCTTATTACGTATCTTATGCTGTTGTTTACCAGTAGAAGTACAGAAGAGCAAACAACTTTTTAATTTTTTTATTTTTGGAACTATGACAAGTGATGAACAGATAAGAAATGCTTTCGATAATAAAGATTGGCAGGAAATTAAGGTAACCGATTCCTGGCAAATATTTAAAATAATGGCCGAATTTGTAGATGGCTTTGAAAAGCTTGCAAAAATAGGCCCCTGTGTATCCATCTTCGGATCTGCAAGAACAACCAACGAAAACAAATATTATAAACTTGCTGAAG
This sequence comes from uncultured Pedobacter sp., assembly GCA_966210515.1. Lineage (GTDB taxonomy): Bacteria > Bacteroidota > Bacteroidia > Sphingobacteriales > Sphingobacteriaceae > Paradesertivirga. The sequence goes on from CBIHLM010000072.1 coordinate 17,658, forward strand.
ACACCGCACGTTTGCTTACAGAAAAGGGATATGGTGTAATTTCTGGCGGTGGACCTGGCATTATGGAAGCGGCAAACAAGGGCGCGTATGAAGCAGGGGGCAAATCTGTTGGTCTTAATATTGAACTTCCATTTGAACAGTTTCATAATAAATATGTCGACAGAGATAAGCTTTTAGAATTCGATTATTTTTTCGTGCGTAAGGTAATGTTCATGAAGTATTCTCAGGGCTTTATAATTCTTCCTGGTGGTTTTGGCACGATGGACGAAATGTTTGAAGCAATCACTTTAATCCAGACCGGAAAAATAGCGCGTTTTCCAATTGTTTTAGTCGGGTCCGATTATTGGAGTGGTTTACTGGACTGGGTGAATAAACAAATGATCGAGGCTGGTAATATCAGTGCTGAAGATTTAAATCTTTACAGACTTGTTGATACAGCCGAAGAAGCAGCAGAGCATATCTTCAGATTCTATAACAAGTATGTGTTGAAGCCAAACTTTTAATATTATCGCCGTTTTTTAGTGAAGGGAAGGTCCAAATGTTCTCTTAATTTAAATTTATCCATCATGTCTAAAGCGCTCATAGCAGAATGTTAAGAAGCGCTTTAGATATTTTTATCTTAAACCCTCGAAACCATCCCGCACATTATTCCAAAACTCATCAAGAGCAATAATTCTTGGCTTAAAGAATGAAATCAGCTTTGGCCAATCTTCTTTTCTAAACACGTTTACGTCTTCTAAACCTATCGAGATCCTGCCAATGGATTTACCATGTTCATTAAGCGCAGATTTTTCCCATTCCCATTTCTCGTTAACGGTGTTGTGGAATAACTCTTTAAACTCTTCGAATTGTTCAAAAAACAGTTCCTGAATGCCGGGATCAGAGTGCCTGATTTCAATTGCAATAATTGCTTTGTTTTTATCAGCGTCCATTTTGAAAAAAATATATTTCAATCCGGTTTTGTAATTAAGCCAGTTAACCTTTGTGCCTTCGGATGATAATTGAGGGGAAAGGTATTGACCAAAAGCTGTCCAAAACTCCTGGCGTAGTTGCGAAGCTTGTTCACGGGTGTACATCAAGACAAAGATACTAAACCTGATCGTTTCGCTATCGGCAAGAAGATATTGTATTTAGTTCGCGAATTGAGACCAAACATTTAGGGTCAAAAATTGCTTAATAATGGTAAACTCATATAAACTTGAACTTTCAGAAAAACGACACCTGGATTAAATCAATTGCGAAATTCGGCCTCGCGGCAAAAGGAACTGTTTATTGTTTGATTGGAATGCTCGCCTTCATGTCGGCATTTCAGATAGGCGGACAAAGCACCCAAAAATCTGATAGAAGCGGTGCCTTTCAATTTATTCTGGATCAGCCGGCAGGAAAAATCATTCTCGCGCTTATTGCATTTGGGCTATTGTCTTACAGTATATGGCGCTTTATCCAAACCTTTCTCGACACTGAAAAGAAAGGAAATAAAGGAAGCGGACTGGCAAAGCGGTCCACTTATTTTTTTAGTGGTTTAACTTACCTGTCTATTTTCTATATCTCTCTTCGGGTTCTTTTTAAGAACGGTAATCAGTCTGGAGGAAGTTCAAAGCAATTACTGGCAGAAAATTTGTTGCAGCAACCGTTTGGGCAACTGTTGTTGGGTATTGCCGCCGCGATTATCGCGGGTATAGGCGTTTATCAAATCTGGTACGGAAATTCAGAGAAATACAGAAAGCATGTCAACCTTCAGGAGCTTGATAAGAAGGCGTCCAGTTCTTTGTTAAGGGCAGGAAAGATAGGTTACATCTCGCGTGGAATTGTATGGTTAGTGATTGCTTTTCTGTTTCTGAAAGCAGCACTTAACAATAAAGCATCTGAGGCCGGGGATACAAGTTCGGCTTTTAGTTTTATTCAGCAAAGCAGTTATGGAACATATTTGCTGGCAGCCCTGGGGCTAGGATTAATTTGTTATGGGGTAATGAACTTTATAAGGGCAGCCTTTGAAAAATTCAAGCATTAAATTTATTTTTCGTTTTGATGTGATTAAACGTAATCAAGTAAAAATGTCTTATCTTCATTTTAATAAAAATACTTTGCATGGAAACTATTGAATTTACAATAAACGGTCAGATTTATACCGCCGAAGAAACTGAAGGCATGTATTCTATTGTTCGCGATGCCACTTTTATTGGTCAGATGTATAAAGAAAAGAATAAAGGATGGACATGGGAAGGTCCGACCAGGATCAGTAAGGACCATCCCTGGCAAACGATAGGAGAGAAGATTGATAAACACTTAGCCAATCTGCATCCTGTTAAATAATGCTCCGGCGGGTATTGAATACCGATCATTTTGCAACAACTATACTTATCCGCTTAATGGTTGGAGGGGTGTTCCTTTCGGAGGGCATTCAGAAGTTTTTATTTCCTGCCGAACTGGGAGCGGGGCGATTCGCTAAAATCGGGCTTTCCGATCCGGAGTTTTTAGGGACTTTTGTCGGGAGTATTGAGATTGTCTGCGGGACGTTTATCCTCTTTGGCTTTTTGACCAGAATTGCCGCTTTCCCCGTTGTAATTATTATGCTGGCGGCAATTGTGTTCACCAAGTTCGGAATTTTCGAGAAAAGTGGTTTGTGGAAAATGCTTCATGAAAGCCGTACCGACTGGTCTATGCTTTTAGGCAGTATATTCCTTTTGATAAGAGGCGGGGGAAAATGGTCAATAGACAGATTGCTATCAGTTAAACACCCGGGAAAAGATAAAATCGATTGATTCGTAAACCCTGATCAATACTTATTCAGTTATCGTCGCTTCCTCCTTACCCGCAATCTGACCTTTATCCTGTTCTTTTTCATGGATGATTTCAGGTATTTCTTCGGTGAAAATAAGACCGTTTTTCGCGGCATGCTCTGCTGCTTCGACAGCGTTATCAATAATCAACATGTCAACTTTATGGCTGCTTAAAGCTTCGCTGATTTCGACTGCAATTTTTTCTCTGTGTTCTAATTGGACGTCACGGATGTAAATCGCCAGTATCCGCCCTGGAAACTTCTTGACAACTTCCTGGTATATTTTTGGATCTTCCTGACCGCTATCGCCTATCAAAACAAAATTCAGAGTGGGATAGGTAAGCAGTATGTTTTCGATCTCTTTGAACTTATGTCCCATATGTCTGCCACTACTAAAAAATTTATTATTCTGCAGTCCAAAATCCCTTAACAGGAGCGGTCCTTCGGGAATGTTGTTCAGATCCAGAAATTCTTTAAGTAGATCATACATGTTCCATGGGCTGCTGGAAACGTAGAAAAACGGATTGTTACGTTTTCCGTTTCGTCCAAGCTGCAACGACCTGTAAAAAGCGGAAACTCCCGCAAATGGCAGTCGCGTTCTGGCATTATGAAGGAAAACTGTCCGCGACATCTTTAAAACATTGGTAGCGGAAGTTTCTACTACTGTATCGTCTATATCGCTTATAATGCCATATTCGGCATCATTCGGGGGAACGAGTACTTCCGCAACTATCTTTAAATCATTATCAAATGGAATCGGAGAATGAACCAGCTTAATCTCAACAGGATGCCAGATGTCGGCAGTTTCTATGGGATAAGTAGGTTCTATGTTGATCATATAATATCCCTCTTCATCGGTAACCATTTGGTGTACCTGATCCTGAAAACGTACATTGAGAACTGCGTTTGGCACTTCATCGCTTTCAAAGCGCTTATACATGTTTCCGAGGTTGTTCAGTATGGTATCCTTGTCGCCCGAAGCGGCGATTTGCTTGTCTTCTAACACCCGGCCTTTTAGATATAACCGGTTAACTGTTCCGTAGCTGCGGTAGGGGACGATTTGTACCGGATCATTTAATCCCAGTTTTTTTCTCAAATCAAATTTCAAGTTATCAAATTCGTTCTCTATCAGATCTATTGAATCAGAAAATAGTTTCTTCCACATTTAAATATTGGTTATTTTAAGTTAACAAGTCTTTCTTTTTTTTGTGTTCAATGAGCGGGACCGTCTGCTTATTAATCCGAAAAATACTATCGCATAACCTTCACAATGGCTGAAGAAATGGAAATATTAAAATTTAAAAAATTGTTTGTTCTCAATTATATTCCCGACATTTGGTTATTAACAATTTTTATAATGCAAAAAGGAACAGTAAAATTTTTCAATGAAACTAAAGGTTTCGGTTTCATCGTACCA
>CBIHLM010000073.1:0-21081 GCA_966210515.1 uncultured Pedobacter sp.
GGCTTTGCTCCCGAAGCTGGGCTCGAACCAGCGACCCTCTGATTAACAGTCAGATAACTACATTCATTAACTAACTAATAACCAATAACATACAATATAATCATTGACTATTGTTACACATTTGTAACACCGGAAGTCATTTCTGTTTTTTTTATCCAAAAGTGCATTATGCCTATTAAGAAGTCATCGGCAATAAATTAAATAAATTGCACTGTTCTGACAATATAACTTAACTTAGAAGGATAAAGGACTTAAGAGGACAAGGAGTTTCAGTCACATTTCTCAAAAACATATATCATTAATAGACAACCGCTAACAGCATGAAAGCCCTCTTTCGCTAACTATCGATGAGGTATTTTTTCATAAAAGGGATGTGTTTCCTTGATTTTTACCGGTGAGGGCTATTCCTAAAATTGACAACATCTTTATTTGACACTACGAAGGCGGGACATTCTCAAAGCTCATTAAAAGAAATCCATTCGATAAAAAAATAAAATCCCCCCGATCTAATCATTTCAAATGCATTACGTTAGCCGGCGAACGCTCATGTGCTAATTCGTTTGCCATAAACTTCATAAACGGCTTTACGTGTCTGAAAAAATACCTATACCCTTCGCAAAGATAATTAAGACCGCGCTCACCGTCAACACTCTCCAAGAAACGATTCTTCGGACATTCGCCATAGCAATAGTTAAGCACATCACAACCTATGCACTGCGTGGGTAAGCCATCGTGTTTAGCCAAACCAAATTTAATTTGATCGGGTTGTGTAATCATCTTTTTTAAGCTCGTTGTGTGAATATTTCCAACAAGATATCTTGGGTAAACAAAATGATCGCATGCAAAAACATCTCCATTGTGTTCAATGGCCAATGAATTTCCACAATACTTATTAAAAACACATATTCCAGCAGGCAAACCCACTTCGTTTGCAAGGGTAGAATCAAATATTTGAATAAATATACGACCGACATCCTTTTTGACCCATTCATCAAAAACTGACACCAAAAACCTGCCGAATTTCAATGGAGACACGGACCATTTAGCAACATTTGCTGGATTCTGATATTCCGGCAAAACAAGTTTTAACCCATCAGATGGGCTCCCAACGGAAATACGCTCGACTATCGGAATAAACTGGATATATCTACTCCCGATTTGTTTTAAAAATCTATATATCTCCATGGGTCGTTCAACGCTAAAATCATTTACAACAGTAAGCGTGTTAAATTCGACTTCATGCTGCTTTAGTAGTTCAATAGCCTTAAGCACATTTGCAAACGTACCCTGTCCACCGCGATTTAGGCGGTATTTATTGTGTATTTCCTCAGGTCCGTCCAGGGATATACCGATCAAGAAATTATTTTTCTTAAAAAAGCGGCACCAGTCATCGTTTAACAAAATGCCGTTTGTCTGAAATGCATTATGTATTATTTTACCCCTTCCGTATTTCTTCTGCAGGTCAAGTGCTTTCTTAAAATAATTTACACTTAGCAAAGTTGGCTCACCACCCTGCCATGCAAAAGTCACCTCATTGCTAGGATGCTCATGGATATACTTTCTGGTAAAAGTCTCAAGAGTCTCATCACTCATATTGAAAAGAGAATTACCGCGGTACATGTTCTCTTTCTCAAGATAATAACAGTAAGTGCAATTCAAATTGCATTGCGGCCCCACCGGCTTTGTTAACAGATTAAAATTAAAGCTATATCTATTGCTCGTATACATTTTGAGTATCTATATCACCAACTCAAAACTAATCTATAAGAAAGATAAAACACATGACCAGAGACACTTCTAGAACGAAAATCCCTTTGAAGCTTTTTTTGATAAGTACCGATTCGGGCACTTTATGCATTTTGGCACTGAAATTTTCAACAACAGGGTTGTTTTGCTGCAAACCTGTCGCAATAATTCTCACAAAATTAATTAGGATAGCGAGAGACTAATAATGCTTATGGGAGGAGATGTGGCAGTTGACGAGACCCAATCCTGTACCACCGTATTTTCTGGTAGTAGAAGAATCTACCTGAGAAAATGCTTTAAATAGTCTCGATAGCTTATCTTCTGGGATACAAATTCCTGTATCATGAATGTTAAATTGGATTGTTAATTCATCCCCCAAGGCAACTTCACCATTCAAAGCCAAAGTGTCGAGACCTCAATTAAACAATATCCCGTATTTAATAGCGCCGCTATTGAAGGTAAAAAAATATTTTTAATTGACGATAACAAAACCAATCTAACGATCCTTAGTAAGCAATTACGCCTTTGGAAACTCGTACCAACCCTTGCGGAGAGCGGCCCACAAGCCTTATCGGCACTTCAGAGAGAGCGTTTTGATCTGGTGATTTCCGACATGCAAATGCCAGAAATGGATGGCATCCAACTGGCCAGGAAAATAAAAGAGAACTATCCGGCTCTGCCAATTATACTATTAAGCTCTGCTGCAGATGAACGGAGGTCGAAATTCCAGAACTATTTATGCTGTAATCACTAAGCCTATAAAGCTTCTTCAACTGCAAGCTGTTGTTCAGAACGGGTTAAAGACCTTGGCAGTACAGTCACCCACATATCAAAAGCAAATTTGTTGACGACAGATTTTGCAACCACTTTTCCATTCAATATACTCATAGCTGAAGACAACTTAATAAACCAAAAGTTAGCAATTCGCGTTTTAAACAAGCTTGGCTATGAACCGCTTCTTGCAACAAATGGCCGAGAAGCTGTGGAAAAATGGAAGAACACGGGGACAAATCTAATCTTAATGGAAATGTTTATGCCAGAAATGGATGGATTAGATGCCACGTTGGCTATCCGATTGGATAATGAAAAAATACAGCCGCAAATAATTGCGATGACCGCAAATGTATTGCCAGAAGATAAAGAAAAATGTTATAAGGCTGGAATGAATGGCTTTATATCTAAGCCATTTAAAATAGAGGATTTGATGGATATTATAAGGCAGTGTTCAAAAAGCATCGAACTACCTTAACGATAAGCTTAAAGTAAACTTGCGCACCAATGTAAAATCTCGAATTCCGTCTGCCCTCGGTCAACTCCAGTCTTTTTTTTGTAGAGGTATTTCACAGAAACGACATTGGAAGGATGCGAAAACGCGCGAAAAAGGCCGTTTTTATAGAAAAAAAGAGGCTGTCTCAAAAGGATAGCCTCTTTTTTATTTCAAGCGGTTTTTGTATTTTAAAGGCATGGGAACCACACCTGTTTTTAAGCCCTACGATTCCGATCAGTTGCAATTGCTTCCACCCAGCCTGGAAGAACTGGTCTCAGCCAACCCACCCCACACGTATTGTAAAGAAGGTTATCGACGAGATCGATATCCGACCGATCAACCGCAAATATAAAGGCGGTGGAGCTTCCAGCTATCATCCACGGATGTTGCTGAAAGTACTGGTGTACGGTTACCTGACCAACACGTATTCCAGCCGCAAACTGGAAGAACAGGTGCGGCAGAACATCCACTTCATGTGGCTCTGCGGTATGAAAACACCGGATCACAATACCATCAACCGCTTTCGGAGCGAGAAGCTGTCGGGGATTCTAAAGCAGATCTTCTCCCAGATCGTGCTGCTATTGTCTGAAGAAGGAATCGTGTCATTGAAAGAAGCGGTGTATACCGATGGCACTAAGATCGAATCAGCCGCTAACCGATACACTTTTGTCTGGGGGAAAAGCATTAAAACGAGTAAAGATCGGATCGAAGCGCAGCTGGACGACTTGTGGAAGTATGCCCAGGGAGTGGCCGCCGAAGAGCTGAAAGAACCATCACCATCTGAATTTGAGCAGGTAAATGCCGAGCAGGTACTAAAAACGATTGCAAAGATTGATCAGGCCCTGGAGGACAAGGAAGTAGATAAAAAGGTAAAGCAAAAGCTGAACTACGCCCGCAAGCACTGGCCGGAGAACCTCAAGCGGTATGAAGATCAGGAAAAAACGCTTGGTTCCCGTAACAGCATGTCCAAAACAGATCCGGACGCTACCTTCATGCGGATGAAAGAAGATCATATGCTGAACGGACAATTGAAACCTGCTTACAACCTGCAGATCAGCCCACAGGATCAATTCATTCTAAACTATTCCTTACATCAGACCTCTACCGATTATGGTACTCTTCCGGCTCACATCCAGCAGTACGAAAACCTATATAACACCTTTCCTAAAGCCATTGTAGCCGATGCCGGTTACGGTTCGGACGAGAACTATGGCCTGCTGGAACAGAAAGAGATCCAAGCCTATATTAAGTACAATACCTTTGATAAAGAGCAGAAAGAAGGTATCAAAGCATTCAGTAACGACAGCCTGCACTATAACGAATCTGAAAACTACCTGGTTTGCCCAATGGGTCAACGGATGAGGCACACCGGCGATGGACAACGGATAACTGCTTCAGGCTATGTACAGCTTATCAGCCGCTACCAGGCCAGGAACTGCCAGGGATGTCCGATGCGGGGCGTGTGTCATAGTGCTAAAGGGAACCGGATCGTTGAAGTCAACCATTCCTTAAGAAGCATAAGCAGGCTGCAAAAGAAAGACTGAATACCGAGCAAGGAATCAAATATCGAAAGAAACGAGCAGCCGATGTTGAGCCTGTATTCGGCAATATCAAAAGCAACCATGGCTTTAAACGGTTCTTGCTACGTGGAATGAGTAAAACGGAAGTAGAAGTCGGATTACTTTCGATAGCCCATAACCTTAGAAAATGGAAGGCATAAGCCTTTTTGATCTTTTGCTCTGCCGCCAGCCTATAAAACTTACCAGAATAACCTTAGCTAACACTAATAACGAAAATGCCATCGAAGTGGAATCTTCAAAATCAAAGCATAAAAAAACCGTCTCATGATTGCTATGAGACGGCCTCTTTGCTCTCCTGAATGTGCGCTTCTCGAATCACTTTATTCAGAATTTGAGCAAACTAGCTTCATTAGCATACTAACCGTTCAATAACGGGATTGTAACGCCAACCTGACTAAATGAGCACATACCGGCTTAGCCTTAGCGCGAGATCTCCGCTTCCTTATTCCACGTAAAAATAGTGCCATTTACATGGAATAATTAATCAATGATTGTTCGGACAGGTCGTCTTGCCCTTATATATAAAAGAATTATTTAAAGTTAACTAGCATCAATAGAGCTCTCAATCAATCTCGAAGTTACCTCGTTACTTGATATTTTCCGACGAGTTTCCAATCCACACCTGAAAGGCTCCCCGCTCAGCCTTTTACGCCGCGAAGCTGCTCGTCAATATTCGCGATCCCGTCTTTCCATCTTTCATTTTTCCAGCCAGGAGTGGGTAACTTATCTTTAAGGACCCTGCCATAGCCGTATTGAGTTGCGATTTGGTTAGTCTTCTCGTTAAGGGTCATTTTCGAAAGCAGATTTTCAATACGATGTTCAATGTCTGCAGCAGGATTTTCGTATACGTCCATCCTGCCGTCTTTATTAAAATCTATCCAGCCTTTGCGGTAAACTCCTTTTTTCTGGGCGAGGACTGGCAGGGAAAGGAAAAGAATGATAAAGAGAAACAAAGACTTAAAGTGTTTCATTGAAAAGCTTTTTTGTAGCGATGGTTGGTTAGAGCAATTATAATGATTAACTATAAAGTTTACTGCGGGTGATAATTTGAATAATTTAGAAACGATCTTCAAAAAAACATTGAAAAAGGCAATTAGTAATGCATCGTCTTTATAAACTAAGACCGGCGATTAAGCTTTATGTTCCTCATGCAGCCAATCAAGTATTTCGGAAAAACGAAGGCGATTGATGATAACGCCTTTTAAACATTCTCGAGAAATGACTTTCAGAATCAAAGCCAGATTGAAATGCAATTTCTGAGATATTTAAGGAGGGATTATTTAAAAGTTCGCGGGCTCTTTCAAGTTTCAGGCCGAGATGATATTGACCCGGAGACTGCCCCGTGATTTCCTTAAAGGCTTTTCTAAACCATACATAGCTAACGTTATGATCCTTAGCCAGGCGCTCAAGAGATAAATCAGACCCAAGGTTTTCGTGCATTTTATACCTGATATTATTGATGATCTCTTCCTTTCGATTTTGCGGTTTCTCTTTAAGCAAGGCTGAAGCATAAACCAAGCCCAGAAGCTGTATGGTTAAACAAGAACGCATATGTGCGTAGGCCTCTGTGGTAAGTTGCAGGGTATCTATCAGCCGGCGAAAAATAGTAATGAGTTCGGAGTTAAAGCCTATCTGGATTAGCGGCGCATCTGCTTTGAAACAATCCTGTTTCATCAGATGAGTAGCATATTGTCCCTTAAAACCCACCCAATATTCTTCCCAGCCACATCTTGGGTCGGGTTTGTAACGGTGCCATACCCCCGGAAAAAGCAGAAATACAGTGCCGGGAATCACGGGCACCCTGCCTACCTTTTCGGCGTCAAATGTGCCGGAGCCCGAAGAAATATAAACCAGTTGATATTCATCAAGTTTTCTGCCTGTCACCCAACTGAACCTGTAAGGATGCGGATGATCCTGATCGGGATACAAACTATTTTCCGGATGCAGATTATGACCTACATTCAAAACTGAAATCCCCCAATCCACCTGTTCTTCAGCTTTGGTTTCAGGCAGATAGTTCCGGTATTGTCCCATAGTGCGATTACATTAGCAAACCTTTATAGTTTCCATACCTAAAAGTTGGCCCAACTTAATAATTTTTGAAGATATATGCCCCACTCCTACCGCACAATGATGTGCAGGTCCGTGAATATTCCAATTATTGACAAAAGCCCTGGCGGCAATCGGGAAACGGTACCGGCTATTTGTATTGCCAATTTGAAGGATCGGCCCGGAAACAGATTCGGCTTCGGCGACTAAGAATGCCAGCTTGCCCTGGACATCCTGAACGACAGACAATAACGTAACCGGCCCGTTTTTAACCGACATCTCTACCGACAAGCCTCTGCCCACTTTGCCGTGATAAACATGAAGTGGGCGAACTTTTATCTTGCCCTCTGCTATCGCAATATGCCCGGGGCCATCGTGCCCCATCAATACCACATCATCATTAAAATCCATCGCATAATATTCCGTAAAAGAGCCCCCCGCACCAAAGCTGTCCATAATCTTCATCGCCTGAGCATTTTTAATTTCGTACTCGCCGGCTACCGGGATTCCACGAGCGGTAAGTAATGAATTTCCTAATATGATAGAGCTGATCGTGTCTTCATTATCAATAGTGCCCGTGCCTTTGTAATAGTAAGCCATCGAGCCAAGTTTGTAGCGCTCAACCAGTGTTTCCAGCGCGGCTGATGTAATTGCTGCACGTTTCAACTCTTCGGACACTACATCAGGCTGAATGTCAAAGCTTTCTTTAAAAATTTGCAGGTGTCTTGAAATTTCAGCATCGGAAACCTGCTTTCTTAAGTCGGCCAGCTCATCTACTTCAATTATCTCCATGTGCCCCCCGAAGTGTGCATAGTGCTGTGTTAGATCTGAATAGATATCAAGCATACCACTATAATAATGGCCCATGCATCCCATGCGATTGTGAAACATAATATTGGCGACTTTTGCAGCCTCCACCCATTCTGTAACTTCACTCCAGCATTCAGGATCCTCATGAAGCATACCGGTAATCTGATGGAATTTGATACCCGTACGGTTAAAAACATTTGCAATCTCGGGAACCGGGCAAGAAGAGCAGTAAGCCAGCCATTCCCCAGTCATCTTAGTACGATCCTTCATGTTGTTGAATACCGCATAATCTATAGCTGCTTCGGGAGCGAGGTTCAGAATAATTACAGGAACCTTCGCCCGTTGCACAACCGGAAGCACCGTTGACGAAAGTGCGTATGTGGTAACATGAAGGAAAATTAGGTCTACGTCTTCCCGCCTGAAACGATGTCCGGCCTCAAAAGCCTTCTCTGGCGTGTCTACCAATCCGAGATTCACCATCTGCGGGTGAATGGCACTCAATTTATCGTTTACCACTTGCAAATAACCTTCCAGGCGTTCCCTCAATCCTTCAAATTGCTCCCAGTAGGCATCAAGTCCGATACCAAATAATCCAATCTTTAAATCTGACATAAAACATCGCTTATCCTCAAAGCTACAAGATGCCCAAATGCCGAAGGTGCTATATTTGATATAAAAATTGACTTGTTTGATAAATCCGTTAATATGCAGCATCTTAAACGCAGATATTAAGAAGAACCTTCCAGGAAAGATTACCGAAAGTCATCTGGAAATGAAAAAGCCTCATAAATCGCCTAAGGCTTTGCCCCGGCATGTAGAAATTGCGAGAATAGTGTTACCCGCCATTTTTGTACAGGCTGGTTTTAGCTACTGATGTTTTCTAGTCCGCATTAAATGGTCACAAAAACAGTGAGGTCACACATGATTGAACTGGAATTAATGTCCGCTTTAGTCGTGATTGTGCGCCAGCTGACCCAAGTCGCGGGGTCTTACTTATTACGAATATGGAGGGACAAGCAAGCATCAATTACTGCGATTTGGTCAAATCTCCAGTTTTGGTCAGAAAATCTCGTTAAAGTATATGAAATTTGGTCTGATTTGAATTTTGTCAATGATATTTACACATCTGAAGGGTTGCCTTTTCAAACAACCTTACCAAAGCCCAGGCCAGCGGAAGAATTAAAGTCATTGCTATTTCTTTAGGTTGAAAGCTAATTTTAAGGATAAGAATAGATAAAGCCGATAAAAACCAGATAACTCCGGTTGCAAAAAAGAAATTCTTGAAAAAAGCAATCGGATTTCCCATATTATAGGTGATTTTTAGCTAATTGGGAGAAAAACCCATGTTGACATGTCTTTTTGATCAAATCTAAGAAACACGGATATTTGACGTTTGATAGTCTTTTACATTTGCGTTATCTATCTATTTTCATCTGACTTGAAGTATTTCTTGCATCGAAATTAAAACAAGGCTTGTGTGTCTAAGAGGCTAAGACATCAAGCTCTGAGGTCTGCCCCTGATCGAAGCTCTTAGAGTGATAACTAACCAAGTCCACCAAGGGTGATTTCAGTATTTTACCCAGCTGCAATACCCATTGTACCGCAACCTTTTCGAGAATATCTCTGAAATTAAATCCGACCGAACCAATGCAGTTAAACTTGTAATTCTGATAGCCGGGATACTGGCTGACGATTTCTTCAAAAAAAGAATTAAATGATTGCTGGACAATATTATAAAGGTATTTATGTTTAAGATTCTCCTGCGTTATAAACTTACTAAATGCAGCAAAATAGCGATTAGCTAAGGGCTTACTATAAACGGAATCATGAATCTGATCGTTGGTAAGCTTATATGTTTGTTTAAACATTTCGGCAATTTCAGCGGGCATCTTACCTCGCATGTAATCGATCAGCAACCGCTTACCTATAGAAAAACCGCTGCCTTCATCACCCAGAATATGAGCACCTGAGTCCACATGATGTATGATTGACTGGCCGTCGTACAGGCAGGTGTTGGTACCTGTGCCTAATATTGCAGCGAATCCAGGCTGAAACCCGAGGAGTGCCCGGGCGGAGGCGTGAAGATCGTGCCCAACAAAAAACTTTCCGATTGTAAAGACAAGTCCAAACGCGTCTCGGAGCACCGATGCCTTGTCTTCATTCTGAAGAAGTAAACATCCGTTACTGTGATGTGTCCAAACCGTCAGGGAGAAACGCCGTCAAAGAATTAGAAATATAAGTACTATCTACAAAATAAGGATTGTAACCTTCGGAATCAAAAAAAGATTGATTTCCCGCTTTATCTATTAAACACCAACTAGTTTTGGTAGAACCTCCGTCTGCAATTAAGATCATATGTCATGCACACAAAGGGACTAAATCGGTTTATCAAAATGTTATATATTTGATAAAAAATGATATTCGAATATGCTATTGTGCGATCTTCCTTTCTGAGGAGGAACTTCTTATGACCAACTTTGTGGGAACAATTTTGAGCGAAGTCCAGAAACTCCGGTTTGCGCGTCTCCCTTTAGGTCATTAAACCATAGATAGCCCAGGACTGCCCCTTGCCACATAGTCTCATCGCGGTCAGCTCCTCAACTACATACAGACAACGCTTGTAAACCGTCTCATTATAAGGCTGCGGTAATGATTTTAGCAAGCTCTTATCAGTTTCGGGTAGCGTTTCGATCTGAGGGAAATGCTTTTGTAGGGTATGTAGGCCGTCACCGCATTGAGATCTACGCTCGTCAATGCCGCTGACATTTTGATAACATCGTGCCGTACTCCTGTATTAATAAGCACAATCTTGACGGCTTCAGTATCGAAGGGAATGTATTCGTGTTGCTCTGTCTTGCATTTTAATTTAAGGAGGCAGTTAACGCGACCAAACAAATTAACGTAAGAATCCATAAGTCCACAACGAACCCTAAGGTAATTATGTTCAGCAGCCACAGCGAGCTTTGCAAGTTCAAGCGTTGAAAAGCCAGAAACAAACAATCTATTCAACGCATAGGCGGCACCGCTACAAATAGCCGCTGATGATAACATGCCTGCAGAAGAGGAATGTCACCCCCATAAACGATATTGAAGCCGGATAACCTTTTTCCGGATTTTTGAAACTCAGCGATCACCCCAAGAATATAATTGGGCCAAAGCTTCCATGCAGGTTGTATATGATTTAGCGATACAATATGGGTATAACCGTAGTCGGCGGAAAGCAATTGTATAATATTATCTGATCTTTTACCGATAGCTATATAAATACATTTATCGATAGAACCTGGTAGCACAAGCCCATAACTGTAATCTGTATGCTCGCCAATAAGGTTGATTCGGCCAGGCGAACGAAATAGTAGTGGCTCACCGCCAAAGGAGTGCCTGTATAGGCTGGCTACGATTTTAATTTCTGAGATCGGCATTTAGATTAAGGTGGGAAACACCTCCGTTTTTGCTGATTTGAAGACATTAGAACACTAACATCACGTCAAATGACACCGTGTATTAACACCTATCGTATGACTTACGCAGTCTAAATATTATTTTATCAAAACTCCCGCTCACCAAACTCACTAGCAGGGAGTTTCAATTTCTTTGTAAGCTGATTCAGGCTATAGCTAAGATTGATGAGCAGAATATCCCGCTCCTGAATGTAATTAGTGGTGGTATAAAAATCAGATCCCCAGGTGCTAATTCTCTGTTCGTTGCTCTTGAGAAAGCCCAGCCCCATATTTTGCCATAAAAGTGAGGCACTCAGCTTTCCGCCCAGAAATATTTTTTTGATGGCCGTATTCGGACTGATAAAGCGCGAATCTTCTCCCTGAGCTGCTGGCCTTGCCGAAAGATAATTCAGATTAAATTGAACGCTCAATGATTTGGAGGCCTGGAAACTGTGATTGGTATTGATTGAGTAAGCTATGCCCGAGTTATCTACTTCCACCGCACTATTAAACAAGCTTCCTTTTATCCGGTAATCATACACGTTGCCGCCAAAATAAGCGGTCCACCACTTAAGCGGCATTACATTTAGTCCTGTCTCGAGCCCCCAGAGGTTCCCTTTTCCTGCATTGGTGTAAATTCGATTCAGCACGGTGTCTGCATATACACTATTCACTCGATTGACTACATTGGTGATATGCTGATGATAGGCAGTAACAAACCATGAACCGCTACGCAGCTGACGAATAAGTCCCAGTTCCACCAGGTTAACAAACTCAGGCAGAATCCGCGGATCACCCTGCTCAAGTGTTTCTGAGTGCTCACGCTCGGCGTATGGGTTCAGCTCATTATTGGTAGAACGTTGAACGCGGCGACTAAACCCACCTTTTAACTTGTAATTATTATCTATACTGTAAAGCAAATTGGCGGACGGAAATAAATTCGACAGATCGAGCTCATGCGGACTGGCAATTTTCTCTGCCTTAAAAGTTCTGCGTGCATACTCGTAACGCAATCCGGCAACGTAATCCAGTTTACCAGCCTTTCCGGAATATTGAGAATAAAGGGCATGAATAGTGTTATCGACATCGATCTTATCTGTAAACTCTTCGTTAGTTGTGAAATTTCCCGTTCCCAGATTAGCTTGCTGATAGGCAAAATCGCCGGTCTGCTTCTGAAAGCGGTACTGATAACCACTTTCCAATTTACCATTACCAACATTAATAGCGTAATCAGCTCTCAGCCGTATTCCATCCAGTGGGCTACTTCCTGTATTTAAGACGTACTGGATAGTATCCACATAGTTGTTCACGTTCAGATTGCGGTTTTTGGTGTAGCCTGTAAATTTGGCGTACTCGTACAATCCGGACAATGTGAGGGTGGATTTATTAGCGAAAGTATGGGAAAAATCGAGGTTACCGAGCGCAATATCTCCCTGGCGTTTTACCAGATTTGAATTGTAGTAATTAGCCACACCAATCACCTGGCCGCTGTTGATATCAAGTTTTGTATTATTGTAGGTGATATCCGCTAGTCGGTACTGCAGCCTTCTCGCGGCGTAGAAACCGGCCGACATCACCGTATTCTGATTAATCTTATATCCTACAGATGATCTGGCAGAATAGTTGGTGCGATCAAAGCTTCGTTCTCCTACAGACGGAAATGAAGTATAGCGGTTATCGACAGTGGTATTCACATCCCCCACCCGTTTTCCCGCATTATCATTTTGCTGATAGTTGGCGCTGAAAGACAGATCCCATTTGCTTTTTTGGTAGTTAATTGTCCCGTCGAGACCATAACGAACAGGTTTTTCTTTATTGTCGAAATTACTAACTGAAGGCAATCCGCCCTGCGCGTTTAACACCAGAGAAGTACCATCGTTAACACCCTGCTTGGTGGTAATATTGATGATCCCCGATTTTCCGTCTGCATCGTATTTTGCAGAGGGAGCCGTAATCAGTTCAATATTTTCGATAGTGTTAGCGGGAATCTGAGCCAGGATAGTAGCAGGATCCGCATTAACAGGCTTACCGTTAACTAGCACCAAAAAGCCTGAGGAGCCTCTCAGTCTTATTTCGCCTTCCGCGTTAACTGAAACCGAGGGCATGTTCTTCAACACATCCACGGCTGAACCGCCCTTTGCTGATTCAAACTGGGCGGCTTTATATGTTTGTTTATCGATCTTATTGAGAGATCCCGGCTTTTCGCCGCTCACCACAATCTCATTTAGAACATTGGCCGACATACCCAGGCGCAGGGTTCCAAGGTCGACTTCCTTGTTCGCCGCCGACAGGTTCAGTTCTTTGATGAGCTTGGCCTGGTAGCCAATAAAATCGATCGTCATGTAATAATTTCCCGCTTTCAGGTTGTCAAGAACGAAAGCACCTCTTGGATTGGTAACACTTCCGTCTGCCAGAATAGCTCCTGCTGTATGGTACACTCTAACGGTGGCATATTCTACCGGCGAATTACTTAGAGAGTCTATAACTCTTCCTTTAATGCGGTATTGAGCAAAGGAAACAAAGGCAAAGGTTAAAGTAAAAAAAAAGCTTAATAGTGTTTTCGTATTCATAATTGTATTAGTGGGATTGGCTGCTGCAGACTTTCAGCAGCTGCAGGCAGCCAAATCAATTTGTTATTGTAATTATTTTTGAGGCACGGGCACCTGCACGTTACTCACTGGAAAGCGAGCTGGAGTACGGGATGTGCAGCAGCTTTTCTTCTCTTTTTTTTGAGTCGTCGCCGTTTTCTCAGGTGAAGAAGTTTTGTATTCCGGTTTTCTCTCTCCTGAACACGCCACAAGCGACAGTAACAGCGCAGAAGCCGCAAAGCTTCTTAATATTTTCATCAGATCTTTTATTTTAAAACCAAAGATTATCTCACACATCTAAAACCCAAATTACTCATTCCGGAATCACTGGAGGTCTTCATTCTGCGGGCCACACGGTAACCTGAACAGTAACCGTCGTTACACATATAAGAACCACCGCGGGAAACCCTTTTGGGAACATAAGGTTCATCAGGGTCATAACTATCCCCAGGCCCGGTAGGGTTGTTAACCCCCTGCGGACTATTCACGGTCTGGTAATAGTCGTTCCGATACCAGTCCGCACACCACTCCCACACGTTGCCGGCCATATCATATAATTTATAGCCATTGGGACCAAAAGACTTCACTGGCGCGAGGCCCGGGAAACCGTCTGATCCGGTATTTTTATCAGGGAAACTACCCGTCCAATAATTTGCCTTTGGTCTCCCTTTGCTAATATGTTCATTTCCCCACGGATAGATATTGTTAATCAGGCCACCACGTGCGGCGAACTCCCATTCGGCCTCGCTAGGAAGACGTTTTCCGGCCCATTTGCAATAAGCAAGAGCATCGTCCCAGCTTACATGAACCACTGGATAGTTTTCTTTTCCTTTAACATCGCTGCCAGGGCCTTCCGGGTGTCTCCAATTTGCCCCGGGGACCCAGCGCCACCATCGGGAATAGTCATTAAGATCAACAGGATGAGAAGGCGGAGTAAATACCAGCGATGCCGCTACCAACTGGCTGTCATCCGGCTTTGGTGTTCCAGGCGGGAGTTGCTTCTTTAGTTCCTCCCAGTTAGGCTTTCTTTCTGCAGTGGTCACATAGCCCGTGACTTCTACAAATTTGGCAAATTGTGCGTTCGTTACTTCATGTTCGTCCATCCAAAAACCATCCACGCTGACTGAGTGTTTAGGATATTCATCAATACTCGCCTGGTCATTGTCAGCCCCCATTAAAAAGCTACCCCCTTTAATAAACACCATACCCTGTGTTGAAGTGTCTCCACTAAATTCAATATCCTTTGCCGATACAACGATATCATTCGTTGAGAGATCATACTTATTTGTATCGCTCCGACTACAGAAACTCAAAACAGGAAGCAGAGTTCCCAATATAAAATACAATCGCTTAGTCATTACTCTATTCTTAAATTTATACTATTGACTATTGTAACGAGATCAGTTAATAATTAGATTAGGCTTTGGGATAAAGAACTTTTGGATGAAGAAACCTTTAAGTATATTGTTGCTCTACAATAAATTCCATAGATTGCTAGCAGCAGACCTATTATAATCAAGGATCCCACGGCGAAACCAGTAGTCGTTTTAAACATCTTAGTATCTACTTTCAAACCGGTCGGACGCAACCCTTTACTGTTCTCAATCATACTTATGATATACATTCCAAGGATACAAAACACGAATACAAAACCCATCCTATCAAGGAAAGGAATCTCGTAAACACCATTTACAGCAAGTGCGAAACCTGCAGGCTCAAGGAATGAAAGATCGATCCAGTTTGGTAAAAACTTAAGCAACAACGACATCAAGAACCCGTCAATTGTTACCATAACCATTGCTTCTATAACGAAGGGCGAAGCTTCACTTGAAATGGCACCTCAACTTTCAACATCCTGTTATCAAGAATTAGCTCAGCACCTTTTTTCCCGATCTGGGAAAAATCAGTCGATATGGTGGTTATTCCTTTCCTGATAAACTTTTTGATTGATGTTTCATTATATGATATTATTCCAATGCTTTTACCCATTTCATACCCTAACTCTTCAATACGATCAATTATTAATGCCATATCATTATCAGTTAGGCAGATATAGGTTTCTCCTGATGCAATATTAAGCTCAGCTAATTCATTAACTATTTCATACTCATAAGCAAAATCCTGACAAAACATTTTAAAACCATCAACTATTTCCTGTGGAAAACAGTTGCCCTTGGTAAAGAGAATCTTTATAGTATTGTACTTAGTCAAACTTGGGTTCAGCTCCTTTAATCCATGATAAATATCCTTTTTAAAGTTTTGACAAACAGTTATATGATCGCTTGAAAATGATGGAATCGCTCTATCCAATATAACTAACTTACTTTTAGGGATTTCATTTATGATCTCAAAGGCAAATATTTCATCACTGTTAAAATGTGGAAGTATAACAATGTGAGAATACTCATTCACATTTTGCAGAAGTCTTTTAAATAAATGGATATCATTGTTGTAAACCCTAACATCAATGGGCGATTTACCCTTCATAGAATTGACAAATGTATCGTAAATGATTTTTTTGAATTCGCTTAACTTGTTAAGTAAAAACAAAATCCGATACGGAGATTTTGCGGTATTAGAAACATAGTATCCTTTATAAGGAACTGACTTTATCAATCCCGATTTTATGAGGCGCTTATAACTTCTTTCAACTGAATCTTTTGAAATATCCAACTTTTCATAACACTCATTTAATGACGGCAGCTTATCTCCAATTTTTAACTTTCCTTCATATATTGTTTGCACGATAGAATTGGCTAACTGTTGATATTTTGGAGTAGCAGCGTATGCATCTATGCTAATTGAATCTATTATTTCAGCTTTCATATAAAAAAGGTTAAGAAACTATGAAACTCATTCTTTACTTCTCATCGATCTAAGCTTTCATGTTACTGAATTTTGCCAGTATGACTTATCATCGCTTGAACAAAGTAACATTCGGCATAAGCGGGGAACGTTTATCGGTATGCTCATCAATATTTATACTGCGTTACACCCTTTTTAAATCAATGTTTATACTTTAACAAATCCTTTCTTTTTGGGATTATCCGTTAAAGTTAAGATCAATATCGCAGGTTTTTAACGCAGAAATCATCATGCGATCAATTCTCTAGTCTGATGAAAAGCTTTTTTGATAAAGCTAAAAGGACTGATATAAATATTCTTCCATCGTCATAAATCAAAATTTTGCTATTTTTTAATTAAAAATGAGGGCTCATAAGAAGGATACATTTTAGGCTTCAATTGATTTATAATTGAACCAGCGTCCTTATCATAATTCTGGTTTCCATTACCACCATTGCCAAATATGTAAGATATAGTACTATCCCTTAATTTAATACTACTTGCAACGCTGTTATCCAATATTAGACTTGGGCAGTTGCTTACATCAAGTTGACCAATGATTTTAGTGTTTTTAAGTGTCAAATTCCAAGTGTCATCGACATTAAAGGTCTCTCTTTCATTGAGAATGCATTTATCAAATACAATGTTGCGTGGGCGTGTACGCCACGGTTCTCCCATATAAATCCAGAAATGTATATTCTGGAAATTACAATTTTGATATAATATGGGTGTCCGTTGACGTACCGCTGTTTTTCTACCCTTAGGTGCGGTGCTTGAATTCCGAATGACCATATCCCGATTAAGGTTCTCTTCATTGATAGCGTAAGTATTTTGGGTATTTATATTTAAAACACTGTCTAAGGTTATATCTATAAATGATTTACTCGCACCTTGTGTAACGTTTGTTATACGTGACATTCCATAATAAACAGTTTGTGCTTCATTCCAAAAACTAACTAAATCTCCTACAAGCCATAAACGACTGTCTGTGTATTTCTCAATGGATTCTCCTGGTTTACTTTTTAAACGGATTGTGCTACCTGATATGTTATCAACGATAGGAACGTTCATGTGGGGGCTAAAAACGTCATCGTACATGTAACCGGCATCAAAATCACCGTCCTCTATCATAATTCCATACCGGTTTCCCCAAACATGCCAGCCATCTCTCCAAGAAACATGCTTAGCATTGTCGTTGGGGGCCAATATATCAGTATTTGAGAAAGTTATGGGGCCATAATTGCTTCCTATACTATAACCAAAGTGGCATATAGATTGTGTCATAATATTACTTATTTTAATCCTACTACTACGCAGAATAGAACAGTAAGAAGCGTTTCTATAATCTACCGCATGCGAAAAGTCAATATCAGGAGCAATAAAATCTATGGCATTCTGGTTTTTGGAGAAAAGTAAATCTGCGGTTTCGTTAGCTTTAAAAAAAACTCTTATTGCTTGCGGATCATTTCCAATTGTTGCAGTACTGTCAACCGAAAGATGCCTGCCATCTCCCATTTTTGTATTAGGAACAGTAACCCAAAATGATCGACCAAACTTATCTTGTTTAGATATATACTTACCGGTTTTTGGAGCTAGATATTCCGCATCTACCTGCATGTCAAGATAAAGGGCATCAATATTTATGTCCAATATCTTTCCCTGAAAATACGGCAGAAGCGAATAGGTTGTTGTAAATCCATCTATTTGTATATTTTCTGAGTTATCAATGCTAATAAAATTCCCGTATGGATGTAATATAATTTTAGCACCATTTCCTTTAACATTTATATTCGAATTACTAAGAAAATCAAATAAAACATAATTTTTAGGTCCCTCTACGTAGTAGGTTTTGGAGCTATCAAAAGTAAGGACACCTCCACCAGCACTTTTAACGGCATTTAGAGCAGCTTTAATTGCAGCATAATCATTTGTAACTCCATCGCCCACTGCTCCATACGAACCTACACTAAAATTACCTACACCTTCAAAGTTTGGAGTTGCATAGGCTAGGCGGTAATTTAATCTGTACGATGCTCCATTTTTTGGCGTCGCTGTTACAGTTACCTCTTGACCTGCAGTAAGACCTTCCAAACGGGTTTCAAACCTATAGGGCGCAATTTCTGATGTTGCCGTAAATTTTTTAATAACCGTGTTACCTACCTTAACCTGCAAATCTACCTCTCTTCCCGCTCCATGTACCCAAACCCAAGCATACCCTATTTGATAATTCCCCGGATTCGCTACAGTGTATCTCAAACTCTTGGTCTCCGAGGTGAGTTCTTGGTTTACGACATAAACCTCACTATTTATAGGCCTATTGATTGTAGAAATGTTTTTGAAAGAAATTGATGATGTATGTTTTTCCTTACTTGAATTTCTCCAGGTATTACCAATTTTAAAGTATGCACCCTTCAACGCCGATATTCTGTTAATATACTCATCTGAGAAGTTGAATCCTAGACCTGATTGTCGCAGGTTTAAGTTCTCTTTTTTTGTGTTTATCTGCAAACTGATTCCTAAGCTTTTAGCACAGGTAAGAAAACACAAAGCGGTAATTAATAATATAAATTTAGTTCTCATCTAAGCTTGAAATATTTGTATATATTTTATTAGTTATTATTTTTTATCAGTCCTTAATAACTCTTTTTGTTCTGGCCGATACTTCATTGTTGTATTCAATTCAGTTGCCATAAATATAAAATTCGCTTATGCTTACAGATTCCGTTCTCTTTTAAGTTAAAACCAAGTCACTCGTTAATTAAAAAAGGGATTAATTCACGACAAAAGCATGATTACTGGTAGCTTTACCCAGATTGACTTTGATGTAATAGATGCCGGCAGGTATCCCTTGAAGCTTGATTTCTTTCTCATAAGCTCCGGTTTTGATATCATTGATCGATTTCACCAATGCACCATTTACATTGTAAACCAATATAGATACCTTTCCATTCTCGGCGCTGTTTAGATTCACCTTAAAATTACCGTTCGATGGATTCGGATAAACACTTACCGATTCTGTTGTGGAGGCTAAATTAATTGCAGTTATATTTGCTGTATTTAACACTCTTGCTTTATCTCCTGCCTGACCGTTTTGCACCCGGGCTGCATTGCTTGCCGCCGAAATATTTCCTGCCGCATCCACCGCCTTTACGGTAAACTCATACAGGTTATAGCCAATCGGCCGTTCTGCTATATAAGCAGTTCCGGTAATAAGTGAGGTATTCAACTGAATGCCGTTCTGGTAAATGTTGTAACCAGTCACTCCCACATTATCAGTTGAAGCCGTCCAGCTTAAACTTACCTGATGTGCGGTGCTTTTATCGGCAGCCAGATTTTGAGGAACGCTTGGTGCCTGATTATCCGGAGTAGTTACCGAAACAATGGCCGGATCTGAAACATTTCCAGCATCATCTATTGCAGCAACTGTAAAGGCATAGGTTATAGATGAACTTAAGCCCGTTACTGTAAAGCTTGTTGTGGTGCTCGAACCAGCTAATACGCCATCTTTATAGATCTTATATCCGGTTACACCGATAAAATCTGTCGACGCTGTCCAGTTTAAGGTAGCTGTTGAATCTGTTGCCGTTGCAACTAAATCTCCAGGAATAGTTGGGGGAATAGTATCTGGAACTACCGTTAAGACCTGACTAACAGGTGCCGCAGCATTATACATAGAATTCCCGCTCTGCGAGGCTGTTATTGTGGTGCTACCAACACCCGCAATGTGAACTATTCCATTAGAAATTGTCGCTACACTAGTGTCCGAACTGTTAAAAGAGACAGCTAATCCAGAACTTGCTGTAGCCGACACGCCAAAATCCGGCTGACCGAGAACCTTCTCCGGAAGGCTGGAAAAGTCGATGGTTTGAGTAATTTTTTGGGTCCCTGCACTATCTATAAAAGAGGTAACACTCTTGAAAGACGTGCCCAATATTAATTCGTCCAATTCTATACTACCACTTTCTGAGACAATAGATAGAATATCTTGACTTACCCCTGTTGAATTAGGTGAGGTTTCCAAATCCCAATGTACGCTAGAATCATCATCACTTGAAATTACATCCCCCTCTTTGTACAGCTTAACTCTGGTTACAGCAGCGGTCCCTCCACTATTACTAAATTTAACAACAACAAGATACGTAAGGTTTTTTTGGAATATTCCAGCAACACCGGTAGTAACCGACGCACCGCTTCTGGCTCTAAGAGCACCTCCACTAGTAACTCCTACTCCAAACCTAACCTGACCGCTACTATTTCTAGTTTCAATCCTAAAAGCTCCAGCAGAATCTTTTTTGGCTAAAAACGAAAGGTAAAATGTTCGGGATGTAAGACTAATGGCGCTCGCCAAATTCCTATTGTTAGTCACATTGGCATTAGTTTCTAAAATACGACCGCCTGATGCATTTAAATCTACCCCCTCAATGTATTTCAAGCTGGCACCATTTTTAAGATGAAGGCCTACATTTGGGCTTGTCCAATTCCCACTCCAACCATATCCTGATCCGCTATTAGTGAGACTCGTAGCTTCGATATTAAATGGTTCTCTGGCCATTATTAAACCTTGCTCTTTATTTATTAAAAATGGGGGTCTGTAAGAAGGATAAATATTAGGTTTCGATGGATAAACAATGGATGAGCCATCCTTGTCATAACTTTGAGTTCCCCCATTGCTATTTCCAAACACATAAGCAGAGGTAGTGTTCCTTAATTTAATACTACTTGCAACGCTGTTATCCAATATTAGACTTGGGCAGTTG
>CBIHLM010000074.1:0-18830 GCA_966210515.1 uncultured Pedobacter sp.
GGTTATTAGCTCTTGGTTATATATAATATTATCATACCAAAACTTACTTATCCTTTGCCGCCTCTTCCTTAATCCGCTGCTGCCACTCTTTACTTGCCTTATTCATGTCAATACCTGCGGCAGAAAGGTAATTGTTGATTTTTCCTTTATATTTCCCAAACCAGCCGTGCTTCTTTTCCGACGACTCCGCATCCATTGCACGTTCACGGGCTTCGGTAAGATATACCAATATTTGTTTCTTCTGCTCTTCTGTAATATTGGGCAGCATTTCCTGATATCCCTTATATGTTATTGGTAAAACACCATAGGTCATGCCATCCTTAACCATTTCCACCTGTGCGGCGTTAAGGTTCTTGTTTAACTTAGCTATATATTTTTTGTGAAGCCTGGCCAGCTTCTTATCAGCTTTAGCTTCTAATTTTTTTATATCTGACACGCCTTTTTCATTATTGTCTTTATTCTGCTCTTTAACATTTTTCACCGCCGCATTTCGGGCGTTATGAATAGTATTTAAATCAATGTATTGCTGAGCTATTACTTCTGTAACCTTTGTCGTCATTTTAACATCAGTTACACCCAAGGTTTTTACGATTTTGGCAGCTCGTGCAGTAACAACCTGCTTATACTCTTCCTTCTCGTCTTCAACCTTATCCTGCGATTTCACACTGCCACCTGAAACAGCAATCAAGATTAGAAAAGCCGCAATACGTTTTAATTTAAACTTCATGATAATATATTTTAGTTTTGATGTATATAAATGATTAAAACGCTTTATTTGCGTTTCCTGCATCCAATACCCCGTATCAACTTTTTTGAGCCTGTCAGATATACAGGTGTTTTCCTCACTTGGGGTTACTTTTCCCTCCAATTCACTAATCCTAAGCTATTTGTAACATTTAAAATACCTGGGAGTATATTTTTACAGATAGAGCGTTTAATGTCTATAATTTAAAGTATTATACTAGTACTTATACAAATGTGGTAAATGAATTACAGACAATTTTGCTGATTTTTATCAACTTAGTGTAGGATGTTAGCATTAATTATCTATTTTTACATTGACCATTATTTAGAGACTCAATACTTCTTAACATTAAAATTTAAAGCATTAACCGCGTTTAATATTTAAGCGACAAAATAACCGTGTATGAAGCCACTCTTTCACAAAGTACCCGTAAAACTTGAAAGTTCTTTTAGTATCCGGCATGATAAGAAGCCTAACTTTGTAGGTATCTGGCATTATCATCCCGAACTGGAATTGCATTATGTTATCAAAGGTGAAGGAGTGCGATTTATTGGTAACAATATAGGAAATTTCTCTCCGGGAGACCTGGTTTTATTAGGAGAAAACCTTCCCCATACATGGCGGTGTACCGAACAATACTTTCAAAACAGTCCGGAGCATGAAATCGAGGTAATAGTTATCCATTTCTTACCCGACTGCCTCGGAAAATATCTTTTGAACCTTCCGGAAGCATATCATCTCCCTAAATTATTCGAGAAAGCTAAAAGCGGAATGGTAATTACCGGAAAGACAAAGCAAAAACTAGCCGGCCTGATGAAGGAAGCTCTGAATGCCACCAACCTCGACAAGATTATCGTGTTACTGCAGATTTTAAAAACACTGGCAGAGACAACTGAATTTAAAACTATTGTTTCCGGGCAGGCTAACTTCTACCAGTCGAACGAAACAGATACCATACGTTTAAACAAGGTTTGCAATTACACCCTTACTAATTACAAAAAAGACATAACGCTTGAAGAGATCTCATCCATAAGCAACTTGAGCGTCACCTCGTTTTGCAGGTATTTCAAGCTTATGACCAGGAAAACCTATTATGATTTTTTAATCGAGATTCGAATCAGTCATGCTTGCAGAGCTCTTGTAGAGGACAAATTGCCCACTGAAGTTATTTGCTTCGACTGCGGATTCAATAATGTATCGAACTTTTACCGCCACTTCAAAAAAGTGACGGGGATAACACCATTAGAATATAAAAGGAAATATCTTAACAAGAGTAAGCAGAACGTGGCTTAACCCTTAAGAATGAAGAGATTCTACAATTTCGCCTTCTACGAAGTCCTTTAACAAAATGCAGGTTTAAAGTCGATCTGATCTTGCAGGACGATATAATTATTTAATAGCGTATCGACTTCAGTTTTAACCGCCAGGTTAAATTCACCGACATTGCGCCGGGTGTAAGTCGATATCTTTAAACCTCTTTTCTGAAGAAAATACTTCGATACAATCGGATATACATTGTGCATCACATCCATATTGTCCGTCAGGAAGTCCTGCACCAATTGAACCTCGGTCTGTAATTCCGGTTTATCAAAATTATCACATAACCATACAATCAGTTCCGGAAAATAATTACCCTGAATACAAGACAATCCGGCGCAGCCTGCCTGTAAAGTTTTAACGGCATGCCCCATATAAGCATCGTAAATACCGAACTCTTTCCCCGCTGTCAGCGCTAATTTTTCTTTAATCTGTTCAATATCCAATGAAGTATCCTTATGATAGATCACCCGTCCTGTTTCAACAAAGTTTTGTAATTGCTGCGGCGACAAAAGTCTTTTATATGGAACCGGGCATTCATAAAACCCTACCGGGATATTTGGTGTAAGATCTAAAAGCTGAAATACCCTCTCATTAAACACCTCGTCCGATTCGTTTTGTTCGGCAAGTAAACCGTTTATTAAGATAACAGCAGCAGTACCGGTATCATGAACTTTTTTTACAAAATCCGCCTGCTCTGAAATTGGTCCTCCGAACGTACCTGTAGCAACTACAGGTACAGAGCCATTGGCCACCTTAATTACATGCTTAATAACCTCTATTCTTTCATCAGCACTTAACTCAAACATTTCACTGGAAAGGCAATTGGCAAATAAGCCTTTTGCACCCGCGTTTAAATACACTTGTGTAAGTGTGGTTAATGCATTGAAATCTATGCTTCCGTTATCTTTAAAAGGAGTAAGCATTACCGGGATGAAGCCTCTTTGTGAATTTGCCATTCTTAAAATGATAGTATTTTACAATAGATGAATAAAGGTTTGCGAGCTGTTTTATAATTATGCCAGAACTTATGGATCTTTAGGTGGAAAAAAGATATTCTAAGTGGCTTAACAAATATCCCACCCGGCCAGTGTGCTTTTTTATAGCATTTTCTCCAGGTATTATAAGATCTTATCTTTCTTAAAACACTTTATCATAAAACTCAGGATAACAAGGTTGTTTTAGGACGGGACAGCAACATGACCCGTGTAAGCGTACTATATGTTTATATAAAATAGAAGCCGTCTCATAAGTCAACTATGAGACGGCTTCTATCAAATTTTGCGGTTAAGACCGCAAGTCAATTAATCATTGATATCATTAGTAACCATTATTTCCAAATTCATCAGCATTCTGAATAGTATTCAGGAAATTAAATGGAATCGGCCTGTTGTAATGTCTGGAAGGAATAAAACTTGCAGCAGCTCTGGAATTATAAGATGCTAACCGGGTTTCAAACGCTTTATGACGTTTCAAAAGGGCCCAACGGTTAAACTCACCGCAAAGTTCGCGGGCATACTCATCAAAAACATCGTTCATGGTGGCCGAAGTTAGCTGCATCCCGGTACCTGAATTGAAGTCGGCCGGATTACGGACTGCACGTTGACGCAATACATTTAAATGTGCCGCAGCAGCTGCTCCTGTTCCGCCCGAACGTAGAGTGGCCTCTGCAGCAATTAAATAGACTTCAGCCATACGCATCACCATAATATTACCTAGTTTTTGCTGGAAATTACCACCCAGCCATCCGCCATCGAAATTGTGGTTAAACTTCATCATTGATGGAAACAGAGTGGCCAGGCCTGATGGCTTTAATCCGTTATTTGAACTATTAGTTTTGTATGTTCCACCAGTAGGATCTGAAGGATCGAACAATTCGTCAATATTCACGGTTACATATCTTCGAGCCTGTTTGTCTGCGGCGCTAAGTGGGTCTTTGCTCAAATAAGCGAAGAATCTGTCTTCGTCCGGAGCCAGCGGATAAGGATGTACGTTAGCATTTGCAACCGGCTGTAAAGCAGAAATTGCACCGGTATAAACACCCTTTGGCCAAACCATTGGAACGTATTGCCAGGTAGCAAAGGTAGGCGCCATTTTAGCGTTTACATCTACATAAGGGTATATTTTCTTACCTATATGCGAAGGGTCGATACCATATTTGGCACACATGGCAGCAGTAAGCGTAACTGTTGCGGCACCATATGTTACTTTCGCAGGATTCGGAGCACCGCTTCCAAGACTTGCAAGCGCCTGCTCTGACGAATAATTTGTGAACGCAGTTGCAAATGTATTCTCCCATCGCTTATCATAGGTTGCATTAAAGCAATTGACCAAATATTTAGTAGGTGCAACAAACGCCTGGTTTAAACGTCCATAATACGCGTTCGAGGTATTTGAATTTACGCTTCTTTTGAAAACATCGGAGGTTCCGAATGCATCATCGAACTTAGGATAAAAATGAAGGTAATAATTCGGCTTGCTGTTGCTAGTGGCTACATTATATGAAGGATCATAAGGATTTAATCCATAAGCTGTAAATAAAGCCTCGGCATTATTTCTATTGTTGGCATCAGCAAAAACCTGAGCAAAGTCAGAATACAACATTGCACCGTATGTAGCTTTATTGTTAATTAAATCTTCTGCTACTTCTTTAGCACGGAGCCAGTAGGACTTACCTTCTTCAGTCAGCCCTTCTCCACCCCCCTGGGCATATACACGGGCAAGAAGACCAAGTGCAGCTTTTTTGGTAACACGCTGAAGATTATTTTCAAAGGGCGTTACTGGCAGATCTGCGGCCGCAGCTTTTAAGTCTGAAACAATTTGAGCATAAATTTCAGGAACCTTAGCGCGTGTCGGACGTAAATTCTTAACGGGATCGTCGGTCAGCACCAATGGAATCTCTCCAAAATTCGTTACTAAAACTGAATAGTAATACGCTCTCATCAACCTCGCTTCTGCTACCAGAATTTTGATGTCATTAGCGTTCCCATCCTTTAGCTGAGTGGAAAGCTGTATCGTTTTATTGCAATTATTGATAGCCCCCCAGCCGAAATCCCATACATTTCTCACGTGTGCAGAATTGTTTGTAAACTCTTCGTACGCCATAAGTTCCTTTACACTAGAACCATTGGCAGGAAACGTCCAAAGATCTGTTCCAAGTTCGGAAACAAGACCATAAGGCATCCCTATAAGTGACCCCCAGAGATTAGAATAAATATTGGATTGATAGGCTTTAAAACCATTAAAGTCTCTCAATACATTTTCTTCGGATACGGCAGCAGGGTTAAATTCCTCCAGTTTGCATGAGGGTACAGATAGTGTAATAAGTAAGCCTAATCCACACCTGTATAAAACGCTCTTTGTTGTTATCTTAATTTTCATTTGTTTATTTTTTATCGGTTTAACCAGATTGCGAACTGGTTTATAAAATCACCTTGTTCGACTGTTTCTAGCTTCTGAGATCTAATTATTAAAACGTTACATTTAAGCCTACCACAACCTGTTTAGTTAATGGATAATCCAGTTCACCATTCATTTCAGGGTCATACTGCTTTAATAGATCATTTTTTGCAACCACCAGGGGATTAGTAACAGTGGCATACAAACGCATTCTCTGCATAGACACTTTCTGAATTATGTTTTTGGGTAAACTGTAACCAAGAGTAATGTTTTTGATTTTAAAGAATGAACCGTCAACATAACTAAGACCGGAGAATCCTGTCATTGTTGAAGGCGCTGCTTCATAATTCATTGCAGGAAACTCATTGGACGGATTCTCTGGCGTCCAGTAGTTAAAATGTTCAGGAAAGGTTCTCGATGGACTGGCATTGATCGCAAATGCACTTGGCTGGTACCATCCCATCATAGTGTAGTTGATTGTTTGCCCCCATCTGAAATAAGTATATACACCCAAATCAAAGCCTTTGTATTTAAAGTTATTTTGGAAGCCCAAGGACCAGTCGGGGGTATTATGGCCCACAATCTGGAAATCGTTGTTGCCATAGTTGTATTTTGAATTGGCAGCCGTAAGAGCAGAATTGTATTTTTGAGCTTCGGCAAGATTTGTATAATAATACGTTTCTGTACCATCTGCAGCTTGTTTTACAAATACTCCAGCCCCAACGCGGCTCATTCCCGGAACATTTACTTTTAAATCGCCCGGCTTTTTACTGAACACTGCGGCATCGGCTTCTTCACCAATCTGCCAAACTCCATCTAACTTATAATTGCGGAAAGAAGCAATTGGTTCACCAATGGTAAGTGAGTAGTTTCCAGGAACCCGATTTTCACCTCCGGTTACGTTATTTGTGATGTTATTAGCTGTTCCTCCTGTTAATTTTACAATTTTCTCTCTGTTTCGTGCAAAAGCAATAGCTGAACTCCATTCGAAACTTTTAGAAACTATATTTCGTGTATTCAATGTAAGTTCTATACCCTTATTATTAGTTTCAGCCACGTTAATGTTGGTTTGATAATAACCACCCGGTGAATAAGTTCCGTAAATTGCAGGCGAGGTAACGTTATAAATAACTCCATCCGTATTGGTATTATAATAATCTAAAGCTAAATCTATTCGATCTTTGAATAGTCCGGCATCTATACCCACGTTCGTGCTTTTTGATTTCTCCCATCTTAAGTCCGCGTTAGTGATATAGGGTGAATTACGATAAATGGGGTGGATTACACCACCCAGAGACATGTCTCTGCTCTCCATATTTTGAACAGAACTGTACGGAGGGATACTGGCTGCCCCTGTGACGCCCCAACTTGCGCGAAGCTTCAGATTATGCAACCAATCTTTGGTGCCGGCCATAAAGTTTTCGTCCGAAATTCTCCAGCCTGCCGAAAGTGCGGGAAAGTTATCCCATTGGTTGTCTTTGTATAATGCTGATGCCCCGTCGCGGCGCAGGGAAGCCGAAAAAAGGTACTTACCTAAAAACGAATAGTTTACGCGCCCCATCAGTCCTAAAGTTTTCTCCATCACATAATTTGATGTAGCGCCGGTATTGTCCTGACCCTGGAAATTGTACCACATGAAATTGTTGGATGTAATATTTGTTTGATCCATTTGGGTCCCGGTATTCTGTCTATGATACCAGGAAGTAACACCGGTAAACGTTAGATCGTGTTTATCAGCCAGATTTAGATTGTAGGTCAGGATATTTTCCCATCGATATTGCTGAGTACGATTTTGATTGATTTCCGCTCTGGCAACATTAGAGTTGTTATAAGTGTAAGCGACAGACCCTATACCATCAAAGCGATAGGTGTTGGCATAATTAAGCTGTGCACTGGCACGAGTCAAAAAGGTTAAGCCCTTTAGTGGCCTGATCTCTATATACGGATTTATCATTAAACTCGTATTGTTCTGTACATTCCCATAGACACCAGGTTGATAGTTAAGTAGAAGATTGTATACGTTGTTGCCCAGATCCGGATTGAGCGATCCATCGGCTTTGTAAGGTCTCACAAGCGGATCTGTAACCAATGCGTTTTCTAATTTATCCTGAGCCCTGTCTCTGTCTACATACGAGCCCTGAAGGTTACTTCCGATTGAAAGCCATTTCTTGATTTTATGGTCAAGACGCATCGTTGACGAATATAGTTTATACTGATCGCCGGTATACTGCCCTTTTTCGTCGGTAACGTTGAATGAAATATAACCTTTAGTCACTTCATTGCCACCCGAAACACCCAGGCTATAATTCTGCGTGCCCGCATGATCCCGTAAAAATACGTCTGCCCAATCTACGAACTGCCCCTCCTGGAACGTCTGATATCTGGCAGGACCAAAGACGGCTTCATCATCTGCCGGAGATTGCCAAAGCGCCCCCGTTGTGGTCCATTTTTGCGCCGTTGCATCGTATATATATTTATACGCATCGCGTTTAGCATCTAAATAGGATTGCCCCGTGCGCATTTTCGGTGTAACCGAAAACCCGTTATAACCATAATAAGAGTTAAAATCAATACTTAATTTTCCGGCTTTTCCGCTTTTTGTAGTGATAATAATGACCCCGTTTGCTCCCTCCGAACCATAAACAGCGGTAGAAGAAGCATCTTTTAACACCTCGATAGATTCGATATCATTCGGATTAAGTGTCTCGTAATCCCCTGGCAAACCATTAATGATAAACAAAGGCGCTCCATCTGCCCTGATAGACCTGTTACCACGTAATTGAATATTAACTCCCTCTCCGGGTTGCCCTGACGAACGGGAAATATCCAAACCGGCCACTCTTCCCTGTAGTGATTCCATAGGATTAGGGCCCGGCCTGGCCGTAATTTGTTCAGGTTTTACCGACACAATAGATCCTGTAAGATCGCGCCTTTTCGTGGTACCATACCCCACCACTACTACTTCGTTTAGAGAATTATCACCTGGTTGAAGCTTAATGTTCAATGCGACATTCTCATCAATCACTCTTAGCTCCGTCTCTACATACCCAATAAAACTTATCACTAACACATCGCCTTTTACAGCATTGATGATAAATGATCCGTTCTGATCAGTAACAGCCGAGTTACTGGAGCCTTTCACTTTAACAGTTGCTCCCGGGAGCGGCTCATTGTCATCTGCGCTGAAAACCCTTCCGCTGAGGTTAGGGCTTTGAGCCTGAACTGTAATTTGCAATAACAGCAAAAAAAGAAAAAATAGAGATTGTTTCATATGTTTTTTGGTTTATTAAAGGCATTAAATTGTTTTATAGTCAGGTTAAAATTGAGGCAATAGATTTCCCATTAAAATATCTTTCAACATTTTTTCAATTCATTATTACTTAATCGTTAATGCTTAATATCTAGAAATAACTGGCATTGGTTTATAATTTGAAACAACATTTAAAATGTTATTACACTTCTAATTTAGGGGATATAACACTCGGTCAATTCCTTCTTCTTAGCATTTTTTTATAGGATCCTACCATTACTCTATTTGTATCAATATTATTACTGCACATCCAGAGCATCAATACTCACACCCTCGGTATTTTCAGAAATGACCCGAACCTTATAAGTTCCTGCGTTGATCATCGTTCCGGTATTTGTTGTAAAATAATTCCACTTTCCTTCTTTAGTGGGTGCCATATCAAACGTTTCTGCAGGTTTCATCACGGTGCCATCAACAGCTAAAACCTCAATTCTGGCTTTTAAGATCTTCTGAAAAGGATTATGATATTTCACGGTTAAAGAATAAGTATCTGCCACACCTGTGTTTATAGTAAACTCAAGCACATCGCCGGAAGGTTTTTTAAATATCACGCGCTCTCGGCCCATAAGCACTTCCTTGCTAAGACCATTCCCTAAAAATGCAGCTTCAACTGATTTGTATGAAGTTACTTTTTTAAGATCATGAGCCGGTTCGAGATTTGATGCCGGCACAACTGCTATGGTATACGTCTGACCCTTTAACTCGTTTCCAAAACTCACCTGCTCACCTTTTAAATAGCGCTTTCTATAAACATGAAATATTTGTTTTTTAGAATTGGAAATATGAGTTTTGGTATCTTCATATCCCGCCAACCGATCTTTATTACCAGATTGACTAAGCCCAACGAACACGTCCGCATCTGCGCTAACCTTAAATGACCCCGTCTCACCTGTCTTACCCGAAGATGTTTTGATCCACTCTGCTCCAAAAAGATTCGATGGCAAGGAGGTGAATGCAGCATCAGAATTGGCGAACTGTTTTTCACCTGTATCCATCCAGGTTTGTGCAGACGAATTACCCGTTTTAAGATCTCCAATAACCGACATGGATGCGGGAGCAGCCACAATCTTTTTATTTGTACTGGCTATAGCAATCGCTGAAATAACTGCCTGCCCTGCTTTTATATTCGGAAAGGAAACAACTAATTTTCCACCCTTTACGTTCACTTTCACCGACTTCTTTAAGGCTGCATCATGCCCGACCTCTTTCCATATATCCAGATCTTTAATAACAACCTGATTATTCACCGCAACATCAAAAAGCCGCATGGCAGAACAATCCATTCCTCCACCGGTACCTAGCCATGGCTCATTAAAATAAAGTTCTACCAGATATTCACCGTCAGGTACAGGGAATTCATAATTGAGCTTGTGTAATCCGTAACGGAAATCCTGAAAAAGCTTCCAGTCTGACGTACCTTTTATCGGATCATGTGTTCGGCGCTGACTGGCATAGAACGCTGGTGTGCCGGGAAAGTCTTTCGTCCAAGAATTAGAACCCCAGCTGGTATTATCGCTTTGCTGGCGATCGGCCAACCACAAATTACCATTCTCATCTTTATAATCCGGGCCACCAGAGTTAACTCTGTATAAATAATTATAGCCAGATTGAGGCGCAGTCACTGGCTTTGCAGCCTTTAAAAACGCTTCAAAATGTGGCGCCTTCGGCAGATGATGTAAAACGATATAGTCTTTTGTGACTTCTTTTCCATTCACATATCCCTTAGCATATAATACGTTGTAATTGATGTTTACATTATCCCATTGAAAATGGGTGCCGACCCCATTGCGTTTTCTTCTCCCTAAGGACGAATGATCAACATCGTTAAAGAGCTCAACCTCATCGCAATTGGAATAAACCGTAATACTATCCTTTTTTCCTGTGGTTATCCACCTGTCGGGCCAGGTATGCGAAACGATATAAACCATTGGCTCTGTTTCTTTAGGAGCATAGTTTGCACGAAACATATAAAATACATCTAAAGGCTCTTCCCAGGGTGTTAACAGGCCTTTATAATTTACCGGACCTATCCGATCCAACTCGCGTAATCCCTCTCCGCCCTGAACTCTTCCGGGATTATCGTGAGATGTAAACAGCCAAAAGAAATGACCGGTTGTTTTGTCTTTCGCTGTTTCGGCAAGCCTTACCTTCATCTCCATTAACTGAGTCATGCGATCTTCGCTATACGCACCGTTTTGAACGAACGGTCCTTCAGTATGCAGATCCAGTGTCCGCCATGCACCATATTCACCAATCAATACCTGGCGCTCAACATCTTTATCATAAGTTTTCGGATCTCCACCATAAGTTCCTGTCCAGTTTTGCGGCACATCCCAATCCGTTCCTTTTCCACCATTGCAGGTGGTTACCAGTCGTTGCGAAGATGCGGTTGGATCCATGCTGCGGATCAGCTCCGTGCATTCACGCGCGAAATCTTCGGGTAAAGTACTTTCATTTTCGAGTCCCCATAAAACTATAGAAGGACTGTTCCTGCGTTCCTTAACCCAGTCTACCAAAAGATCTTTAAAGTTTTTCCTGAATTCCGGTGTATCGTACCAAATATGGGCAGCCATTTGTGTCCACCATAAAATTCCAAGTTTGTCCCAATACTCCTGGTACCGCAAATTATGTGGCTGATGCGCATCGCGAAAAGCGTTAAAACCTGCAGCTTTCATTTGCATAACCCGGGACCGAACTTGCTCTGCTCCAAAAGCATGACTCTGCCCCAGTAGGTGCTCATATTCTGCAATCCCATTGATAAATACCGGCTTTCCGTTAAGGAAAAACTGCTTCTGATTGCTTTTCCCGATGGGCCAGCTAATCCAGCGAATACCGTAAGGAGTGGCTAATTGATCGATGGTTTTTCCATTCTCCTGTATCGTGGTAACTACAGAATACAGGTATGGATCTTCAATAGACCATAGACGAACATTTTTCAAGTCCGGAGTTTTTTGTGAGACTTTAACGATCCGCCCGGGAACAATCTTTTGCTGATTTTGAACCTCAGCCAGTTTAACTCCTTCCTTGTTTAATACCTGCGTCGAAATCGTAACAGTTCGTACTTTTTTACCATAATTCTTAAGCTCTGTATTGAAATTAAGAATGGCCGACTTTTCGGAAACAGTAGTATCATTCCATACATGAACCCCAAATGGCTCAATCCGTACATCCCGGGTAACCGTTAAATGTACAGGACGAAAAATACCCATAGGCTGTGACCCTTCAGAAAAGCCACGCTCGGTGGAACAACCACCGCAAACCCATGGAAGATCCTGAATATGTGGAGGATGATCAGCCTTTACGGCCAGGATATTGGATTTATTATTAAGCTTAATAGCATCAGTAACATCTAAGGTGAATGAAGTTCGTCCGCCGGCATGATAGCCAACTTTTTTGCCATTAAGATAAACTGTAGCATACGAACCAACTCCTTCAAACCACAAAAAGAACCGGTTACCGGATTTTCTCTCATCGGTTTTGAAAGTCTTTCTGTACCAGGAGTAGCCATGTTTATTGCCATGCAGCAATCTACGGTAGCCTTCGTACTGATCCCAGTTGTGAGGAACGTTTACCTTTTGCCAGTTTTCCGTTTTGAAGCCAGCTTTTTCAAATCCATTATACGCAGATTTATCTGTATCGTGTGCAATGGTTTGCCAACTATTATCAAGCGATATATCCGTTCTGGTAGATTGAGAAATGCCGTTTAAACTGAAAATACAGAATAAAAAAAGTGTGGTACATTTTATTACATTCATTTCAGATCGCCATTAAACTTATACTTCTTTCCCTTTTTAGTTGAAATACTAATTTCCTTACCCGCATACCTTAACACACAATCATTTCCTGCTTTCGACAGAACTCCCAATTGTGATAACTTTCCGTTTTTCCAGCTAAAATTCAATTCAAAACCTCCGCGGGCACGTATACCTTTAACTTCTCCATCTTTAAAATCAGAAGGTAGAGCAGGAAGAATATCAATGTATTTTGTATGGCTCTGGATCAGCATTTCGCCTATGCCAGCTGCACCGCCAAAGTTTCCGTCAATCTGGAACGGCGGATGGGCGTCGAAAAGATTCACATAAGAACCACCGTTTCCGCTGGCGGGTCTCAGCAACATTTTAACCATTTTCATTGCGTGCTCACCGTCCTTAAATCGAGCCCAAAAGTTTATTTTCCAGGCTAGGCTCCATCCTGTTCCTTCATCTCCGCGATAAATCAAAGATTGCCTTGCAGCTTTCATCACTTCAGGATTGGTGTCCCATGTAATATCGTTACCGGGATGTACTCCCCACAAATGGGAAACGTGACGGTGTTTATTGGTGGTATCGTCTTTATCTTCCAGCCATTCCTGCAACTGACCATATTTGCCGATTTGGTTTGGAGCAATCTGACTATATTTTAATTTTAATGTGTCGCGGAAAGCGGCATCAATACCTAATAGTTCACTCGCTTGAATATTTGCTTTAAATAAAGCTCTGATTATTTGATGATCCATTGTAGGACCGGAAACTAAACCTCCGTTCTCCGGTGAATTTGATGGAGTACTGATTAACCAGCCCGTTTTAGGATCCTTCACCAAAAAATCGACAAAAAACTCGGCTGCGCCTTTCATAATGGGATAGGCTTTCTCTTTCAAAAAATCTTTATCCTGTGTAAACAGATAATGTTCCCATAAATGCTGGCTGACCCATCCAGCACCACCAACCCAGATACCATGGTTTGATGCATTAATTGGAGCTGTACCTCTCCAAACATCTGTATTGTGATGCAATACCCAGCCGCGAGCATTGTAATGGGCTTTCGCGGTTTGCTTTCCTGTCTCGGCCAACTCTTCAACCATTTTTAAAAACGGCTGATGAGTAGCGGATAAATTAAGCAGCTCGGCAGGCCAGTAATTCATTTCCGCATTAATATTGGTGGTGTATTTACTTCCCCATGGCGGAGTGAGTAAATCATTCCAAATACCCTGCAAATTTGCGGGACGAGTCCCCGGCCTTGAGCTGGAGATTAAAAGATAACGCCCGTACTGAACATAAAGAGCTGCGAAAGACGGATCACTTGATTTAGAAAAGTTTGCCAGCCGCTCATCTGTCGGAAGCGTGTTCTGCTCTTTTCCAAGTGTTATGGAAAAAGGTTTATAATACTGCTGATATTCTTTAATGTGAGCGTCCCGCACCTTAGAAAACTTCTTGCCCTTTAAACTTTCTAAGGCGTTTAAACACGGTGCAAGAGGATTGCCGGACACATCCTTGTAATTCGCATAATTAGTACCGGCAGTCAGGTAAAGTGTAACCTCGTCGGCTCCACTCACTGTGATTCCATTTTGAGTTACAGTAGCATTTCCTTTTTTGGTTTCAATCCTTAACAAGCTTTCGCCTTTTAATGCGCCGTTTCTGACCTTAAATGAAAGTCCCAGTGTTTTTTCATCAACTTTTCTGGTAGTAAAATATTTATGCGGGCTATTAAGCAGGGTTTCGAAACTTATGCTTCCGGATTTATCTGCTTTTATGTGAATGACGATTGCCTGGTTAGGCTGACTGGCGAAATATTCCCTGGTATAATTGACACCGTTTAGTGTATAAGTAGTCCTCGAAATTGCGGTACTCAGGTCAAGTTCGCGCTTATAATTGCTTGCTGATGAAGTCCCCTTAAAATTGAGGTATACATCGCCGAAAGGCTGATAATCCGCCTGAAACTTTGGCACCGCCGGAGGTTCATCATTCTGTATCTTATACTTCCAGGGCTTAACCAGTGATATCCCTTTTTTAACATCCAAACCTTCAGGATAAACACCAATATGCCTTGTAGTATCTTTATATCCGGCAATTCCGCCTTTATCAAAATAATTGAGTACCTGAATGGCAATTGTATTTTTTCCCGGTTTTAAAACACCTTTCGGGATGATATATTTCCTTCCTTCAGTACTGCTTGTAGTTCCTACTAGTTTTCCATTTACATAAGTAAAATCCTCATCCCGGATACGGTTTAAATCCAAAACAAGGTTCTTCCCTTGCCAGTTATCCGGCATAATGAAGCTTGTACGAAACCATACAGCGCCATCAATTTCTAAATCTTTGGTCTCCCAGCCTTCATAAGTTGGCACCGGAAATGACTCCCATTTACTATCGTCATAGCTTTCAAGAGACGGATTTCCGTTCATGCCTTTGAAAGAGCGCATATCTTTAAACCATTGCTCTTTCTTCCCTTCAGCACTTTTCATCCCCATAAACTTATCTGCGGCAAGCGCTTCTGCCTCTTTTTGCTTACCCTCAGATAGCAGCTTTCTTATCTCAGCAAGATAATTTGCAGCCCCTTCGCGGTGATAATCTCTCGGCTCGCCCGTCCACAGAGTTTCTTCGTTAAACTGTATCCGGTCGCTTTCTAAACCTGCAAATATCATTGCGCCAAGTCTGCCGTTTCCGATCGGAAGCGCATCGGTCCATTTAACTGCCGGTTTATTATACCAGAGTTTATAGTTCTGGCTCTGAGCAAAACAAAAATTAGTGATCAGCGTGCTGATCACTAATAATGTAAAAAAGCGTTTATCAATAATATGATTCATCTATAATAGTTGTTTTCACTTAACAATATTCCTCTGCTCAAGCTGAACGATTTCAGTTACGCCATTCTCTTTCACAACAGGGATTTTAACATTTTTAAAGTTATTCCCGTCAAGCGTGATACCTTTTGTTTTGTCGCCTTTAAGCTTCAAATAGATATCTGTTCCTGCGGGAGAGAACGAATCGTACACAAAAGCATCTTCCACGTTTGTAAAATCCAGGATCGGAACATTTGCATGCGGAGTGAATGATTTCACGCCATCAACCTCCAGCATTTTAACATTCTCTGCTTTAATAGAAGGACCGATTTCAGTATTTACCTGTACGTTGTGAAATTCAATTCTCCGGGCTTCTTTAATGTTGAAACCAGTTTTGGCATCAATATTAATATTGCTGAAGGTGATATTTTCGACAGGCATTTCTACCAGTCCGTTTATAAAACACGCCTCATTAATACCGGAACCTGTGATATTGCTAAAATGAATATTTCGGAATTGCGGAGTTCTCTCCGAAACAGGTTCCGGATTTGTTTTAGCATATTGAAGGTCTAAGACAATCGCCTGATCCCGAATATTTTTCATAATGATGTTATCAACCCGTATTTCTTCAACTACACCTCCCCTTCCACGAGCAGATTTAATACGAATACCGCGGTCCGTTCCATCGAATACACAATTGGAGATGGCTATTTTTCTGACTCCGCCAGACATTTCGCTGCCAATTACAACACCGCCATGTCCTGACAACATTGTACAATTAGTGATTGTATAATTTTCTGCCGGAACATTCTTCGCCCGGCCGGGTTTATCCTTCCCGGATTTTATAGTAATACAGTCGTCGCCAACGCTGATATGAGAATTGGATATATGCACATTATTGCATGATTCGGGGTTTATACCATCAGTATTCGGAGCAAAAGAATCAGGGTTAAAGATGGTAACTGCATTAATGGTTACATTCTCGCAAAACTGAGGATTAACCGTCCAGAATGGTGAATTGCGGATAGTGATTCCTTCAATCAGTACATTCTTACAGTACATTGGTTGAATGAACGGAGGACGCAAAAAGCCTCGTTTCATTTGCTTAGGTTCATCTGGTAAAAGAATGTTTTTGTTCAATTCATCAAACATCAACTGCCATTTCGAGCGCTGCTGACCTTCTTTATAGCCTTCTACAAAATCCCACCATTTCTTTCCGTGACCGTCAATTATTCCGCGGCCCTTTATGGCGATATTTTCTGCTTTATAAGCGTAAAACAAGGGCGAAAAACTCTTCACATCTACACCTTCATAACGACTTTCTACCATCGGAAGGTAATCGTCGAAATTATCGCTGAAATGCAGCTCTGCACCCGCATCAATAAAAATTGTGATATTACTTTTCAGATGAATAGAGCCTGTTAAATATTTACCTGCCGGAAAATAAACAGTGCCACCTCCTGCTTTTGATGCAGCATCTATTGCCTTTTTTATTGCGGCGGTTGCCAGTTTACTACTGTCGTTTTTCGCGCCGTATTTGGTTACGTTGTAAAATTGCT
The DNA here is from genome assembly GCA_966210515.1 of uncultured Pedobacter sp. Lineage (GTDB taxonomy): Bacteria > Bacteroidota > Bacteroidia > Sphingobacteriales > Sphingobacteriaceae > Paradesertivirga. The sequence continues at coordinate 16,869 of CBIHLM010000074.1, forward strand.
GAGCGCTTGAGTTAAATGCAAATAAACAGCCAACAGCAGTTATTACAAAGTATTTTTTAAGAGATATTGCAAGATTAAACATATTTATATTTTGTCTATAGCATCAAAATTCCCCTCTCGAGAGGGCTTAGGGCTGTGTTATTCGTTGTATCCTCAAACTGTCCGTTATTTCCCAATGCTGTTATTTAAAACGCGATTGCATGTATTTGCGCCACCCTCTCTGCCTACGGCATCTCTCCCCGAGGGAGAGAAAAGCTAAGCACGCATACTTGACGCCTTAAATCAAAGTCTCCGACTCTTTCTTATATGTACAACGGAAAGTTCTGCTTAAGCCGAAACACTCATAGCCGGGTTTTTATTTTCTTTAATCTGTTTGATTTCGCGATCTCTTTGCCATCAGCAAAAACCCTGAATCCTTTGCCTTTGCCGTACTTCGTTCCATCTTTATCCCAAAGAATGGTTAACATTTTACCATGGTAAGATACCTTGTCGAGGCAAAACCAATCCCACTGACCTTGCGGCACCAGCGGATTAATCTCCAACTTGTTATCTGCCCTTGGTTTTAAGCCGATAAGATCATTGATGATAAGATCTGCAAAACCCGAGTGATTGTAAAACTTACTTCTTGGGTTATCGCCTTTTAACCATTCACCAGTCTTTTCATCCTGATATTCGCCAATATAGATCTTACCATCCATCTGGTGCGACATCGCGTATTTATGAAACTCATCATAAAACACCTGCTTTGTCATTTTTCCTTTATGCTTATAGTTGGTTAGCAGATTTGAAAGACCTTTAAGCGTTTGAGTAGTCGCGTATGGCCAAACCGGACCATCCCATTCACAACCATGGCCCGAGCCGTGGGTTCTGAAAAGCGGGTGACGTCTTTCTGCAGTTGTTAGTCCCCAGGGTGCCTTAAAGCCACGATCATCCAGTAATTGATCCCATTGTCTGGCATATTTAGGTTTATCTTTCGGAAGATTGAAGTACCAGGGAATAAACCCGATAGCTTCACGGGCATCGCATAACCCGCCTTTTTCGTATTCAACTTTAAAGAAAGACGCTGTATCATCCCAAAGTTTCTCGTGAACCGCCTTTTTCAAAAAATCAGCTTTAGCTTTATATCTGTGCTTTAAAGTATCATTGCCGAACATTTCAGCCATTTCTACCAATGCCTTAGCATTTCCGTACATATAGCTGTTTATCGTTGGGCGGATATGCTTTTCTTTTCTGGAGCCGCTGATCGACTCTTCCATTGCATCTCTAACATCAAATTGCCAAAACATTTGATTCGCCGCCTGCTTCTCCTGCTCCCATTTGCGGTAATCGGCATCAAGCTCGGGCATAAGATTTGCCAGAAAAGGCTTGTCTAAACTTACTTTATAATGATCAAGAACAGCATCCTGAACCCAGCTGCTAAAAGCATGGAAACGCTGTACTTTATGCTTCGGATCGATGAAAAACCAGAAATTAATATAATCCTTGATGTATTGCTGATTATGCAACCAACGGCCTTCGTTAATCTGATGACCCAATCCGCTGCTTATTGCGTTATACTTTCCGGCATGATTTGCGGGTGTAATAAATTCGGTGATAACATGCCCTTCCGGAGTTTGCTTGATGTGTTTACGGTAAGACCACCAACGGAAATAATACACCTTTTCGATTGCAGAATCCGGACAGTCGAATAAGGGGATATTTTTCGAAAGCCAGTCGAATGACTGGGCATTGGGAACAAGGTTTATAACTGCTTCTTCTTTATCCTGGATATTAAATTCAGTTACATACTTATTCAGATCATTGGTTGTTAAAACTGAGCTTTTCTGAGAAAACCCCGATTTAAAACATACCAGAGATATAAAAAGAACAAATAATTTTATATTCATTTTCTGTTATTTAATTAATCCTTTTTCAAACAACCAGTCGATTTCTTTCCCGTAAGCTCCTAAACCAGCATTGTAG
>CBIHLM010000075.1:0-18739 GCA_966210515.1 uncultured Pedobacter sp.
TTGGAGTGTCAGGATTCTTTCAGTCTTAAAAAAATATATGTATAACATTAATTTCGTTTCAGTACTAATTATTGTCATTCTCTCAACGCTGCAAGCACAAACCCAGGCGCAGGAAACAACTATTAAATATTTATCAGGTACAGATAAAGACCATACTGTTAAATGGGATTTCTTTGTGACCAAAGGAATGAATAGTGAAAAATGGACCACCATTCCGGTACCATCACAATGGGAACTAGAAGGTTTTGGTTCTTATAATTATGGACATGATAAAAACCAGGCCGATGAGAAGGGCATATACAAACATCACTTCATTGCAGATAAAACCTGGGCTAACAAGCAGATAGAATTGGTTTTTGAGGGTGTGATGACTGATGCTGAAGTTAAAGTTAACGGGCAATCAGCTGGTTCTATTCACCAGGGAAGCTTTTATCAGTTTCATTATAATATAACTAAGCTAATAAAGCCGGGTGCAGATAATTTATTAGAAGTTACGGTAAGTAAGATAAGTACAGATCCCTCTGTAAATAATGCAGAGCGAGAGGGAGATTTTTGGGTGTTTGGAGGGATTTACCGACCGGTATATTTAAAGATTATGCCGCAAACATTTGTTCAAAGAGTAGCTATTGATGCTCGTGCGGATGGTAGTTTCAAGATGGATGTGTTTGCCGAAAACTTAAAAGACGGAGATGAAGTTACAGCGCAGGTTAAAACATTAAAAGGAGAAAAGGTTGGTCCTGTTTTTAAATCACTTGTAAGTAATCCAACTGATAAAATCTCATTATTTCAATCTTTCCAGAATCCCAAATTATGGAATCCTGAATTTCCAAACCTATATAAAGTAGAGGTAAGTATTAATCGGAATAATGTAACTCAACATCTATATCCCCAACGGTTTGGGTTCAGAACTGTAGAGGTTAGAAAAAGTGATGGTATTTATGTCAACAACCAAAAGATATTGATGAAGGGCGTTAACCGCCATAGTTTTTGGCCGGAAAGCGGAAGAACCTTGAGCCGTAAAATCCATTTGCAGGATATTGCTCTGATCAAGGACATGAATATGAATGCTGTAAGGATGTCTCACTATCCGCCAGATGCAGAATTTTTAGACCTGTGCGACTCTTTAGGACTGTTTGTGTTAGATGAATTAACCGGGTGGCAGCAAAAATATGGGACACCAGTTGGTGAAAAACTTGTTAAAGAGTTGGTAACCAGGGATGTGAACCATCCTTCTATCTTACTATGGGCCAACGGAAATGAAGGTGGCTGGAATACCGACCTAGATGATGATTATGATTTGTATGATCCGCAAAAGCGGGTGGTGATACATCCATGGGCCAACTTTAATAACCTTGACACCCAGCATTACCCTGATTATAATTATATTGAAAAAGCAGCCCAAAAAGACGTAATATTACTGCATACCGAAATGATCCATGGCTTATACGATGGAGGTCATGGTGCCAGTTTGGATGATAATTGGAAGTTGATTCGTAAAAACCCTCGTCACGCTGGTGGATTTTTATGGGCACTATCAGACGAAGGGGCTGTACGCCGCGACAAAAAAGATAGCATCGATACAGATGGAAACCACGCTCCTGATGGAATTGTTGGCCCATACCGGGAGAAGGAAGCAAGTTTCTACACGATCAAAGAAATTTGGAGCCCAGTTCAGGTTAAAAAGCCTGTCTTCGATCAATCGTTTAATGGAAAGCTGGAGATTGAAAATGCCTATCTCTATACCAATTTATCCGCCTGTAAGTTTAGTTGGGCTTTGATTAAATATCCACTGTCAAAAGACGCTAAAACAGCGAATACTGTACTAGCATCGGGTAAGCTTTCACAAGCATTAGCGCCTGGCCAAACAGGTACAATACAATTGCCATTACCTGCAAACTGGAGTAATGGAGATGCTTTAACATTCAAAGCAGTAGATTATTACGGACGGGAACTATATACCTGGACATGGCCGATTAAAGCACCTTCTGCCATAGCAAAACAAAACCTTGCGGGTATTAAAAAAACTTCAGCATCTAATACAGAAAATCAAATCGGAACCCTTTATACCATTGTGAATGATGGCATCAGATATAGTTTTGACACCCAGACAGGATATTTAAAATCTGTTGTGAAAAATAATAAGCCGGTTTCTTTTAGTGATGGTCCGGCACTGGCTGGAATTAAACAATCCTTAAAAAGTTTTAGCCATCAAACAAATGTAGATGGGACCTATATTGTTGAAGCAACTTACACAGGAGACGCTATACTAAATGCAAAATGGATATTCAAACCAGGTGTACCCGTAAAACTAGAATATAGCTACACTCAAACTGCTCCTGCAAATTTTTATGGGATCACCTTTAACGTAGACGAATCAAAAATTACAGGCATCAAATGGTTAGGTGACGGACCTTACCGTACCTGGAAAAATCGTTTGAAAGGAGTATCTACAAGTGTGTGGCAGAAAAAGTATAATAACACCATAACGGGCGAAACTTTTGATTACCCTGAATTTAAAGGTTACTATGCTAATATGTACTGGGCAAAAGTTCAGGCCGGTGAATCTTCATTTACTGTTTATACGGATAAAACCGGGCTGTTTTTGCAACTATTGCAGCCCGCCAAACCCAAAACAGTTTTTATTCCGCATGTTAATCCTCCGTTTCCTGAAGGGAACTTAGGATTTTTAGATGCCATTGCACCTATTGGAAACAAATTTAGGCCTGCCAGTACTATGGGGCCACAGAGTCAGCTTAATGAACCTTTATCCGGGATTATTAGCGGAAATTTATGGTTTGATTTTAAAAATTAATTAGATAAAAAGATTGCCAATTAAGCACCAGAACTAATTCTATAACCGCTATAAATAATATGAAACACCTTTGGTTGGCTTTAGTTGGTTACGTATTCTTTCCGTTAGTACTAAGGGCACAGCAAAGAGGGCCTACGAAATTAGAAAAAGTATTCCTTCTATTCTTTTAAGCCAATAAGGCAATTTATTTGACCGGTCACCTCTCTGATACTGCACATCCAAAATCATATTTCAGAGCATTAAAAGCTTGTTCAGGTTCAACTTTGTCCATACTTCCCCGGAATCCATGTGAGCATTAATCCGAGCTAACCAAGGAAATAACATGGATGTAAACCAGTAGATATTACAGCATTTGTATTATGCTAATGTATAATGAAGGTTAAGAAAAACTTTAGGGAGGATATTATAGAATTAAACAGTTTTGAATTGAACAATATATCACCTCTTTTTAACCAATTGAAACCCGTTCACTAATTAATTTTGATAGTACTAATAATTATTACTAACCATTTTAACCAATTAAGTATGAAAATTAATTATCCCGCTTTTGCAGGTGCATTCTGTTTTGCAAGTGGCAAGAAGACCGAAAAAGCACTTCAATCCTCAAGATTACTACCTTCACTATTCGGTATCAGGCAAAAAATATTTTTAATTGCCCTGGCCGTAACGTTCTTTGCTTCTTGCCAGAAGGATGATTCTTCAAACAACAACGCATCGGCTACATCTCCTTCTGGTAAAAAGACAAACGCTACAATAAGTGCTTTTGGTCCTTCTACTATGTACACTACTACATCCGAAGACTGGGATCCCGGTGCTTTATATGCGAGGGCCGTTGAGCTTAATTATAGCGGAGCAAATAATGGAAAAATGTATGCCACGTTTGAAAGGTATAATGCTGCTCGCTCCTTCCCAATATATGAAAGCACCAACGGTGGGGCAACCTGGGCTAAAATATCCGACCTTACGGATCAGGCGAACGGCTGGGGAATGGTCTTCCAGCCCCAATTGTATGAACTGCCCCAACAAATAGGGACCATGCCAGCTGGTACATTAATCTGTGCGGGAGTGTCCTGTCCTGCTGATTATTCCCAAACAAAAATTGACATGTACAAAAGCAACGATCTTGGTAGAAACTGGTCTTTTGTAGGCTCCATTGCTACCGGGGGAGCTGCTAATTCAAATGGAACGGCGGATCCTGTATGGGAGCCGTTCTTTCTTGTGGCCAACAATAAATTGATTTGTTACTACTCTGATGAGACAGACCCTGCACACAATCAAAAGATAGTCCATAAAACAACCACTGATGGCTCGAGCTGGAGTGGAGTGGTAAACGACGTGGCTCTTGGAACCACCCTTAGACCAGGGATGCCTACATTGGCAAAGATGGCGAACGGGCAGTACATAATGACGTATGAAATTGTAAATGCGGCGGGAACTCCCACTCACTACAAAATCTCTGCAAATCCGGAAAGTTGGAACCCCAGCAACAGTGGTACCAAAATCAACAATGGAGGGTCTCCTTATATTGTTGCTTTATCCAGCGGTAAGCTGGTGATGAATAACCATAATTCCGGCAATGTTTATACAAATGTGACGAATGGAACCGGGACATGGACAACTGTTAGTACTCCTATGGGCCTTGCCTATTCACGGGGATTGGTTCCCCTTTCTAATGGCGAATTATTTATTATTTCCGGGGGATATCTTACCACCCGAAACAATGTAACGTATGCCAGTATGGCAATAGGAAACTACTGTAAATTCGTAAATCGTGCGAATGGGAAATGTATCGATAACTATGGCATATTTTCAAATGGTGCAAACGTTGTTCAATACGCAAGTGGTGGAAGCCCCAATCAGCAATGGCAAATTCAAGGTGCAGGAGATGGATATTCAAAACTATTCTGCAGGACGGGAGGAAGTTATCTTGATAATATGGGCAGAACTGCCGATGGAAGTATTGTAGGACAATGGGTAGGTAATCCAAGTTTTAATCAACAATGGCAAATCGCAGACGCCGGAAGCGGGTATGTAAAAATTATCAATAGGGTAACCGGAAAATGTGTGGATAATGGGAATGAAACGGCTGATGGCGCGCCGATGAAAATGTATTACAATAACGCTAGTTTAAACCAGCAATGGCAGAAGGTACCAATCAATTAAATCTAACATATCCTTTTAAATATTTATTTAATAATGAATAAACATAGTTCTTGCCCAAGCACTGGCAAGAACTATTGTTTGTAATTGTATCTGTAATGTCTTATTTAAGCCAAATACGGTTCTGTTTTTATTTTGACATTACTGCTCATAGCAATTTAATATGAAACCCTCAAAATCAATTCCTTCACTACCCGGAATTTTATTTTCGGGACAAAAACTATTTTTAATAGTCCTGACAGTAATGTTGTTTGCTGCTTGTAAGAAGAATGACTCCTCTAAAAATAAAGTCGAACAGCCTACTCCAACTCCTGATGTGCAGGAAAATGCTCAGGCAAGCCCTTTTGGCCCCTTCACCATGCATATTCCTGCTACGGATGACTGGACTCCCGGTGCATTTTACGCCAGGGCTATGCAGCTTAATTATAGTGGTGCAGATAATGGAAAAATGTATGCCACTTTTGAAAGATATATGAGGGGTATCCGTTCCTTCCCAATATATGAAAGTACTAATGGTGGAAGAGACTGGAGCAAGGTTGCTAACCTAACGGATAATGTTAACGGCTGGGGAATGGTGTTCCAGCCCCAATTATATGAACTGCCACAACAAATTGGGACGATGCCTGCAGGTACTTTATTATGTGCCGGTGTTTCTGTTCCCACGAATGATTATTCTAAAACAAAAATTGATTTGTACAAAAGCAACGATCTTGGAAGAAACTGGTCCTTTGTGAGCTCCATTGCTACAGGGGGTAATGCTATTTCAGATGGAAATTATGATCCCGTATGGGAACCTTTCCTGCTTGTGGCTAATAATAAATTGATATGTTACTATTCAGATGAAACTGACCCTGCCCACAATCAAAAGATCGTTCATAAAACTACTACTGATGGATCGAGTTGGAGTGAAATAGTAAACGATGTAGCTCTTGGAACCACCCTCAGACCAGGGATGCCTACACTGGCGAAGATGGCAAATGGACAGTATATAATGACTTACGAAGTCGTGAATTTAGAGGGCACACCGACCCACTACAAAATTTCTTCTGATCCTGAAAGTTGGAATCCCTCCAGCAGCGGTACAAAAATTAACAATGGAGGTTCTCCGTATATTGTTGCTTTATCCAGTGGTAAACTGGTGATGAACAACTCAAATTCCGGAAATGTCTATACGAACATTACGAATGGAACGGGAGCATGGACCCCGGTTACTACTCCCATGGGTTTTGCTTATACACGAGGATTGGTTCCTTTGGCAAATGGTGAATTATTTATTATTTCGGGGGGATGGTTCGGCACCAAAAACAATGTAACATATGCAAGTATGACCATTGGCAACTTCTGTAAGTTTGTTAACCGTGCAAGTGGAAAATGTATTGATAATTTAGGAATATTTTCAAATGGTGCAGACGTTGTTCAATACACGAATGGGACGAGCAATAATCAGCACTGGCAAATTCAAAGTGCAGGAGAAGGATATTCAAAAATATTTGGCAAGACTGGAAGAAGTTATCTTGATAATATGGACAGAACTGCAGATGGGGGTATAGTCGGACAGTGGAAAGGTACAACAAGCTTGAATCAACATTGGCAAATTGTAGATGCCGGAAGCGGGTATGTGAAAATAATGAATAGGCTAACTGGAAAATGTATAGATAATGGAGGAACTGATACAGAAGCGGCACCGATAAAAATGTATTCCAATAGCACCAGTTTTAGCCAACAATGGCTGATGACACCTGTCAACTAAATCAGATGAGTCGTCCGATAAAGTTGAGGATTCAATAAATATAGTCCTTGCCAGGTAATACCGGTAAGGACTTTTTAGGCCTAACGAGTCTAAACCCGACAGACCTTCTCTTATCATTTTTAATTTATTTTTAATGCGTTTGCGCCTGGAGTTCGTTCTAGCGCTTTTTCAAAATCTTATCCTCTTCTGAAATATATTTTTTAGGAGACATACCAAACATCTTGGTAAATGCACGGGTAAAATTTGCAGGTTCTGTGAAGCCGATTATATAAGCAACTTCCGAAATTGTTTTATCCTTTCGGAGTAAAAGCTCTGCAGCTTTATTTAATTTCACAGAGATTACATATTCCTGAGGCGTTTGGTTTATTAGCGCTTTTAGTTTGCGTAATACTTGTCTGCGATTCATTTTTAAATGCTCAGCGAATCGTTCTATATCGAAATCCGGATCTGAAAGATTGTTTAGTATTATTGTTTCTGATCTTTGCAGAAATTCTTTATCAATATCAGAAATTGGATTGCTATCCTGCTCTCCGGCAGGTTGTATCTGTCCTGCAAACTTGCTTCGAAGTATTGATCGGTTATCCAGAATGTTTTTTATGCATGCCTGGAGCAACTCTGAATTAAAGGGTTTTGAAATATATGCATCAGCTCCTTTCTTATATCCCTCAGTTTTATTTTCGTCTGTTTGTTTTGCTGTTAAAAGAATAACAGGGATATGGCTTGTTTTTTCATCTGCTTTTAGCTTTTTGCAAAGCTCAAGCCCGTTACCTTGCTCCATCATAACATCACTAATTACCAAATCAGGGATTACTTGTAAGGCCTTAGCATAACCCTCATTTCCGCTTGCTGCTAATTCAACCTGATACATTTCCGAAAGGGTTGACGCAATATAAGCCCTCAAATCATCATTGTCCTCAACCACAAGTAAGATCGGAGCGTCTTTCTCCGTTTTTACCATGCTTTCTATCATTGTTTCTTCGGCATGCTTTTGCTGGATTTCAGTTAGAAAGTGGGCTGGAAATTTATTTTCCGAGTTCGCTGCATCTAATAATTTTTCCTTTTTTCCTGCAGAAAGTCGTACAATGAAATCTGCGCCTTCGCCAAATTTGCCCTGTTCAAATATTTCGCCTTTATGTAGTTGAACCAGTTCTTTTGCTAAAGCCAGCCCTATTCCGCTCGACTCCATGCCAAATCTGGGGGTATTATCAACCTGGAAAAAGATAGCGAAAATTTTTTCTTTAAGCTCCGGGGGAATTCCAGGTCCGGTGTCCTTGACCCTAACTTCCAGCATTCTTTCTCCATCTTGGATATAAGTAGATGCTATTACTTTTATACTGCCTCCATTAGGTGTGAATTTAAATGCATTAGAAATCAGATTGGTCAAAATTTTATTGAATTTTTCCTGATCTATGAAAACTGTATTGAACTCGCATTGAAACTTGCAGGAGAAGTTTATTTGCCTTGCCGAGGCTTTTTCCGCAAATGCAAGGCTTATTTCACGAATAAGTTCTATGAAATTTACCTCAACCGGCTCTAGTTTTAACATTCCCTCAAATCGTCTGAAATTAAGCAACTGATTTACAAGATTTAGCAAACGAGAGGAATTTCTAAATGCAAGATTTGAGAGCTTCTTTACCTGTACCATTGAAACATCTTCTTCAGTGATTTTTCTAAGAGGATCAATAATCAAGGAAAGGGGAGTCCGCAATTCATGAGAAATATTGGTGAAAAAGTTGAGCTTCATTTGATTTAACTCCGTCATTTTTTCAGCTGTTAGCTTTTGGTACATTATTTCGCTTTTTAGGCTCTCTCTTGACCTTATTTCCCGGTAAATCGCATAAAGAATAATCGAAATTAATACGATGTATATGAAATAAGCCAGTGGCGTTAACCAGAACGGAGGGCTTATAATAATTTTTACAGAAGTACCTTTTTCATTCCAGATACCGTCATTATTGGCAGCCTTTACTTTAAAGACATACTCTCCGGGATCCAGATTGGTATAAGTGGCGCTCCTTTGGTTACCCACATAATTCCATTCTTTGTCAAAACCCTCTAATTTATACGCATACTGGTTTTTAGCTGTAAACGTATAATTAACAGCAGCAAAGCTGAATGAGAACACAGATTGTTTCCAGGAAAGTTTAATCTCCTTTGTTTCGCTAATCTGCCATTTCAGCGGAGCACCAGGGGCTCCCGGTATAATCGATTTATTGAACACCTGAAAATCGGTGATATAGACCGGTATTTTAAAATTATTATCTCTCAGATTTTCAGGTCTGAAGGAATTAAATCCATTAAAGCCTCCAAAATAGATATCGCCATTCCTGGTTTTCAAAAAGGACTGCATAAAAAACTGGTTCCCCTGCAAACCGTCGCCAATAAAAAAATTGCGGAGGGTTCCTTTCTCAGGATCAAGACGACTAAGGCCTAAATTAGTCGAAATCCAAAGCTTACCGGCATTATCTTCAACTATAGCATGTACCAGGTTATTCGCTAAGCCTTTACCTACATCAAAGTGTTTAAGCACTCTTCCTTTTTTATCAAAAAGAAAAACTCCTTTATTTGCAGACCCCACCCAGAGGTTGCCTTTGCTGTCTTGCAAAAACGAGCGGATGTCATTATCCGGAAAATTCTTGTAGGCTATAAACCCGTCATTTTCCGGATCATATCGGTACAAACCGTCCCCGGTGCAGGCCCACATATTGTTTTGCCGGTCTTCTACCAACAGGTGAGTAATGTCAGAACCCAGGCCATAAGAGTTTATTAAATCCTTTTTAAACCGTTTCACCACGCCTTTTTTCGGGTCGATAACATCTATTCCTACATAGGTTAAGGCCAGCCATATTAACCCTTTATGATCTCTTTTAAGATGCCAGACGTTTCGCCCGGAAATACTGAAGGGATTATTTGTACCGGGATAAAAACGGTCGAACGTGTTTGTCTTTCTATTGAAACGATTTAACCCGGCATCCCAAGTCCCTGCCCATATATTACCATCTCCGTCTTCTTCAAAATTCCTTACAATATTGCCGCTTAAACTGTGGGGGTTTTTAGGGTTGTGCCTCAGATATGAGAACTTTCTTGTTTTCGGATCCCAGATATTAATTCCACTATCGTCCGTTGCAATCCATATTTTACCCCTTGAATCTTCCAAAAAGCCACCAATAATATTAGAACTCGGATTAGAAGTGGTGTTACCTCGTCGGTATAAATCAAACTTGTACTCCTTGGAATTGTAATAATTAACACCACCATTTGCTGTCCCTACCCATAAAACCCCTTCTTTATCTTTATAGAGTGTCCAGATGGCATTATTGTTCAAACCTTCATTATTACCTTCTTTATATTCAATGTATTCAAATCTTTTTGTTTCTAAATTTAATCGATTCAGACCTCCCTGATCTGTCCCAATTAAGAGATGTTTATCATCTTCGGGAATAATCCAATGAATAAGACTTTTATTAGTACCTGTTCCATCAGCTTTTATATTGAAGTGTTCGGTTTTTTTTGTTAAAGCATCGAAAGAATGCAAACCGGCTCCCCTGGTTCCTATCCAGATCTTGTCTTGCTTATCTATATATATATTGTTCAGTGTTTTTTCCGAGGTCTTAATTCCTAAACTATATGTACTAAACTTTTTGGCTTTCGGGTCCATGCAAAAGAGTCTATCGCCGTAAGGGGTAGTCCAGATATTTCCTCTGGAGTCTTCAGCAATTGTTTGGGCTGAGGAAAAGTATCTCCTCTCCAGCGCCTGGAAGGGATAACGAATAAAATTTCGTTTCTCCGGCACCCATAAATTCAAACAGTTTCCGCCTGTCAATATCCATAGGTTCCCTTTTTTATCCACGTACATAGAAAGAATAAAATCACTATTGAGGCTGCGTGGGTCGCCAGGAATATTTTTGAATACCGTGAAAGAATCTGATTGCCGGTTATATAAGTTTAGCCCATTGGAAGTCCCGGCCCATAAGTTTTTTTTTGTGTCTTCAATAATTGATAGCAGATTATTATTGCTTATTGTTCCCTTTTTAAGGTCATAATGCACATATTGAGTTACCTTATACCCATCATATTTGTTAAGCCCCAAATCTGTACCTACCCACAAAAAGTCCCGGCTGTCTCTAAATATATAGGTAATTCGGTTACTTGAAAGGCCCTGATCGGCTGTTAGATACTTGAACTTCATGTTAAGCTGTCCGTACACCGAAACTGTCAGCACTTGGGATACCAGTAAAAGCCTAAGGATATTTTTAATCGTCTTCATTTATTATTAACACATTCGACATGCAGGAACGCCTCTCCGGATTATACTATACAATTTGGTGATTGCTGGAACCTTGTTTCTTAAGATGCCCTATTCTTTCATACTAAAAAGCCTGAGTTCGGTTAATAAGTAATTAAACCATGCAGGCATTATATTAGCCAAATTTTCATGAACTGCGTGATGGATTACTTGAAAATCCTTTCTCGCTTCGAACAGGTTCAGGTTTAAAAGGCCCAGGGCGAAAAGATTGCAACCCAAGCCTGACCGTCTTTGGGCACGACCAAATCTATATTTTTTTTAATTTATTAATCGAACTTAGGTTAATATTAAAGAGAATCGCCTCTTTAATAAAGCGATAGTGAATTGGGTTACATTCTCTATACTTAAAAGATTAAAGATAACTTAATAAGCTATATTGAAAAAGTAATTTTTAATTTTATGAAGTGTTTTGTTTGAATTAGCTCCTACACTCCATTGTTTTTCGAGGGAACTTCGTCCGGAGTTTTAATGTGTTGCGAAAAAATCTTTTTTAAGATTGTCTCTTAGCATCACAATCTATCCCCTATTGAAATTTATAATTATCATAAAAGTCATTAATTGTTATCATAATTATACTTTATATCCGTTTTTATCTTTTTAAATGACTGATAAATAGCTTGTTAATTATTTTTTACATTAACGTTATTAATAGATACAAAAGAGTCATCAGGTAATGAGAAAACCTCTTTATCTTGACATACGTATACTCAATATTAAGAAATTGCAAAGAAAGCCAGCTTAACAATGGCCTTAGGAATTGAATTTGGATGTATTAAAGTTATGAGCATCGGTATACTTTTTATTTTATAAAGCCAGATGGACATAATGAGACTCTTTAATATAAATTTATTTGATCCTTGTGCTTCTTGGTCACAAAGTCATTTTAATCTAATCGTTATAGCTCTGTCTACTCTTTCCGCAAGTGACATTTATAATATTTTATGTTTTTTGTTTTTTCCATTGGCTCTTTTGGTTCTTTGGAAGTTGAGGCAGTCAAGAAATAGAAAATATAAGATGTATGAAAGCTCCATAGCTGCGCTGGGACACGAACTAAAGGAACTAAAAATTTCTCAGCAGGTCGAAGAAACTAAAAGAAAGATTTTTTATGGGATACATATGGAGTTGAAGAACCATTTGTCGGTATTAAATACTTCATTAGATGCTTTAATTAAAGATAACGACAAATCTGAGCAGAAAAACCAGTTGACGGTTTTAAACGGAAATGTTAAACAGGCATTTGAGCTAGTAAAACAAATACTTGGTTTCAAAAAGCCTGAATCCGACTATTTGAAGTTAAATGCTAAAAAGGGCGATATTATAGGTTTTATTGGTGAAACTGTAAGTGAGTTTAAGGATATAGCACTGCAAAGAACAATAGCCCTTTTATTCGAAACTGAATGTAAATCGCTGATAATAAAGTTTGATGAGGAAAAACTAAAAAAAATTATTTTTAATTTGTTATACGACGCATTTATTTCTACTTCTGATGGAGGTAATATCAGTGTCCTTATTTCTATTTTAGAAAAAAATGAACGCCGGCCTGTTTCCTTATTAGAAGTTAAAATAGGAAACGTGGGTCAGAGTTTCTCTGGCAAAAATCTAAAACAACAGTTTAGTGCGTCTAATCCGGAAGTTTTTGAGGAGATATTCGGTAATCCAGAAGTTGGACAATGTCTTCCCATGACCGCTGAATTCATCAAAATGCATGGTTGGGATATGTTGATTGAAACCGGAACCGATCAGGGGTGTTGTTTTATTATAACCTTAGAAATTTCAAAACAGGAAGGTATTACTGCCGCAATTGGAGAGCAAACGATTGACGCTCCGTATGAAAAAGACATAAGTTATAGAAAAAAGCCAGTGATTCTCCTGGTTGAAGATAATCTGGAACTGTGTTCTTATCTTAAGGAAAATATGGAGAGCAACTATACAGTTTTAGAGGCCCATAATGGAAAAGAGGGATGGCATGGAACTTTGACTGCTCACCCAGCCTTGGTGATCAGCGATGTTAATATGCCGGAAATGAATGGGATTGACCTGTGCTACAAAATAAAGAATGATAGCCGAACCAATCATATACCTGTTATTTTGCTTACCGCTATGACAGAGGAATCTTCCCAGCTGTCTGGTTTGAACAGCGGAGCAAATGACTATATCACAAAACCTTTTAATTTCCCAATTCTGCAAAGCAAAATCAATAATTTATTACATCAACAACAGGTTTTTAAGAAGAATCATCAAAGGCAGACGAATAATAATATAAGTGAGGCTCTGGTGGAATCGGAAGAAGGAGAATTTGCGAAACGAATCATAAATCTCATTGAGGCTAATCTCACCAACTCTAATTTTTCCGTAGAGGCGCTGGGTAATCTTGTGGCGATGAGCAGGGTTTCACTGTACAAGAAAGTATTTACAGAAACCGGGCAAACCCCAGTTGAGTTAATACGCTCAATCAGGTTGAAAAAGGCTGCTCAACTTCTTCTTAAAAGTAAGCTTAATATTTCAACTATTGCTTATGAAGTAGGATTTAATAACCTGTCTTATTTTTCTAAAGTATTTAAAGAAGAGTTTGGTATTCTTCCATCCGAGTATCAATCTGAAAATGGGAAGAAAGCTTTGAATAAACAATAATCGATTGTGTGATTGAATTTTATTGCCCTGTATTGGCGTAATAATTCACTGCAATTCTGTATATTATATAATATAAAAAATCGAGCGATCTAAGCAAAATGTGGCCTAAAGGACCTGCCATAGAAAAATACTAGATTATGCAAAAAGCAACCGTACTGATTATTGAGGACGATTATGACCTGAGGGAATATCTGGAGTATAACTTGTCAGAGGAGTTCGAGGTTTCTGTGGCATCTGATGGGTATGAAGGCTGGAAAAAGTGCTTATCCGCTTATCCGAGCCTGGTAGTCAGTGATGTGCGTATGCCAGGAATTGATGGGGTAGAATTATGCAAAAAAATTAAGTCAGATATAAGAACTAAGCATATACCGGTGATCCTATTAACGGGATTATATGGCGAAGAACAACAATTATTAGGATTGGGAATGGGAGCCAATGATTATCTCCCTAAGCCTGTTAACTCTCAAATACTTGCTCTTAAAATAAGAAACTTGTTATTGCAGCAGGATGTTTATAAAAATACCTGCGAAAGACATATTTCTTTTTCACCAATTGATTCTGAGCCAGAATCCCAATACGAAGAGTTTAAGAAGCACCTTTTAAAAACGGTAGAAGATAATATATCAAATTACAACTTTTCGGTTGAGGAATTGAGTCAAATATTATTTGTTAGTAGAACGACTCTATATTCACGCATCTTAGCTTTAACCGGCAAGTCTCCCTTAGATTTTATTAAATCTTGCCGAATCAAAAAGGCAGCTCAGCTTCTACAAAGGAAAACACTCAACGTTTCTGAGGTATGTTATAAGGTGGGGTTTAGAAACCGTAAATATTTCGTTAAGGCGTTTAAAGAGGAGTATGGGGTTATACCATCAAAGTACATTAGTAGCCCGGGGGGGGCCAATGATGGGCTACTTTCATAACCTCCTACACTGCTTATTCAAACGCAGGATAATTGTTACATATTTACGTTTGAAGTAAGAGGCCCCTCTCAAGGGTCACCAATTCGCTAAGATTTGTCAATCGAATATCCACATAAAAAAACTATATCATCATTAAGAAAACTGGGACTTTTTGTTTAACTATTTAACAGGTAGGTAGTCTGAGTCAACAATGGCGAATAGTAGATGCGGAAGCGGGTATGTAAAATCCTTTAATATTAGTAATACCGGCAGTTTTTTGTTTATGAATGATGTTTTGGTTTGGTGTACAGATGATTAAAAGAAGGTTAATGATGGTTTTAGACAAGAACCATAGAACCGTTTAGTCATTCAGAGATTGAACATTATAATCCCATTTTTTAACCAATTGGAGCTCTTCCTTTCGCTAATTTTAACACCTGTCATCCTGCGAGATGTACCTATATTTTAGACGAAAAACAATGAATGAAGGCATAAAAGAGTGCCTTTAATGCCTCTGTAAACTTAATTCAATAAACAACACTATTTAAACATGAATTTTTGTAAAAAAATTACAACCACACTTATTTTTACTTTTGTTTTTTTTGCACTATCAAGCTTTGCCCAGGAAAAGAACGACTGGGAAAATCCACAGTTGCTTGATATAAATAAGGAAAAGCCCCACACCGCTTTTATGCTTTTTGAAAACGCAGAAGATGTGAAGGCTGATAATTATAATAAATCCCCCTGGCACCGATCCTTAAACGGGAAGTGGAAATTTGTTTACACAGATAAATACGCGAACAGGATAACTGATTTTTATCGCACCGATTTAGCTGATAGGGAATGGGCAGAAATACCTGTTCCTTCGAATTGGGAACGGAAAGGTTTTGGTATTCCGATTTATACCAATATTACGTATCCGTTCCCTGCAAATCCTCCTTTTATAGGAGAAAATAATCCGGTTGGAACCTATCGTAAAACCTTCACTGTTCCTGAAAATTGGAACGGAAGGGAGGTTCTCCTACAATTCGGTTCGATTACCGGTTATGCTGAAGTTTACCTAAACGGGAAAAAGGTTGGGATGACAAAAGTTTCTAAGTCCGCGGCCGAATTTAATATTACAAAATATCTGCAGAAGGGAGAGAATCTTTTGGCTGTTCAGGTTTTTCGCTGGCATGATGGAAGTTACCTGGAAGACCAGGATTTCTTTCGCATAAGCGGTATCGAGCGGGATGTTTTTTTATATGCTCTTCCTAAGGTAAGTGTTTGGGATTACTTTGTCAAAGCAGATCTTGATAATCAATATCAAAACGGGATTTTTTTCGCAGTAGTTGATTTAAGAAAATTTGAAGGTGCTACTACCAAAGCAGCATCGGTTAATGTTACACTTCAGGATAAAGCTGGAAAGACGGTTTTTACCCAGGAAAAACCTGTTACTATCTCATCGGAAATTAACTCTATAAGTTTTAACGGAATTCTTTCTAAAGTAGCTAAATGGAGTGCTGAAACTCCAAATCTTTATGATCTTATTATTTCTGTAAAAGATGTTAATGGCTCCTCGCTTGGAGTTACCGGCTCAAAAATCGGATTCCGGAAAATTGAACTTAAAAACGCGCAATTGTTGGTAAACGGAGTTCCCGTTCTTTTTAAAGGAACGAACCGTCACGAACACGATGAAATTGAAGGGCACGTACCCACCAAAGGCTTGATGATTAAGGATATTGAGCTAATGAAGAAATTTAACATCAATGCTGTTCGTACCAGTCATTATCCTAATGATCCTTTCTGGATGAAACTTTGTGACAAGTACGGATTATACGTTGTTGATGAAGCGAACATTGAAACACATGGAATGGGTTCTTTGCCATGGTTTAGCGATACTACTAAGCACCCCGCCTATCTTCCAGATTGGGCTCCTGCTCATATGGATCGTATCACACGCGTAATTGAAAGAGATAAAAACCATGCTTCAGTTATTATGTGGTCCATGGGTAATGAATGCGGTAATGGTCAGGTTTTTTACGATGCCTATAAATGGATAAAGAAACGTGACAATACTCGTGCTATCATGTTTGAGCAAGCTATGGAAAATGCAAATACGGATATTGTAGCACCCATGTATCCGGATATCAGTTACATGAAGCAGTATGCAGAGTCCAAAGATAAAACCCGCCCATTTATTATGTGTGAATATTCGCATGCCATGGGTAACAGCAGCGGAAATTTTCAGGAGTACTGGGACATTATAAGAAGCAGTACGCACATGCAGGGTGGCTTTATTTGGGATTGGGTTGATCAGGGAATGAAAACAACTACACCCGATGGTCGTACTTTTCTTGCTTATGGTGGTGACTTGGGCGGCTATTCTTTGCAGAATGATGAGAATTTTTGTGCTAATGGTTTAGTTGCTGCCGATAGAACTCCTCACCCTGGTTTGTACGAAGTGAAGAAAGTTTATCAGAATATTCTCTTTAAAGAAAAGGATCTGGCGAAGGGAATGATTACAGTTCATAATTTGTTCGACTTTACAAACCTGGATAAGTATAGCTTTAAGTGGGAGCTATATCGCAATGGAGAAAAAATCGAAGAAGCACCCTTTGAACTAAGTCTTGATCCACGCCAGCAAAAAGATGTTAAGCTAAAACTTTCAACGTTTAAATCAGAAGCGGGAACTGAGTACTTTCTAAATGTATTTGCATACTCTAAAACAGCCACCGAACTTGTTCCTGCAGGGCACGAAATAGCTCGCGAACAATTTAGGAAGGCAGGAGATTTTTTTGCTGGAAGTGCAACGGTCAAGGGTATTCTACAGATTTCTAAAGAAAATAATCGTATTAAGTTTAGTTCGGGAAGGGCTAAGGGAGAGTTTGATACCAGAATAGGAAGCCTTGTAAGTTACACTGCAAAAAACACAAACGGGGCTATCCGTCAATTTCCAGAGCCATTTTTTTGGCGCGCTCCAACTGATAATGATTTTGGTAGTGGGATGCAGGTGAAACTAGGTATTTGGCGTACTGCCCATGCTGACAGAACAGTAAAGAAGATAACTGTTGGCGAAAAAAACACTGAAGGCCTTCCAATTAAGGTTGAGTACGATCTGGCCGGAATTAACGTCCCTTATACTGTTGATTATTTGATCCAAAACGATGGAGCTGTTCGGGTAACAGCATCCATTGATATGACCGGCCGGAATTTGCCAGAAATGCCGCGGTTTGGGATGCGAATGGAGCTATCCGGGAACTATGATAATCTTTCTTATTATGGTAGAGGTCCCTGGGAAAATTACAGCGACAAAAATACTGCTGCTTTTGTAGGACTTTACACTGATAAGGTTAGAAATCAATTTACATCGAATTATATCCGGCCACAGGAAAATGGCTATAAGACAGATGTACGGTGGCTAAAGCTAACCAATAATGAAGGCAAGGGCTTACAGATTGAAGGAATTCAGCCTATTTGTTTTAGTGCTTTAAATAATAGTACCGAAGATCTAGATCCAGGACTAACGAAGAAGCAACAACATCTGATAGATATTAAACCTCGGAGTGAAGTTTTCCTCAATATTGATTTAAAACAGCGCGGGGTTGGAGGCGACAATAGTTGGGGAGCTCTACCGCATGATTCTTATCGTCTTTTGGACAAAAAATACACGTATTCGTACGTGTTAAGATTGATTGATTAACGATAGGATTTTCGCTTTAGTTCTTTTTCTATTTGTTTTAAATCGGATCATTAAGCACAAAGAAGAATTAATTTCCCTCCTAAAATAAATTGGTTGTTGATAGGTAGGTCGGGCGCCCGTCCGACTGCCTTTTTTCTGTCTTAAAGATTAAATTCTGTCTAAGTTTTCATAAGCGCATTTTATTAGTATACGATAGTCTCACCTCGTTGTAGGGGACCTACGCTAATATTCATAGACCGTTACGGGCAATCTTATGCAGAAACCATTGAAGCTTTTAGTCATTTCAGAATTGAACATTATAGCCCCATTTTTTAACCAATTGGAGCTTCGCCTATCGCTAATTTTAACATTAAGAAACTAGTAAATATTAACCAATTTCTGATTCACTAGGCATAAAACTTAAAAAGTAAAATACTGGCATTCAGGAGTGTATGGTTATGAGTTCTCGTGAGGATTTCAAAAAATTATAAGACAGGAAGAAGTTATGTTGAAGATC
>CBIHLM010000076.1:0-18379 GCA_966210515.1 uncultured Pedobacter sp.
AAGATAATCAGTCACTTATAAAAATAACAAAAATTCATTGTAGGAGAATTGTTATTTTAATGTCAGTTAGTGATTTTTTTAACATCAATTTTGTAAAGGTTGACACCAATCGCTTCATTCTCAATCTTGATGAAACTAGATACACAGAGGGAAAGATCAGGACATGACTTTTACAGTTTTATATAAAACATTCACTTATATCTTAGATCATGCATGAAATTTTTCGCATGGGAAATTGTAAACTTCTAAAGGTTTGAAGCCGACCATCAAATATGGAAAGGAGGTGTTTTGGGATTAGGATCAATATAAAGATTGGACCGGAATAAAGGCTCTTATTGATTTATTAATTCGGTCCAAAGAAGTTTGGCGTTGTTGCCTTATACTAGCCGAAAAACTTACCTTATTTCCCTTGCCGTCTGCCTTCTGAACGGCAAGGGAAATCAGGATTATAATTATCTGATTTATTTAACTTTTATTCGAATTACTGTAAAAGAATAAGGCGCCAGCTCAGTATTAAACTTATCAGACACCGTAAAATCTGTTGAGTTTGGTTTTACATCTCTGTCGTCCGGATTACCTTGTAATACGGTTTTTATTGCTTTTGTGCTGGCAATATTGATATCTTTCAGATCTATTGATGAATTAACAGCCACAGGCAGAAGGTTCACCAGCTTCACAACCACATTCTTATTTTTTGCGTCGCGCACAACTGAATAAGCAATCCGCTTTTTTACTGCTTCCTGATCATTTGAAAGGCTTAGGGATGCTGGCAAATATTCAGTGCCTGCGTTGCTTCCGTATAGCTGCTGCACATAGTAACTTACGGTTGGTTTAATGCTCGTATTGTTGAAATAGATAAGGTCGGGATTCCATTGAGTGTGTCCTTCTTTGGCAAGTAAAGGTGCATAAGATGCCATGCTTACAACATCACTATTCCTTTCCAGAGATGTAAGATATAAAGCCTCAGACAAAGCTGTTTCATGATTCGTTACTCCTCTTGGGACACTTGCGGCATATTCCCCCAGATAAACTTTTGGTTTAGAGCGATCATATTTATCGTAATATTCCTGATTGTTAATAAACCAACCCGGACTCTGATAGTAATGCTCATCTACCATCGGAACCTTTAATTTTGTGGCAATTTCCCATCCCTCTTCATAATCAGTTCCTTCGGCACTAGGGCCAACCGTCCCGATTACGGTGATTTCTGGATGCTTCTTTTTCATGGCGTTGAAAATCATGGTAAAGCGTTCTTCAAAAATATCGGTTATTAGATCCTCATTGCCGACACCTAAATATTTCAGGTTAAATGGCTCTGGATGGCCTGCTTCCGCGCGTTTTTTGCCCCATTTCGTATTTACATCTCCGTTGGCCCATTCTACCAGGTCAAATATTTCTTGTATATACTCGTCCATCTCTTCCATAGGTATACCTCCCTGCTGACCTGCGCCACCATCCGATGAATTCTGACAAGGTACTCCCGCTGCTACAACAGGTAATGGTACGGCTCCAATATCTTCGCAGAACTGGAAATACTCAAAATAACCCAATCCTGTGGTTTGATGATATCCCCACAAGTTACGTAAAGGTTTACGACTCTCTAAAGGACCAATGGAATTTTTCCATCGATAGATATTTCCTATTCCATCACCATGAGCTACACAACCACCCGGAAACCTAACAAAGCGTGGATGTATATCTGCGATTGTCTGGGCCAAATCAGCCCTTAATCCATTTTTTCGGCCTTTATATGTTCTTTGAGGGAATAAGGAAATCATATCCAATGCCAGGCGGCCCGCAGAGAGCGGCTGCAATTCCAATGAAGCATCATCAGCATCGCCAGCAGCATCAAGAACTGCCTTCACATTTTTCCAGCCTCCGGAAGGCACACTTAAGTTTGACTGAGCCAGCACGGCGCCTTTCTTATCTACCAGACGAACAAATAATTTTCCGCCTTTCCCATTCAACGATTTAGCGAACAGAGAAAAATTATACTTCTCTCCTTTTTTCACTACTATTCCGTCAAAACCGCTGTTTAGCAATGATGCTCCGGGCACTTTGGTCTCAAGTACCGCATAATGTGCGTTATTGATATGCACCGGTGAAATACTATCAATGGTAAAACTTGTACTCTCTCCTTTTAGTGACCATGAGTGTGTGCTATTCCAGTTCTTGTCGCGGCCTTTTTTATCTCTCAATGAATATTCAAAGTCCCTGTTCTGCACCAACTCTGCATACAAACCTCCATCGGCAGCATAATTGATATCTTCAAAAAATATCCCTAATAATACATCACTGATTGGCTTAGCCTTTTGAGGCTCAACTGTAATACTTGCATTTACTGGTTTCAAGTCTTTAAAGCGCTCAGCATCTTGTTTAGCCGACTCATTATGAAGGCCGTTTTTATATTGTTTGAGCTGATAGGTTTTAATGAGCTTGTCAACCATCGTCCACGCCACTTTATGTATCTGGCCAGTAACATTGCCGCCCGGCAAGCTAATGGTTACACTCGGGTTACTGTATTGTGCTGCAGGAATCTCAACAGCTGGAGTATATGATTTAAAATCGGCAGTCGAGACCTTGTAGGCTTTATTATTCGCATCAAGGTAGGTAATATGGTAGGCGGATTGATTCTTGTCATACCGCAAAACTGGCCGAATCAGATTAGATCCCTTGTTAACTACAGGATAGCTCTGCCTGCCCCAATCCACCAAATCAATAGACGATGCGTGGGCGAAAACATTATCCTTTTCATTTAAGCTCCAGATACAGTTCCAAACACCATTAGGTCCCTGCATCAGGTAAGGCGTCAGCATCCGCTTTTCGGCGCCCCAGGTTCCATAATCGCTTCTTACATAACTAAATTCGTTACCTATGGTATACCATTTTTCTTTATCCCGGCTCCAGGCAATGTGTAAGCCATTTTTATGACTATTTTTGCTCGTACCGTACGAAAACAAATAGACAGAATCGGGTTCGTTAGCGAACTTTTTAGTGTACGAAAAAGCCGATTTTGCGGTGATTAGCGCCACCAGGCACATTACGAATAATATTTTTTTCATAATAGACTCAAACATTTTTTCTAACCAAAAAGCTATATTTTACCTGTCCGCTATTTATTACGATAAGGCAGGCTAATCACATTCACGGATTTAGGTTTAAGCTCAACAGGTATCCTCTCGCCGGTTTTCTTTATCGAAGAAGTAACAGGAACAATGAACTGAGGCTTATCAAGGGAATTGTATGCCATTGGGTCTGCAGAACTTAAAGTCTGTAAACTTCCGCCTTTAACGGCAGATGCACCTTCCAACTTTATATCGAAGTTTTTGACAAAACTGGAAGTGTTTACTATTTTTAATTTAAGTGTATTGCTTTTCATGTCGATCGTTGCGCTTGAGTAAACACTATCTTTACCGGTTAATACCTGGTCATTACTTAACACCGGAACTACATGTGTGCCTTTATTTGAAGAAAATAACTTTTGAACATAATAATTCGGTGTGCCAACAGCTTTTAAATTATCAAACCAGATAAGATCAGGGCGCCACTGCCATGCTTCCACATGGGCTAATAATGGCGCATAAGAAGCCATATGAACCACATCTGCATTTCGCTCTAATCCCGTCATAAAAGAAGCTTCAGCCAAGGCGCTTAACCAGGTGTTTTTCGATTCTGGATTTGTTGCATCTTTGCCATGGGCAGCATACTCTCCTGCAAAAACCTTAGGCCCTTTACGGTCATAATTATCATATCTGCTTGCATTAGCAAAAAACCATTCGGGACTTTTGTAATAATGCTCATCCACCAGATCCGTTTTAAGCGTTTTAAGTTCTTTCCAGGCGTAATCAAAAAGAGCCCCATCTGCTGAAGGACCTGAACCGGATACCAGTTTTATTTCAGGATGTTTAACACGCAGAACTTTATCAAATTCTTTATAGCGCTCGATATACTGAACATCCCATTGCTCATTTCCAACACCAAGATATTTCAAATTAAATGATGCCGGATGCCCCATCTCTGCACGCAATTTACCCCATTTGGAAGTAACCGGACCGTTAGCAAATTCAATCAAGTCTAAAGCATCCTGAATATATGGGTCAACATCTTCTGCAACTTCTCCTGTATTATACTGGCAAGCCATTCCACAATTTAAAATTGGAAGAGGTTCTGCTTTCAGATCTTCTGCCAATTGAAAATATTCAAAAAAGCCTAAACCATAAGACTGGAAATAATCGGGCGCGTTTCGGGGGGCCTTAAATTCAGTATTCCAACGGTTCACTATCAATTTTCGATCTTCAACGGGGCCAACTGTTGTTTTCCATTGATAACGGTTTTCAAGATCTCTCCCTTCCACAATACAGCCTCCCGGGAAACGGATAAAACCAGGCTTTAGATCTGCAAGCATCTGTACTAAATCTGCTCTTAATCCGCCAGGACGATTCTTCCAGGTATCCTGCGGAAAAAGTGAAATCATATCCGCGTCAACAACACCCTTTCCTTCGAACAAAATAGCAAGTTTTGCCTTTGGCTCTGTTGAATTAGCTTTGAAAGACAGGGTATATTTTTTCCATTCTTTATTATCAGTTAAAGCAATAGCTGGGCTCTCTCCTATCTTTTCATTTTTTAAATTCAGTAGTTCTAAACGAAGCTTTATGTCGCTCGTACTTCTCACAAGAATTGAAAAATTATATTGCTTATCGTTTTGAACGCCTATGCCCCTGAAGCCTTCGTTTTCTATTCCATAACTTCCTTTTTCGGCATCTATAGTAAATCGTGCAAAACGTGGATTCGCCGAATTTGATACTGCGTGGTTGTTAATTAAAATTTTTCCGGTGCCGCCTTTTTTTACTTCCTTCCATCCCATCAGGGGAGAAAAAAACTCAAAAGACCTGTTCTTAATCAGCTCTGCATATATACCACCGTCGGCAGAAAAATTTATATCTTCAAAAAAAACACCCCACATAGTTGGTTGTACTACCGAAACCGGCTTATTCACTTGTACCACCAGGTTTTGAGCCTTTTGAGCTGTTGCCGAAAATGTGAAGCTAAGCGCAAGCAATAAGCCCGCGACTGGTTTATAATATACTCTTTTCATCAATTTGTGATTTGATTTATTTTAATACTCTTATCTTTTTAACCTTACAGCCTTTATGCCCTGATGAGTTGGTTTCGATTGCTTAATGCTGCCGTCTTTATTAAACTCCATTTTATCAATGCATACTTCGCGGTTATATCCCGCTGCTTCTCCCATGGTAATTCCTTTGGGATAATTGAAGCGATGATAAACGATATACCATTCATCTTTACCAGGAATCTGAATGGTGGAATGATGACCAGTTCCGTAAATACCGACTTCTTTATCTTTTGCAATCACCATGTTATTTTCCGGTATACTTATTTTTCCCATCGGTGAATCTGAAGTGCCGTAACGTACACGATAATTTTCGCTCCGGGTATCGTTTTCAGACCACATAAAATAATAAATACCTTTTCTGTAAATAACATGAGTTCCTTCGCGGAAAGTGGCATCAGGCTTTAAAACCGTCGTGGTGCCAGGCTTTAACGATACCATATCCTCATTTAGTTCTGCACCCGCCATATAGCCATTGCCCCAATACAGATAACTTTTGCCTGTTTTGGGATCGGTAAACACATCGGGATCAATTTCCTGGCCGCGGTTTATGCCTTCTGGATGTTTATCAATCAGCGGTTTTCCGGAATCAACAAACGGACCCGCAGGGTTATCCGCCACGGCAACTCCGATTTTCTGTGCCGCAGTGAAATAATAAAAGTATTTGTATTTACCGTCGATTTTCTTTTCTATAATGCAGGGCGCCCAGGCATTCCTCTTTGCCCAGCTTACATCTTTTGAAAGGTCCAGAATCACCCCCTCATCCTTCCAGTTCACCAGATCCGGTGATGAAAAGGCTTTGAAATAGGTGCCCCCCCAATTATTAAATCCGTCGCTTGTAGGATAGATATAAAACTTTCCTGTCTTTTCAGAATACAAGATATCCGGGTCGGCATAATAACCTTCCAAAACCGGGTTTCGGTATTCTTTGGCGATCAATTCGTAGCTTTCCGGTTTCTTTCCTTCTACTTCAACAATATACCTCACAGGGCCTGATGCGAAATTCGCAGCAGATTGTGGAGTGATCTTTATCCCCGGAAACACCGAAAACTCAGGCTTAAACTGTTTTAAATTTGTGCCAGACTTAACAGGCAAATAAAACTTGCGTGCCGCAGTATCTAATGAAACGTTTATTGACTTCAGGCCTTTGGCCTTAACAGACAGTATCACATCATTTGCAGGCATCCATTTGCTTACAAGCGCTGCTGCTTCCTTCGCCGTAATCGGCATTACCGTTCCGTGGCGGGGATGGAAATTCATGCTTACCTCATTATCAATAACCTTAAAAGTTTTAAGATCTGTGCTTTTAGTAAACTGATATTTGCCATGCATATACACATCATACATGAGGATATAACCTTCTCCGTTGTTCAGCTTAAACACGCCGGCACCTTCAACCGGATCTTTTGTTTGCTGAACATAATCCGACTCCAGCTTATAGTCCCCGGTTAATGTGTTTGATACCGCAATTTTTATCCCCGGCTTGCCTCCTTCAGTTTTATGGAACAAGTAATATTTTCCGTCCTTATAAACAATGTCGCCATCGATGCAAGCGCCCTTATCTTCGGGGAAATATAGTTGCTTTGGTTCAGTTTCGAGGTTGGTGAAATCTGAATTGGCATAAGCGTAATAAATTTTGTCGGGATCTTTACCATGCTGCAAGGAAAAATACACCATATATTTCCCTGCTTTGGCATCATAAATAGTTTGCGGAGCCCAAACACGTTTCAGGTTTTCGTTGCCCGGATATTTATTCTGAATATTGACAACGCTGGATGTCCAGTTTATCAGGTCTGTAGATTTCATCAGCACCATGGCCCTGTTTGAATCCCATCCCTTGGCGGCTACCATGTCCGTAGCTACCATATAAAAGGTTTTTCCATCAGCGCCACGCAAAATATGAGGATCCCGTACTCCTCCCGATGAGCTTATTTGAGCAGAACTTATAACAGGCTGATTGTTGTTCAGAGCCCTGAAATTATACCCGTCATTGCTGATCGCAAAGCGGATAGCTTCTGCATCTTTTCCATTGCCGGTGAAGTATGTAAAAAGATAGGCGCTATAGTTTTCGGTCGAGAATTTTTTATCTGTTTTATTAGATGCTTCTGTTGAGATCTGTTGCCCCCTCGCGGGCGCAAAAACACTCAGCACAAAGCATAAGCAAACCCATCTGCTTACATTAACTTTTTTAATGGATGTTTTTAAATTGCAATACATATAATTTTCAAATTATCTACTTTGATACTTTAGTAATTCTGTACAGGCCAGCTCCATGCCTGTTGATTTCAGGAGCAAACTCTCCGGAAAATTTGCCGAGCACTTTTCCTGACCATAGATCGGTAATCGAACAGTCACCTTTAAATCCAAGTTCTTTCAGGCTTACCGGAATCTTTGTGCTCGAAGGAGGAATAGGACCCGAAGGATTTTGAGTAAAAACTAAAAACTTTACCGAAGCACCCACATTTTGAATTACACACGCTTCGTCTAACCCCACAAGGGCCTTAAAGCGAGTATAACCTTCCGGGATGTCAAATTCTATCATCGAATTGGAATGAGTACCAATGCCGTCTTCATACCTAACTTTATTTATCATTAAATCATTTTCCGAAACACTTTTGCCAACTCGCGGCTTCCCCCAGCCCGATGTTGCCTTTTTCCACTTTAAAGTGCTAAGCTTAAGAGAATCGGTTTCATTATACAGGGTTGGCATGATCCAGTCTGCATGATCCCAATCTGTATTGTCACCTCCATCATTTACCACCAAATACAGTTTTTTTGCGCCGCTGATGTCAATATCAACTGGCTTACTATGTGCAGGTGTTTCCCTGGTTATTAATCCGCTGTTCCAGGCAGCTCTTTCTTCAATGGCTTCCTGCTGATCCATCGTATTAAAGACCGCCAGGTATTTAGCACCGGTAGCTGGTTCATCGGCAATCCAGGCTGCTTTATCTGCATCCGTAAAAAGAGGCTTATTGTTGGTGCTTTCGTTCAAAACTTTCAGCACATTTTTGTTCGTCAGCAAAGAGAGAGTGAAAGGATCGTTATCCGGAAGGTTACCTCCAAACATTAAGGGAGATTTAAAAATACTCCATAGAGTCATTAAAGTATATTGCTCATCCCGGGTAAAGGCGGTCATACGAGGATTGCCTCTTTCTGCGCGGATGCCGATACGGCCCAGCGGAAGCATATCGCCATCGGGATATGCACCATAGGCACGCCACTTATTCCAGCGTTCAAATACTGTAAAATGTTCTTTCAGTTGTTGCCAGCTATCCCAAAAATCGCCAACTGTCCGCCACATGTTAGCATTTTTTTGTACATGATCCGCATGAGCTATAGGTGTTTCTCCCGGAGACGTGCTTAACAAAATTTTGCGACCAGTGCGATCAATGGCCTTTCTAATCATATCAATCTCTCCCTCAAAATAGATGGGAGAAGAGAGATCATCGACTTTAACGAAATCAAGCCCCCAGGATGCATAAAGTTCAAACAGAGAATTATAGTATTCCTGTGCACCAACCTTTCCGGGAACAATGGTATACATATCTCGTAACCAACGGCATTGATCTTTTTCAGAATAAATATCTCTGGCAGTTACGTTGGTTCCTTTTATTGGTAAATTCTGTTTGACCGCGATTACCGGAATTCCACGCATGATATGAATGCCAAACTTTAACCCCTTGGCATGAAGATAATCAGCCAGCGGTTTAAAACCTTTGCCGCCTGCAGCAGAGGGAAATCGGTTTATTGCGGGCAAAAATCTTCCGTATTCATCCAGGACGTAATCAGGATCTTTTTCATTATATCCGTGTGCTTTATCGTTTCCGACATACCAGCGAATATCCACTACTACATAATTCCATCCATAAGGCTTCAAATATTTAGCCATATAGTCGGCATTTGCTTTTACCTCAGCTTCCGTTACAGTCGGGCCAAAACAATCCCAGCTGTTCCAACCCATAGGAGGAGTTGCGGCCCAGCTATGAAAGTCACTCTTGGTTTGGGCCTTAAGTGCAAAGCTGTTAATAACAAAGAATGCGAAGGGAAGAAACGTTTTATATCTGATCATCTGTGTAATTTGACGGACTACTAACTGCATTTAAAATTAATACGGTTTATTTAATATAGTTACAATCGGGTTTCATGTGTATAATGTTATTGCCATTACTATATAAAGAAGGCTGATGAATAATCGAATTATACTAACAGAAAATCGGTTTATTAACTGTCAAACATACAATTAATAATATAAATTTTCATATTTTGTTAAAATTCTTTAGAAATACCTGATCGATAAAAAATGGGCACCGCTTATAAAGTGATAACGTTATATACCGGAGGGATTATTGTCAAACAATTTCGGGGGTTGAGTCTGAGGATAAACCATATTTGGCTTTATTCAATCAATATTTAGCCTTGCTGCTGTGCTAAGGTAACATCTAATTATGCTAAAATTCGACGAGGTTAAATGAAGAGCCTTATCACGAAACATATAACATTAAAAATTTGTCTGCTCCTCAGAATACTTTTAGATTTGAATCAAACTAAAATATAATTAATCACCAGACCTGAATGACCACCCATCTTAAATTACTTTTAACAGTTCTAATATACTTAGCTTTTTCTCTGAAAGGCACTGCTCAAAACACATTGTCTAACAAAAGGACCCAAGCTTTTGATTACAACTGGAAGTTCTCGCTGGGGGACAATGCTCATGCCAGTGGTATTAACTTTAATGATAAAAACTGGCGGAATCTTACTTTACCGCACGATTGGAGCATCGAAGGTATTATTGATCCCAAAAACCCAATGGGGAACGACGGCGGGTATTTCCCGGCAGGAATAGCCTGGTATCGTAAACATTTTACAGTACCTGCTGCTCTGAAAGGAAGACCTGTGTCGATTTACTTCGAAGGTATTTATATGAATTCGGAGGTTTTTATTAATGGAAAATCTCTTGGAGTACGTCCTTATGGATACTCATCGTTTCAGTATGACCTTACGCCCTACCTAAATTATGACAAAGAAAATATCATCGCAGTACGTGTTGATAATTCAGAACAAAAAAATAGCAGGTGGTATAGCGGATCGGGCATTTACAGACATGTCTGGCTTACAATTACGGATCCGATTCATATCGAGCACTGGGGTGTAGCTATCACGACTCCGGAGGTGAGCGAAACAAGCGCAATAGTTCAGATAAAGAGTCGAATTAAAAATGAAGGAAATTTGCCAGCTAAAATCGTTCTATCAACGGTATTAAATGATAAAAATAGCATCGAGGTCGGCATGGATAAAGTACAAGTAGAGCTGGCAGTAGATGAAGTGAAAGAAGTGGTACAAACCATAAGAATAAGCAAGCCCCTGCTTTGGGCTCCTGAAATCCCGAATCTGTACAAAGCACAGGTGTCGTTAGTAGAAAATGGTTCAACTATTGACAAAACTGAAAACTCCTTCGGAATTCGCAGTCTGGCATTCAGCACCGATAAAGGATTCCAGCTAAACGGTAAGAAAACAATCCTCAACGGTGGCTGTGTTCATCATGACAACGGCGCCTTGGGAGCAGCGGCATACGACAGGGCCGAAGTAAGAAAGGTTGAACTATTAAAAGCAGCAGGATTCAATGCTGTCCGGACATCTCATAATCCTCCCTCGGAAGCTTTTTTAAACGCTTGCGACAGACTGGGACTTCTGGTAATAGATGAATCATTTGACGGATGGAGAACGAGTAAAACGCCCCACGACTACGCAAAATATTTCGATGCCTGGTGGCACCGCGATATTGAAGCTATGGTATTACGCGACCGGAATCACCCCTCAATTTTTATGTGGAGTATAGGCAACGAAATCATTGAGAGGAAAAAAGCAGAAGCTGTCGAAACTGCCGGTAAACTTGCAGGTCTTATCCGGCAGATTGACCCTACGCGTCCGGTAACTTCCGCTATTACTACCTGGGATGAAGATTGGGAGATATTCGATCCGCTTTTTGCTGCACATGATGTGGCTGGTTATAATTACCAATTACATCGTGCTTCAGCCGATCATGCCCGTGTCCCCTCCCGTGTTATTGTACAAACAGAATCGTATCCCCGCGATGCTTTCGTGAATTGGAAGCTGGTGCAGGAGAATCCGTATATTATTGGTGATTTTGTTTGGACCGCTATGGATTATTTAGGAGAATCAGGCATAGGACGGTATTTTTATCCTGGTGAGCTGAGCGGACAACATTGGGAAAAGGACTTTTTTCCGTGGCATGGGGCGTATTGTGGCGACATTGACCTCACAGGCTGGAGAAAGCCGATCTCTCATTATAGAGATTTGTTGTATAATGATGGCAAAAAACTATATTTAGCAGTAAGAGAACCAAATCCGGCTAATGGAAAAATAGAAGAAACGATGTGGTCGGTTTGGCCTACATGGGAAAGCTGGACATGGCCCGCGTTTGAAGGGAAAGATATACAAGTTGAGGTATACTCAAGATATCCTAAAGTTCGACTTTATCTGAATAACAAACTGATTGGAGAAAAACCAACTGGTAAAGAGCAGCAATTTAAAGCAACCTTCACTTTACCCTATTCTGCAGGAATCTTAAGAGCTGTGGGGCTTGAAGGAAGCATGGAGACAGAGTCAAAGGTGTTAAAAACTGCCGCTCAGGCAGCTAAGATAAATTTAAGCCCAGACCGAACACAAATACTTGCTGATGGACAGGATTTGTCATATGTGACCGTTGAAATAACGGATAAAAACGGGATTATTCAGCCTAACGCAGAAAACCGACTTCAATTTACTTTGAAGGGTCCCGGAGTTATAGTGGGACTTGACAATGCAAATTTGAAGGATTCTGATCCGTATACAGGCAACAAACGTAAAGCCTGGCACGGGCGAGCGCTCGTTATTATAAAAAGCGCTGGTGAGAAAGGAGATATTAAGCTAACAGTGAGCTCTGCAGGCTTACCAGACGCCAATGCAATTATCAAGGTCAAGAAGCCTTAAGAAGAATACAACACTCTACTATAACAACAAAGCAGCTTTCTCCTGGTGCTCGGCTGCATGCAGATGAGAGCATGCTCCAAAATGCATTGCATCTTGCGCTAAAGCGAGCTTTAACTCCTTTTTAGCATTGCTAAAATCCTTTAATCCGAGTAAACCCAGCCCAATTAAATACCGACAATGGGTTGTGTTTCTCACATTCAGATTATCTTCAAAAATCAGCAAGTCGGGAAGTGACACTGCGAAATAATCTATCTTAACGGTATCGTTTATGTGCGTTTTGCCATAATCAATCAGTTTTTGAAAGATATTTGCAGCTTTTTCCTCTTCATTAAGTTGTATCCACGCTAAGCCCTGATAAAAGATCTTATCTGGCTGCTGATCGTTATAAAACATTGCCGCCGAAGGCTCTGAAAGACCATTCACTGCTTTCTTAAAACACTCCTTTGCTTTATCCTTTTGACCCAGTTTTTCGTAAGCGCATCCTAACCAATAAAATATATCGTTTTCCTGAGCGCCGTAAAGTTTTCCTTCACCTAAATTATGAGGGTATTCCTGAGCCATTTGCAACTTTTCGATTGCTTGCTCATACTCCTGATCCTGGATATGTTGCTTAGTCATTTCCACCAAACTGTAGATGTACTGGCCAGAAACTTTTCCTTCGCCGCCCTCCCATGGATGAAACTGACGAGCCATTATTAACTCAAAGGCCTTCCCGTATTGGCCAAGCAAATTATATAGTGCGACTCTTTCCAAATAAACATCATCACGAAATTCGACCAGTTCTATATGTTGTTCAAGAAATTCAAGTCGTTGACCGGGAGCTTTGTTAAGGCGTTTGTATAACTGATCAAGCTCCATAAATACGCGGGCGTCTGTTTGATCAAGAGCGAAAGCTTTTTCGAAACATTCTAAAGCTTTTTCCTGCTCATTGCGTTTGTTAAAATAAGCAATAGCGAGGTTGCGAAATACAGTAGCGAAAGAAGCATCTCTCTTAGCCGATAACTCCCACATCGTCATAGCGCTATCATACTGTCGTTTATCGTACCACAGATTACCCAAATAATATGGTGCTTTTGCATCAGCCGTATTAAGTGTAAAAGCAGCCTTTAACGCATTAACATCTTCTATCCGGTTCGGAAAGCACAGATCTGAATTAGCTGAGGCGCCCTTTTGGTAAAACGCCAAAGCTTTCTCATGGTTGCCTGACTGCTGGTTGAACCAACCCAAATAATAAAACACCATAGGATAGATTTCATTCGCATTATCGGTTAAAGCGAAACTTAACAAGTCAATCGCTTCTGTATATAATCCTGATGCTGCATAGTCTAAAGCATATTCGCTAAGATTATGTGCTGTTTGGCGTGATAAACGAAGCAAAAAATCTATAGAAACCTTTACTGCGTCTTCGTCTCCCAGGTGATGATAAAGTTTAGCCTGCTCAAAATAGATAGCAAGGTTAAATAGGTCGCGTTTTAATGCGGTTACACAAACGTCCAAAGCCTCATCTACACGATTTAGCTTGCGCAGAATAACTACCTTTAAAGCCCATGCTTTACTATTACGCGAATTCCTGTCAATCGCCCAGTCAATGTGGTATAATGCAGATTCATAATCACCTTTTGATACATCCAATTGTGCTACCGAAAAATAACCGCTATCCTGCCATGCGCTGCTCCAGGTAGATTTATAGAATGCTTCGTAGGCTTCCTCATTCTTCCCCTGGATTTTCAAGCACAAGCCCAGGTTATAATAAGGTTCTCCATCGTATGGATTTGGATTCCGCTGGATCAAGGTTTCTACAGCTTTACGGAAATATGGTTCAGCTTTTTCAAACTGACCACGACGCAAATACCATTTACCTAAAGCGTTATTGCAGCGAATGTCTTTTGAATCACGATGCAATGCTTCTTCGTAATAGTCCACCGGATTGTAAGTTGCATGACGATATTGCTCCAGGTGCAAACCGGTTAAGAAAAGCTGCTCATTATTTTCAACATCCTTCGGCGGCAGCGCCGCTTTCGCTGGCTCCGGAATTTCGTTTTTACGATTTGTAGCCGGTTCATAACGAATAAGTTCTTTGCCCTGAGCATTTTCTATGATCAGTAAAATCTCATCTTCTGTAACTTCGCGAGGTAAAGCTATTTCCTTTTGGAAAAGATTTTCAGGAGAAACGTCAATCACTTCAGAATAAACCAATTCAGTTCCGATATATAATTTGAGGTTATTCGCATTCTGTACTGATGTAGCAAATACTTTGACGTTGGCTATTTTGCCTTCAGTATCAAGATATACCATTAGATCTTTTGTAGCATTTTTCACAACTCCCAACTCGCGGTAAGGCATAAAATATTGCGTAAAAGATTTTTCCTCATAGGGCATTAACCATGAAAAGTCAGGTTGATTGTCAGTGAAAACCCCTGTCATTAATTCAATGTAAGGTCCGTCTTCATCCGTCAGGTTTCTATCCCAGGCTTTACCAAAATCGCTATGCCCCCAGGTCCACTGCTTTTTTCCGGGAGATACATGATGATTGGCTACATGCAATACCCCAGCCTGAGAATCATTTTCATAGCCGCCTACAAAATCGTAATCGGAACGTATGGCCATGTATGAAGTTGGTACAGGAATGTTTTTATACTTTGAAATATCTGTACCCGGTGAATAATCGACTTTATAATATGTCCCTGTAGCTATAGGAAAAGTTGAAACATCACGCTTACCATGATCGAATACAGCATTCACATCAGGTGGAAAAACCGATTGATAATCTTCATTGACCTTTACAGCCGGATTAGCCCACCATAAAAAGGTTTGAGGCAAGCTGGTACGGTTATATAACTTTGCCTTAATTTCAAGATAGGCTTTATCTGGATGAAGAGTAAAACCAGCCATACCTTTCGTGCGAAACATACGCTCCACCTCATTCACCCAAACGGTTTTACTTCCGTCAGGATTTTCTTCGATAGTGAAATCAACCGGCTCAAAAGTACTTGGACGATGATGCTGCGGCCAGTTAAACTCTATCCCTCCGGATATCCAGGGACCGCACAAACCTACCAATGCCGGCTTAATTACCTGGTTATAATAAATAAAGTGTCGCTCTTTAACCTTATCATAAGCCATTTGCACCCTTCCTCCTAATTCTGGAAGAATCATGATTTTGAGGTATTTATTTTCAAGAAATAATCCTGTGTATTCGACATCCGTTTTTTCGTCGTAAATTTTCTCAATTACCGGATTTGGATACACCACACCGCTACTACCCTGATAAACCCGTTTTTCAAAAAACATTGGGTTTTTATCTGGTTTACCAATACCATAAGTGGGAATACTCACTTTCTCCTCCCATATATTTACAAAAAACTCACTCATACTAGTCATTTATCAGTACTGATATTAAATTAATGTCTTACTAAATCTATTTCTAACTCTTCTAATGTTCTCCCTTTGGTCTCTTTCACTTTGCTTTTCACAAACAAGAATCCTAAAAAGCATATAATGGCGTATAAATAAAATGGCCCGAAAGTACCCAGTTCCTCAGCAAGTATTGGGAAAGTGAATACAAGAATAAAATATGCTCCCCATAAAGAAACAATAGCCACAGACGAAGCAACACCTCGTATATTGTTAGGGAATATTTCAGAGATAAGCACCCAGGTAACCGGCGCAAGGGAGGTTGCATACATGGCAATTGCTAACAACACAAAAATGGATACCAGACCGGCTGAAGCCTGATTTTGAAGTAAAAATGCCAGAACGATATAAACGATCGACAAACCAAGAGATCCGATCAGCATTAATGGACGACGGCCGAGTTTATCGACCTGCCACATAGCAACCAGGGTAAATACCAGGTTTACAATACCAATTGAAACAGTTTCGAACAACTGCTGATTTAGATTGGCCCCAACAGATTCAAAAATTGTTGAGGTATAATTGAATACTACATTTATTCCGCATAATTGCTGAAAAACCGCCAGTGTAATACCAACAACAACTGCAGGACGAACACTTTTCGCAAATACGGCCTTGTATGATTGTTTAGTATTTCCCTTAAGTGATTTTTGAATATCATTGAAAGTATTTTCGGCAAAGGCAAGGTTACCGATCTTATCAAGAACTTTCTTGGCTTGCTCTTGTTTTCCGGCTTTAACCAACCAACGGGGGCTTTCTGGTAACCAGAGTACACCCAGGAAAAATAATATTGAAGGAATGGCACCAAGGCCAAACATCCATCTCCAGGCCTCTGGTCCACTATCAGCAAGTGTGTAGTTAACTAAATTGGTTATTAAAATCCCGAAAACAATAGTCAGCTGATTAATGGCGACATTGCGGCCTCTCATATGTGCAGGTGAAACTTCGGCAATGTACATCGGACTTAACATAGAAGCCATTCCCACGCCTATACCCGCTGCAAAACGCATCAGAACAAAAGTTGTCAAACCCTGCGATAAGGCCATTCCTAATGATGAAACGGCAAAAATTGAGGCAGCAAGTATCAGGCCCGGTTTTCTTCCGTATTTATCAGCTAAATTACCTGCCCATAGACATCCAACAATACAGCCTAAAGCTAAAGAGCCGGTAAGAAAACCTTCCCACCATGCATTTAAAGCAAACTCGGAGCGCAAAAACGGTAAAGCTCCGGAAATCACCGCAAAATCGAATCCGAATAGATATCCCCCAAGTGCCGAAATAAAAGATATACCTACGATATAGCCAGTTTTGAAAGTAACAGGTTGTTGATTAGTCATATTTAGTATTTGATCAGTCTTTTTAATTTATATTAAGTATTAAGGTCTGGTAGAAGTTCAATCAAGTGAAGCGTTTCTCCATATTCGAAGGCTAAACTTTATCTCGCGGTATTGTGGTTTATTAAATTCAAACATAGCAGAGAAATGCCTGATTTAAAATGGGTAATTCTTTGAAAAAGATAGACTATCTTCCAATTTAAAAATTCTTTTTTTTATACTTCAAAACCAGTATAGTGCAATTAGTTGTTTAAATTTACCTATAAATGGAGAATCTTACGGAAGATAAAAAGAAGGTAAAAGAGGGATTTGTTGGGCAAAAAATGATTGTGCTTCCACCAGACATAAAAAGACTGGTAACTAAAAATCCGCTGATCAAAGATCTTTATGTTACTGCAATTGGCTATTATCCCAAAGCCAACCATCACGATCGAGAACGAAAAAATGGTAGTCCTCAACACATTTTACTCTACTGTATTGAAGGAAATGGCTATATACATATCGGCCGAAAAAAACATGAACTAAAGCCAAACAGTTATTTTATCATTCCGAAAGGCGTACCCCATCATTATGGCACTACTAACTCTGACCCATGGAGCATTTATTGGATACATTTTAGTGGTGAGCATTCAAACATTCTCTACTCAAGATATACCCGTGATTCTGAACCTGAAGTACAGTTTATACCTTATGATGAACATCGAGTTAAATTATTCGATTTGATATTTACGATGCTGGAAAGAAATTACAGCATTCGTAATATGGAGTTAATCAATATTAAGTTGCTTGAATATTTATCTTCATTCATCTATCACGAAGAAATGTATCCTTCTTTTTATACTTCTGATCATATAAACAGTTCCATTGAATTTATGAAGAAAAACCTTCACTCTTCATACAATATACAAGAACTGGCCGAGAAGTTGAATTATTCTGTTTCACACTATTCCGCACTCTTTAAAAAGAAAACCGGGTTTTCTCCGATACATTATTATATTCAGTTAAAGATCCAGAAGTCTTGCCAATATCTGTATTTCACAGACATGAACATAAAAGAGATTTGCAGCAAAATAGGATTTGAGGACCCGTATTATTTCTCCAGAATGTTTAAAAAAATAATGGGATCTTCACCTGCTAAATACCGGAGTCATCATAAGAAATAAAGCTATATTGATATGCAAAGCGCAAAGTAAGTTTTAGAAGCATTTGAAACGATTCGCGCATTCAAGGTTTTTTTAAGCCAAAAAAATCAATCTTTTCCTCTTCTCTACAGCTTTTGATCCTGAGTCCTTGGTCCCTGGTCTTGATCCAGACCATATTTAGGTTTCTCAAAAACCAAAACCCTTTCTACGTACTGTAAAGAGAGGCTGCTCCCGGACGGATAAATGCGCTTATTTTCCCAGTTTTTCCCATATCAGTTCACATTCTAATAATTCAACAAAATAACTTCAACATCCATTATTTTCATTTGTAATTATTTTTAATGAATTGATGAAGGAAATAATTT
>CBIHLM010000077.1:0-18197 GCA_966210515.1 uncultured Pedobacter sp.
ATTTAAAAGAATCAACCTATGATTATAAATCAAAAAATCTATCATGCTTAACGAAACTTCGATTCAGGGATTCAGGGCAACATTAAGAGGCGACTTAATACAACCGCAAGACGAAGGTTATGACGATGCCCGCAAAGTATATAATGCCATGATTAACAAACGCCCACGCATGATTGTGCGTTGTGCGGATGTGGCGGATGTGATACAATCAGTTAATTTCGCCAGGGATAATAATATTCTTCTTTCCATACGCAGCGGAGGACACAATGCAGGCGGACTAGGAATTTGTGATGATGGATTAGTGATTGACCTTTCGCGTATCAAATACACCCGTGTTGACCCGCTGGCAAAAACAGTAGTGGCAGGTGGAGGATGTTTATGGGGTGATATTGACCGTGCAACCCATGTGTTTAAGATGGCTACTCCAAGCGGAATTATTTCCACTACGGGTGTGGGAGGATTGACAACCGGCGGTGGGCTTGGCTATCTTACCCGCAAATGTGGACTGAGCATTGATAACCTGCTATCTGTGGATATGGTACTGGCTGATGGAAGTTTCATAATAGCAAATGAAAATCAAAATCAGGATTTGTATTGGGCAGTGAGAGGAGGTGGCGGAAACTTCGGAGTAGTTACTGCCTTTACATTCAAGCTGCACCCGATAGATATGATATATGGTGGTCCGATGTTATGGGAGTTGAATGAGGCTGCAGACGTGATGAAATGGTACCGCAAACTGATAAACGATGCCCCTGATGACCTGAATGGATTTTTCGCTTTTCTCACTGTTCCCCCCGGACCTCCTTTCCCCGAGCATCTTCATCTAAAGAAAATGTGCGGCATTGTATGGGCGTACACAGGACCGTTAGAAAACGCAGATGAAGTATTTAAACCCATTCGAGCCTTCAAGATACCTGCTCTTGATTTTGCCGGTCCATTGCCCCAACCCGTTTTACAAACACTGTTTGATGATTTGTTGCCTGCCGGGTTGCAATGGTACTGGCGTGCAGATTTTGTGAATGAACTGAGCGATGAAGCTATTGAAAAGCATATCTCATTCAGTAAAACTATGCCTACACCGCTTACCACCATGCACTTGTACCCTATAAATGGCGCTGCTGCTCGTGTTGATAAAAAGGATACAGCATGGAGTTACCGCGATGCCATCTGGGCGATGGTAATAGTAGGAATTGACCCTGATCCTGCAAATAAAGAAAAAATCACTGCGTGGACTAAACAATACTGGGAAGCGCTGCATCCGTATTCAGCAGGTGGCGCTTACGTAAATTTTATGATGGAGGAAGGAGAAGACCGCGTCAAATCAACTTATGGTGATAATTATGAACGGCTGGTAACGATAAAGAATAAATATGATCCGAGTAATCTATTCAGGGTAAATCAAAACATTAAACCTACTGTAAAAACATAAATAATGTTAAAATCCCCATGGGTTAGCTGTCTACTGTAGCCTCTTCGGCGTTCATGGCTGGTAACGCGGGGTGCGAAGCCGAAGGACTATGAAATGAATTCCACAGACAGCTAACCTCTTTGCAGAAAGAAATCAGAACCAGAAAGCTTCATTCCGGATAGGAATTAGACTTACTGACATGGTTAGGAAATGCAAGCTATTGAAAAAGCTCATTACATTCTAATGAGCCAAATGAAGTTGACAAGCTCAGGCCAAAAGGCATGGAGGTGACTAATTCGCCAGATCATTGGATTGTATACAGACAAAAAGCTTCGGGTATACGTTATTTAAATTTTACATTTTCTACATACTCTCCAATAAGAATGTCACCGTCAGTGGCAGACCTGATCTTTTTACCATTAACCTTCACATTGTCGAAAGTTACATTATTTACATTCCGGCTTTCATTGTGTCCTCTGATTTGAGAAGGGCGTAAACTGGTTCCATTGAAAGTAATATTCTTGAAGTAAATGTTCTCTATCGATCTTCCTGATTGTGTATTGTATTTCGGGTCATTCACCACACGTAAATCAACTAAACGACCCTCCTGGATATCCTCTATCCGAATATTTTCATAAGTCACATTTCGCACAAGATTGTTATCAGCCGCTATTATCGCCATAGTGCCCAGGCAGCAGGGATCATCTTCATCATGCTCAAGAATGTCGATGTTTGAGAAGGTGATGTTTTCAATCGTATCCCCCTCATGGGTCGTATTACCATGAGCGCCTATGTTTGTCGGATGGGCAATATCTGCCCATAGGGTGGAATTCGTGATCTTAAAGTTTTTTGCATTACCGTAGAAATCCCATCGATGTGCATAAATAGCGATGCAATCATCTGAATTGCGCATGAAAACACCGTCGATCTCCACATCCGAGCAGCTCATCAGGTCAATACCATCACTCCAGCCTCTGCAACTAAAGGAGGTCAGATTTTTGATTTTCAACCCCTTAGATTGTCCGCCGAAAATAGTATAATGTCGAGGGTTGACGACATGGATTCCGTCAATTTCTACATTCTCGGAAAACCGGATCTCTACCCCTCGCTCAGGCTCCAAAATGACCCCTCTTCCAATAATACGCACGTTTTTAACATTGTCGCAAAGCAGTTTTCCTTTGATTACCGCACCACCATGAATGTACACGGTTTGTCCGCTTTTGATGCGGTAGACATCCCCTGGTTTGTCCGGTGCTTCGTGTACACCCGGCCCAAAATAGACGACATTGGGATCATCAGGGTTCGGCCGACTTCTTTCAATAGAATGAGCAAACAGGTGAAGATTGTGTAGCTTGTCACCGTTCACCTCCACCGAAATATTTCTGGGCCTATCAAGGGTAAACTCGATGGTGTTTCCGTTCACTTTCGAAGCAATCTTATACGAGGATGGCCTAACATCTACAGTTCCAACGTTTCCGTTGTTCTTGCGTATTTTTACTTCTACTATTCCCGAAAAGTCAAAATAAACCATGGAAGCATCCTGTACCTTGTCCATGTCCACCTGTACCCTGTACTCATAAAGGTCTTTCCATTGTCCACCCGGCTTTCGCACTTGCACAGTAAAATCGTCATTGTGCATGGAATAGAAAATGGCTTTGGGGACGTCATAGGTGACAAGGCTGTCTTGGGCGAAAGTCACTTGAACAGATTTGTAGCAGATTAATACACTAACAAAAAGGAAAAACTTATTCATTAATTAGATATGTTTTTTTATTTTCAAAATTCGATTTAGGGTGTCATTTTTCAATGCTCAGTTTGAAGATAAAGACTTTTCCAGGCTATACTATAATTTAACTCCTTTTGTACTCACCTTTCTGATATTTCCTGCCTGATTAAAATTGAGGCTGTCCAAACAAAGCTGACGCAACACAAAATCCTTCTTCTGCGGGAAAATCCGATGGTATAGGATATAATCCTGGTTCTTTACTCTAAATACTGTATGATGCCCGGGCCCTATAACTGTACTATCGCTTGCAGTTTTTAAAATAACACGACCTTCAGGCTCAACAAACGGCCCAAGCGGACTATTAGAAGTGGCATAGCCAACCTGATAGGTCGCGTCAATTGCTTTACCTTCCGAGAACATTAAATAATATTTGCCATTTCTTTTGATCATGTGAGGAGCTTCAAAATAATGCGGAGTAGTAACTTCGAGAGGAGCACCATCAAAGGTTTTCATATCCTTCTTTAACTTAACTGCCATGCAATGCCCATTCACCCAGTTCCACCCCGAACCCCAGTAAAGATAAGCCTGTCCGTCCTCGTCTATAAAGCAGTCGGCATCAATGTTGTGCATATCAGGAAAATCTGTAAATTTTATTAGCGGACTATTGTCTTCTTTAAGATTTTTCCATGGCCCGAGTGGATTTTCACTAACTCCTGCCCAAACTTCACTGCCAACCGACACATACATATAGAAATTATTATCTGTACCCTTCACCACCGAGGGTGCCCATACATTATGTTCGTTTGAGGTAGGACTGGTACACAACGACTTAGTTGGCCAGTTAAGATGATGGCGCTTAAAACTCACAAAATCCTTCGTCTCAAACACTGCAAGCTCCTCGCCTCCCCATGGATCAATGGTAGCATATATGTAATACGAATCTTTGTCTTTCACAACGATAGGATCGGCAAAGTAACCGGGCATTAGGGGATTAGATATTTTTCTAGCGCCAAGTTGAGACCTAACAGAACAAGAAAGGTTAATTAAAAGGCTTAGTAAAATAAGGACTGCTTTTTTTAACATAATTTTTTCAGTTTGTAAAAATAGTAATTAAATCGATTTAGCATAAGGAATTTAGTCTATTTTAAATACATGCTCCGGAGTATTTTTGAATCAGGGTGTAAAGTCATGTACCGGCACAAAGCTGCGTAGAAGATGATAAAAGGTAAGCATCTTTCAGGATACATGAAGATGGAAAGACGGGCATGAAAAAAACTAAACCACCTCTTGCTCCCCGCCTTCTAACTACGAACTAAATAAGAAACGCCTGCAAACGGGAGGATGCAGGCGTAACCGAATAATTATAAATCTTCTATTAGACGGATTTCTTAGTAATAATTAATTAACCTCCCGTTTATTCGGAGATTCTTTCATAAAGAGATGAGATTTTTTATATCCCCCAAAATCAACTACAATTTTTTCAAAAACAATCCCCGGATCCATTGGGCTAAGGGTGAGTAACCGCGTTCCGTCGTCTGAAATCGGAACATCGAGTTTTACCACCTTCTCCACAACCCGCCTTGCTACCGTTGGGTAAAACACCGAGTACACATTTTTCTTGTCTTCATTCAAATCTGAATTGAAATTGATTACTTGTTCGTTGCCTCCTTTAAAGCCAACCTTATATTTATGACCGCTTTTATCGAGAAAAGCCAGGGTCGACTTTACCACGACATGAACATTCGCTGAACGCAAATCTTTGGGCAGCTTCATCTTGTAAGTAATAGAAGCGTCTTTTACAGGCTTAGAATATGGCAT
Source organism: uncultured Pedobacter sp. (assembly GCA_966210515.1). Taxonomy (GTDB): domain Bacteria; phylum Bacteroidota; class Bacteroidia; order Sphingobacteriales; family Sphingobacteriaceae; genus Paradesertivirga. The sequence continues at coordinate 4,953 of CBIHLM010000077.1, forward strand.
AAGTGCGATACCGCTTAAGGTGCGTCCCATATGCGGGATAATCGTCCATTCGGTCGCCAGAGCGTTCCTGCGCTCATAAATATGCTCGGCTTCTATAGATACATATCCACTATCAGGGAAAAATACATACCTACCGGCTACTGGCTCCACATTATTTATACGATAAACCTTAGGTAATAAATTTTTGCGGAAATTGTCGTTCCAGGTAGTGTAACCTATATGCTTTTGATCCATCATATGTTTCCACTTTCCACCGGACATTACATTATTATAATCGTACGTTAACAAAGAATCACGTCTAAATGTCTGTTCGACCTTATCTGCCCAAAAGTTGGCCGAAGGGTTGTTGTCCTCGTATAGTTTTTGGTTCAGTGCCTGGGCATAGTACATTTCATAAAGGTTGGCCATTGCCTGAACAGGAAAGAGGATTACTTGTTTATAAGCGTCTCTATACTGAGGTTCCAATTGCATATACTGTCTTAGGGCTTCAGCTTCAAGCTTAAGAAACTCGTCAGATACTTGCTTCCATTCTCCTGTTTCCAGGTTATATGTATTCCTGTCAAGCATTTCGGGAGTTACTCTACCTGCATACTTACTGTAAAGATTTAAAATGCGCATAGCTTCATCACCATTGGCTTCGCCAAACTGTTGCGCACAAAATTGGCGCGTGTGGGTCAATAGGTTATTGACAGTGAAGCGTTCTGGATCCCAGGCCATATCCAGGAACAACGTTATGGGATATTCCATGGGTTTTAAATCGCCCACGTTGAGCACCCATAGCTTATCTACCCCATAGTCGTAAGTGAGCTGCATTTGTTCCCATATATTTTGTATGGGGCTTACGTTTAGCCATTTATAATTGCGCGGAGCACCTACATAATCCACGTGGTAATACATACCCCATCCTCCTTTATGCTTGCGTTCTTTTTCATTAGGCAATCGCCTTACATTTCCCCAATTGTCGTCCGTAAGCAACATGATAACATCGTCAGGCACACGCATGCCAGCCTCGTAGTAATCCAAAACTTCTTTATACAAGGCCCACACCTGAGGGGTTTCTCTTGCAGGTTTTCGGGTTACATCCTCAATAATGTTCCGCTGATTTTTGACAATTTTCTCTAATAGCTCCACATTACTATCTTCCGACATGGGTTCGTCTCCATCTCCGCGCATACCAATGGTGACTATATCTTCGGTCCCTCTAACACGCTCTATGCCTTCCCGGAAAAAATTGTCGAGTACTTTTTGGTTGGTGGCATAGTTCCAGGCTCCGTATTCTCTTCTTTTTCGGCTCCATTCCTGATGATTCCTGGCCATCGGCTCATGGTGCGAGGTGCCGATGACCACTCCCATTTCATTAGCCAGTCTGCTGTTTCGAAGATCATCCTGATAAAAAGCCCATGACCACATTGCCGGCCATAGGTAATTCGCCCTGAGGCGAAGAATCAATTCAAATACATGGCCGTAAAACTTATGGCCGCCGTAGTTCGTTCCAAAAGAATTCTTTACCCAATTGGTTAAGGCCGGAGCTTCGTCGTTCAGAAAAATGCCGCGGTATTTTACTTTCGGAGATTCCTGTATATACTTTCCCGGTTTAACCACGAGGGTTTTATTTGGTTGAACCGGTACATCCGCCCACCAATACCATGGAGAAACCCCTATTTTTTCTGAAATATCATAAATCCCAAAAATAGCACCCCGTTTATCACTACCTGCTACAATGAGGTTATCACCTACGGTTTGGATTAAATAGGACTCCCACTGTCCTTTGATGCGGGAAACATCAATCTTCTTGTCGCTGATCAGCCTATCGATCAGCTTACTTTTACCAATGGTACCAATGATAATACTTCCCCTAACCGGGCTTCCTCCGGTGACCACGCGCGAAGCTGTACCAGACACTTTACGGATATCATCACTAAGATCACTTGCCGCGCGTATTACACCCGCCCATTCGCTACCATCCACGTAAATGGGCGCCGAAGTACCGTTCTTCGCAATTTCAAATCCTTGTGCCAACGACGACACTTCAATGTATTGCGGCAAACCAATAAGCCGGTTTGCGACGGGTTGAGCGCCGGAAGAATTCCACGAGAATAACACACCTATAATCAGGCTTACTTTAACTTTCATACTAGTTTTTACTTAATGATATTGCACAATAAACTCTTTGCTATAAATCGAGATGGCAATGGCGAGCTCAAGCGAGCCCGTAATGGCCAGACGCGAAACCTAGCCGATATGGAGAGGTTTACCTAGATAACACATATTTACTTTCATCAGGACCTAAATAGCTCGGCTTTAATCCTCCGGCATCAACTACAAATTTTTGGAATACAATTCCGGCATCAACCATCCAGATTTTCAGTGTGTGTTTACCCGACTTAAGGTTATGCGTTGTTTTTCTGGTTTTGATGTGATCAGCAACTGATTTCACCCACCAGCCGGCAGATTCATAGTCGGGTTTAATCTCGCCTTCGTTCATGTTTACCACTTGAGGCTGCTCATCATCGATCGAAAGGGCAAATTTCAATCCTCCCTGTTTTTTAAAGTCCTGCGTTGGAGAAAGGAAGGCTTCTACTGTAAAGTTACCGCCATTAAAAACAAAGAATTCATATTCTACATGTGGGGAATTAGCGTCCGGAGTTTGCGTTTTAGCTGTTACCGGTTCAATAATAATCGACGAGTTTGTCCGGCCGAGGTTAGGAACTACTGCCCAATAAATATCTTTTGTGTCAAATTTCTTCGTAAAACTTGCAGCTTCTATTGATATGACTCCATTGTTTTCTACGAAACCAGAAGCTTTAATCAGATTGTTACGAATGGGTACTTTAACAAAATATTCTTTACCGGCACCCGAAATGAGAATTTCGCCTGTTGCTATACCGACGGGGGCTTTCTCCCAATCTATACTTACATAAATCTTTTCATTAAATTGTGTTGTTCCCTGTTCCTTTGAAAGCTTTATCCAGTTGTTCTTCGCTTTAACCATGTAATCCAGCTCTTCCTGACCTCGGTTAATGATATCAATATAAAAATTCGGGTTGTTTATTCGATTAAACTGTGGTAGCGCATCGCTAAAGGCCCAGTCGGCTTCTACATCAAGCCACCCCCAGGCAGGCCTGCGACCATATTCAAGCAAATAGCCGAGTTCGGCAGGCTTCTTCACCTGTACGTAGGATACTGCAGGCATCATGTTCAATGGTGGATGTTGCCAATAAGTATATCCAATATGTGTTTGCGACATCATATGGTTCCATTTTCCTCCTTCAAGTTGGTGATAAACTTTAGTAAGCTCGGCATCCTTTTCAAAAAGCTGCTTCACTCGTTCGGCATAATAATTTGCAGATGCCGCGCCGCGTTCACCATAGTATTTATTCTTTCCTGCGGCAACATACATTTCGTTAAGATTTGCACACATTTCAATCGGCGACAGAACCAATTGAAAAAACGCAGGCCTGTAGGTCTCGGGTAGTTGATTATAGATGTTTTTGCTTTTTACTGCCAATGTGTTGTATTCTCCAACAATTCGGTCTGCCTCCCTGTAATTTTCAATGCTGTATGTAGACGCAGTTAACATTTCTGGTGTGCGACGGGCATTGTATTTGGTATAAAGCGAGAGCAATTCTGCTATTTCTTTTGAGTAATAGCCGCCAAACTGCTGCTCTGCCCAATTCACATAGTATTTTGGCAGATCTTTCGCCTGTATAGAACTGGGGTCCCAGGCATAATCCATAAAAAAACTAATAGGAAGTTCCATCGGCTTTATGTCGCCAACATTTGCGATCCAAAGATTTTTGACCCCATTCTCATAAGTGACCTTCATTTGCTCCCACACTCTTTCAATCTGAGTTACATTTTGCCATCTGTAAGAAACCGGCGACCCTACATAGTCGAGATGATAATACATGCCATATCCGCCTTTGCGATCAAGATCCTGCTTTTTGGGAAGATAGCGTATGTTACCCCAATTGTCGTCACTAAAAAGAATGGTAATATCATCATCAACCCGCATCCCCTTATCATAATAGTCCTGCACCTCCTTGTATATAGCCCAAACTTGAGGTGTTTCTTCCGCCGGTTTCCTGGTTACATCGGCAATAATTGTACGCTGATCCTTAATGACCGTTTTTAATAGATCAACAGCAGTTTCTTCAGACATTCCTTCATCTCCATCACCACGCATCCCAACAGTTACCACGCTCTCATAATTACCCATTCGCCTTACACCACCACGCCAAAATTCTTTTAACTTTTCTTTATTAGTATTGTAGTCCCATGCCCCACCTTTAAATAAGTACCACTCATTATGTGCACGCATCATTGGTTCATGATGACTTGTTGACATTACAATACCAAACTCGTCTGCAACCTTAGGGTTCAATGGATCATCGACATTAAACATGGTAGGAAGCCACATGGATGGCCATAAGAAGTTTGCTTTATTGCGTAACAATAATTCAAATACCTTTTCATAGCATCGGTGATTAATGCCTCCAAATTTTTCATTCGCCCAATTCCTGAATGCAGGCGATTCATCATTGATAAATATTCCCCGGTATTTTACAGCCGGGCCGTTAGAGGTATATCTGCATTTCCCGAGATAAATTTCTTTGCTTTTTTTAACAGCCACATCCGCCCACCAATACCAGGGAGATACACCCATCTTTTCAGAGAGCGTAAATACCCCATACGCAGCTCCTCTTCGGTCACTTCCAACGATAACTAAGGCTTTCTTTACCCCTGGAAAGGGATTATCGACTGTTTGAACTATAAACCTCTCCCATTGACCCCTTATGGCATCAAGGTTTATCTTTTTTTTTGCAACCAGTATATCTATCAGCTTGTTGTTGCCAACTGTAGCAACAATGATCGGATAGTTGCCTTGTAAACTAGATTTAGTAGAAACCGCCGGACGTTTCCCCGAAACAGCTTCAATGTCGCCAGCTAGAAATGCGACCGCCTTTTTTACTAAAACATTTTCAGAAGTGTCGTATAAAATAACAGCGACATCGGTCTTGCTCACTATTGGGAATGAACTTTTATCCCTATCAATCCTGTTGCTTAAAGTTATTTGGGAAAAGGATAAATAGGGCAGAAATGCCAACAGTATTAAAATTATTCTCATATATATATTAATAGTTTACAGAAGTAAAGGTCTTTTTCCTTGAATGGATAATATGAGACATTTGATTTTAAAAATGGAAGGATTGTCCAGATTGGATTACAACAAACATGACAATACTCTCTGCTTACGAGTTACAGTAGACCAGGATTAACAATTCACCTGGTTTACAGAATCAATTCATTAGTTAAATTACCGAGATTATTAACTTTCGTTGCAGGATGTATTTTGTTCTCTCTGGCTGTTCAAAAAATAGACCAAGTCATTCGTTTGTGATCGCAGATGCGAATACACTTTTCTGCTGTAAACAAGGTAATCAGTCTGCAGAACATTTATCAGTTTTTAAATTCCCGGGCTTTTCTCTTCATGTGCATATATTCTGACGGTGAGACTCCAAATCGGACTCTGAACGACTTAGCCAGATAATTTGGAGTAGCAAAACCTACCATGTAGCCGATTTGTGCAATGTTCATATCACTTTTCTCTATCAAAGCGGCAGCTTTATCCAGTTTAAAGTTTCTTATGAACTCTAGTGGAGACTGTCCTGTTAGCTGCACTATCTTATTATATAAAGAGCTTCTGCTCATGCCAACCTGTCTGCTTAAATCTTGGACAGAAAATTTGGGATCGTTTACATTCTGCTCGATGTACATCAACACTTTACTTAATAGTCTGGCATCTTCCGACTCCATTTCTATTTCAGGCGTTGCCACTTTAATCTGTTTAGTGTAAGTATTTTTCAAGCTACGGTTCAGAGTAAGAAGATTGTGAATTTTGGAATGGAGAATTTCAAAGTTAAAGGGCTTGGTCATATAATCGCTTGCGCCGGTTTGCAATCCCTTCACCTGTTCCTCTTCGGCTGTTAAGGCCGTAAGCAATATAACAGGTATATGACTGGTTCTCTTATCTGCTTTTACTTTGAGGCAAAATTCGATTCCATCCATTTCCGGCATGCTGATGTCGCTGACAATAAGGTCGGGATGACCTGACAGCGCCTTTTGCCACCCTTCTCTGCCATTAGAAGCTTCATATATTCGGTAGTGAGCCGTCAATTTATCCTTGAGATATTGCCTGAAATCTTCATTGTCTTCAACCAACAAGATCGAAGACATTTCACTTTTAAGTGCAAGTGCCTCTGTGTTCTGGCGTTCATCCGGGTCAGTCTCAAGCTTAACAGGGGTGTATATACCGCTCCCCGTTTCTACTGCACTGTTCTCAGAATCCTGAAGAGGTATAAAAGGAAGCTTGATGACAAATATTGTTCTCTCCCCCGGTTCACTTTCTATCTCTATTGATCCCGCCTGCATCTTTACAAATTCTTTGGTAATAGCAAGGCCAATCCCTGTTCCCTGATTCAAGATCGCCGCGTCGATAGGGCTTTGATAGAAACGATCGAAGATCTTCTCCATTTTATCGGCTGGAATACCAATACCCGTGTCTGAAACTTTGATAGTTAGCCATGTAGTAAAAGGATCTGCATTTTGCTTTTGCTGTTCAACTTCGAGTTGTACCGAACCATCTTCGGGAGTAAATTTGAAAGCATTTGAGAAAAGATTAAAAAGAATTCTTTCAATTTTATCGTGATCGAACCTTGTATATAAATTATGGACGTTTGAGCTAATGGAGAATTTTATCTTCTTTCTTTCCGACATATCCTGAAAAGATTCGGCCACTTCCATGATAAATGATATCACATCTCCCTCAACGAGATTGAGGCTGAGTTCATTCTCCTCCATCTTCCGAAAGTCCAAAAGCTGGTTTACCAGGTTAAGCAAGCGTCGGGTGTTACGCTTAACCATATTGAGCTGACCTGCCTTTTTCTCATCACTTTCGCTGGAAACCAAGTCGCTGACAGGCCCCATAATTAGGGAAATCGGAGTTCTGAACTCATGACTCAGATTGGTGAGAAATTTAATTTTAAGATTGTCTAACTCACGCATACGCTCTGTCTCCTTGCGTTCTTGTTCTAATGTGAACCTGTCCTCCAGCTTTTTAACCGTTCTATATCGATAATAAGCCAATAATCCGGCAATCGCAAGCACATAGAAAAGATATGCATAGGTAGTGCGCCAGAGTGGCGGAGCAACAATAATCTTAATAGAAGCAGCACTGGCATTCCAGACACCATCGTTATTCCTGGCTTTAACCCTGAAAGTATACTGGCCCGGATCAAGGTTGGTATATGATGCTGTTCGGCCAGGACTGGGATGTGTCCAAACCTTATCAAAGCCCTCTAACATATATGAATACAAATTTTCTTTGGGACTTGTATAGTTGATAGCTACGAAACTTAAGGAAAAATTCTGTTTGTAATCCAACGTTATTTCTTTAGCGACTGATATGTGTTCGTCAAAACCTGAGTTCTCTAAGGGTTTTACGGATTTGCCCCCCACCTTCAAATCTGTAAACAGCAAGGAAGGGACATTCGAGTTCCTTTTCAAATCGGAGGGCTTGAAATAGTTAAAACCTTCCAATCCACCAAAAAACAGCACACCATCGGGCGTATGCAACCCTGAGCCTAGTACAAAGTTGCTATGCTGAAGACCGTTGTGGTAGCTGTAATTTTTGAATGTATTTGTATTACGGTCAAAGCTGCTGATGCCCGCATTAGTGCTGAGCCACAACCTGGAATCCTCTCCTTCAAGAATTTTGTGTATTACGTTGTTGGCAAGACCGTCTTTTTCGTCGTAGGATATAAATTTATTCGTTTTTTTATTTAAAAAATTCAAACCACCACCACTGGTACCAACCCAAAGGTTATTATTGCGGTCGGATAAAACCGACAAGACAATATCGCTGGCCAGATTATTACCGGCTCTGTTGTAAGTCGTAAATTTTTCATGTCTGGTATTATACATCGCCATACCGGCACCATGAGATCCAATCCATATATTCCCAGAATGGTCTTCTTCTATCACTCTCAAAAAGTTATTCAGCGGCAAATGAAAAGGCGAATCCTTAGGTAAGGTTGCGTCGTACTTAGCGAAATTTTTCGTATCGGGATTATAAACGTTCAGACCGCCGCCATTGGTGGCGATCCACACATTTCTCCTTCTGTCTTCCGTGATGGCGAAAACCTCGTTACTACTTAAGTCAGTAACCGTCTCTCCTTTTTGAAATTTTCCAACCGTTCCAACGGAACTCAGCCTGAAGATACCATTACCAAAGGTCCCGATCCACAGGTCTTTTCTTGTTGTCATTTCGAGTGCCTGAATAGATAGCCCACTGGGATGAGTCACACCCGGGATCAAAACCCTTTTAAATAGTTCAGTCCGGCGATCAAAAACATTAAGTCCTCCCCCATCTGTTCCGACATAAATCTCCCCGCTATTTTTCATCGCAAACGAGGTGACTCTGGAGTCAGAAAGACCTTTAGAATCGAAAGAATTAGCTTCCTTTAGGCGAAATAAAGAGAGGTTCTTGTCATACTTACTTATACCTGAATGATAGGTGCCAAGCCAGTGAATACCCATTGCTTTGTCTATGTAGATACAATTGATTGACCTGCTTGCTAAACTGTGCTTGTTTCTTTTGTCCGGTAAAAAGTTTGCGATTGCGCCAGATTGACGATTTAAAATATAGAGCCCATGGTTTGTTCCTATCCATAAACGACCTTGAATATCTATGTCTAACGGCCCCACGTTTGATGTGGCCAAAGTTTGATAATTCTTAATGTTGTTAAAGCTATTTTCAAAGCCGGCGCGGTCTGGCCGCATCATACTTAAGCCCTTTGATGTGCTTATCCATAGCGCTCCCTTTGGATCCTCAACAATTGCTTTTACATAATTATCTAGCAGGCTGGACGGAAGGCCCGGATCATGTTTATAATGTATGAATCCCCTTGCTTTTCGGTTATACCGGAATAAACCGTCTGTTGTTCCAACCCACATTGTATTCTTTTTATCCCGAAAAATAGTAAGTACTGCATCGGTGGTCAGCTGGCCGCGTTTATGAGCGTCGGGTTTAAATGTCAAGCTTTTCCTATTCGATGGGTCTATAACGGTGAGGCCGCTGTAGTGCGCGATCCAAATCTTGCCAAAAGTATCGGCCAATATTTTATTGACGGAGTTATTGACACCCGGATATTTCAGGTTAGTGAAATTATCCTCCTTACGATTATAGAGACTGAGACCACCTCCATCCGTGCCTACCCAAAGGTTTCCGGATTGGTCTTCGAACAATGTTGTAATCCGATTTGAACGAAGGGTAGCAGACTCGTTGAGGTCTTGACGGTAGACTTTAAAGTTAGTACCATCAAACTTGTTTAACCCATCGTCTGTCCCAAACCACATTAATCCATAACGATCTTTGAGTATTGCGTTTATGGCATTTGAAGAGAGTCCGTCTTTGGAGGTTAAAGACGTAAAAGCAATACCAGGGCCCTGTGCAACTGCGTTTTGTAGGAGCAGCCCAATAAGTATCAATCCAGTGAAATAAGCTTTTGACAACCAGAGGTGCATGTTAGAGTTAATGATGGAGACCATTCAAATTTTACTTACCTATTCCTTCTATTAAAACAAATTCAGGATCATTGTCAGAACAATTGGTGTTCGGCTTATACGATCGTGACTATCCGATGCTACTGGAAACTGAACGAAAAATTGGTTTCAACAAATATAAACGGTAATGCCGTGCTGATCTGCAACAAATGGCCAACAATATGGAACAGATGTCTATGGCAAGTAGAATAACCCTGTAATTTTAAAAATCCATCAACATATCACTGCCGAATCCCCTCCTGCTCTAAATTCAAATTAATATTTTCGTTGAATCTTCCCGGTGATGTTCAACAGGCTTGAATTGGAGCCAATTTCAGATATCCAGAACTTCCTTTGCGTTTTCATCTGAAGTGAGATAGTCCAAAAATCGCTAATATTATTGAGGATTTGATCTAGAATATTATCATCCTTAGTTAGTCGAATTCAACAAGATTTGGCTTCAAATCATGCAAGCTTCTCTTAAAATTCTTCACTCACCGAGCATATTCTTTTTCAATGAGAAGTCTGATAAATGTTGGGGAAATTGTAACAGATGTATATAAAGACGAAACCAAATACTATCAGCCTGAGCGGAAGAAACTGGACATCGACCCGCAAAATCCAACTCCAAGATGGATCTTATCTATCTGTTTAACAAACAGTTATAACATAAAAAAACCGGAGTAAAATCGAATTTTTCGATTTCACTCCGGCAAGGTACCGCCGGGGCGGAGTAATGTCAAAGCAGTTTATAGAGGATATTGTGAGAAATTTAAGAAGTCTCCGACCATGCGTATAATTTTATCCACCTGCGTTAAGCACTACTTATTAATCCAGTTTCTTGTGAACTAGACAATACAAGGGACTTTCAATTGTAATATCACGGAAAAATTATCGAATTATTTGAATGAATTTATTAGTTGGGGAGAAAATATTTAAGAGTTTACGATTTCGGAACCGAATTGCAGGAGATAGAAAACCTTTATGGTTTTATCATTGAGTGGCAGATCCAGGTGTCGGGAATAATGCGCGCAAGCTTGCTATCGGGATATTTATCGACAACTTTTTTCTACTCTTTTTTCGGCTTTAATAAGGGTATTTTAAGGTTTACTTCAAAAACACCTTTCGTATCATATGTTAAGGTTGACATTTCCTTTGTATATATGAACTGAAAATATACACTGGTCATATAATTCATTCCAAGACTAAAGGAGGCGCTTTTGTTACTATGGTACATGCACATCATGTTAAGATTATTGTCGAACATTACATTGGTGCCTAAATCCCACATATTGGTATATCCCTTTATTCCCCGGTAACAAAATTTGGGTTCCACAGATACTTCATTCTTATCTTTTCCGTCTTTTAATATATAGGATATAGCTGAATAAAAGGTCGGACGATCTATATTTCCAATGTTATAATCTTTCTTGAAATAGGTCTTCAGATTGGGTAAAGATGCTTGTATGGTTAATCTGTCTCTGGTATAGGCGATGCCAAAATCACCATCGATCGTCATCTCACGCAGGTTAAACTGTTCAACAGCTATGTCATTCTGATCACCAACTATATCTTCTTTATTGATATACTCATGCATAAAACCCAGGGACCATCCAAAGTGTAATTGATCTCCTTTAATATTAAGGGGTAAATGGTAGGCATAAGTAGCCATTGTTCTGGTTCCCTGGATAAGTCCCGCTTTGTCGTTATAAACGCTCAGTCCTACTCCAACCTTTTTTAATCGATAATCTGCTGTCAAGGTTTGTGTTACCGGCGCTCCTGGTATTCCGTTCCACTGATTTCTATAACTCAGATTAATATTTAAGTTATCATCCATTCCTGCAAGTGCAGGATTACCCAAATATTGATTTTGATAATACTGGGATATTAAAGGATTAATCTGGGCAGAAATACTGCTTAAACCGAGGAATAAAATGCTAAACAAAAGAACTATCAGCACTTTGTTTAAGAAACTATATGAGTAATCAATATCTGTTCTCATGACTTATTTTTTTTAAGTTTAAAATCTATTGGAATGTTAATTATGCTTACCTCCTGTTTATTCTCTGACGATAGATACAAAGCCTTTTAATTTGTCACGGCCAGATCCAAGATTTATGATATAATAATATGTTCCTTCTGCTAAGGCATCACCGTTATATGTGCCATCCCAATCATTGAGATATCCCTTTTTAGTGTAAACCACCCGTTCTGCCCGGTCGTATATTCTTACCTCATTGTCAGGATATAAGTCAATATTTTTTACAATCCATATATCATTGACACCGTCCCCATTAGGGGAAAGAATATTATTGGGTATAAATTTGAAATCCTCCCGTGCTTCAATCGTGATTTTTTGTTCAAAAGGACATCCGTTCGCATTGACTCCGCTGACTTTGTAAGTGGTAGTTTGTTTTGGACGAACGGTTAGTTTTTCCGTATTCTGACCATTGATAATACCTGAAGCATCTGCCCATACATAATTAGACCCTCCTGACGCAGTTAAATTAATCCAATCACCTTTGGATACGGAAGATCCTTTGTCACTTGTAATTTTAAGATCGGGTGACTTGTAAGTAGTTAATTTAAACACATGTATCACCTCATCCATTCCTCCATTAGTTGTACCCCCATTGTCTGTAATCCTGATGGTTATGTTTGCTACGCCGTTCGCATCCGGTTTTAACAGATACGTTAATTGGGCTGTTCCATTCGGACCGTTTTTAATGTCCAGCTTATCAAACAGGTTGTTATCTGAACTGACAGATAAAGTACAGGTCTGGTTTATTTCAGGACCGGCTGAAATGCCGCTTAGAGAAACAGTTTGCAACTCGGCGTTGGTACAGATAACCTGATCTGCTATGGCATTGATCGTCGGTACTTCATTTACATCGTTTACTGTTATGGTAAAAATCTGCTCCAGGCTCATACTGCTATTATCAGTAGTTTGAACTCGGATCGAATAGGTATTTTTTCTTTCGAAATCAAAAGGCTGAGTTGTTAATAACTGCTTACCAGTAATCTTGAAAAACTCATTATCCGTATTTCCATTACCATTTACTAAGGAATAGTTGAAGTTTGTATTTCCATATGCACCTGTGGTGTTTAGCAATCCCACCAGGGTGCCACTAACCTTATTCTCATCAATTGTTGAATTACTTAAAATCAACTCTCCAGGGGTGATGGTCAATGTTCCGTCTACATAACTGATGGTATAGTTTCCCGAAGAGGCACCACTTACATTTACCGGATATGAACCAATTCCTGAACCAGTAAGTGCAGTAGTTGAAAAGGTTGGCTGAGTCAAAAGACTACCAGGGGTATCGCCATTTACAAAACCGCTATAATTGGCTGTAAATATTGGATTAATTGCTCTGTATGCTTTCGTTTGGTTATTAGCTGTGATGGTTAGCGGAGCCTTCTCCACGCGCAGTAAGGCACCCGGGTTGCTTACATTATAATTACCCAGTTTATTGTCAGGATCTACCAGTGTAGCTACAATCGGATAGGTTCCCACGGGGGCAGTTGCCGCTGAACCGGTACTCGTATAGGTAGCAGTTAGGTTATCTCCGTTCTGGATACCACTGAAGGTTCCGGTGAAAGCAGTGAATGCCGAGCCGTAAGGTTTGCTCTTGTTATCAG
>CBIHLM010000078.1:0-17786 GCA_966210515.1 uncultured Pedobacter sp.
AAATCATGACGAGTGCCTGGGTAATGAAAATAAACCGTGTAAAGGCGCATGTAAGGGAACAGAAAGCAGGGCTCTATATAACATCAGGGTGCAACAGGCTATCGCCCGGCTTAAATCAAATCTGCCATCTTTTGCTTTGCTGGATGATGGCCGGACCGATGAAGAGCACAGCGTAATTTTGATAGAACAGGGACATCTTCATGGAATGGGGTATATTATGAAAAGTAATCCTGTAATTGATATAAACGCCTTAAAGAGCATTTTACAGCCGTACCCTTCAAATGATTATATCCGCAATCTGGTTCACAACTATGCGATAAGATATCCCGAACGGTTATTGAACTTTTAGTGATTGCGAAGATTTCAAAAGCGGTTGCTTTGCTATAATAAATCAGCCTTTTGAACCGGGTAATAGTTTTCTGCCACCTGCTGCAGTGTTCTTACCAGTATTTCCAGACTGATCGGTTTGGAGATGTAATCGTTCATCCCCGCTTTCAGACAAGCTTCACGATCTTCGGGTAAGGCGTTGGCTGTCATGGCAATAATAACCGGCTGGTAAGGGCTGGTCTTCCTGATAGCGATAGTAGCCTCCAGTCCATCCATTTCAGGCATGAGCATGTCCATCAGTATTATGTGGAAGTCTTTTAACATCAGTTTTTCGACCGCTTCTTTACCATTATTTGCCAGTTCGGGTGTATACCCCAGTTTACTCAGCACTTTCATCGCCAATTTCTGGTTTATCAAATTATCTTCTGCCAAAAGAATATCCAGCGGATAAAGCTTTGCAAAATCTTCAGAAAGTACTGTTTTGGATTTTTCCTCTTGGGCCGGTTGTTTTCCCGGTTTCAGTTCGGATTGAACTAGGTTGAATAACTGTCCCTGTTTTACAGGTTTAGTGAGTACAGAATTAAATAAGTGGGGATGATTGGATCGTATTTCAGCTCCCACCGAGGTTAGTAAAATAATGGGAACCTGAGGTATGATATCCTTCAAGGCCTTCGCCAGTTCTATTCCATTCATTCCGGGCATTTGCATGTCGGTTATAACCAACTGAAAATCTTCTCCGGAAGAAACAATTTGAATTGCTCTTTTTGCTGACGACGCCAGCACAGGTACTAATTCCCACAGTTCAAGCTGAGTTTTCAGTATAGATAAATTAGTGATGTTGTCATCGATGATCAAAACTCTTTTACCTTTATTTTCTGCGATATTTAGGTTAGCATATTTTTTTTCAGATACCTGACCTACTTTGCACCGGATGTTGAAGCTAAAAGTAGTTCCAATACCTTCTTCACTTTCAACTGATATATCGCCACCCATTAATTTAATCAGGCGTTCGCTAATGACCAAGCCTAAGCCCGTTCCTCCGTATTTCCGGGTAGTCGACGAATCGACCTGAGAGAAAGCTTTAAACAATCGTGAAAGTTTATCTTTTGGAATACCAATTCCGCTATCCCGTACATTAAAGACAAGCTCTAAATTGTCATCTGACACTTTCGAAAGATGTACGTTTACAAAAACTTCGCCTTCGCGGGTAAATTTCATGGCATTGCTAACCAAATTCAGCAGTATTTGCCTTAGCCGTCCACAGTCGCCAATTATCTGAGCAGGAACCATATGGTCGATCTGGTAAACAAGGTCCAGCTGTTGAGCGGCGGCTTTACCGGCAAAAACATCCATCACCTGTTCTATACATTGACGAAGGTCGAAATCACGATGTTCGAGTTCCATATTTCCCGACTCGATTTTAGAAAAGTCAAGGATATCATTGATGACTGTAAGCAAGGCATCACCGCTGGTGCGGATTACATTAACATAATCTTGCTGTTCGTTGCTTAATTTTGTTTCGGCTAGGAGGGAGGCCATTCCAATTACACCATTCATTGGGGTACGGATTTCGTGACTCATAGTGGCAAGAAACACGCTTTTAGCCTGGTTCGCTTTTTCGGCCTTCTGACGCTCTTCAAATAATTCTTCATTTAAAGTTTGCAAATGGTCTGTTTGCGACTGAAGTTCTTCCGATTGAGCCTGCAGTTCTTCATTCATTTGTTGCAGCTCTTCTGATTTTGAGTTCAGTTCCTCATTCATTTGCATCACGCTCTCCGACTGAGCCCTAAGTTCTTCTGCCTGTTGAACTACTTCTGATGTACGAAGCTGAACCTGAATTTCGAGAGCTCTTTTTTGGGCCTTGATTGAATTTATTCTATGACGATAAAAAGCCAGGCAGCTACCTATCACAATTACCATCGACAGAACTCTAAACCATAAAGTCATCCAAAACGGGGGAGTAATGATGATTTTTATTGAGGTGCCTTTATTGTTCCATATACCGTCGTTATTGGATGCTTTTACTCTGAATGTATAAACGCCCGGAGGGATATTGGTATATGATGCTTTTCTGTTCGTACCCACATAATTCCAGTTCTCTTCAAAGCCCTCAAGTTTATATGCATATTGGTTTTCTTTGGTTCTGGATAGGTTGGAGGCTAAAAAAGCGAATGAAAATACATTTTGTTTATAAGAAAGGTTGATGACTTTAGTCTCGTTAATTACAGCTTTCAGGATAGAATCTTTATCCCCCACCGATACCCGCTTATTAAACAATTCAAAATCATAAATGAAAACAGTTGGAACGGTGGTATTTATATAAAGTTTCTTTGGGTTGAACATATTAAATCCAAAGAGACCTCCAAAAATCATCTCGCCATTTTTTAACTTCAGGGCCGACCGGTTAAGAAATTCATTATAATCAAAACCATTGTTAATGCTATGATTCTGGAAGGTCTTTGTATGTATTTTAAATTGAGAGATGCCAGTTTGAGTACTAATCCAGATATCCCCGTTATCAGCTTCAAGTAAACTGTTTATCTGATTGCTTTTTAATTTCTGATCAGAATTATAGTTTATAATAGTATTATTACTAGTCTTGAGGTGGCTTAGACCTGTTTTTGTGCCGATCCACATATCGCCTCTTTTATCCTCCAGTAAACTGTAAATATTGTTGCCGATAAGCGTTTTATTGTCTGTTGGATCGTGTTTGAAGATTTTAAAGATGCCTTTTTCTTTGTTTATCTTAAATAAGTCGCCAGAGCCTGATGCGATCCAAAGGTTTGATTGTCTATCGATGTGAAAACAAGTAATGCCAGCTACGGGAATCTGTTTCCCTTTCCAATAAAACCTGTAAAACTGTTTTTTCTTATGGTCGTATTTAAATACTCCGGTACTAAATGAGGCGATATACAAACCACCTTTAGAATCTTCTTTAATAAACCAGATGTCTCTCAGCGGAATTCGCTCATTGGTTAGTGAATCAATTCCGCCGAATACTTCATACGAGTTGTTTTTATGATCGTATCTGTAAAGACCCTGGTCGAAGGTGCCAAGCCAGAAATTTTTATTCTTGTCTTCATGGAAAGATAAAATGGTGCCAATACGCCCGCCATCTTTTCTGGGCCTATTGTGAATAAATGTATTAGATTTCCGGTCGAAAATGTCGAAGCCATTTCTGAGACCAATCCATATACGCTCTTGAGAATCTTCGTAAAAACTGAAAGCTTCTTTATCTCCCAGGCTATTTTTATTGCCGGGATTGTGAGAATAATTGGGGAACCGCGAATCCAGTGCCTCTTTTATGGAAATTCCTGCTATGCTTCCAATCCATATATTTCCTTCAGCATCGCGGTGGAGGGTATTTAGTCCATTATCGACCAAAGAATTCACATCGTAAGGGTCGTTTGTATAAGATGTAAATAAATTCGTTTTCTTGTCCAGAATGCTTAGTCCGAAATTGGTGGCAATCCATATTTTTCCATCCTTGTCTTCGCAGATAGACGGAATATAATCGCCGACTATTGTATTGCGATTATCAATGCTTTTAAATTTGATGAAGCTTCGGTCGTTTTTATCAAAAAGATTTAACCCTTCAAATGCAGTTCCTATCCAGATTTTACCTTCAGAATCGGCAAATATGCTTCTGATAACACTTGTGCTTAAGCTTTTTGGATTGCTTGTGTGCTGATAGTTTGAAATTTGTTTACGGCTTTTGTTTATAACACTAATCCCGTTGTCTGTGCCGACCCATAAATTTCCTTCCTTATCTTCAGTAATGCACCTGACGAAATTATCTACAAGGCGGTTTGTTCCCGGCGAGGCGATGAATGCATTCCTGAAGGCTTTAGTTTTTCTGTCGAACGTTTGCAGGCCATATCCTTCTAATCCAATCCAAAGCACACCTTGCGAGTCTTCAAATATCTCGCTTACACGGTTACTGGCAATGCTGTTTTTATCTTTTGACCAGTGTACATACGTAGTGAAATTATCTGTGCCCGAATTATAGACGTTCAATCCTCCATTCTCTGTGGCAACGTATAAAACACCTCGTTTATCCACGTATGTTTTAGTAACTATATTGGCGCTTAAGCTTCCTTTTTCTTTAGGATCGTTTTGATAAACTTTAAATGTATATCCATTATACATACTCAATCCATGGCTGGTTCCCAACCAGATAAAGCCATTTTTATCGCTGCTAATACTTCTGACAAAACTTTGCGGCAGACCGTTCCGGGACGTTTTTCTGTTAAACTTTATCGTACTTACCTGCGCATAAGCCTGAACAGTCGCGACAAAACTGAATAATATAAATAGAGCGAATCTTAACACTTTGGGGTTGATTTTTAACTTGAAGTTAGTATAAAACAGTTTCTACGTAAAGGCTATAGAAAGGTTTGGAGATTCCTTTTCCATGTTTCAATTGATCCTTTTAGCGGTGTTCAGAAGCGTTCTGGCGAGTGTTAATTCTCTAATGAACGCTACTGTCGGCAGCCTTTTTCTGAAAGCTATAAATTAAATACCCCAAAGCAGGAAGGATGAACACACTTCCTATAAGCAAGGCCCATCCTAAAGCTTCTATCGCTTTATCATGTCCATTATGTTCCAAAAGTGATAAATACTTGCCATTTTTAAGGATTACAATGTTCGGAAAATGGCGGTAAGTAGTTGTTAATAAAATCATACTAACCTGAAAGCCTGCTAATATCCGCAGGATATGGGTTTTACCTTTCGATAAGAGATACCAGAACAGGATGAGCGAAAGTGTTGCTAAAGCGATGGCCGTAATTCCGACAGGGTTACCAAACACCCAGTTCATTAAGGGAACACCTTCAAAATAAGCAGCAATGAAAACAATCGCTCCGCAAATAAAAGCCGCGATATTCATAAACCGGGCTTTACGCATAAAACGTTGCTTGTCTAATTCGGTATCAGTTTCTCCGATGGTATAAACAGCAGCAAGAAAGCCGCAAATGGCAACGGTGAAAAAGCCCACCGATACGGAAAACCAGTTTAACCAGCTGAAAATATAAGCGGAGAGAAAATTATCAGCATCTGTATCTATTTGTCCCGATACAGCGCTGCCTCCGATTATTCCTAAAAATAAGGGAGTGACGAAACTGGAGTAGACAAAGATTTTATTGTACACATGCTGCATGTCGTCGACTACCGCATCATAATGTCTGAAAGTGAATGCGGTGCCTCGGGCTATAATCCCCAAAAGCATGATTATTAAAGGAATATGCAAATGGATAGACATGGTCGTGTATATGTCGGGAAAACCGACAAATAAAATCACAATCGTGATAATCAGCCACATATGGTTGGCCTCCCATATGGGGCCAATAGCTCTGTACATCGTTCTCCGGGTTTTATTCAGATTTTTTTCCGAAGTAAAAAGCTCAACAATTCCGGCACCAAAGTCTGCACCGCCCATTAGCAGATACAGAAGAATAGCTGTCCACAGAAAAATAATTACAACGTATAACATATTTTACAAATTTGGATCAATATCCGGAGTGTCGTATAATTTACCAACCATGCTAATTTGCCTGTAAAGCATAAATATTACGATGATTGCCAGTGAGAGATATACCGCAGAGAACAAATAGAATGAATAGACGATGCCTGGCATCGGGGTTACAGCATCTGCTGTGCGCATAACATTATGAATAATCCAGGGTTGGCGACCAACTTCTGTAACTGTCCAGCCGGCCTCTACAGCAATAAATCCCATAGGAGTAGCTGCCACAAAAAACTTAAGCAACCATGATTTGGTTAGCCAGCTTCGTTTCTTCCAAAGAGCAATAAAGTATAGAATTGACAAGATCACCATGATCATTCCGAGTCCTACCATTATCTGAAAGGCGTAATGAGTAATTGCTATCGGCGGATGGTTTTCTTTCGGAATACTATCCAATCCCTTTACTTCAGCCTGGAAATCGCCGTGGGCCAGAAAGCTGAGAGCGCCGGGAATTTTTATGGCATAATCAACCTTGTTCTTCTGAATGTTCGGAATTCCTCCGAGAATTAAAGACGCATTTTTTTCTGTTTTAAAGTGCGCCTCCATTGCAGCAAGTTTGGCCGGTTGCCTTTCGGCGACATCTTTGGCAGAGATATCCCCGCTAAGGGGTTGTAAAACTGCCGCAACTGTGGCAAACGCAGCCGCGATTTTAAACGATTTGCTGTGGAATTCTATGTTCGTTCCTTTCAATATCATCAGTGCGTGTACTCCTGCAACCGCAAATCCGGTGGCTACAAATGCCGCGACAGACATGTGTAAGGCCTGAGAAAACCAAGCATCATTAAACATTGCCTTAATAGGGTCGATATTTATGTATTGCCCGTTTACAAAGTCGAAGCCGGCCGGACTATTCATCCAGGCATTTGCAGCAACAACCAGTATACCCGACACCAGCCCGCTTACTCCGACTACAACACCTGTAAACCAATGAAACCATGGATTAAAACGGTTCCAGCCGTAAAGAAAAAAACCCAGGGCAATTGCTTCAATAAAAAAAGCGGTTCCTTCTAAAGAGAAAGGCATGCCAAATATCGGACCGGCATGCTTCATAAAGGTTGGCCATAACAAGCCAAGCTCGAACGATAGCACTGTGCCCGATACAGCTCCTGTCGCAAAAAAAATAGCTACTCCCTTGCTCCATGCTTTTGTGATGTTTTTGTATACAACATTATTGGTTTTAAGCCAGTAGTAATGGGCCACTGCCATAAAAAATGGCATTACCATCCCGATACAGGAAAAAATAATATGAAAGCCCAGAGAAAGGGCCATTTGAGACCTGGCGGCTATAAAGTCATCCATAAAAGAGAAGATAAGAAACGGCAAAGATAAAATGAAATCTTTTGCTCATGTGAGGATTGGCAAGAAAATGTCTGATGAATTCTAATTTATATCAGTTCTATTTAACACCTTTTTTGATTCTGTCAAAAAGGATAGTTAATTGTGCTTAATTTTACATCAGCATTAATTGATGCGTTCGAATACAATATGAAATCTCTAAAAGTGATTAATAATAAAGATGTGCCGTCTGAATTTTCGGCGGCATTGCAGGCAAAGTGCCCGAGATGCAGACGGGGAGAGATGTTTACTACATCGATGTACGGATTTAAGCTTCAAAAAATGAATGATCATTGTCCGCATTGCGGATTAAAGTTCGAACGAGAGCCGGGATATTTCTATGTGGCAATGTTTATCAGTTATGGCATGAATGTTATCCAGATGATTGTTGTGGGTCTGCTAACATATCTCATAACCGGAAACGTTACAGATCCTTTGCTTTACATCATGGTAATTTTTCCCGTTGTCTTTATCCTTTCGCCGTTCAATTATCGCTTTTCCAGAGTTATTTTGCTCTATTGGCTGACTCCCGGTCTGCATTATAATCCGGAAAAAAGCCGGGATAGGGCGGAATAAAGTAAAACCCTTATATTCGTTATTTATCGCTTCCAAATAGTCGTTAACACAGTGTTATTTTGGGCAAACCGATCACACTATGAAATGTTAGCCTAATATACTAGCGATAACGTGGTAAAAATTTTCTATAAGCCTGAATCTCTCATGTTCATCAAAAAGAGTATTTCATTGATTGGCTTTATCTGGATGCTATACGTGTGTGCAAACCCGGCGCATGCGCAAAGCGTATCAAATGAGGGAAGTGATTTCTTTGCCGTGTTTCCCACCCACGTACCGTCTTCAAATTCCGGAAACGTCCGTCTGGCCGCCTATTCAATTTTTATCACTTCGAAAGAAGCATCGTCAGGTGTGGTGACCGTTGGCGGATTTTCACAGAGATTCGATGTTCTGGCAAATGCGGTAACGGAAATCCAGATAGACAGGAATGCGGCTTACATAGAAGAGTTCGAGAGCCAGACCGTTTTGGCGAACAGAGCTATCAGGGTATTGGTCGATCCGGGGAAACCTAAGGTTGTAGTTTATGGTCATATCTTTGCCGGTGCCCGCTCTGCCGCGTCTCTGATATTACCTGTAGAGGCAATGGGGCAGCAGTATTTCAGTATGAATTACGATAATACTTTTAACCGGGATAACGGATCTAATTTTATTGCCGTGATTGCTACCGAGGCAAACACCACTGTTTTATTCAGGAAAAACGGATTGGTAATTAATAATGTAGTTCTTAGAAACGTTGGAGATGTTTATCAATATCTCACTCAGGATGATCCAACCGGTACAGAGATAATTGCAGATCCTGTTACTTCAGCATGTAAACGTTTCGCTGTTTTCTCGGGAAGTACAAATAGTTTGATTGGAACGCCTAATTGCGCCGGTAATTCGTCGGATCCTCTATATCAACAGAATTATCCCGTCGAAAGCTGGGGTTTAACTTATGGGTTTATCCCCTTCAGTTCCCAAAGTGCGACAGGAACACAAACACGGACAATCGGGAGTATTTATAGAGTTTTAGCCAAAGACGACGGCACGGTTGTTAGGGTCAACGGAGCAACGGTTGCTACGTTGAACTCGGGCGAGTTTTATCCCCGTACTTATCAGGCAGTTCCATCTAATGTACCAAGTATAATATCAAGCAGCAAGCCTGTAGCTGTTGCCCAGTATGCCGTTTCCCAGGCATGTGCGGGTGGGCTGGGGGTAAGTGATCCTGATATGGTTATCCTGAATCCCATAGAGTACAACATAAAAAAGATTACTGTATATTCATCTAGTAAAGAGGATATTGACGAGCAGTACTTAAATATATTAATTAAGACTGCCGCAGCCCCTACTTTCAGGATAAATGGATCTGCTCCTTCTGTTCCATTTACGCGGATTCCTTCTGCTCCCGAGTATTCGTATATCAAATTAAACCTCAATGGTTTTGGCACCGGTGATTTTACACTTTCGGCCGATGACGGTTTTAATGCGATTGCTTACGGATTCGGCGATCATGAGTCGTATGGTTATTCAGCAGGTACTAATCTGGCCGCTAATCAAACTCTTTATGCTGTCAGGAAAGACACACGGGAGGAGCTGCTTAACGCGTGTACGAAGGAAGATTTTGATTTTAAGCTCATGTTGCCTGCATTGGCATCAAAGCTTACCTGGAGCTTCGATCCCTCCGAAGAGGATCTTGTACAAGATTTACCGTTTGCAACGCCGGTTGAACGCAATGGGAAGACATTTTACGAATATTTTTATCCCCGGACACGGGTTTTTGACGTTGCCGGAGTGCGGACCATAAAAGTTATTGCTAAGTATTTCAGTTCTAATGTCTGTTACCAGGATGAGCAGGAGGTAGAGTTTATCTTCGATGTATATGATCCGCCCTCAGCCAGCTTTAGTTTCTCGGGTAGCTGCGCTTCGGACACTGTGGTTTTTACAGACACCAGCATTCCCGTCACGCCGGCCAAACCTGTATTGGGCTGGGCATGGGATTTCGGCGACGGAACCGGTTCAACACTTCAATATCCGCGGCATAAATTTGCAACCAGTGGCGACTTTAATGTTCGTTTGATTGTTGATAACGGTACCGGGTGTTTAAGCGATCCCGTCGAGCAAACCGTAACAATACGACCTTTGCCTCTGGCGGACTTTTTGTTGACCGAGGTTAGCTGTACGTCCAATTCAATTGTGTTGTCTGATGCTTCGCTTGCCAGCGCAGGATCTATTTCGAACTGGTTTTGGACTTTCGGTGATGGAACAACTTCGTCAGAACAGAATCCTGAACACACCTTTCCGAAGGTTGGAACTTACCTCGTAAAACTTCAGGTAGAGAATAGCTTCGGCTGTAAAAGCAACGTGTTTAGTCGGAATGTAGATGTTTTCGCCCCTACGTTGGAAGCGGGTCCGGATAGGACCATAATAAGAGGGGGACAAACTACGCTGGCTATACAAGCCGACGGTAATAAACTCAAATATAAATGGTCACCCTCGACAGGTCTGGACCGTGATGATGTGAAATCGCCTATTGCTTCGCCTATTGAGGAAACCTTGTATACGGTGACAATAAGTTCTGACGAAGGATGTGTCCTGACCGACAGTCTTCGGGTTAATATCGTTGAAGATATAACGATTCCAAATACCTTCACACCTAATGGAGACGGGGTTAATGATGTGTGGATAATTAAATATCTTGAAAGTTTTCCGTCCGCTACCATCAATATTTTCACCCGGTACGGGGTGCCCGTATTTACATCAAGAGGATATTTCACCCCCTGGGATGGAAGCTGGCAGGGGCAAATCCTGCATCCGGGAACGTATTATTACGTAATAAGCACTCCGAGCAGGGCAAAACCCTATTCTGGTTATGTTACCATAATCCGCTGATCTTACAGATGGTAATCGTTTATTTACTTTAATCCGAAAAAACGAAAAGATAAATCGTGTAGCTTTACTGATCAGGATTTTCTTATAGATGATTCTATATTAAAACGTTCAAGCTTTTTTTAATGAATACGAAGTTCCGCGGCATTTTTTCCGAATCCACCTATCGAGCAGCAAAATTAATTTCCGGCGCTATTGCGCAGCATTTCATACAACATATCGCCGATGCCCGAGAAGCCGGGGAACAGGATCTGGCTCCCGAGCCTTCGGCCGAAACCATTGAGTGCATTATTGATGCGGGTTTCTGGACCAGCCTTCGAAAAGAAGAAGGACATGTTCCCAGGATATCTTTGGCCTACCTTCCGCCTGAAATGGCAGGTCAGCCCCTTTTGTTTGAAGAGCGTATCCCGCTTAAACCAAAGGTGCTGACAAAGCTGGCACCCGGCATCGAGCGTGCAGGTATACACCTCGGAGTATGGCAAGATGAAAACGGCTTATTCGCCTGGGGTACAACACGCAGGTTGCCCGCATTTTGTTTTGTGCTTGAGATGGTAGAAGCTGGTTTACTGGTAGTAAAGCACCGGCGTTTCCACGGTTTTGGAAAGTTTGTGAACGTTGCCATTCTAAAAGGTGATGAGATCAAAATAGTGGATGAGCAAAGTGGAATACTTCCGGATTGTCCTGCACTGTTAAGTTCGTTATTAGGCTTTGATAATAATACTTCATGGAACGATTCGGTAAACGTGCTGATCCAGCTGGCAACTTCGATGCGGGCGCATGGCCGCGGCGGAACCTTACTGGTTGTTCCTTCTGTAAATGAAAGCTGGCGCGAGTCTATTCTACATCCTATCTCGTATCCTGTGGTGCCTGTGTTCTCAAGTCTGGCAGATCTAACCCGCCAGGAAGCCCGCATAAGGGAGCAAAGTTCATGGCAGGCCGAGCTAAACCGCGAAGTAGACAGCGTAGCCGGACTGACAGCAATTGATGGCGCAACGATTATCAACGACCAGTATGAACTGCTTGCATTCGGATCTAAAATACAGCGCTCTTATAACAGCACACATATAGACGAACTAATGCTTACCGAACCCATTGTTGGCGATCAGGCTTTGATTGTTCAGCCCACTCAAATAGGCGGGACGAGGCATCTTTCTGCTGCTCAGTTCGTGTTCGACCAAAGAGACGCCATCGCTTTAGTTGCTTCTCAGGATGGGCGCTTTACTATTTTCGGATGGTCTCCCTGCGATGGTATGGTGCACGCGCACCGTATTGACACATTGTTGCTGTAGTAGTTGAAAGCTTCTTTCAACTACAGGAATTCAGCTAAGCTTTGTTCAAGTCGGACATTAAGTTTATGCCAGAAGGGGCGATACAATCGCAGTTCTCGCTAGCAAACGAGGACGATGAAGGGTGAAAACCAGAGACCAACATAAGCTGTACTTTATAAGATTTGCTGTAGTCATAAATAAATATTAAAATTAAGTTTTAAGCTTTAATTTATGACCAAGTTTATACTACCATGTATGTTCCTTTTTTGCATGTCGCTAAAGGCACAAGAAGCTGTTGTAAAAGCCGATATTACGGGTTTAGGAAGAGATACTGTTATATTTGAAATTAATCCAATGTCTGCCCGAAAATATGAGGATACAGTTATTGTCAGCTCCGGGAAATTTTTATACAAAGCAAAAGTAAATAAGCCTACACTAGTCTTTTTCCACTTTCGAAGTGCCTTAGCATTCAATACACCGGCAAAGAAAACGTATGTACCCAGGTCTAAGAGAGGTAGCCTTGTATTACTGCCCACTGATACCATCTTGCTGACAGGAGTTTTGGATAAATATTCTCTGGACTACAACCTAAGCGGAGCACCTGTTAACAGGGAACTATCGCTACAACATTCAGAAAACCTCAGTACCTATATTCAGTCCTTCAAGCTGGAACTAAAAATGGATTCACTATTTAAGTTGCGCCGAAATGAAGAAGTCGGCCCTTTGATGGAAGAAATGCGGCAGATAAAGGCGTGCTCAAGAGCTAAAACTGAAGATTTTATTAAGCAAAACCCGGATAAAGATTATTCAGTTCTGCTGCTTGTGAGCTCTAACAACCCAGAGTTTTTTGGGAAATATATGAGTACGCTCACTGCCAGGGCATTGAATGGGGTTTTCAAAGACATTTTTCAAGAGCGAAAAAAATTATATTCCAGTTATCTCAGAGGAAGGGATATCGCTGAAAATACCAAGGCTCCAGAGTTTTCGGCTGTAGATTTTGATGGTAATGGGTTTTCCACAAACAGCAATAGAGGTAAGTATGTTTTATTAGACTTTTGGGGAAGCTGGTGTATTCCATGTATTAATGGCTTTCCAAAAATGAAGGAATACTATGAAAAATATAAGGCCAGGGTTCAGTTTGTAGGGGTTGCCTGCAAAGACAATGAGGCAACATGGAGATCTTCGGTTAAGAGGTTTGATTTAAGCTGGACTCAGCTTTTGAATCAGGAAAACAACGCGGAAGACATATCATCCCTCTATGGGGTTAAGAAGTTTCCGACTAAAATTCTTATCGATCCCGACGGAATAATAATATTGAAAGAAGAAGGGGAAAGTGAAGCATTTTACGCTAAACTGGATAGCCTTTTAAATCCTTAGACATGAATTGGAGATTTCGCTAATAAGACCATGTGCGATTTAACATTTAGCTGGACGCCAAGAGTAGACGTGAGGCCAAAGCTGTAAGCTGATATCGACTTGGCAGAGAAACAGTAACGTAACCTTTCAAGACTTAACCGTTTTCGTGTGTTACAAGGATGCTTGTGGTCTGCAATTCTTCGCTTTCTCTTTTTCTGAAATTATAATAAACTTAGCTGCTGACATCGGGCAGATAAAAGTAGAGGTTGTTTAATGAGCGATACAATCGCTGTTCTCGCTTCATCCTCGTTGCAACGACGACGATAATACGGTTGTTTAAGGAGCGATACAATCCCTGTTCTCCTCGTTGCAAACGATGAGATGAGGAGCATAGAAAAAGAAATCAATTCAAGCAGCCGGCAATCCAAGCCAGATCTGCCTTCCTTGCGTGGGCAGAACCCGTTTTTTTTAAAAACTGCATTCGCAATGCAACAGTTACCAGACACGACTGGGGCACATCATTTGCCAGAATGAATGTCTGTTCGCCAATGAGCATATCCTCGTATGGAATCAATAGGTCATGCACTTCAGTAGCCATGTTATCATTGGGGTCCTGGCATAAGAAAGCAGCCATTACACTGAGACGCACCTGCGATGTTGCAGAAGTCCCCGGCAAGCGGGTTTTAGGATTAAACGCAGGCAGCCTTAAGCTTAAAGTCCCATCTTGTTCGCGAGTGATTACAGGTTGTAGCGTGAGCCTTATTCCTACACCTTTTGGATCATGCAGCTCAAATCCATTTAGGTAGTTGAGGTCGGCCTCAGTCAAAAAAGGGTATACTGCCGGAGTGAGGCGGTCGCGTAAGGCTTTGCTTTTGGGAGCGGGAATTAATGGCTCTAAGTATATACGCAGCTGTTTAGCGAAGGCAGAGGCCTTTCCGTATATGCTTGCAGCTTTCTTTGTTCCCTTAGATTGTCTGACACTTGAGGGTTTCTGGCGAATATAATATCCACCACGGAACTTATAGTAAATCAGGTTGCCAAAGGTTCCAGTAATTTGGGTTCCAACTTGTCGGGCCATAGCGTAGAGTTTGTCTTAGATGTGGTATAAAGATAATGTACGAAACTAAAAAAGCAATACCTCATACCAGAATGAGAGCTACCAAATAGGTACCATGTTCGGACTAAGTCCACTATGTAGTGGACTTGGTCCGAACGAGTCTCGAACAAGTCCCCTGCTTAGTAGGAATTAGCCATGCCCAAATCGTTTTATAACCTGCTCAGCGAATTCTTCGCTTTCCCTTTTCTGCAATTAAAATGAACTTAGCTGCTGACATAGGGTTGTCATAGCAGCCAGTTTTCTTTGTGCAACAATAACGAAAAAACTATGTCAATAATTGAAATCCTGTTAAAGGAGTTTGAGCAAGAAGCTTTAACTACCCGTAAAATGTTAGAACGTGTTCCGGATGATAAATATGATTGGAAACCCCACGAAAAAAGTATGACTATCCGCAGTTTGGCTACTCACATTGCAGAACTGCCATCCTGGATAAGCATGGGGCTCAATACTTCCGGTTTAGATTTTGCTGCAAGCCCTTATAACCCGCCGGTTATTAATTCTACGGCAGATCTACTTCGTCTTTTCGAAAAATCTTTAGCAGAGGGCAGAGCCAGTCTTTCGCAGGCAAAGGAAGAAGATTTACTTCCAAGCTGGACCTTGAGAAATGGCGAACAGGTTTTAAGTGTGATGACCAAAGGTGAAGTGATTCGTCACGCACTGAGTCAAACTATACATCACAGGGCACAACTTGGAGTATATCTCCGCTTACTGAATGTGCCAATCCCGGGAAGTTATGGTCCGAGTGCTGATGAGCCGGGTTTTTAGGGATGCCGAATAAACTCAGTTGACATGAGGCTATGTCAAGTTAATATGCGGTACGTCGCCCTGAATTTAATTCAGGAGGACGTACTTAAACAGGTTTTCACCAAGCCTCCGTTATTTTTAAGCGGTCAGATCGGCTATTTTCACATGCCCTTCAGCTCCAATATATTTCCTGGATTTTTGCTTCCTTCGTTAGATATGTACATGGTACCTTGAGGGCTGAAACTTATCCCTTCGGGCTGATTAAAGTCGGAATTTTTCAATTGTTTTAACGTTTTAATCTTTCCGGTACTATCCATTACTAAAAGTTTAGGCTTAGTGCCTTCTGTGATATAAATATCGCCGGTTTCGGGATGGATGGCAATTTCAGACGGCCGCATAACCGAGCCTTTTTTCTTTCCTTCTATGTTTTCGAAGATCTTGTCTTTCAGGTTAATCCTCAAGACGGGTTGCTCCGCCATCACTAACTTCTTTAAATCAAAGCTGTAAATTCCCTTAAAATCGTCACTGTCCGGCTCTGAGCCTTTTATTGCCACTAAAAGCCGATTTTTTTTGGGGTCATAACACATCCCTTCCGGGTCGTGTTTGGAAGTTAAATGAGTCTTGTATTCTATCGTGGACGGGTTGGAGCTGCTATAATTCCTAACCTGAAAGATCTGTCCGTCTGCCCTTAATACGTACGCGTCCTGTCCAACCACAGCCAAACCTTCATAATCACCCTGGTCCGCAAAGGGGATCTCTTTTTCGATTTTTCCTGAGGCTGTGTTGTAAATAAAAATTGTACCAGCTTCATCCTGAATACAGGCAAATCGATTCTCGCCAATGTAGCTTATGGCCGAAATTTCCTCTAACACCTGCGGAAGCTCCCATTTCTCTGCAATGTCCAGGTCATCGGGTAACTTACCCTCATTAGTTTTTGTCGCCTTTTTATTGTCGTTTTTTATTCTTTTGGTCAAAAAATCAGAAATATTTGTTGCTCGAATAGTAAAGGCGATCGCTATTGATATGATAATGAAGGCAACGATATAAACTGCGGTGCGCATAATTCTACGAAATAAAGTGATAGCCTAATCTTTTACATCTTCTTCCCAGACATGGCGGGTTGAATCCAACTTAAGCTTTAACTAATTAGCAGCGCGCTAGTTTTTGTTTTTTCAATTTAGCCGGATAAGGTACAGGCCAATTAGTATTAGAATTTTATCATCAAAATAATATATCGACCTTTGCACTATGTTGGAGCAAGCGAATACACCCACACCATATCAACCCGAAACAATCGTCGCCCTGGCCACCCCGGCGGGTAGCGGAGCTATTGCTGTTATCCGACTTTCCGGTCCGCAGGCCATTGATTTAACAAATTCGGTGTTTAAAGGGAAAGATCTGAGCAAGCAGCCTACTCATACTATTCATTTCGGAACTATCCGCGACGGCGAAACTATTCTCGATGAGGTACTGGTTTCATTGTTCATAGCTCCGCACTCGTACACTAAAGAAAACGTGGTCGAGATTTCAACCCATGGTTCTCCATACATCATAGAAAGTATCATCAAGCTTTTTATACGTAAGGGCGCCCGCGCGGCAAAGCCAGGGGAATTCACCTTAAGGGCTTTTTTAAATGGAGGCTTAGATCTATCGCAGGCAGAGGCCGTTGCGGATTTGATTGCTTCTAATTCGAAGGCGGCGCATCAGGTGGCTTTACAGCAAATGCGTGGTGGCTTTTCCAACGAGCTAAAGAATCTGCGTGAGCAGCTTATTCATTTCGCGTCTATGATCGAGCTGGAGCTTGATTTCTCTGAAGAAGACGTGGAATTTGCGAATCGCGATCAGCTTAGACAATTGATACTTAAAATAAACACCGTATTGAGTCGCCTGATTCAGTCGTTTGAGCAAGGTAACGTGATCAAGAACGGTGTTCCGGTAGTGATCGCAGGTAAACCTAATGTGGGAAAATCAACCCTGCTAAACGCTCTGCTGAACGAGGAACGGGCTATCGTTTCTGAAATAGCCGGAACCACCCGCGATACCATCGAAGATGAGATGCATATCGGTGGGATAAACTTTCGCTTTATCGACACGGCGGGATTGCGCCATACAGAGGATGTTATAGAAGCGATAGGAGTGGAGCGCACGCACGAAAAGATGCGTCAGGCTAAATTGATCATCTATTTAGTTGATCCATTGCAGAAGTTCCAGCAAATTCAGATGCAGCTTGAAGAAACAGCCGCTCTTCATATTCCCTTTGTTGCAGTAGTTAATAAATCTGATCTGCTAAGTCCGCAGGAGCAGCAGGAACTCAGTCACCTTAACCCTAACTTCATCTCCGCGAAAAATAAGGAAGGTATCGACGAGTTAAAGCAGGAAGTGCTGCGCAAAGTGAACCTCCATAATTTAAGTACCGATGATGTGTTGGTTACCAATATCCGTCATGTGGAAGCTTTGGGAAAAACACAGGAGGCTTTAGAGCGGGTGCTTCAGGGAATTGATAATCCTGTTACTTCGGATTTTCTGGCGATGGATATTAAACAGGCACTTTATTACTTAGGTGAGATAACAGGAACAGTTACGACCGATGACTTACTAGAAAATATTTTTTCTAAGTTCTGTATCGGCAAGTAATTACAAGGCCCATTTCTAAGAACATCACGCTATAATTTCCCAC
>CBIHLM010000079.1:0-17546 GCA_966210515.1 uncultured Pedobacter sp.
TCACTTTTTTTGTATTATCAACTGGATCTCTGTCCTTTTTACAGGCAGAGAACGACAGGAAGATAACAAGAGGTACTGCGATGGCAGTAAAAGTTTGCTTTTTTAAGATAGGTTTCATATACGTAGTTTATTAGCAGGTACGTTTAGTTTGGAAGGAGGTTGCCTGCATCTGATTTTTTTTCGCTAAATATCCATAATCCTAGTCCTCCCATTATTTGAATTGTAGCATTTCTGTTTGCTCGGAAAGATAAGTCGAGTGCAAACCGGGCAGTGAATTAACACCAACAGGCTTCAGTCATTTTCCATAAAAGAGAAGAACATGTGATCGGGATATGCTATTTTCGCCTCTTTATATGGAAATCATTACAAATCTACTCGACTTTTTACTTCATATTGATTCGCACTTAAGTGAGATAATTACGAACTATCGTGTATGGACATACCTCATTCTTTTTTTGATAATTTTTGCTGAAACGGGACTGGTAGTAACTCCATTTCTTCCCGGTGATCCTTTGTTGTTTGCTGCAGGAGCTTTGGTCGCAGCAGGCGGAACAGGACTAAATATTTACCTTCTTGCTTTGATCTTATTCATTGCGGCTATATCAGGCAATTTTTTAAACTATTTAATAGGAAGTTTAAGTGGATCGAAGATCTTTAAGCCTGACAATAAAATTTTAAAACTTGAGTATTATACAAAAACAAAGGTTTTTTTTAGAAAGCATGGAGGAAAAGCGGTGATCTTCAGCCGGTTTTTTCCCGTTTTACGCACCTTCGTTCCTTTTGTAGCCGGGGTAGGACAAATGCGTTTTGGATTGTTTTCCATGTATAATGTTTTAGGCGCTTTGTTATGGGTGCTCAGCCTGGTATTTCTGGGATACTTCATTGGCAATATTCCTGTAATTAAGGATAACTTTAGTATTGTGATTTTAATTATCACCCTGGTTACCACAGTTCCGCCTATTATTGCAGCGATAACCAGCAAATCCCGCACGCGGAGACCGATAATTACAGAATAACACTTTCAAGTATTCCGCTGAGGTAATTAGTGCCTTTCGGCTGATTTGATATCAAGGTCGGCAATCTGCTTTT
Organism: uncultured Pedobacter sp.; assembly: GCA_966210515.1. Taxonomy (GTDB): domain Bacteria; phylum Bacteroidota; class Bacteroidia; order Sphingobacteriales; family Sphingobacteriaceae; genus Paradesertivirga. The sequence goes on from CBIHLM010000079.1 coordinate 1,090, forward strand.
TATATTCAGCAGGGAGAATAGCGTCTCTCAGAAGTCCTTCAAGCTTGAAGTTGCGTGCAAATTTATAAGCTTTTAATACCGGACGAAGTAGCGGGATTTTCCCTAAGGAAAGTAACACATTTACTCTGGCGGGTACAATCAAAATCTGGGCTTGTATTAATAAATTATACCTTATTATTCCAAGGTGGCGCCGATATTGTTTGTAAAGGTCACCGGTGAACTTGCTGTAAATAAGGTCGCTTTCCATGTGCTCTTTACGCATAGCGAGCCATTCATCATAATTTGTCGGTAACCCTGTAATATTCATTCGCTGACCGACGCGAAAAAATACGTCAAATACCTCAATTTTTTCATCTTCAGTAAGTTTTCTTTCGAGTACTTCAAAAGATCTGATAGAATAGTCGATCAACATAAAAAGAACGTCGCGATAAGCCCAATCAGGGATTGCGCTCCTACGTCTTGTTTCGACATTCTTATGTATTGCATTGATTTTATCAATTGCCTGAATGGCATCATTATATTCGGAAAATACAATCTGTCTAGCGTAAGCCACAGTGGAAAATAATCGTCCCAGCGGATCTGCCGGAAGACGACCGGTAAAATATAGCCAGTCGACAGCTTTGTTTAATGCAAACTCAGCAGAAGCTCCGGCAAATATGAAGAGTATAGTATCTCCTTTGCCCCAAATCTTTCTGACTATTGAATCCTTATCTACAAAAAAAGCCATACATTATTTTCTTGCGGGATTTTTGCTCTTGAAAATTTTAATTTTTCAATGCCAAATACCAGTAAAATACCCAATGTATATGCCAAAATATCAAACCACGAAAATGAATTTCCTATTAAAATATTAGCAATTTTTGAGTTGGCTAAGCCAATGTGATTAACCACATTAAAAAACTGCAGGGTTTCAACCAAATATGAAAACAGCAGGACGGCTAACGCTGTAGGGGTTACCGGCAAATTGATGACGCTTTTTATCAGACAGTAGAGTAGGATCACTACAAGCAGGTCTCCGCCGTAAGGACGAATGATTTCATCGTTTGTAAACAGGGCAATAAATACTTCGACGAGTAATAAGAACATCGCGACCATGAGATAATTTCTGTGGAGTTTGAACATATTGTATGTGGATTACCAGGAATTAAATAGAAGCAGTAAAAAGTTTACTGCTTCTATTACGTTTATTAGGCTGACTCTGCGATCGGTGTGTTCTTTCCCCATTCGATTTTTGCCGATAAATACATCATTACCGCAACTATAATGAACAGTCCCACACTTCCAAATAGTAAGGCCAAATCCTGTAATTGGATGATGACAAAAATAAAGCTGTAAAAAATGCTCAGAATACCCGCGAAAACAATAGCCGGTTTCCTGTTTTTCAACAGAGAAGCGATAAATATTCCAATCAGAGCGACTGTAGCGACGGAGGAAATAAGATAAGCAATATTAAATCCGACCCGCTCGCTAAAGGATAACAACAATGTATAATAAATAGTCATAGCGGCGCCAATGAGAACATATTGCAGAAGATGGACTTTTCGCTTGTTTAGAAGTTCTGTGAAGAAAAGCGAAATAAAAGTCAGGAGAATAATCAAGATTGCATACTTAGCCGAGCGCATTGTTTTTTGGTACTGATCTACCGGCAAGATGAATTTTACACCAAACGAGGCATCATTGCCTGCTGTATTCACAACTCCGGTGTGCATCACTGCATTCTCTTCGACCCATTGTTGCGGGAAAGGCCTGTTAAAGTATGGCATTTTCCAGGTCGCGGTAAAGCTGTCCTTTGTAATTTTGCGATCTTCGGGCAGATAACGCCCTGTAAAGCTTGGATTATTCCATTTCCCTTCTATTTTAACTGTTGTTGTTTTACCCAAATGCGTAAAGTTCAGATCGCTGCTTCCCCGTAGATCCAGATCGAAGCTAAAGTTTAGGGCGGTGTTTCGCCCCTGACTTAGGTCGGGTAAAATTATCAGATTGTTTTTGAAGAGTTTTAAGGAACTAAAGTCTGGCTCGACATCATAAACCGCATTCCCCAATTTTATGGAAGGATTGTTTTTAAGCCCTTTTAGATCGCTTACGCCAATGTCTAATTTTACTTTGTCCCACAAAATCATACCTGGGTCAATGCCAGACTTCTTTAATTCAAGCGGACTGAATTTTCCGTTTATACGAAGCTTCGTATTATAGACCACAGCATCAAAAATTCCCCGATGAAGGACTTCAGGTTCAACCTTACTGATGATGTTTAACGTTTCCGGAAGAATGTAAATGTTTGTTAAGACTTCCCGGTAAGAGATCTTGCCCATCGCATCCTTTTGTTTAACGAGTGTTTTGTAAGGAAGTACCATCACCGGGCCTTCCACCAGCTGACTTCCAGACCATTTATCGGATATTTCCTTTATTACCTCATCTTGCCTTGCCTGTCGTTCTAATATAAGATCCTGTATCCAGCTGGCGGGAATAAGCAAAAGTAATGTTAGGATTCCGATAAGAGCTAGTTTGATTAATACAGATTCTCCGAACCATGCTATTAATCCATTTTTTTCTGTTTCCATGTTGTTTTGTTTATTTAAAAGTACTTTGAAATTCAAAGTAATTGAATAAAAAAATATTAAGTTTTCTGTTGTTTGATTAAATTTTCGAGAGCTTCAAGGTGGTTCTTAAAAGCTTCCCTGCCTTTTGCTGAAGCCGAGTACTGGGTATTGGGTTTGCGACCCACAAAGCTTTTGTTCACCAGGATGTATTCTTCTTTTTCCAGAGCCTTTAAATGAGATGCAAGATTTCCGTCCGTCACATTCAAAAGTTCTTTCAGAGAGTTAAAATCATAATTCTCATTGGCAACCAATACGCTCATAATTTGAAGGCGAATACGGTTTTCAAAAGCTTTATCGAACTGTTCTAATACGTTCTTCACTGATTATATCTAAAATGCATGATAGATCCGTACAAAATATGGAGAAGACCGAAACCGATCACCCAGAACACTATACCAAAGCCCGGAAGGAGGGCAGCAAGTAAACCCAATATAATTTCACATAAGCCAAGCCATTTTACATCTGTAAAGGTATAATGACTTGCTGCCACGAGTGCCAGTCCGTAAAATATCAAACACGCAGACGCTATGATACCGTAATGACCTCGTAACAATAAAATCAAAATAAAAAGTCCTCCTGTAACTAAAGGGATCGACATATTCATTACCAATCGTCTACTTACCGGATTCCAAAAGTTCTCTCTTTTTTTTCGTGCCTGTCGAATAGTAAGCCAGATTCCTGTAAGTATCGATAAAACCAATACAACGATGGCTACAAGAGATAGCTTCCATAAAACCGTGCCGTCGTTGATGAAATACTCTCTGTACCGCAATCCACCATTTTCAGGATAAACGATTTTATACCCTACAAAGGCACCTATAAGGGCATAAATACCCGCCAAAATTCCTGAAAGGCCACTTAAGGAAATAAATTTGGTCGACCGCTCCATCAGATTTCTGATTGAGCTCAATTCCGTGTAAATATCTTTTTCTTGCATTTAAAAGAACTTTGTATTTCAAAGTAAGTCAATATAATTGGATTGTGCAAATAAAAATTAAAAGAGGGTTGAATTGTATCTTCTTGAATCATCCCTTATATTTTAAAACTTTCCGTCCTAAAGAAGCTTAGTAATTAGTACAATCTATAATTGAAAAACATGTCTCATCTTAAAGAAAGGAACTTTTATGCTAGCAATGAATTTTCGCGGGCCATTCAGGGTACGCATTGATCAAAAACCGTATCCGAAAATACTTCACCCAAATGATGCGATCGTGCGGGTGACCCGCTCATGTATTTGCGGTTCGGACCTGCATTTGTACCATGGCCTGGTTCCCGATACCCGGGTAGGATCGACCTTCGGTCATGAGTTTATTGGCGTTGTGGAAGAAATAGGCTCGTCGGTCGAAAAATTAAAAGTAGGGGATAATGTAATGGTGCCTTTTAATATCTCCTGTGGTAAATGTGCATTCTGCAAGCAGGAGCTTTATGGCAATTGTCACGAATCAAATCCTGAGGCGACAGCAGTTGGAGGAATATTTGGCTATTCGCATACCGCAGGTGGGTACGATGGCGGACAGGCAGAATATGTACGTGTTCCGTACGCCGATGTTGGCCCTACTATTATACCTGAATGGATGGATCCGGATGACGCCGTTCTGTTAACGGATGTTGTACCTACCGGTTACCAGGCGGCAGAGATGGGCGGCATTCAGACGGGGGACACAGTAGTAGTTTTTGGTGCCGGGCCAATCGGTATTATGGCAGCAAAATGTGCATGGCTGTTCGGAGCGGGCAGGGTCATTGTGATAGATCACCTGGATTACCGTTTGGAGTTTGTCCAAAAGTATGCACAATGCGAAGTGTATAATTTTAAATCTTTAGAAGATCCTGTAGTTTTTATAAAAAAGATTACGGATTCTTTGGGTGCCGATGTTTGTATTGATGCGGTAGGGGCTGAAGCGGCCGGGAGCGGTATGCAAACTATACTGGGTCGTAAAATGGCGCTTCAGGGCGGATCAGCAACAGCGCTGCATTGGGCAATAAACTCGGTAAAAAAAGGCGGGATTGTTTCTATAGTAGGAGTTTATGGGCCGATTGATACCTTGATCCCGATAGGAAATGTGGTAAATAAGGGGATAACAATCCGGGCCAATCAGGCATCGGTGAAGCGCTTGGTTCCCAGATTGATTGAGCATATTCAGAAAGGTCATTTAAATCCAAAAGAGATAATTACACATCGTATTCCGCTGGAAGAAGTGGCGGAAGGATATCATATCTTTTCCGCTAAGCGCGATAATTGTATAAAAGCAGTTCTAATTCCACCATCGGCGAGAGCCTAAAAAACTACATTATGAAAGACAGTTCAGATTTTAAAAACATACCAGAGACGGATCACACGAATATAAAGGGCTGGGGTTCCGACGCTAATCCGGAAAACGATCCTACCTATCCAATGAAAAAGCGGACAAATGAAGAACATGAAGGATATAGCTGGGAACGGCCACCACAGCAAGCCCCGGATGTTGAAATTCTTCATTCTAACGAGCGTCCAAATATTACTGCGGTTTTTGGAAACTCTGTCCCTCCATCAGGCTTAAGCGGCAAAATCCGCAGGTATGCCTTTAAATACAGTGAGTCCAGCTATGGCCATTGGTTGCCCTTGATGCTTGCTGATAGGATCAATGTATTTGAAGGTATACTCGATGATTTGAAAAAAGGGCATGTTCCCAATTTTTTCGCCGAGCGCGGATGGACTGCGGAATGGAAATATAACAGGGAGAATTTTGTGAAAAATGTTGCAGTTGGTGTTTTAGTTACATCTGCCGTTATTGCAACTGCAGTGATTTTGCGAAAAAATACTAAGTCGAGAGTTGGGATAAAGTCTTGATGCTCAAATAAATTTTAAATAATAAAGCCTCCTAACCGAGGCTTTATTATTATGTACTTTTGCCCGATAAACGTCGTTAAAGGTTTTTTATCATAATATGAATTTAATTCGAACGTATTTTTCTGCAGGGTTTATCCTGTTTTTGATGTTAAATACAGTTTTGGCTCAAAGCTTACAAAATCAGCAAAGCAAACCAACCGGGATATCTAAAGCGTTCAGGGTTGTACTCGATCCCGGTCATGGCGGTAAAGACAGCGTAACCCGTGCGAATGGTTTTTATGAGAAAGACATCGTACTGAATATTGCTAAAGAAATAAAAGATCACCTTAACAAGAGCGGCTTTGAAGTTATAATGACTCGTGAATCGGATGAGTTTATTTCTCTTTCAGACAGAGCTGCAGTAAGCGGAGATGTTTTTATATCGCTGCATGCCAATAGTGTTGCTGATACCATCGGGCCGAGTGTTCGGTCAATGATAAAAGGCATGGAAATATATACAGGAAAAAATACTCAGAACAACAATGAGTTAAAGACCAGGAGTAAGGCCTTAGCGTCTATATTTCAAATACAACTGTCGGCTCTTGAGGGAATTAGTTCGAGAGGAATTAAAGAGAAACAACTGGCTGTTTTGACCCAAAACCAATCGGCAGCTATTTTAATAGAGCTTGGTTATCTGACCAACGAAGAAGATCTGGCGTTTTTAACCAGCAAAGATAATTACAAACAAATAGCCGAAGCGTTTAGTAAAGCATTGAAAGCTTACCAATCCAAATAAGTCCCTTTCCGGGCAAAACTCCTTAATAAAAAAGAAAAACTTGTCACCATATTTTCAGAAACTTTTAGATCTTCTTCACATTGAACGGGAAGCAGATCTTCGTTCTTATCAGCAATTAACACAATCCACTTCAATTGCCGACCGGCGTAGTGCAGGTTTAACCTGGTATCCGATCGCTATCCGGAACACCGAAATGAGTAGGGGCGACTATCTTACGGTTGAAGTTGAGCGAACCACGCATCAGGATGTAGCACATCAGCTTCGTTTTGGTGCTTCCGCTGTGCTTTTTTCTAATCATGATCCCAAGAATGATAGGGTAGAAGGAGTTGTTACTTTTCAGACAGGCAACCGTTTGAAAATCACTTTGCGCACAGAAGAACTTCCGGATTGGGCAAGCGATGGAAAACTTGGAGTTGAAGTCCTGTTTGATAACAACACCTACGATGAGATGCAGAGCGCTGTTAAAGAAGCCGCCAAACGGAAGGAAAACACACAGGAGGGGCAACTGATAAAAATTCTAACCGGCGAGCAAAAGCCATCTTTTAGGAGCGATATTCCATCTTTCAATGTTTCCGGACTGAATGTATCCCAGCAAGAAAGCCTCAACAATATTCTGTCGGCACGCGAACTTGCAATTGTGCATGGTCCGCCAGGAACCGGTAAAACAACCACCCTGGTTCAGGCAATTAAAGCTTTATTTAAACAGGATGGGAAACGGATTTTGGTTGTGGCGCCCAGCAATACTGCGGTAGATTTATTAACAGAGAAGCTTGCTGACGAAGGGTTGAATGTGCTTAGGGTTGGAAATCCGGCCCGGGTATCTGATAAATTGATGTCGCTTACGCTGGATAGTAAAATGTCTGAACATAGCAGCATGAAAGAAATCAAGGGCTTGAGAAAGCAAGCCAACGAGTTTCGAAATATGGCTCACAAGTATAAACGGAACTTCGGCAGGGCCGAACGGGAGCAGCGTAAAGCCCTGTTCGATGAGGCCCATAAAATAATGAAAGAGGTGGGTAATACTGAGCAATATATTCAGGATGATCTTTTAGCTAAGGCGGAAGTAATCACTGCCACGCTGGTAGGTTCCAACCATTATACGGTTCGTGAATTAAACTACCATACCCTGGTTATTGACGAGGCTGCGCAGGCCCTTGAACCCGCCTGTTGGATCCCAATTCTTAAAGCTCAAAAAGTAATCCTTGCCGGAGATCATTTTCAGTTATCACCTACGATAAAATCCGATCAGGCTGCAAGCAAGGGCTTAAATGTGACTTTGCTCGAAAAATGCGCTGATCTGCACCCTGAATCCGTGGTTCTTCTTCAGGAGCAATACCGCATGCATAGCGATATAATGGGTTATTCATCGCAGGTGTTTTACCAAAATAAGCTTCAGGCACACGCTAGTGTGGCTAACCATCTGATGTTTTCGGGGGATATTTCGCTGAATTTTATCGATACAGCAGGTTGTGGTTTCGACGAGAAACTTGAAGGAGCAAGTTCCACTAATCCTGACGAAGCAGTGTTTTTAATGAAACATTTGAGCAACTATGTAGATACATTAAAGGCTAGCGAAACGCTAAATGGGTTTCCGGGTATCGCTGTCATTTCTCCTTACAAAGAACAGATCAACGTGCTCAAAGATCTGTTGGTCAACTCTCCAGTATTAATGCAACACGCTGATAAAATATCGGTGAATACCATTGATAGTTTTCAGGGACAGGAACGGGACGTGGTTTATATCAGCCTGACACGCAGTAATCCGGAAGGAAGTATTGGATTTCTCTCCGACATCCGCCGGATGAACGTAGCAATGACCCGTGCCCGCAAGAAATTAGTTATAATCGGCGACAGTGCCACACTTTCCCGCCTGTCATTCTATGCAGATCTGATAGCTTATGCGGAGCAAAAAAGCGGATACAAAAGTGCCTGGGAATTTATGTAGGCATTAGTATATCCGCTCTCCTCAAATTTTTATCCTTTTATTACATTCAGCCATGCCTGGGCCATCAGTTCTGCGCCAGCTATACTTGGATGCACACCATCAGGAGCCCAATAAGATCCGGGAGCAGTTTTTAAGGCTTTGTCGAAGATTTTTTGGTAAGGGATGAATGCAGCATCAAATTCATTTGCCAGCTCGTGCGCAGCATTCTGATATTCTCCAAAGGCCGGAAACCACTTGTTGTCAACCGCTGACCCTAGTATTGCGAAAGGCTCTGCGATAATAAGCTTTACATCCGGCAATTTTTCTTTTGTACGCTGAAGTAATGCCCGGTAATCGTTTCTGTAAATTTCTAAAGTTCCTTTGTATCCGCTTTTCAGTAAATGCCAATAATCGTTAACACCGATCAGGATACTTAGAACATCTGGTTTCAAATCGATGGCATCCGCGTCCCAGCGTTCTGCCAATTGATATACCTTATTTCCGCTTATACCGCGGTTATAAAACCGAAGGTTTTTTGAAGGATTGTTATTCAGTAATTCGGCTGTAGCTAGAAAGGAATATCCGCCGCCCATGGCTTTTTGCGAGTTCGCATTTGTGTCGGTTCGTACGCGCCCTGCATCGGTAATAGAGTCGCCCTGAAACAAGACAACATCATCGGTTTTAAGCGTTATTTTTTTTGATTTTTGCTCTGCTATTGCAGATAAGGCTATTTCGGGAATGGTTAAAGTTGCTAAACCACCAAGAGCAACTTTCGTTAAGAATGATCTTCTTCCGGATTGATTAGTTTTCATCCAGCAAGTTATTAAAAACCTGATAATTTTTAATTATTAAGTTTTTGCTGTTTAAACCGCATTATTTCCCTTCCGATAATGGAGACCACTCCGTTCGTAAAAGGCCCGTCAATTTGCTCCCACTCGTTGTCATCGTTTAATTGAACACAGGTAATCATGTTATCATCTTCGTATACCAAATATTGATGATACGAGGGAACAACTTTCAGCATTTGTGGACCTCTTTCGTCAATCGCAGCTTCAATGAAGAAAGCCGGATCTTTTTTAAAAGTTTTTCCCAATGGTTCCTCTTCTTCCATAAATACCTAAACATCAAAGCCTCAATAATTGTTGACGAGAATTATATAGAAAATTCATTTATACTTGTTTATGAGATCTAAGCTAGTAATATTAACCGGTGCAGGCATTTCGGCGGAGAGCGGTCTGCAAACTTTTCGCGATTCGGATGGGCTTTGGGAGGGATATGACGTTTACGATGTTGCCACCCCCGAAGCCTGGGAGCGTAACCCGGCTTTAGTGCAGGATTTTTATAATATGCGTCGAAAGAGTGTGCTTGAAGCTAAACCTAATGCAGCTCATTATGCGTTAACTCAGCTTGAAGATAAGTATGATGTCATTATCATCACTCAAAACGTAGATAACCTCCATGAACGCGCAGGTTCCAAAAATGTGATTCATCTGCATGGTGTAATCACTAAATCACAATCGAGTATCAATGCAGATTTAGTTTACGATATTGAAGGCTGGGAACTGAAGATGGGAGAGACCTGTGAATTAGGGTCGCAGCTCCGTCCGCATGTTGTATGGTTCGGCGAGGCAGTGCCTATGATCGAAAACGCTATTCAAATTGCATCGCAAGCAGATATTTTTGTAATTATCGGTACATCTTTGGCAGTTTACCCTGCCGCAAGTTTGATAGATTATGTACCTTATTCTTCTCCTAAAATTATAATTGACCCCCATACAGCTCCGGTTGGAGGCATTCATGATTTGAAAATCATAAGGGAAACGGCCGGGACGGGTGTTCCCAAGCTTGTGCAGGAGCTTTTAATTTAATATGGAAGGCTGTCTCAGGTATGAGACAGCCTTCCATATTATTGCTCGTTTCTTTTCAATCCGTATTTTTCGATTTTACTGTACAGGTGACTCCGTTGAATGTCAATATCATCAGCAGTTTTAGACACGTTCCAGTTGTTTTTCTCAAGCTTATATTTGATATACTCTTTTTCAGCATAATCTTTATATTCCTGGAAGCTGGCAAATTGATCGTAATTGGTTGAAGGTTGAGCCTGTGTCGCAGGAGTAGTTCCTGTTGCATGACTTACAGGCTGAGCTGCAGAAGGATTGGCAAAGGTGCGTACATCACTCTCAGTAATTACTTTATCACTCAGGATGATCAACCTCTCAACCATGTTTCGCAGCTCGCGGATATTTCCCGTCCATGGAAGGGCTTTCAACGTTTCCATAGCTCCTTCACTAAACTTCTTGGTCGGCATTCCGTACTCATTGCAAATTTCTTCGCAAAAGTTTCCAGCAATTAGTGGAATATCGTCCTTCCGCTCGGCTAAAGAAGGTACGTGAATCAGAATTACACTTAGGCGATGAAACAAGTCCATCCTAAAGTTTCCTTCTTCAATTTCTTTTAACAGATCTTTATTGGTAGCCGCAACAACACGCACATCAACATCAATTTCTTTTTCTCCGCCAACTCGTGTTATTTTGTTTTCCTGCAAGGCACGTAGCACTTTGGCCTGAGCAGAAAGGCTCATGTCGCCAATTTCATCCAGAAATAACGTGCCCCCGTTTGCTTGTTCGAACTTGCCTATCCGTTGTTTAACGGCCGAGGTGAATGAACCCTTCTCGTGACCAAATAATTCGCTTTCTATTAATTCGGAAGGTATAGCAGCACAATTTACTTCGATAATGGGGCCATTTGACCTATGCGATTTTTCATGAAGCCAGCGGGCTACCAGCTCTTTCCCGCTACCATTTGCTCCGGTAATTAAAACCCTCGCATCCGTGGGGGCAACCCTGTCGATCGTATCTTTAATTTTTCTGATGGCCGGCGAATCACCGAGCATCTCTCTGACCTTGCTTACTTTCCTTTTTAAAACTTTAGCCTCGGTTACAAGGTTCCCTCTTTCAAGGGCGTTTCGCACGGTAATTAATAGTCTGTTTAGATCAGGTGGTTTTGAAATGAAATCGTAAGCTCCTTTTTTACTGGCTTCGACTGCGGTTTCGATGGTTCCATGACCGGAGATCATAATGAAAGGGATGTCGGGTTTAACGGCGAGTGCTTCAGAAAGCACTTCCATTCCATCCATTTTATTCATTTTGATATCACAAAGAACCAGATCGTAATTGTCTTTTTTTATCCGGTCCAGTCCTTCAATCCCATTATCTACATCTTCAACTTCATAATCTTCGTACTCAAGTATTTCTCGCAGCGTGTTGCGAATAGCGCGTTCGTCGTCAACAATTAGAATTTTTGCCATAATGATTCTTAAGCTTTCAAACGCAATGTCAGCATAATTGTTTGCTTATTGTATACAAATATATACAGTTTGGGAAAAAATATTTTGAGCTTGCTGCGTTTGAGAATTACAAAAAGAAAGCCCTTCCCTGAGGGAAGAGCTTAATAAGTTTCACAGGCCTGTAAGCCGGGTTCTGTTCCGTAAACGGTTTCTATCATTTATCTGGTTGTACCATTGCTGGCACAATCTAACGGCCTACCCATCCCGACAAAAGATTTTCATCTTTAAGGAGCGAGCAACTCCTGGTTCGGGACTTATTTGGCCTTTCAACTCCCGGGGTTTACCGCGATGCATGTCGCCATACAAAGCCGTGAGCTCTTACCTCACGTTTTCACCTTTTCCCCGATTTGCACCAGGGTAGTTTATTTTCTGTGGCACTTTCCGTCTTCCGATAAATCGGAATCCTTCCCGTTAGGAAGCGAGATGCTCTGTGTTGCCCGGACTTTCCTCCATTCTCCAAATAGAGAACAGCGATAGAACAACCTGTGAATACAAAGGTAACTAATATTCGTGACGCTGATAAGCTGCTTTGAAATCTAAAGCCATTATTTTAAACCGCTCTACTACGGTGGCTATAAATTGCTCATCAAGAATTTCAAAAACACTGTTTGCTCCGTCTAAAAGGTCAATTTCCGATAGTTTGTAAGTTTGTTCGAGCACACCCTGCTCAAACTTTACAATGTATTTCATATTCATAGAAAATATGGTGATCTTACAATCATCGCGTGGTAATTCGGCTACTACTCTCATCCGTACATTTAAAAATCTGTTCTAAAGGATCACTGCCCTTTAATGTTCCAAAGCTAGCGATCGGTTTAAATCTGGCAAATAATTCTTCACTATACCAGTTTTCATTCCGTGTTTTTTTTATCACTTCTTTATGTTCTTCAGACTGATACGCAAAGGCTTTCACATCATCCAGACTCTGCCACACAGAAAACGTAGCTTGCCGGTAAAATGGTGCTTCACCTACACCAAACGACGTAATATAGCCTTTTGAATTCAGCATCAACGTTGCTACTTTGTCAACATTACACCAAAAGTTTTTTAAGCGGTTAAACCGGATTGTAGCGCGGGTTAAAACAGCTACCGGTCCATTGTACGCAGAATTGTTCGCTTTTCCAAAGGGTTCCCGGCCATCCCATAGTCCGTGGCTTGTAAGCGGCATGCACAAGATGGTATAGGTTTCTGTGGCAAATGTTCTCCACCAGGCAGAAACGAACGATTTCTTATAAAAGGCAGTGAAAGATTCTTCAGAATCCCAAACAGTTAGAAGGCCCCATTGCTGAAAATCCGCTTGTTGGTCAAAAGTTCCATTTTTCCCGCTTCCAAGTAATTTCCAAAAACTGCATTTTTTATTCAGCGACAGGGGAATACGATGAATAGCCATCGCCAGAACGGCAAAAGGGATTTTTATTTTTGAATACCTGATTATGGTTAGAGCAACAAACATGAATGCGATTTAGGAAAAATAAATTTCAAATCAGAATCAGGATCTGATTTGTGACAAAACGAAAAAGACCGGATAAATCCGGCCTCTTTCTACACAAAAATTACAGGAATTATATGCTGTTTGCCTTGTCCTTAACGCTGGCAATTGTTTCGTTTGCTTTAACTTTGACCGAATCGCTGATGTCTTTTAATTTTTCCGCTAAAGAATCAGTCGTTTTTTTTCCTTCTTCAGTTCCGAAAAGATACCAGGCGGCCGCGCCTATAGCTACTCCAGCAAGTAATAGAGCAGGCAATTTTGAATTATTTGTCATGTTTATAGGATTTAGAGTGTTTATTAATAAAGTCTTTCTAATCCAAAAGGTTTCAAAAAAGCACAAAAAATTAAAGGCTGTCAAAATCCATATTTGCAACGCAATGTCTGGATTTCTGACAGCCTTTTAAGCTCTAACTGAGGCTTTATTCTTCTCCTGTATCGCCGTAGCTTACTTTAGGGATTTGCTTATCAATTTGCCAGCGACCGGTTCCATCTTCGCCAATCACATCAAATAGTTCAAGTATTCTGCGGGCTACATATTCTTCTTCAATCTGTTCTTTTAAGAACCATTGAACAAATTCGAATGTTGTAAAGTCTTTCAACTTCAGACATTGATCTGCTATGCGATTAAATTGACCTGTTACTTTTATTTCTTGTTGCAGCGCTAGTTCAAATACACCTTTGAAGGAATCAAATTCTTGAGGGATATTAATAACTTCAGGAGAGATAGCTCTGCCACCCAGGTCGTTTATGTATTTGAAAATTTTGAGCATGTGACCACGCTCTTCATTAGATTGCTTTTCTAAATAGCCTGCACTGTTATCAAATCCATTGCGATTGCAATAAGACGCCATAGATAAATATACTGCAGAAGAATATGCTTCGGTTTTTATTTGTTCGTTTAAAAGGTTTTCAATTTCTTCTGAAAGAGAAGTCCTTAATCTGAGAAGATCTTTCATAATCAAGTATGTTGTTATGCTAATTTACGATTTTAACAGCAATTAGTAACAAAAGTGATTCTTAAAATCTAATACAGATTTAATCTAAATATGAAATACCTGAGGTTTAAGGCATTCGCAAAGCACGCTATGAAGATGTAATGAAAATTTAGCTCCTGAAAGTAAATTTTTCAAGTCGATAACGTCAGTTAAAGTTAATACAAAACAACGGTCTGAATAGGGAGGCATTAAAACCGTAACATCTGTAACAGATGAGGAAGAGAAAATCATTTCCTCTAAATCTATGCTGTTAACCCGTTTTATAAAGTCCAGAAAATTAGTCGCTTTAAACGAGGAAGTTACTCCTGCGTACGCTAAAAGATAAGTATTTGTTTTATTACATTGAGATACAGAACCGTGTTCCGTTCTAAAAACTTCTACTATTTCGACACAATTATTCTGTTTCATCTAAAACTCTATGTCGCAAATTTACACATTGTTTATAATTAGTCCAAATAAGAATGAAAATTATTGAAGAGAACTCCTTTTGTGTTCAATTCTCAAATCTCATCTCTCGAATCTCCCATCTATGTTTCTGTCTCAAAATCTCCTTTTACAGTTTTAAACTTGCCGGAAGATTATGCTTTAGCTGTTCTTCTACTATCTCACCCATAGTTTTGCATAACTTGAACGCAGATGATTTATGAAAATCGCTTAAATCGGACGCCAGCTGTTCAATTTTTTGTCGGGGAGAGATCTCATCTCTCTTCATAACCTCCAATAAATCAAACAGCCTGTAATGAACAAGTTTAACCCGGTTATTAATCAGGCTTCGCTCTTCCTCAAGATACTGCCTCATAGTTTTTTTATCCATGTGCTGTATACCCAATTTCACCAGTTGATAATTCTCTTTGAAATAATGCGGAAGATAAAACTGTCGTCGGCCCTCGTACGATTGTTGGTCGAAATCTATCGCCCGTAAGCGGTACTGGTTTCCCTCTATATCCGGAGTTATGTGTACCACATAGTTGTACGAACGCATATCGCCTAACAGGCGGATGAAACAGCGCTCGTTAAACTTCACAAATTCTTTGCAGATACGTATTTGATTGAATTTGGAGGTGTTTAGTCGCTGTTTAATAAAAATGTCGCCCGGTAAACCAGAAATATGTTCTTCAATTAAAGTGTTGCCGTCGGTTAAATAACTCAGACGGTTGGGAGAAAGAATATGCTCCAGTTCAAGGCCATAAACCCTGGAGGCGTCGGCTACCTTAACGTAGAAATAATCGTAATTGTCGTTAAATCTGTTAATAACCCTGATTCTGAAAGGCTTTGAGTTGCCGAAGGTGCAATAATCTATCTGCGCAATTTGCAGGTGATCCATTACCTCGGTGTCGCCGGATGCATTCATCAGCGCATAAATGTAGGAGAGGCCCGGGAAAAGCTCACTCATTTCAGACTGATCGTAAAAGACGGTTTGCCAGAGAGTATCATTACCGCTTTTGTCAAGCAGAGGAACACTCGTGTTAAATCGTAATAAATCAGAATACTGAACGGGCAGTTTTATTTCGCGATTATATTTTAGAAGATACTCGCGCAGCTTATCATTTATTGAATAAAAAAATTTTTTCCTGGATGGGACATCCAGTCTCGATTCGTAATCTGCCATAATAATCCCAGCAAGATATTAATTTAAAAAAAAATCGATTCATGTTTTAATCATTTGCATACAGGAATCTCTTATATAACGTTGTTTTTCTTAATAAATATAGTAGCAATTTAGTTTAAATAGCATGCTAAATATATTAGTATAATTTTTAAGTTTGTATCATGTACGCAATAGTTGATATTGAAACAACGGGGGGGCATGCTTCGGCAAATGGGATTACTGAAATCGCTATTGTTTTACATGATGGAAAGAAAGTTACCAGGCGATATGAGACTTTGATTAATCCTCAGAAGCATATCCCGATTTATATCTCCGCACTTACCGGGATAAGTAATGAAATGGTTGCTACAGCTCCTCTTTTCTCTGAAGTAGCAACAGAAGTTTTTAGTTTGCTTCATGATAAGATCTTTATTGCTCATAATGTTAATTTCGATTATTCTTTTCTTAAGTATCATTTATCGGCTTGCGGATACGAGCTTCAAACTAAAAAGCTTTGCACTGTACGTTTAAGCAGGAAAGTGTTTCCTGGCTTGCTTTCTTATAGCTTAGGCAAGCTATGCAAGCAATTGAACGTCGAACTCAACAATCACCATAGAGCCGGTGGAGATGCAGAGGCCACGGCGATTTTGTTTTCAATGATTCTGGAGAATGATAAAGATGGTCACGTTGTTCAATCCCTGAACAGAAATTCAAAGGAGCAACGTTTACCTCCAAATTTGGCCAAGTCAGAATTCGATAAATTGCCCAATACCCCCGGTGTGTACTATTTCTATAATCAGAAAGGGAAAGTTGTTTATGTAGGTAAGGCCAAAAATCTAAAAAAGCGTGTAAGTTCTCATTTTAGCGGGAATAATGCCAATAAACAGCGACAGGATTTTATGCGTGAAATCCA
>CBIHLM010000080.1:0-17032 GCA_966210515.1 uncultured Pedobacter sp.
GATGCTAATGGCGCTTTTAAAGCTAAATCTGCATTGGATGCCTTTGCATCTAATGCATTCTGAGTTGCAGTAGACACTGGTTTATTCGCATCACTGGTGTTATCGACGTTTCCTAAGCCTACCATTGTGGCGGTAATGCCCGATACTGTCCCTGTAAATGCGGGCGAGGCTAAAGGCGCTTTCAACGCTAAATCTGTATTCGATGCCTTTGCATCCAAGGCGGTTTGCGTAGCTGTTGAAACGGGTTTAAGTAGATCTGCTGTATTATCAACATTCCCTAATCCTACTTTTGAAGCGCTGATTCCTGCCGCAATTTTTGCATCTGTTACATTCGCATCTAAAATCTTAGCTGTTGTAATTTTCCCATCTCCTATTACCGGTAAATCCGATGTTCCTGTTAAATCACCAGACAATTGTATTTTGCCTTTTGTGCTTATACTCGCATCGGGTATCGCATTTGAAGCAATTGCTGCATCCACATATATTTTTGTCGCTTTCTCAGTAGGATATTTTAAATCGGAATTAGATGCAAAGGTTCCGTCTGTACTTTTGTTAGCCACATTTTCCTTTGAAGCTTCTGCGGTTGTGGCACGTGTAGTTTCCGCTGTTAATGCATTGGAATTAGTTAAAATAGCCGCATCTACATACGCGGTGGTTGCTTTGTCGTTAAAATTCAGCCAGTCTGTTTTGCTTAAGTAACCATCAGTAGCAGCATCTGCTTTGCTTATTGACAGAGTAGCATTTCCACTCTGCATGGTAGAAGTTATCGGTAAATTTCCCGAGATCGTACCGATTGCGGAAGCTGCATCGCTCGGAGTCCAGGCAGTGCCATTCCATTTAAGTATCTGCCCATTAACAGGTGCAACGGTGCTCAAGGCCGAACCTTGAAGTTTACTTACAGTTGGGTTAGGATAAGATCCGCTCAAATCGCCCTCTGCTTTGCCCTCAGGACTTGCGGTGGCTGCATGAATGGCATATGGAACCGACTGCAACTGAGAAGTGCCCATATTTGTAAAGCTATTGCCTCCCTGAGGATCTATTTCTACCTGCAGAAATTTATTACCGGTAGACCAAACTATCCCAGCCATTGTACCACTTCGCGAAAGAGCGCCGCTACTGCCAATCACTACAGTAAACAAACCAAATTTGTTAGTTGTAAGCTGGCGCGTTTCAGAATATACACTAGTGCTATTTGCACTCCCATCTCGGATTGTAAGCCGCAGCGTTATTGCCTGGTCCATAACAGGACTGCCATCAATTTTTCTGGCAACTCCCTGATAGTTGATCTGGGGTAATTGCTGCGCCATTAATTGTGAACTGGTAAATAAGCTAAGTATAACAGCAATAAATAAAAATCGGATCGTGTAAATATCAGGCATAGAGTTTGGTTAAGCAGATCAATTTAATATGGTAATAAAGCCTTTTGCAAGGCCCGTTTTGCCATCTTTTCTTAATTCAAGGACATAATAATAAGTGTCCTGAGAGAGTGGGAGACCTGACATATCGCCTGCCCAGTTATTTTTATAATTTATGGTTTTATATACGATTCTGCCGGCACGGTCAAACACTGTCAATTCATTATCGGGATACCGTTCAAGGTCTTTTATTACCCATACATCGTTTTTACCATCTCCATTTGGAGTAAGAATATTATTCGGAAAAACTACAAACGCCTCTGTAATAAAGTGACCTGGAGAAACTGGCTGTAATACACCATTAGTGATAATTTGATTATCACTAATCATCGTTTCAATTACTGCAAGTTCTCCAATACTCCATTCGTAAATAATGTCGGTGTGGGTAGTGCTGCCGCCGGCTGTATTAATGGCGCCTGTACTGGCACTTTGTGCATTGCTGTTTAATGCTATAAACAGGCTTAGAAAAGACACCAATATAGATTTATTAAAATTGAAAATGTCTGATGACATACAGCGGAGATAAGTACTGTACGGTATACTACAAATCAGGTTTTAAGTTACAGGAAACTTGATGATGTGAAATTTAAATAGATCTCAAAAAATTAAACTGAGCCCTCGGTAAGGGTCGAAGCGATTAAGGTACTTCTTCGATGGGGCAGATCCAAAAAAGATTGGTCATTTAATTACTCATTTTCCGTAGTTATCAACCAAGAAGGCAAGTTACTATTTCGTCGGTCACGTATTTTTATAATGCCAGAGTTTGAGGAACGTATCAATAGCACGATACGAGGTGTAGTAAATGGCTATCTATCTGCATACTTAGACACGCATCCTGGCAAAACTTTTGATATACCACATTAGACAATCGTATTTATGAATGTAAGAGGTGTTAAGTAATAATAGCTCTATTTTACGCGTAAGTAATGGCCGCTTAGCCATTGAAGCGAATCGTTCTAGTGAGAGATATTATATTGCACATTTTCTTTTACAAGGGTATATAGATAAACAAACAGGTAAGAAAATGTGCATTAATAAGGATATATCTCTTTCTTCGCATGAACTAACCTTATGCTATCAAGATCTCTACTAACCTTATTGATTTTAAGCTGCACTCAATTACAAGCAATCGCGCAACCTGCTAACATTCCTTCCAGACAAGATACGCTCAAAGGAAGTATAACACATGGTCGGGAATGGTTGGGATGTGAAGTATTATACACTTTCAATTGAGCCAGATTATAATAGTAAAACGATTCGGGGAAAGAATAGCATTACATTTAAAGTAATCAAAAGTAACAAGGATAGATTGATGCAAATTGATCTGCAAGAGCCTCTAAGAATTGATAGTGCATTATTTGAAAGGGGTAAACTTGAAATTGAGAAAGAAGATAATGTCTGGGTTCTGAAAGTGCCAAGATTAAAAGTTGGGTCTGAAAGCACCATTGACATTTTCTATTCGGGTAAACCCAAAGAGTCTACTAATCCTCCCTGGGATGGTGGCATTTCCTGGACAAGAGATTCTCTAGGAAGACCCTGGATTACTCTTGGAGCTCAACTAGTTGGTGCCAGTGTATGGTTTCCTTGCAAAGTGCATCAAAGTGACGAGCCGGACAACGGAGCTTCAATAAGCCATTACCGTTCCTGATACACTTGTAGCAATTGGAAATGGCAGATTAAACGAACAGATAAACTATATGGATGGAACGGTGACTTATAAGTGGCAGGTTATAAATCCAATTAATAATTATGGTTTAGCTTTCTATGTTGGAAAGGTGTGACAACAAGTAAGCAAGGGGGACAATTACCAAACTGGGTAGGGGTTAAAGTACTATTGAAGTACCTTTTAAGTACCCTTTCAGTACCTATAAAGGACCTCTTATAAAAGGTACTTTATCAGTGGCTGTTAGAACCCTTAATAATATTTAACCTTTAGCTTAACATTGTTTCACTCTTATTCTTGCCCGGGTGCCGTATACTTTCCTTACCAAAGCAACATCTTATGGCTTTCTTAAATAGTGAATCGAACTTACAGGCAGCATCGGAAGTGTCTCTGCTTACAAACTTCCCGGTGTGGAAGGTACTGTGCTTCGCACGAAAGGTGGTGGAAATAAAAAGAAAATCCTCACTGCCGCCTCCTGTAAATTGACCCGGAAAACGCTCACTAGAACCTCTTATCAAACAAAAAAAGGGTTGAACACCGTGGCCCAACCCTACATCTACCTATGAAAAACAAGCCCTTTGGGAGGGCACATATTGTATTACAATCTAAATGCCAGTGCTTTAACTACTCCTACAGCTACTTTTTACCAAAGAGTAAGCTCATATTGAGAATTCACAGCCACACCGTGTGACTTAATTTCCCCTTCAACCTTTTAAAATTTTGCAGGCATAATAGCTATGTTTTTTGGAGTGGCAATGGAACTAATTGTCCGTATCCACGCAGACTTTACTCAATCGAGCTTTAGTACGCTATATTTATTTCGTTTATGCTTGTGGGGATCGTTCTTGGAAAAGTGGCTGGAATCAAGTCGGCAAGGCGATTTAGATCACAGGTAACCTAAGAAAGGCATTAGGACTGCCCCCCTCTTTTTCAACTGTTATATCTAACAACTTAAAAAAGTGGTTTGAAAATCAGCGGATTAAGCTTAAATAAAAAAAGGTCTTCAAACGGGGAGAGTGAAGACCTTTTAACTAACCAATTATAAACCTGACACAAAAGTAGAAATTTTGCCATAAACACAAAGACTTTTAACAAAAATTAACAATTCGATAATAGTGAGATGGATTTGATGTAAAAAGCAAAACCCTTGCCTGGAAGACAAGGGTTTGTATGAGGTATATTTGGATAGTTTGGTCTCTAAATGTACATCCTTTTTTGATATTTGCAAAAAAATATAAAAAAAAGATATCTGTATTACGAATTTCATAACAGATTCATACCGAATCCGGGATGCTAATGTTTACTTTATAATGTAGGATGTGAAGTGTTTTTTTCAAGGAGAAAGGTATTCAAGTTAACAGGAGCGTATTCACTGCTATTGTGGATGTGGCTTTGGAAATGCTTGTTCATGGCTTCTTTAAAAGGTTGCATCTGAGGTTCGACTTATAAGAGACCTTTCTACAGGAAGAGCGGAAATGGGTTGAAAGCTCTGGGCTGTTAACGACAGTTCTTAAGAAAGTGTTATTCAATAAAAAAGGGTCGAATAGTTTAAATTCGACCCTACATCTACCTATGAAAAACAAGCCCGATGGGCGGGCGTATATTGTATTACAATCTGGATGCCAGTGCTTTAACAGGCCCGATAGTGGCTTTTTCATCGAAGAATAACCTCATATTGAGAATTCTCAGCCACATCGTGTGACTAAATTTCCACTTTAAGCTTTTAAGAATTCATGAGGAGTCTCTGGATTATTACTTGATGAACTTTCATAAAAAAGGGCTGTTAGCCAGAGTTTTGCTTTTAACTCGCCGAAGACTCAAATCTATAATTCTTGTTTTTCTTAATAAGGTTGAGGTATAATTAAGGGATCAATGGTCAGGATAAAAAATGTGGAGAACAGGAACACGAGAGTAGGGAAATGGTCCCATTTGTGACTTCTTAAAAAACCTTATCACAAAAAAAGGGTCGAATAGTTTAAATTCGACCCTACATCTACCTATGAAAAACAAGCCCGATGGGCGGGCGTATATTGTATTACAATCTGGATGCCAGTGCTTTAACAGGCCCGATAGTGGCTTTTTCATCGAAGAATAACCTCATATTGAGAATTCTCAGCCACATCGTGTGACTAAATTTCCACTTTAAGCTTGTGGCAGGTTGGTGTCTTTTCCATTCAGGTCGATTTTTCTAAACTTGAAAAACTTTCCTGCATGTTCTTCAATAAAATCCTGCATATCACAAACAGAAACATTTATTGACCTGTCGTAATGTTCCGTTAATAACAAAACTTCCTTGCAAAATTTAGAGAATTCATCCAGTGTCATACTTTCAATGACGTGTAGAAATTCGATCTTATTATAAAGTCCCCCGGGTAAAGCGCAATCTTGGATTATATCAGCTGCTTGTTTCATAAAATTATAATAATCTGAATAGCGTTTTAGTTTGCAGAAATCGTATTTGATTATGTCCAAAATCGTGCAATCAAGTTATATCGCTTTTTTTTGACATACCGGATTTGCGATCTAACGCTTGGTTTGCGGAACTATTAAGAATCGGCTCTTTAAACTTGGATAGTATTTTACAATATCATGTAAATATCCTATAAAATACCCTTTACCTGTCTAAGTAGATTTGTTAAACAACCTAATCAAACTTATAAACACAATCCTTCAATACTGACACAATTTGAAAGAACGGCCCGTAAATCGGAGCCTTATCTAAAAGTTGCGAAGGCAAAATAAACCGATTGGAAGCATCATGCCCATATTACAGGCTTTGTTGTCTACAAAAATTTAATCTAACCATTAAACCGTTTCTTAATAATGCATGAATTTACATTAGATCTGAAAATAGCGGCACAAATGCCTTCGCGAAAAGACTGGAGGATTGGCGCTATCGGTTCAGGGGCAATTGTCCGTGGTTGTCATCAGGTGGCATATCGTAATGCTGGCTTTAATTCTTATGCAATCGCATCTCAAAACAGGGCAAAGGCAGAAGAGGTTGCAATTGAGTTTAACATCCCCAAGGTTTACGATTCCTGGCAGCAATTGATAAAAGATAAAAATATAGAGATCCTTGATATCGCTGTTCCACCGGATATACAACTGGAAATAGTGCGGGAGGCGGTAAAAGAGAGAGATCATATTAAAGGAATACTCTGCCAGAAGCCACTGGCTATGAACCTTGAAGAGGCCAATGAAATAGTTCTCTTATGTGAGCGGGCAGGTATTAAACTGGCGGTTAACAGCAATATGCGGTACGACCAGTCGATACGTGCTTTAAAAACATTGCTCGACGAAAATTACTTTGGCGAAATTGTTCTCGCTACAATTGATATGCGGGCAATACCTCACTGGCAGAAATTTCTTGAAAAGTACGACCGCCTTGAAATACTGAATATGGGAATCCATCACATTGATACCTTCCGGTATCTGTTCGGAGATCCTGAAAAAGTGACGGCAATAACGCGGAGCGATCCGCGAACGAAGTTTTCTCACATCGATGGTATTACCCAATATACCTTTCAATATGCAGGCGGATTGATGGCAACGAGTTTGGACGATGTTTGGGCCTGGCAGGGAGATGGAACCCAAAAAGATATGTATATCCGATGGCGGGTGGAGGGATTAGAGGGAATGGCTGTTGGTGAGATCGGCTGGCCTAAATTTCCGGAGAAAGGTTTAAGCACATTGAAGTTTACCACAAGGAAATTTCCGGATAAATGGGTTGAACCAAGCTGGGATACCGTTTGGTTTCCTGATGCTTTTGAAGGAACAATGGCTTCGTTACTGTGCGCTGTTGAAGAGGATAGATTGCCCGACATAAATGGTCGCGATAATCTGCATACAATGGCAACTATCGATGCTCTTTATTTATCTATCAAAGAAGAAAGAACTGTAAAGCTGTCCGAAACATTACAAACCCTCAAATAACCAATATAAATGATCTCAGTAGGTATTTTTAATGGATACTATCCATACACGCTTGAAGAAACAATCAGCAAGGTAAAAAAAGACGGATTCAATTGTATTCAGCTTGATCTGAGTTTTAAAGACTTCGACCTGAACGACCCTCATACTTTACCTCAAACGCTTACAATCGAAAAAGCCCGGACTATACGTAATGCTTTTCGTGATGCAAACATTGAAATTGTCGCTATTTCCGGATATACAAACCTTATTTCTCCTGATCCTGAAAAAAAGCGTAAGAATATAGAATATGTGAAAACCCTGTTAAAGTTCGCCCGCGAATTCGGAACACCGTATGTGATCAGCGAAACCGGAACTTATGAACCAAGCAGTGACTGGGTTTTTCATGAAAAAAATGCTACCGAAGAGGCTTTTCAGGAAATTAAAGCAGTAATTGAGGAACTCGCTGAATATGCCTGGAAGCATGATGCCGTATTCCTGGTAGAAAACTACGTAAACAATGTCATTGGAAGTGTTGATCAATTATTGAGGTTATTCCAAGAGGTAGATCATCCGGGTTTAGGTCTTCTTATGGATCCGACCAATTACTTCAATGGCGCAAATATTAAGAATGTTGATGCAGAACTCTGCCGGATTTTTAATGCCCTGGGCGACAAGATAAAGATTGCTCATGCCAAAGACATCAAACAGGCAGAGAGCAATGAAGAAAAACATGCAGCTATTGACGCAGTAGAATCTCATACCTTCCGTGGTGCTGGTGATGTTGAACTTCCAGCGGCCGGGCTTGGAGTGCTTAATTATGAATTGTATTTAAAGCTACTTTCCAAAAGACATCCAAATATTCCACTAATTATCGAGCATTTAGACGAAGAAGATATTCCACGGGCGAAACAATTTGTAGATGATACTTTAAAAGCAATTGGCGCATAATATTTGGCTCCTGGTTTAAGGCTCTGCGCTATCCTCCGCTGGCGGAGGTGGTTGAAGCATCAATGAGGAACGTGTTTAATTCCACCCTCTACCTCCGCCGGCGGGGGACATTATGACACCTTAGCCTTTATGACGTCATATTTATCTTTAAAATATTAAAATTTTATTACCATGAACGACTTGAAATTAAGCACTGAACAGAAAGCCGCATATAACGACGACGGCTACCTTATTGTCAAAAACTTTTTAACTAAAGAAGAAGTCGGCTTGCTCTATAACCTGGCTACCGGCGACGATGTTTTGAAAGACAAAGCATTTGATTTTAACGACCAATCAGGAAAGCGCACAAAGCTGACACTGTGGTTTACGCCCGGCGACGATGCCTACGGGTTGTTAACACGCAGCGAGGCTCTGGTTCAATCCGTGCAGGATTTACTGGGTCCTGGAGAAGTGTGCCATTTTCATTCAAAACTAATGCAAAAAGAGCCGCAGGTGGGCGGCGCCTGGGAATGGCATCAGGATTATGGCTACTGGTATAAGAACGGATTTTTATTCCCCGATGCAATGATTAGCGTGATGCTTGCACTTAGCGAAGCGACTGTAAAGAATGGTTGCTTGCAGGTATTGAAAGGTTCCCACAAAACGGGGCGCCTGGAGCACAGTTTTGCAGGTGAGCAACAAGGTGCTGATATGGATTTTGTAAATGAGGCGATGGGCCGGTTTGAACGGGTGTATGTGGAGCTGGAGCCCGGCGATTTATTGTTCTTTCACAGCAATACCTTGCACATGTCCGAAGCAAATGCTTCCGATAAGCCACGTTGGTCGATGATATCGGCTTATAACCTGAGCTATAATAAACCTTTCCGGGAAAAGAATCTATCGTGCATTACGCCTGTACAAACGGTTCCAAATGATGCGGTAATATTATCTAAGGCGAAAGGTTTATCAGCAGACAGAGATTTTCTTCAAAAAGAAGATGAAATAACTCTGAAGGTTAAGTAATTTATTTTAACGATTCAACTGACAGATTGGAATTTAAATTTTTTTGCCCCAGGTGGGGGAGTGAACAAATAAGTTGGGATGTATTTTGCCGGAAGGTAAAAGACGAGGGGTATGACGGTGTGGAATATGGTATTCCAAACGAGGTTGCTGTAAAGGAGCTGGATGAAGCATGGAATAATTTTGAGAAATATGGTTTAGAAGTTATTCCTCAGCATTATGGTACTTATGATGCGGTATTCTCAAAGCACTTTGATAATTATGCAGACTGGCTGGAAATGGTGATGCCTTACCGGGCGCTTAAAATAGACTCTCAAACCGGAAAGGATTATTTTTCTTTTGAACAAAATAAGCAGCTTATAGACCGGGCGGCAGAGCATTCGCGGATAACGGGTGTTGAGGTATTTCATGAAACGCATCGTAACAAGTTTACGTTTGCCTGCCACATTACCGCTGAATATCTCAGAAAAATTCCTGAACTACAAATTACTCTCGATGCATCACATTGGGTAAATGTGGCTGAATCTTTTTTAGGAGATCAGCAGGAAGCTATGGATTTGGCAATTATGCGCACCGAACATATTCATGCCCGTGTTGGATATCCTGAAGGTCCGCAGGTTCCAGATCCGGCAGCGCCCGAATGGAACGAAGCCTTGCAGTATCATCTAAACTGGTGGGATCAAGTTGTTGAACGTAAACGATCTGAAAGCGATTCCTTAGTAACTATCACTCCCGAATTCGGCCCGTATCCATATATGGTGCATTTGCCCTATTCACAGAAACCTATTTCTGATCAGTGGACAAACAATGCTTATATGATGAACTTGCTGAAAGATCGGTATTGTAAATAGCGGTCGCGGAAGACCTTTTCAGATATGTGCAGCGAATTGAAAGATAAATTATCAAACGAATACGAAGAGGGTCTTCAGAGGCTTCATTTATAAATTAATCTATATAGCTAGCGCAGTATGAAATAGCCTTGTTTGGCTATTTCAGTTAGCAAGGGCAAGCCGCGGCATAAGCTTGTCTAATGATCTGGTAAAGTAAACCAAAATGTAGAGCCCTCATTAATCTGGCTTTCCACACCGATTTCCCCGCCATGGCTTTTTATAATTTCGGATGCTATATATAGTCCTAACCCGAGTCCGGATTTTTGTTTTTCTCCTTTTTTAACTTGATAGTAACGATCAAATAAATGTGGAAGTTCTTCCGGAGGAATGCCTTCCCCTCTGTCTTTAACCGATATTTTGACGCAATTATCGAGTTTTTCAACGTGTATTGCTATCTCTTCAGATTGGGGAGCATATTTAACTGCATTATTAACAAAATTCACCAGTATCTGATCAATTTTACGACGATCAGCGTACACCGCGATGGATAAATCGCCTGAATGTGTTACGTAGTGTTTTCGATCTAACCATACATGATCACAACAGCTTTCTATTACCTCAGAAAGGGTAAATTTCCGCTTATTAAGTGTGAGTTGTCCACGTTCGAATTTAGAGGTGTTTAAAAGGTCCTCCACCAGATGGATTAATTTCCCAGTATAAAGCTGGGCTTCGTGTGCAAGGCTGGTTACTTTTTCGGTTATAACAGAGTCCTTATTTATCATTCTGTTCAGTAATTGTAATACTGCTTTCAGACTGGTTATAGGAGTTTTTAACTCGTGACTTGCTATGCTGATAAATTCTTCTTTTTGGAGTTGTAGTGCATGTTTCTCTGTTATGTCTTCTATTATAGTGTACCCGGAGGTTTCGCCTTTATCAGGAAATAAAATAGAAGTAACGTTCACCCATATTATCGATCCGTCCTTTTTGATAAGTGTAGTTTCCAGACTAAAAGATGGAGTCGATTTGTTCCATAACTGGTCCTGTAAGTCTTGCCAGTGCGAATGGTGATGTTTGGGAGAGTAATCCAAAATGCGGGTGCCCAAAAGATCTTCTTTAGAAGAATATCCCAGCAAAGTTACCATCGCTGGATTAACCTGGATAATCTTAAGATCAGAAGATATAACTTTATTTCCGAGAGTGGAGAGTTCAAAAATTGTTCTGAAACGTATTTGACTTTCTTCATAAGCCAATTGTCCTTTCTCCGGGTTCTCAGCGGATTGCAGTTGCTGGATTTCCTTTCTTAAAGCAGCATTTTCTTCCTTTAATACACTAATTGCTTCAAGATATTTATTAGGGTCTTCTATTTCCATTGCGTTTAAATCAATGCCTGGTTCTAAGAAACGTCGTGATCTCAGATGTGTTGTAAGCTAAGAAAAGATTTACATAGATTGAATTTTAGTAATTACTTCTAATATATTACTTTCCTATGCCCGACATTTGCTGCTTGTTGCTCTTTAAATAGGGTTAAAATTTGGCTTAACATGGTTATCGTGTCAGCCAGGTGAAAAATACAACTATTTCTGCAGCACTAACCCTGAACCGGGCGAATCAACTTAATTATTTAAAATTCCTGGCCTTGGGATATACCTCTTTCTCTGTAACTTCTCGTACCTGCGATTTTTTATGCCCAGCCGGGAAAAACGTTTTTTCATCAGCACGGGATAAAGTCAGCACCGGCTGGTTCTCGTTTTCCATTGCCGTGAGTCCTCCCAGCAATTTTGACAAATCAAAACATCGTTTCGCTATTACATGAGTTACTTCGCCCTCCCGTTGAAGTCTACCTTCCACCATCAACAATTTCGCTCCGAGGATCTCTTTTCTGTAAGTTTCAAACAACTTTTGAAAAACTACAAGGTTTGAAAACCCTGTCTCATCCTCGATGGTAATAAAACAAATACCTGCAGCTGTGCCGGGGCGTTGCCGTACCAACACTAAACCTGCTACTTTTATTAAGGTTCCATCTTTTACATCTTTAAGCTCTTTTGAGGATAAAATATGCAATAACTGAAGCTTCTCTCTTATAAAACTAAGAGGATGTGCTTTTATTGATAAAGCTGTGCTTGCATAGTCCTGTACCACATGTTCACCTTCAGTCATAAAGGGAAGGCTGATCTGAGTTTCGGTAGTACTTTCTGATGGCTGTCCCTCAAAAAGTGCAACAGGCCGGTCGTATAAAGCCGAAACTTCCCATAGCGCCTGCCGGCGATCAAGACCAATTGATCTGAAGGCATCCGCATCGGCCAGCATCTCCAGGGTCGATTGTGATATCCCAATATCCATTAAAGCAACAATGCTTTTATACCCTGCTGTTCGTGCATTTACCAGGGTCTCCATATCTTCCGCTTTCAACCCTTTCACCTGCCGGAAGCCAAGACGGATGGTATAATACCGGCCTGTTTTCTCTTCCAGGGTATTATCCCAGTAAGAGTGATTGATATCCACGGGCATAAACTCAACACCATGTTTGCGGGCATCAATAACAATCTGCGCAGGCTGGTAAAAGCCCATTGGCATGCTGTTAAGCAGGGCGGCTGCAAACACATCCGGATAATGGTATTTGATCCATGAAGAAACATACACCAGCAATGCAAAACTGGCGGCATGGCTCTCAGGAAAGCCATAGCTGCCAAAACCCTCTAGCTGTCTGAATACACGCTTTGCAAATTCTTCTGTATAGCCTTTTGCTGTCATACCATTAACCAGCTTCTTTTCGAATTGGCTAACCAAGCCTTTCGCTTTGAATGTTGCCATGCTTCGTCGCAGCTCATCAGCCTCGGAGGGTGTAAAGCCTGCAGCTACGATAGCTATTTCCATGGCTTGTTCCTGGAAGAGTGGAACGCCTAAAGTTCTTCCAAGGATATCTTCTAATTCTTTAGACGGATATTCTACAGGTTCTTCCCCATTTCTGCGTCGCAGGTAAGGATGTACCATGTCGCCCTGTATAGGTCCCGGCCGCACTATCGCTACCTCGATCACCAAATCATAAAAGCATTTGGGTCGTAACCTCGGAAGCATCGTCATCTGCGCCCTGCTTTCAATCTGGAAGACACCTATCGTATCAGCATGACTGATCATCTCATAAACTTTTGGGTCGTCCTGAGGAATATTAGCTAAGGTCATATCCTGTTCGTAATGCTTCTTTGCAAGATCGAATGCCTTACGGATGCAGGTTAGCATGCCCAATGCCAAAACATCCACCTTTAAAAATCCCAGGGCTTCAATATCATCTTTGTTCCATTCTATATTCGTACGGTCTTCCATCCGTGCATTCAGAATAGGGCACAGATCAGAAAGTTTGTCCTGAGTGATCACAAACCCGCCGGTATGCTGTCCTAATTGTCTTGGGAAACCAATCATCTGACTGGTCAGTTCAAGTACCTTTCGTAAATGAGGGTCCCGGGGATTAATTCCCTGCTCAGTCAGACGTTCCTCATCAAATGCTTCGTAAGAACTCCAGACTGAGGCAGAAAGACGGGTAATCGTATCGGCAGATAATCCCATTGCTTTCCCTACATCTCTGACGGCACCTTTAAAATGAAGCTGAGTAACAGTAGCAACAACAGCAGCACGGTCGCGGCCATATTTATTATAGATGTATTGCATCACCTCTTCACGCCGTTCATGCTCGAAGTCTACATCAATATCAGGCGGCTCATCACGGGCATCAGACATAAAGCGGGCAAAAAGCAGTTTAAATTTGGAGGGATCAACCGAAGTAATTCCTAAGCAATAGCAAACTGTAGAATTAGCCGCAGATCCACGGCCCTGACATAGAATGTTCCGCTCTCTTGCAAAGCTGACAAAATCATAAACGGTCAGGAAGTAAGAAGCGTAGTTCTTTCGCTCCATGAACTCCAGTTCATATTCGATCATTTTCCTGATATCGGCCGGTATATCTTCGCCAAACTTTTCCCTGGCACCACGCCATGCAAGCATTACCAGTTCTTCTTGTGGTGTACGTCCTTCAGTGGTAATTTCATCAGGATAGATATATTTTAGTTCGCTAAGCGAAAACTGGCAGGCTGCTGCAATCTCCTGTGTACGTTTAATTGCATCAGGGTATTGTCTGAACAGACGCTGCATCTCATCTATCGGCTTTATAAATCTTTCAGCATTTTGATGGAGCCGGAAACCTGCATTGTGAATGGTGCATTTTTCGCGGACGCAGGTTAAAATATCCTGTAATTCTCTCCGCTCTAAATTATGATAATGTACATCGTTAGTGGCTACCAGCGGTATGTCCAGTCGTTTCGATAGTTGTGCAAGCCTGTAAAGTTTTTTGTTGTCATCGCCCAGATAAGAACGACTGGCGGCGATATAAACATTGGTGTCAAAAGCCTCTTTATACTCTTTCAATTGCTGCTCAAAGGAGGGTTCAAAGTTGAACGTATCTGTTAGTTCGGCAGGTGGGATGACGATGAACTTGTTTCCTTCAGCATGTTCATATACATCTTTTTTATAAAGGATGCATTTGCCTTTTTCAGCACGAAGATTTCCTTTACTAAGCAATGCGGAGAGTCTGCTGTAAGCATCCCGGTTGGTAGGGTAAGTCAGCAGACTGGCGCCGTCCATTAAATTAAGCCGGCAGCCCGGAATTAAAGTTAAGCCTTTTGCTTTTGCCGCCACATGTGCCCGTACAATTCCGGCAAGGGTATTCTGATCGGTGATAGCAATTTTCGTATAGCCCAGGTCGGCTGCCTGCTGTACCAATTCCTCGGGATGGGATGCTCCCCGAAGGAAACTGAAGTTGCTGGTTACCTGTAATTCTGTGTAGCTCATAATTTATCCCTCATGCAAAAAAACCATGCACAAACCACTGTTTCCTTTCACTTCCTCCATAATGCCCTAGCCTGAATAACCAATATCGCTGCCCGTCCTGATCTTCCACATTATAATAATCTCTATGTTCACCACCTTCAATCCACCATTCCCGTTCAATCCGTTCCGGGCCGTCGGCCTTTTTAATGTGGTGCACCTTGCCCTTGTACCGAAACATCAGAGGCGGATAATCGGGTATTGGTGCTGTCACATCTACTGGTTCGGGCTTGCCTAAAAGCCTTATCGGCCTTGGTTTGTCGTTGCGCCACGGGATAATAGCAGGTTCTTGCAAAGAGGATGCTTGCTTAATGGATCGTTCGGGCCAGTAATGCTCATCCGGAACGTAGCGGTGAATAGTTCCTGCGCCAACTTTAGCCGTTATTCTGTCGAGAAGTTCAGTTACCTCTTCATTGTCAAGCCCCGACTTCCCTGCCCATAAAGCCTCCTGAGATGGCGAAACATCTTCCACTTCTAATGCTTCCAGAATAAATAACTCCATTCCAAGTCCCGGAGCAATTGAGGATACTTTCAATTCAAACAGCTTAAAAAGATGCTGAACATGATGTGTGGACTTATTGGTCCCAATCTCTACCCGCTGAATTTTCCCATCCACACGATAACAGCTAAGAGTTGCTTTCCTGATTCCCTTACCTTCTTGCCGCAGACGCAGACAAAGTGCTTCCAGTAAGCGTTTAATCGCGATCTCAATTCCTATAGCTGTACGAATAGGTTCCATACATGGCAATCGTTCCTGCCAGGGTTCGGGTACTATTATTGGCTGAATATATTCTTCTACCTGACCGAGTGCTTGTGCAAGTCGTAACAACAGACCCTCACCAAAACGCCTGCGCAAAGCCGAACGGGGCATACTGATAAAGCTTCCAATTGTATACAGCCCCAGTTTTTGCAGCCGGGCCAGAACTGTTGCCTCTAAACGCAACGCAACAGCAGGCAAGGGGATTAAGGCAGAGTGATGTGTGCCATTTTCAATAATGGGACTTATCTGTCCGAAACGTGAAATGGCCCAGGCTGATCCGATGGTATCGGCTATGGCGGCACGTACGTCATAACCCGAACCGCGTAAACGTGTTACAATCTCTTTCAAATAAGACCGTTCACCGCCCCAGAGATGAGGGCAGCCGCTAATGTCAAGAATCAATCCGTCCGGAAGATCCAGTGCCACGATAGGGGTGTAGCGGATGCACCATTTCCCAAATGCTTTCAGCAGGTTTTCCGCCCGGTCCGGTTTTTCATCAAATACCTGTAAGCCGGGAACCATTGCCTTTGCATCGGCTACAGGCATCCCCGCTCGTATTCCATGTAATTCAGCAACAGCAGAGGTTGCTGTAATCGTCTTGCGACCACGATCGGGGGCAGCAAAAACAAAAGGTAATTGCTTTAATTCCGGCCGGCGTATCGTGAGCCAGTCTGTCGTTAAATGACGGAACCATATGGTAGCATAGCGTTTCTGCATCTCATCCTCCTATCCGGCTTGTCGTGATTGCTCTTCTGTGATGGATAAATGAGTTTTCTCATCAATCACTGGAACAAAGCTTCCGGCATACCATTCAATCGTCCATGAGCCCGGATTCCCATTGCGTACTTTCAGCAGTTCAACGTTCCACCGCGGGAAGCCCAGGCCGGGCATTCCGTCTTCCAGTTCACTTGGCAGCGGACTAATCCTCCAGCGAGCCACACAAGCCGTTGTACTCAGTTTTTTTGTGTTTTTTCTCAGGATGAAGCCTGTTACCCGACTTTTTTCAACTACCAATTGCAATCTTCGCGATTCTGTGAAGCTTATCTCGCCAACTTCGGCAATCACGGCAGCAAGTGAGTCGCATTTTAGCGCTTCTTCCATCACCCAGAGGATATCTCTTTCGCGTTTCAGATCAATAAAGATGATACGATCCGAATCTACACCAAAGCTTTTTAGTGCTGGCGGAAACACCGAACGAGTGGTGCTGATCCACAAAGAAATACCGCTTTGTTGCATCAATACTTCCAATAGGCCGCCCAAAAATCCTCCGCAAGCTGCAGCATGTTCTTGTTCTTCGATTAAAAATTCATGTATTGCTCCGGTAGGAAATACCTTATTAGGAAAGGCAGCTTCTACCGGCTCCAATCCGGCAAAACGGGTAACGCCGGTTTCAGGAACCTTAAAGCCCTGCCAATGCAAAATGTTTTTTTGCAGCTTGTTAATAATTTCCTTTTTGCTGGCAAGCATAGTTCATGATTAATAAAGAAGAACAGCAAAAATAATGCTAAAAATGTTAGTATTTTGATTTATTGAAAATATTTTAAAATGAAGTGATTGAAAACAGGATCATTGCGAACTGTGCCTTCTTGTACGCTCGTTGGTGAATAACATCAATCTTTGCGTACTACGA
>CBIHLM010000081.1:0-16983 GCA_966210515.1 uncultured Pedobacter sp.
CTTTAAAGCTAAATCCATTTAATAATAATTCTGTTAATTTCATAAAATACCTCCAAATTTAATAAGTGTTTAAATTACACTAAGTGAATGACTCGCGGTCGATAGTATTTTAACAAATATTGAGCCAACCACCACCGACAAAAATAATATGATACTAATTTACGAATTTTAATACGACATTATCAATGATTTGGATAAATAATTGAATAATTTACTTTTATTGACATTTGAATTATTTTGAAGGTATATAAAAATACATACACTAAGTTAATTTCAATTAGGACACTGTCTTTAAGTTAGTACATTGTACATATGAAAAAGCAGAGCGCCGGACTATTAGCATTCAGAAATCGAAAAAAAGCGGAAGTTTTACTCGTCCATCCAGGGGGGCCATTTTATAAAACTAAAGACTTAGGTGTTTGGTCGATCCCGAAAGGAGAATACACTGATGAAAATCCACTGCAAGTTGCTATTCGAGAGTTCACCGAGGAAACAGGAAATATAATTGACAGCGACGAGTATATCGGCTTGGGAGACACACAACTTACAAGTGGAAAAATCATAAAGGCATGGGCAGTGCCGTCCAATTTTGAAACTAGCTATATATCATCAAATCTGTTCGAACTTGAATGGCCGCCTAAATCTGGAAAAATTGTTTCTTTTCCAGAGACTGATAAAGCAGAATGGTTTTCTTTCCGAGAAGCCCGTAAAAAGATTCATCCCAGTCAAGTCATATTTCTTGACCGACTTGAATCTATCTTAAAGAATAAATCCTAAACTCCTTAATTTCGTGTCTCGATTGGGTAGTCCGAAATCCAAAATACCCATCCTTTAATGGGTCATTATCCTTGAAACTGAAATACTTTTCTTCATCAACGTAAAATTCATGAAGCCCATTTTTAACAACCAGCGTGATTTTATATTCTTTATTAGCCTTCAACAGGTGCTCTGCATCCGAATACTCCTGTAACAATGGCTTTCTGCCATCTCCGTAGTATTTCCGAAACCGGGTTGTTTTATTTGTATTTCCACCCATACCAATGTAATACATACTTAAAGAGTCATACTCCTCAAAAACACCGCTCCTGGTAAATAAGTTAGAGTTCTTCGGATCTGTTGCCATCCAAAATTGATTAAAATCCGACAGTCTATCATTTACACCAGTATCCACCCTTACAGTTCGGGTGTATTGAAGAAGATAGTTCCCGCTAAGTTTCTTATTCAACCAAACGGTAGCACCCGCAGCAACATCAATATGCAGCCTATGATCTGCAGTGTAAACTTTTGAGTTTCTGTTTGCTGGTGTTTCAACAACTAAATCATCCGACATTCGTTCAAAATCATTGCTGTATATCAGTTTATCGGTTTGATAACCTTTAATTAAAGATGGCGGAGACTGAATCGAACATCCGCTTATAAAAAGCAATAAAAAAACGATTTGAAGTAATCTCATTCTGAACACAACGTTTAATAGCAGCTAAATCTTTGTTAATATTCAATAGCGAAGGTCAGCATTTCGAGTTTTTTAATTTACAGAAAGAACCCGATTTTTATAAAGTTCTCGTTACAATAATATTATTAATGTATCAAACAAACTATTTAACGTTCAGGTTACAATACAGACAATATATTTGTAGTTATATAATCTATTAACAACCACTAACACATTCCAAAATGAAGAAACTACTCACTTTTACCCTATTTGCAGCTGTAATAGCTGGAAATTCTGCCTTCGCACAAGTAGACAAAAGTAAAAGACCAAGTCCCCCGGCTAAAGTAAGCGAAACGCTTAATAATGGAGCTGTTGTCACTATTGAATATAGTCAGCCCTCTTTAAAAAACAGAGCTATAGGGAAAGATATCGCTCCTTATGGAAAAATTTGGAGGACAGGTGCAAATGAGGCCACTGTTTTTGAAGTGAATAAAGATGTAACGATTGAAGGGAAAGCTTTACCAGCCGGAAAATACAGTCTTTATACAATTCCCGGAGAAAATGAATGGACAATTATTTTCAATAAGACATGGAATCAGTGGGGAACCGTATACAAGGAAGAGCTTGATCAACTGCGTGTAATGGTTAAACCAGAAACAACTGAGTCTCAACAAGAGCGACTAACTTTTATGATCTCCAAAAATGGTGAGGTTTCTATGGAGTGGGGGAAAACAGAAGTTGAGTTTGAAATAAAATAGGTAAGCCAGGGTTCGGCTTGATAAACCGAACCTGCTTATTTCTTAAACTTTCATTTACCTAAACTGATGTTCTTTACACCAATTCTTTTTCTCCATCCTCTTGTTTCTCCTCTTTAAAGCTCGAATTTTCTAAGTCGCTCAGTTCAATTTTTAAGGCTTCTATAGATATTTGAATTTCCCTTAGCGACAAATACAGCGATATCAACAATAAGATCAAGCTTACTCCAAATACATACTCGGCAATTAACTTATTGTTGTTAAACAACAAAAGCATACAAATAACACACAAAGAGAAACTGGCAATTCCACAAGCCTGCATATTCCTGATCAAATAAATTCTTTTGCGGAGATTGGAGATTTGTCCGATCAAATTTGGATTATGGCTTTCAATGTATTGAGTCTTTAGATTTCTGATTAAACTTGCCATAGCCATAAAACGGTTGGTATAGGCAAGTAAAAGCAATGAGATTGCTGGAAATAATATTGCTGGCGTCGTTATGGATAGTTCCAATGGCTGTTAAGTGTTAAAGTAATCGATTATCTAAGATTCAGCTAAGCTGTTTGAGAAATAAATATAAAAGAAACTTATAAGAATTTGCCGAAAAACACTTGTTACCGCATTGATTGGATTGGATTTTCGAGTGATTTAATTCTCGGGCATAAGCTTTAATAGCTTACCCGGCGCCTCAGTAACAACATAAATATACCCGTCCGGACTCTGAGCAACCTGCCGTATCCGAGCGAAACCATCCAATAACTTCTCCTCTCCGACGAATTTCGTTCCATCAAGTTTTACCCGATTTAAAAACCTAAAAGCCAGATTCGCTATGAGCAAATTACCTTTCCAGCCAGGATACTTGTCACTCGTTACTAACGCCATCCCGCAGGGAGCAGGCGAAGGAACCCAATATTTTACTGGATTTTGCACACCTTCCATTTCTGTTTTGTCAGAGATTTTTGAGCCATCGTAACCAATTCCGTATGTTACCAAGGGCCATCCATAATTTTTTCCTTTTTCTATCAGGTTAAGCTCATCTCCTCCTCTGGGCCCGTGCTCAACAGCCCAAAGCCTGTTGTTTTCTTTATCGTAAACCATTCCCTGCGGATTTCTATGGCCGTAGGTCCATATAGAAGGCTTTGCATCGGCCTGATTCACAAAGGGATTATCTTGTGGCACACGTCCATCATCAAATAAGCGATGTATTTTGCCATGATCGTTACTCAAATCCTGAACTTTTTTATTTGTTCCCCTTTCTCCGGCAACAACGTATAGATAACCATCATTATCAAATGCAATCCTGCTTCCAAAATGGATACTGGCAGTTAGAGCGGGGCCAGCAACAAAAATTTCCTGCTTCTGAACCAACTGGTTTCCTTCGAGCTTAGCTCGCATAAGAGTTGTTGCCGCTCCGCCGCTTAACGGTTTTGAATAAACCAGGTAAAGCCATCCGTTATCCTTGTATTGGGGATGGAGCTGAATATCCATTAAACCACCTTGACCTCTGCTAAAAACTTCAGGGACACCTGCAATTTTTTGTCCGGTATACTTATCGTCTTTGAAAACCAAAATTTCACCGCGTCGCTCAGTTACCAATAGCCGGCCATCAGGCAGCCAGGTCATCCCCCATGGATTGGTTAAATCAGAATAGAGTGTATTTATTTTGATGGATGTACTGTCCGGCTTGACTTCGGCACTGGTTGCCTCATTTTCAGATTTATCTATAGAATTCTGATTGCATGAAAACAAAGAGAATAACGACAATAACAGAATAAAAAGAGTGGCCATGACATTATTTTTTTATGTTAACAAATAGTAAGTGAAATTGCTTGAGGTATCTAAAATGATATAATGTTGGGTGCCATACATTCGAACAAGCGGTGGTTTTAAAATTGCATTTCCGGAATATCTCCTTCGATTATCAATTTTCCTGCGGTAGCTTTTTTAATTTCATCAACAGAAACGCCTGGAGCTCTTTCAATAAGTTTAAAACCGCCTTGAGGCAAAACATCCAACACTGCTAATTCGGTTACGATTTTTTTAACACACCGCACCCCTGTTAAAGGCAAACGACAAACTGGCAAGAGCTTGCTTTCACCCGCCTTGTTTACATGCTGCATCGCAACGATAATATTCTTTGCGGAAGCAACCAAATCCATCGCTCCCCCCATTCCTTTCACCAACTTCCCCGGAATTTTCCAGTTCGCGATGTCGCCATGTTCAGAAACTTCCATAGCCCCTAAAATTGTCAGATCGATTTTCTGGGCCCGAATCATTCCAAAACTCATCGCAGAATCAAAAAATGCGGAGCCCTTAAGTGTGGTTATTGTTTGCTTACCGGCATTAATCAAATCCGGATCTTCTTCTCCTTCATAAGGGAAAGGCCCCATACCCAGCAAACCATTTTCAGATTGCAAAACGACACTCATCTCTTCGGGGATATAATTAGCCACTAATGTTGGAATACCAATACCTAGATTAACGTAATACCCATTTTGGATTTCCTTAGCGATTCGTTTTGCGATTCCGTCTTTATCAAGCATAATTTTGGATTTAAACTTAATTACCTGGCTCTCACTGTTCTCTTTTCAATACGTTTCTCATAGTTCGTGCCCTGAAAAATGCGTTGAACATACACACCCGGTGTATGAATCTGGTCAGGATCCAACTCTCCGGCCGGAACCAGATGCTCTACTTCGGCGATTGTTATCTTTCCAGCCATAGCCATAACCGGATTGAAATTCCTGGCCGTAGCTTTGTATAACAGGTTTCCTGCTGTGTCCCCTTTCCAGGCTTTTACCAGCGCAAAATCAGCATCGAAAGCCATTTCCATAAGATAATCCTTGCCATTAAAGTTTCGAATCTCTTTGCCCGCGGCTACTTCGGTACCAACCCCGGCGGGCGTAAATATGGCAGGCATTCCATAACCAGCGGCCAAACAACGGGTGGCCAGGGTACCTTGCGGGATGAGCTCCACATCGAGTTCACCTGACAACAACTGTCGCTCAAACTCTTCGTTTTCACCAACGTAAGATGCTATCATCTTTTTAAGTTGCCCCTGCTTTAGCATCAATCCAATTCCAAAATCGTCTACACCTGCATTGTTTGAAATACATGTCAGATTCATTACACGTTTCCTTACAAGAGCCGAAATGCAATTCTCAGGGATACCACAAAGCCCAAAGCCACCCAACAACAGGGTCATCCCATCGCCTATATCAGAAATAGCAGCCTCAGCATCAGGAACTACTTTATCTATCATATTTTATAATTGGTTTATACAATATAAATTAAATGATCAAAAGATTCGTTTAGAATAATTCTAAATAGGTACATTTGTATATGGAAAACTTCTGCAATCTTAATTTAAATATCGACGATCGGGTAATTCCTACCGACCCGGAAATTGCAAAAGGCATTTCCAGTTTTTTATCCTGCTGCGACAATAAAAAATGTTGTAAAAAATATAAAAAAGGCAAAAGATGTAAAAAGTGTCCTGATAGATAGTTGATAGCGAGTTTTTTAATTTCTACCATTAAGGCTATCTTCCATCACCATCTAAAAGGTTTCCTATTCCTCCTAATATACTTCCCTCCTCTTTTCTGTTTGTTGTTGCATAAGATAAAATTCGCCCTGCCAGCCTGCTGATAGGCAAGGTCTGAATCCAAACTTTACCCGGCCCCTGTAAGGTTGCAAAAAAAACTCCTTCACCGCCGAAGATTGTATTTCTTATTCCTCCCACGAATTGAATATCATAGTGTATTTCTCTCGTAAACGCTACAATGCACCCGGTATCAATTTTAAGGACTTCTCCGGCTCTTAACTCTTTTTCCGCTACGTGGCCTCCGGCGTGCACAAAAGCCATCCCATCTCCTTCAAGCTTCTGCATAATAAAACCTTCGCCACCGAACAATCCGGCGCCAAGCTTTCGCTGAAACTCAATACTTATACTTACTCCTTTCGCTGCGCACAAAAAGGAATCTTTCTGGCAGGTAATTCTTCCACCAAACCCCGACAAATCCAATGCTATTATTTTACCCGGATAAGGAGACGCAAAACTTACCTTTCTTTTCCCTTGACTACCGTTTGTAAAAGCCGTCATAAAAAGGCTTTCGCCGGTAAGCAGGCGTTTACCGGCACTAAATAGCTTACCTATTAAACCGGATTGCTGACTACCATCTCCAAAGATCGTTTGCATTTGGATACCGTCTTCCATCATCATAAAGGCTCCCGCCTCAGCCACCGCTGTTTCCTGGGGGTCAAGCTCTACTTCAACATATTGCATTTCTTCGCCATATATGCGATAATCTATTTCGTGATTACTGATCATTTTCGTCATCTCTATTTGATTCATTCACTGGGTAATTATTACAAAAGCATTCAGAAAAAAATTGTTTGGAAAAATAACCTGTAGCCAAAACTATCATTTAATTTGTTTCTTTTGCAGGATGCTGGACTTGAAACAAGAGTTACTTAAAAGATGCTTTGAATATGCTGAAGCCCGGATAAAATCGGCAGAAAACGCCATAACTTCAGCTAAAGAAGCATCGCAAGATGATACCAAAAGCAGTGCTGGCGATAAATACGAAACAACCCGCGAGATGATGCAACAGGAAATAAGTCGTAATGAAGCCCAGTTGTATGAAGCCAGGAAACTGAAACATGCTTTAATGCAAATCCAGGTAGAGAAAAATTCAGATACTATTCAAAATGGCAGTTTAGTGTTCACCAACAATGGCAACTTCTTCATTTCGGTAAGTGCGGGTCAGTTTAAAATAAACGGACAAAACTTCTTTGCAATTTCCGCAGCGTCGCCAATTGGAAAATTACTATCGGGCACAAAAAAAGGAGAGAAATTCAACTTCAATAGTAAGGAATTTGAAGTTTTGGAGATTAAGTAATAAAACAAAAAAAAACCGCTGCTTAACAAGCAACGGTTTTTTTATCTTTTTAAATGACTAGTGTTGAACTGAATCAATGTTCGCTTCAGCAGCTGAATCAACAGTATCAATTTGATTTTCTAAAGAATCAGTAGTAACTTCTGCAGTTGAATCAATTGTATCAGTTGCAGTTTCTTCTGATTGGTTAGAGCTACAAGCTGCAGTTGATAAAGTGATTGCTAAAGCTAAAAATCCGAATTTGAATAAATTTTTCATGTAAAAATATTTTAAAGGTTGTTTATGCTTAATACCCGAATGTGCGATAAGTAACCCGCCGAATTCAGAATAATTGAAAATAAATAAATTTAATTCTCAGGGAGAAGTTCACAATACCAGAAACCTTTAGTTCCGGAAAGACTTGAACAAACATTATCCCCCTTCATTTCCAGCGGCTTATAAACACTATCTCCTTTAGAAAACCGTACGGGAGTTTTAAATATGGGTCCATCGAAACAGAACGTATGAAACTCCCCATTTTCTCCGCATGGATCAACATTTTCGGGAAGAGCTTTTACGAAGGTCTCATCAATTTCTGCTCCAACCATATCTTCTCCGAGGTAAAAATCATTTACGCAACAGGTAACGGTTCTAAACCCCAGTCCAATAAACTTTTCGATCAATATGGTAGTGTCTTGCTTCCAAAGAGGAAAAACAGCTTTCATTCCCACCTTTGCCAGATTATCTTCACGGTACTTGCGTAGATCTTCAAGAAAAATATCCCCAAAAATCACATGATGAATTCCCTCTGCTTTCATCTCAAGAAGAAAATCCTCCATATTTTTCTCGTACTCGGCATTACTGCCTTCGTAGACATACACTTTCTTCAATTCAATACCGATGGATTGAGCTTGCTTTTCTAACAATTCTTCCTGAACCCCGTGCATTGAAATCCTTTTATAATTTCCGTTAACGGTTGTGAGAAGATATTTAACATCGAATTCTCCCGCTTTTAACACTTCGTAAAGGCACAGAGAGGAATCCTTTCCGCCGCTCCAGCAAAATATGGCTTTTTTCATTTTTAGGGTTTATTGAAGATGGTGGAACAATCCACCACCAAAAAAATCATCTTACGGTGTATTTAATTCCTGCATTGAAATTAAAACCGCGGGTATTATAACCGACCCACTCAACATAGTCTTGATCCAACAAATTTTTAAAATCTCCAAATATCATGATGTTTTTACGCGGCCTCACTTCCATGTAAAGATCTAACAACGAATAAGATTTTAAATCAATTACTTGCCTGTCGAAATTAGAATCGTAAAAAACGTCGGACCGGTCTCCGGTATATTTATAAATCAGGTTAAACGATAGCGCCTTATTAACAACATAGGCAGCTGAACCTCCAACCGAATTATGAGGTCTTCTCAAGAAGCTTTCAATGATTTTTCCATTTTCATCAGTAGCTTCACCTTCGATATATGAATACCATGCATTTATATTCAATTTATTTATAGGGCTAACACCTAACTCTAACTCTACACCCTTATCGTTTTGTTTGCTTCCATTTTTGTAATAACTCTTATAAGGACTGATCGGCTCTGTATAAAAGAATATCACATCGTCTTTAGTTAGTCGTTGAAAAATTGTTGCATTGAAGTTCAACTTTCCTGGGATGAAATCAAAATCAAAACCGGCATCGTACGTTTGGGTAATTTCAGGTTTAAGGTCAGGATTTCCATAACTTGAAAAGAGCTGATAGATAGTTGGGGCTTTGAACGCTGAAGAAGCATTTAAAAATAGTTTATAATGCTCAGCAATTAAATAGGACGGATTTACGGTATAGGTAAAATTGTTTCCGTATCCGGAATGATGATTTAATCTGCCACCCAATTCCAAATGAAAGCCACCAAGATTTTTCAAGAAAACAGAGGTGAATACGCTACTGAGCTCAGTGCTTTCTGATGATGGGATAATACTAGGTGTAAAATTATTGTAGGCACTATACTGATCCGAATTTGCCTTGCGATAATTAATTCCCGAATTAAGTTCAATAAATGAGGCTACCGGCTTGTTGAAAAACAAATCAGCCTGCCAAATCCTTCCTTTGTTATCCGCTTTTAAAGATGTGGGGCTATCACCCGGGTTATTCACAAACTTGCTGGCAACGGTATTGCTGCTCAAATTGAGCGCTAAACTCCCCTGATCGAAGGCATATTTCCCGGTTAACCCACCAAAAAAATGTGTGCGGTTGTAAGTATAATCTATATCATCTACAAAAGATCCCCGATCAGACATTCCAATATTATTCGACAACTGAATATTCCCATTCACAGAAAATCTATCCGTTACACGTTCCTTTACATTCAAATTCACAGCATGCTGATCAAATCCGTCTTTATCAAAGTTTCCGCTTCCGGAAGCATCAGTGGCAGAAGAAAACTCCTTTGAGCCTGTATGCGAATAGTTAAAAGCCAATCCGGTATTCCCTAGGGTGCCATTTAAACCAATAGCTTGCTTATTAGCCTGATAACTTCCCGCCGAAAGTAGAATATTCGCATTTAATGCTTCCTTCGAAGGTTTTTTAGTTATAACATTGATCACCCCTGCTACAGCATCGCTACCATAAAGTGTCGAATTTCCTCCTTTAAGGATTTCTACCCGTTCAATCTGATCAATTGCAATAGACTTCAAATCATATTCATTTGAAATACTCTGAGCATCATTTACCGGAATACCATCTATCAAAATAAGTGTATTACCAGCCGAAGCTCCACGTAAGAACAAGGATGTAGCATTATTACTGAAAGCATTGTTCGCACCCGAATAAGTTATTCCGGCAACGTTGTTTAACACTTCCGGCAGATTTCGTCCCTGACTTCGTTCCAGTTGCTCGGAGGTAATAACTCGTACAACTTTACCGATTTCAGCCTTTCGTTTTGGAGAGCGTGTGGCGGTAACAACTACCTGATCTAAAGAATTTGTTTTGATTCTTGTCGTGTCTTGTGCGACTACCCCTGTACCAAGAAGCGCTAATTGAGCCAGCCCCAGGCCAGCTGCAATTCTGATTGAATTTTTGTTCATTTGTTGTGAGTAAGGCCCACAGCAAACAGTTTGAAAGAGATTAAATGATAAATACTCGAAACGTACTTTCACTCAAGCTTCATTCCCCGAAAGCTATGAAATTGTAATGCGTTGGCAGGTCTTCTGACTTACTCCCGGTTATTCTGCCTTCCCATTCGTCAAACGAACAGTGGCTTTAAGATTGAATAACCGTTGCCGGAGAATACAGCAGCGGGACTGTCCGGGATTCGCACCCGGTTCCCTTTTAACCCCGATAAAATCGGAGACCAAAAGCGATGCAAATGTAGAACAAGATTTGAGATTATACAAACAATTTAGGAATCCTTGTGTACCAGACGACGTTCGATTGTCCCCATCACAACAAGATATTGAGCAATTAAATATGTCGCCAGGTAACTGAGCAGCATTGTGATCTCAGGTTGAATAAAATTATAATACCCGATTGATAAATCCGATATCACAAAAGCGATTGTACCTGTTAAAATTAATTTAAAACTAGTTTTATTAACTCGTTTATAACGGTAAGCTGCCAAAACTAACATTAGCAAAAGTGCTGCGAAATAAGCTATAATAGGATAACTATACTCTTCGAGATTTTTCCGGGCAGAGAAGTAAAAAACAAAACTAATAACCAATACTATCACAACTAAGACATTTCCAATCCGCCTGTTATCATTCACGTTTCTTTTAAAATCCTGAAAATATGCCATCGCGTAAAACAAATAACCGATTAAAGTAGCTATCATGGCAGTAAGAAAATAAAATCCTGTACCCGAAGTGAATAACAATTGAA
Organism: uncultured Pedobacter sp.; assembly: GCA_966210515.1. Lineage (GTDB taxonomy): Bacteria > Bacteroidota > Bacteroidia > Sphingobacteriales > Sphingobacteriaceae > Paradesertivirga. The sequence goes on from CBIHLM010000081.1 coordinate 10,946, forward strand.
TATCGCCTGCCATTGACAGAACTAAACCAATGAGAATCAATCGATGAAAATTTTCCTGCAATTTGGTTTTAATCAACAGGTAGAGGATTAAAGAAATCCCTATAGAGGGCATCCCAATCATTCTAGTCGTTTGGTTGTGTGAAGCTAAAGCATAGATATTTAATAGAAAGATGAGAAAATAAAAAAGATTAAATGTATTGTGCTTTCTGAACATATTAACCAATCACTTCTTTTGACAAAGCCTGAGCCCATGCATCAAATAACCGGGATTCAATTTCCAGTGCTTTGTCTGCATGTGTCTCCCATTCCGCAGAGAATTCTTTTAACTGCTTGAGCATTTCTTCCAGATGACCTTCCTCTTCAAGTATTATGGATTTAACATTGACCTTGCTTTTCGCAGAATCTAAAGCTTCCTGATAAACAGGATATAACTCATCAGCTCTCACTTCAATGGCATAAGTAACCAAAAGATATGCCGCAAATTTCAATTCGTTGCCACTTAGACCAAGGGTATTTTTTAAATAGCGACTGACTTCTGTGTCCAGCTTATTTAAGTATAAACGGCTTGAGGCAGGTGCCAACAAATACTCATAAGAATATGTCGGACAAAGTGTTTCGTCAATCTTTGCAATCTGCTTCTTCAAATAATACGCGTGACGGTGCTCTTCGGCTGCATGCTTTAAAATTATCAGTGTAACGTTGGTAGAATGCTCGGATGCGGAGATTTTTCTTGCACCGGTATTCTCCATTAATGAAAGTGTATTTAATAGCCTTGCGTGTAATTCGGGCTTAGATATTATTTTTTCAAAAAGCGTATTTAATTGCATGTCAAAATAGTTCAAGAGCTTCCTCTATTTTTGAATATATAAAATCCAACTGCTGGTTTGTAATACAATAAGGGGGCAAAATATAAATAATGTTGCCTAGAGGACGAAGGATTATTCCCTCATTTAAAAAGTACACATATAAATTATCCCTTAAACCGCTAAAATACGAGCTATTCCCTTCTGTTTCCCATTCGAATGCTAAAATAGTTCCGGTTTGACGGATATCTCTTAGCTTTCTATGCCCGCTGATTTTTTGGGCAAAGCGGCTGTGACTGTCAGATATCCTTCGGATATTCTCCAGGTTTTCAGGCGCTAATGTCAACTCTAAACTCGCTATTGCGGCAGCACAGGCAATGGGATTTGCGGTAAAGGAGTGACCATGGAAAAAAGTTTTCAATTTATCTTCAGACAGAAAAGCATCAAAAATTTGCTGAGTGCATGAAGTAACCCCTAAAGCCATTGTTCCTCCGGTTAAGCCTTTCGACAAACAGACGATATCCGGCGTATTTGTAAGGTAGTCCGAAGCGAAAATCTTCCCCGTTCGGCCAAAACCTGTCATCACTTCGTCGGCTATCAAAAAGACATTATTCTGTCGGCAATGATCAAGAAGTTCATCCAGATATTTTGCCCCATACATTAACATTCCCGCCGATCCTTGTACTAATGGCTCGTAGATAAAAGAGGAGATTTGAGATTTGAAATTTGAAATTTGAGCTTTAAGATGGTCTATATTCTCCGCATTTGGAGTATCGACATAAACCACATCAAATAATAAGCTTTCGAAAGGTGCCGTAAATGCGCTTCTCGCGCTCACAGCCATCGCGCCAAAGGTGTCGCCATGATAAGAGTTATTAAAAGCAAGCACTTTCTTACGCGGTTCACCCTTATTACTCCAGTATTGGAGACACATTTTTAAAGCGACCTCAACCGCTGTTGATCCATTGTCAGAATAAAATATTTTTGCCTGGTTAGCAGGGAGAATATTTAATAGTCCTTCGGCCAATTCGATAGCCGGCGAATGCGTGAAACCTGCGAAAATCGCGTGTTCAAGCGTATATAGCTGCTCTGAAACCCTTTTAGCAATATGCGGATGCGAGTGTCCGTGAAGGTTTACCCACCAGGAGGATACCGCATCAATATACTTTTTCCCGGTTTCGTCGATTAAATAAACACCCTCTCCCTTAACAATTCCGATAGGATCTGCAATGGTTTTCATCTGGGTATAGGGGTGCCAGATTATCGCCTTATCCCGCTCCGCTAAGCTTTTTGCCATTTTTCTCTCAATAGTTCTACAATTCGCTGATCGGTTGGAAATGTAACATCCGTTAATTCCAATTCGTGCAAGTTTCTCCACCTGAACGCCTGGCGTATATCTCCATCATCGTCAAAATCGAAACTTATTTCCTTACACTTCAGGTTTATTTCATTTAAAGGCTTCACCATGTAATAAACGCTAATTATCTGACTGTCATTAAATGCTGATTTTACAAAAAAGTCGGTCGTATAAAAATGTTCAATTACTTCGACAGGCATTTCGCATTCCTCAATAAATTCTCGTTTCAACGCCTCAATTAAACCTTCTCCGTATTCTAATCCTCCACCCGGAAATTTGCTAAATCGCACTCCATATTCCTCCTCATCGCTGATAAGAATCTGATTACATTCATTAATCAGCAATCCATAAACACGAACGTTGAACTTATACATAGCTGGAACTTAACTTATAACACACAATTTAAAAGCGTGCGAAACTTACATCTTATAACATACAACGTACAACTCATTTATTCAAAGTGCTTTTGATTTCTTGTTACGATTTCCGGTGTCCAGATAATATCCCTGGTTTGAACTTCACCTCTAACCGGACAAGCCTCCATTCTGCAATAATGACAACATTGGGGCAAACACGGATCTGCATGAATAAAGAATTCTGTTCGAACAAATCCTTTCTGGTTGATCAATGTATCAATCTGTGAAATTTCATCGTGCACTTTATTCAATTCATAATAATAAGGCAACGTTACATGACAATCGATATGCAGTTCATGCCCATAACTCTGTGTCCTTAAGTTATGAATATCTATCCAGGCATTGTGCCTGTTTTCATTTAAAATAGTGATAACGTGTTTTACAACTTTAAAATCGGATTCATCCATCAAGCCACCAACGGATTTTCGTGTCAATACATACCCATTATAGATTATATATAATCCCATAATAATGGACAAAATACTATCGAGAAACAATATCCTGGTGAAATGAATTACCAGCAAACCAATCACCAGCGCAGCACTGCTATAAGCATCAGTCAGAAGATGTTTACCGTCTGCATAAAGCACCAGTGAATTGGATTCTTTACTTTCCTTGATCAATAATCTACCTATAAAGAAGTTAATAAAACCAGTTGCAACAATAATTACAGATCCATCAAATAATAACTGAACCTCAACCGGAAAAAATAAGTTATAAGTTGATTTTAAAATAATGAGCAATCCTGCCATTAAAATAAGTATGCCTTCAACAAACATCGAGAAGAATTCTACTTTCCCGTGGCCATAAGGATGATTTACATCTTTCGGTTGCGCGGATAGATAAATACTATAGAATGCGAAGGCGCTGGCTAAGACGTTGACAATACTTTCGGCAGCATCCGTTAAAATAGCATTGGATGATGTTATAAAATAGGCGATAAATTTCCCCAGCATCAGCAAGAAGCTCATAACTAAGGCAAATACTATAAGTTTTTTCTGTCTCTCCACTTCTATTGCTGAGGCCAAATTTACTACTATGACAGTGTAAAAACGGGGAAATGGCGATAAAAGATATTTTTTTATGTCGCAATCTGTAAACGCTTCATATATTTGCGCTTATGAGTATCTTATCCAACAGAATAAACAATCTTGCCGAGTCTGCAACCATAAAAATGGCTAAACTCGGAAGAGAATTAGCAGCAAAAGGCGTTGATGTTATCAGCTTAAGCCTTGGAGAAACAGATTTTTTCACACCCGATTTCGTAAAGGATGCTGCAAAAAAAGCAATTGACGCAAACTATTCTTACTACACGCCAGTAGCAGGTATTCCGGATTTAAGAAAGGCTATTGCAGCGAAACTTAAAAGGGAAAATAAACTAGATTATAATTTCGACCAAATAGTAGTATCAACAGGCGCTAAGCAAGCGTTAGCCAATACTATTATGTGTTTAATAAACCCGGGCGATGAAGTGATTATTCCAACTCCATATTGGGTTTCTTATTCAGAACTTGTGAAACTTGCCGAAGGCGAGTCGGTGTTTATTAACGCCACAATTGATAATGATTTTAAAATAACACCTGAAGAGTTAGAAGCAGCGATTACGCCAAAAACTAAAATGTTTATGTTCTCTTCGCCAAATAACCCAACCGGAACGGTTTATACCCGTGAAGAATTGGCTGCTTTGGTTAAGGTTTTTGAAAAACATCCTAATATCTATATTATCTCTGACGAGATATATGAGCATATCAATTTCATAGGCGAGCATGTTTCGATAGCAGAGTTTCCAAGTGTTAAAGACCGCGTAATCATCATCAACGGGTTATCAAAAGCCTACGCGATGACAGGCTGGCGTTTAGGTTTCTCGGCAAGCAATAAAGAAATTGCCGACGCTTGTGATAAATTACAAAGCCAGGTTACTTCCGGAACTTGCTCTATTACTCAACACGCTGGTGTTGCAGCATATTTAGGAAGCTTAGACAGTGTTAAAGAAATGCAAAAGGTTTTCTTAAAACGCCGCGACTTAGTTTACAACTTACTTAAAGAGATACCAGGTTTAAAAGTAAACGTTCCGGCCGGAGCCTTCTATTTTTTCGCAGATGTACGCTCATTTTTCGGAAAAACTGCACCTGATGGAGCTATAATTGCAAACGGCGATGATTTAGCTTTATACCTTTTAAATACCGGCCATGTTGCTGTTGTAAGTGGTGATTCTTTCGGCGATCCGAACGGTTTACGTATATCTTACGCTGCCGCGGAAGACAAACTAATAGAAGCCGCTTCAAGAATTAAATACGCTCTAGAACAGTTAAAGGATGCAAAAGCTGTTTCAGCAGTTTAATAACCTTACCATATTAATCATTGGCGATGTCATGATGGACTCGTATCTCTGGGGAAGTGTAGAACGCATTTCTCCGGAGGCACCTGTACCGATTATCTCAGTACGGAAGAAAGAAAATCGTTTAGGCGGAGCCGCAAACGTCGCTCTTAATATCCAGGCGCTGGGTGCAAAGCCCGTTATCTGTGCAGTTGTTGGAACGGATAAAGAAGGTGATGAATTCATAGATATCCTCAAAGAAAATCACCTGTCCACCTCGGGAATAATCCAGTTAGACAGCCGGCCCACCACGGTTAAAACAAGAGTTATCGGGCATCACCAGCAAATGATTCGGATCGACGCCGAGGTTGATGAAGAAATTTCTCAACAAGATTCTGAAAGGCTGCTTTCTGCCATAACAGGGATACTCGATAGCCAAAAAATTGATGCTATCGTTTTCGAAGACTATGATAAAGGTGTGATTTCCGAATTCCTGATCGATCAGGTTGTTGGCCTTGCAAACAAAAAGAACATCATCACAGTTGTTGATCCAAAAAAACGCAACTTTCTGAAATACAAAGGTGTAACCCTTTTCAAACCGAATTTAAAAGAATTAAGGGAAGGTTTAAAAATTGATGTTGACCCAAGCAATAATGAAGAGCTTGAGCTTTCGGTTCAAAGTCTTCAAAATCAGCTTGGAGCAAAGATGATTATGGTTACGCTTTCCGAATATGGGGTTTATATGCATTCCCGGGAGGGCAAAAATATAATACCTGCCCACATCAGAAATATCGCTGACGTTTCTGGCGCCGGAGATACCGTAATTGCTACAACTGCTGTATGCCTCGCAGCTGGCTGTGATGAATTTGCAACCGCAGCTATTGCAAACCTTGCAGGCGGCCTTGTTTGCGAATCAGTTGGAGTGGTGCCTATTAATAAAGACGAACTGCTTAAAGAAGTGCAAACTTTATAGTCTTTATCAAACCGTTGTGCAGCCTACACGAATAAGAAAAAACTCAAATAACAAGCTTATTTAGAATAAAAATAACTAAATTTGCGCCCTGAAATTTTTATAATTTTAATATGAAGTTATCGCAGTTTAAATTCAATTTACCCGACTCTTTAATCGCTCATGACCCTGCAGA
>CBIHLM010000082.1:0-16728 GCA_966210515.1 uncultured Pedobacter sp.
AAGCCTGAGCTTGCACATGGTAGAACCAGTTTAAATGTTTCTCCATTATTATTATCCTGTTATTATAAAAAACCCGAGATATCTGAAACTATTCTAAAGTTCATTAAAGATCCTGACATTTATGAATCCGCGGCAACAGGAAAATTTGACAGTTTAGCCAGTAATATTTATTCCAACCCAGATTTAATTAATAGTTTTTCTGATGACGGATTTACCCCCCTGGGATTAGCCTGCTATTTTGGTTATGAAGATTCGGCCAGATATCTTTTATTAAAGGGTGCAGAAGTAAACATTTGTTCGAAAAACGGCTACAATGTCTATCCTATCCAATCTGCCATAGCAGCCAACAATACCGAGATTGCAAAACTTCTTCTGGAAGCCGGTGCGGATGTAAATGTAAAACAAATATCAGGGGTTACTCCGTTGCATTCCGCTGCTCAACACGGAAATATCGAGCTCATTATATTATTATTGGAAGCCGGAGCAAATGTGCACGCCAAAACTGAAGACGGAAAAACGCCTGCGGATCTGGCTTCTGTAGCTGGATTTAAGGAGTTGGCAAAAATTTTATCCTGATTAGAAATCCCAGATAGAAGTTTTTATTCTTTTAACGTAGTTCTTAAAACCAAGAACAAAAGCCGCGAAAAAATAAAATATAAGTGGAAATCCCACCGAAAGAACAGATATGTAAATAAAAAACAATCTTAACTTGGAAGTCGACATATCAAATCGCTCGCCGATGTACGTACAGACCCCGAATGACTGTTTTTCAAAATAACCCAATATTTTCTGTAGCATATCAATTAGGGTTTACAAGTTTTATACCAATTGCACAATTTAGGCATTTTTTTAGATCGCAATATGTTTTTTTTAAATGGAGGAGAGCCTGCGACCTGTCGGACCTCCCCTTTTTAACCCCTATTTCGATAAACCTTTGTGTAATTTGATTTTCTTCGAAGGGGATGATTTCTAATAAACTTATTGCACGGTCTTTTATTATATCACTATCCATAAACTTACCATAAGTAAATAAAGTTTGCGCTACAGAATTAAGCAATATATTGTTTATTGAGGAGCCACCTAATTGGCCCGACCCCCCTTCAGCTTCAGCGCCAAAACGGTAATGCTTCGACCAATAGGGAGATACCGGAAGATTTTTGAACATCCCGGCTATTATCTTAGGATCGGCTATCTCAACCATTTTAGAAAACAGGTGACTTGACTGAAGAACAAGAGCAGAAAATTGCGCCAGGCGTAAAGTTGGAAAATTCTGTGGTCTGAGACGCAAAAACTTCCATAGATACTTATCAATTGGCTTTAGATTATATTTTGCTTTAAGAAAACGATATTCACTTGCCAGTTTTGAGTGGTATTCATCATCAAGCTCATCTTCCAGAAAACCAGCCTGTCCGAATATCAGTGCTTCAATTTGAAGTGCATTATTTTTATGTTTAGCCAAAATCTGTTGAGGAAGCGAACGTGCCAACATTTCAAAAGGCAGAGCATTTGTTTTAAAACCGAAGTTACGGGCAAGGGAGATATAAAAAACATCATCCCAGCTACCTTTATACTCGTTTAATATCTCAGAAAACTGCTCCGACTTCGCTTCAAAACGCTCTATTAACATGCGCAAAAGCCAGCTTTCCAAATGCAAATCATCGATTTGACCTATATGCTTTTCGCAGGGAATCCAATTTAGATTTTGCATTAATGTCTTATAATGCAGCTCTATATCGGGATAGATATAAGGTTTAATCTCCAAAGTGGGTATTTCGGTTCCATCATTTCGAAATACCGGAGTATCATATTCATACACCACGTGCAGAATAACGTTATTATACGCTTTATCTTCGAGGTGATTATGACGCAGCCAATCTGATGATTTAATATGTATCTCTACATTACCCCTCCATTCTGTATCGCCAATCACAAGACTTGCGTGCTCAAAATCCGGCCCCGCATCCCGATTCAATACTCCTGATTGAATCAACTGATAGGGAGATTATCAACGGTTTTCAAATCTTTCTGGCTAAATACTTTGAATTGCCACACGTAAAATAAGAAGTCTTCATAGAAAGGCATCACTAAAAGTAGAAATAAAAACAAAATTTCTAAGTTTTTTATTCACATGCACTTAGTGGATTATAGAATCATTTTTCAAATTTTCAGAACTTGAAGAAAAACACCTAATTCGCTTGTATTCAGGATTTTTACTTACCTAACTTCATAATCAGCAAAACCGGCAATAGGCACACCATTTACAGTTATACCTTCAGCCACGATCTTTATCCTGGACTTGGGATCTGCATTATAGTAGGTTATTACTGCCTCTCCATTTTCGTTCGTCGCGACAAGAGGCTGCCAATGTATGGTGGTCCGAACGTCGGGACGTGAGATCGGGCCAGAATAACGGGGCTCATAAAAAACCCGAGACTCATAATACCCCTGAACTTCGCGACTTATAACCCCTGCTTCTTCTCCCCTTATGGCGCTCATATCAACTGTTAAATAGAGTACAAACACCTCTCTAGAACGACCAGTGTTTTGATCCATTCCCACCATTCTTTTCGCTTTTATATGCTTTACCTTATCCATCCGCAGACCATAGTACACGTCAATATAATCCTGTATCAACTGAGGCGGATCCTCATCGGTGTAGGGCATTTGCCGGCCATTCACTATCAAGCGCGGAAAGGTTGGTGTATAATTAGCTTCTCCGGTGCTATCAAGCCTGATGCCCGGGTTTACGATAGAAGTATTGTAATTTAATCTATGCGTTAAAAAATGCCTGAGATCGCGGTAGTCGTGGTCGGACGGTTGGATAGTAAATTCGTCTTCTTTGTAACCAAAGTCGTTCAAAATAACATCCCTTAACACAAGACTTTTGCCGCCTGATTTAACAACAACCTCATTCAAAGCAATCGTGTCTGATAACCGGTGGTTACCCAGAACCTGATTCCTCCTTTCTATTTCCCTGATCATTTTAGAATGGCCCGTCGAATCAGAAAATGCCGGATATTTTAAAATTGCAGGATAACTATTATTTGCTGCTGTATCTAAATATAAGTACCCCTGCTTTTGAGCTTTACTATTTACAGAGGTTATTTTAACGGGTTGATATCCGTACAAATTTACACCATCGACGTAAAATTTTCCATCGGGATCGCTCTGGGTCATAAAAATCTTATCTCCTCGTGCCGAAAACGCCGATAATGTAATATTTGCATCTGCCAGACCTTTTTCCTTAAATTTCTGCTCCACTCTTCCCGCGACTGTGATGCCTTTCTCTGCATTAAAGGTTATGTTTAAAGGAGCCTCCGCTAATCGCTTCCACAAAAAGTCTCTCCAACCCGAGCATAAAAGCAACAAATCAAGCCGGCTATTTCTATCCTCATTCTTTAAATTAAAGTATTGGCCGGGATCCTCAATTTTTCCCTTTAATTCTGATTGCAAGTTTAAGTAAGATACAATATTGCCTTGTACATCATCAGGAATCAAACTTGCGTCGACCACAGCCAAAGACAGGTGGGATTTCACCGGACTATTATTCGTGCTTGTTTTGATTTTTAAAGTTGCTTTTTCTTTTGCACCATAAAATGTCTTGTCTGAAGTTACGGATAATATTGAGACACATCTGTTTTCTACATTTAGCAACCTTTCGCAACTGGGGCGTCCCTTCTCATCGTAAATGGTCAAGGTGCTTATACCCGTTGGCAGCCCATTTTTGGGTATCACGAACGCCGAATGCAAAGAATTCATTGGAATATGTAGTGCATGATATGTTTTGCCCTTACTTTTCACAACCGCTAAGATCTTCTTGTTTGTAAGCATCGACAAAGTCTGCTCGTTGGTTTTGACGTTTGCAGTAAAAATAGAATCACTTTGTCGTACATACAGACCATAGCCTGTTGCCTGCGCCGTTGGAAGCGTTATATTAAAGGCTTTGCCATTACTATATTTGCCTTTGGCAAAATACTTTTTGCCCGCTTCGGGCTGTAAAAGAAACCTGCCCATTCCGTTAAAACTTGTTTTAAATGCTGTTATAACAGTCCCCGCTTCAGTCTCAATATTACCTTCGGCGGATAGGCTTTTCCCCTGACTGTCTTCCGCCTTGAAAGCTACGATCCCCAAAACACCTTCCACCATAGATCCCCCCTCAGGAAAAAAGTTAAGCACTGCTGACGTTTCACCAATTAGAGACACCGTACCGTTCGCTGTAGCTCCTAACACCGTGATTTCCTTTTCAAAGAAAAATTTATCTTCAAAATTCCGCATCCAGTTTGTATATGCCCTCAAGCGATATTTACCGGGTTTAATGTAATCACCTAATTTAAAATCTCCCTTACCCAGACCATCGTTTACGCGTATTACTTTCCGCTGAATTAATTCAGCTCCTGGAGAAATAAGCTCCACATACAGATTATTGCTGGTTGAAGTTAGCTGGTTAGTTTGAGCGTCCAACAGAAAAGCACTGTACCAGATATCATCGCCGGCAGAATAATAACTTCTATCTGTAAAAACATAAGCTTTTTCAAAAAACATTTTCGATCCTTTAGCTGCTGAATTCTCCGGTGCGGAACCCTGTTGCGAATAGCATCTCAAGAAAAAAACAGAAAGAAAAAAAATCATGAATAGGTTGGCAGGCTTCATATAATTAGCAGATGTAAATTAGGTTCATAGCGATTAGAGCAGGCAAATACCATTCGGCTGGTGCAGACGAACTTGTTGGGAAAAGTACAAAATTAAGTAACAAACAAAAACACTAATTTGATACACCATGAACTGGTCACCCCATCATCAATTGGCCATTATTAAGAATCCTCGCGTTGTTCAAGTATTATCAAAAATCATCCTGAAACTTTAATATACCATCCCTATGAAGTGTTCCCGCATTTCTAGCGGTAATTCCTTTTATAAAAGCTTAAATACCGATACTCTTTAAAGCATTTTCCATGGCCAACTGGACTTTCTGCGCTTCTTTACCGGCCACTTCTGCAAAGTCTTCACCCGTTGATGCATATATAATTGCGCGTGATGAATTCACTAAAAGGCCGCAGTCTGTATTCATTCCATATTTACAAACTTCCTCCAAACTCCCACCCTGAGCACCAACTCCCGGAACCAGTAAAAAGTGAGAAGGAGCGTACTTTCTAATATTAAGAAAAGCTTCGCCCCGCGTAGCTCCAACTACAAACATCAACTGCTCATCGTTTGCCCATTCACCAGCTTTTTGAACCACTTTCTCAAATAACATTTCCGATCCTACCGATAAATTTTGAAAATCCTTACTGCCTTCATTTGAGGTTAAAGCAAGCAGAATTACCCATTTATCTTTAAACTTTAAAAACGGTTTAACAGAATCTGCGCCCATATACGGGGCTACAGTAATTGAATCGAAACTCATTTCGGAAGAGTTTTCATCAAAAAAAGCAGAGGCATACATCTCGGATGTATTACCAATGTCTCCTCTTTTTGCATCAGCTATAGAGAAACAATCTTTCGGTAGATATTGCCAGGTTTTCACCATACTTTGCCAGCCTTTAATGCCTCTGGATTCATAAAAAGCCGTATTTATTTTATAGGAAACGCAAAATTCCTTGGTTGCATCAATAATTTGCTTATTAAATTCAAAAACAGGATCATTTAATTCAAGCAAATGCTTAGGAATTTTGTTAATGTCTGTGTCGAGCCCAATACAAAGAAATGACTTCTTTAGCTTTATCTGATTTACAAGTTCTTTACGATCCATATTTTTATGTGGCCTCAAAGTAACCAAAACATAATCTGGGAAAAAATAAAAATTAATTTTTTGTTTAATTCAATATAATGCAGTAAAATTGTGACGTTATCTCAAATGTTATCCTCTCAAAAGGAAAAATCTTTGTATTTCTTAACGCAATTATTTTCTTTCACGGGCTGGATATACTCTTACAAAAATAAAATCCTATAAAATATTTCAATTGAATGGCAGATATTAATGAATTGAACGACAAGCTTGTGTCAGAGCTGCGTGAGATTGCCCACTCGTTTGGTGTCGAAAACGCCGACGGATTACGTAAACAAGACTTAATTAATAAAATAATAGCGCAAAAGGAGCTTATTGAAGCTGCCCGTCAAAATGCCACCCCTGAGGAAGTTCCTCAAGTTGAAGCGGAAGAGGAAAAACCGCGCAAGCGCATCAGAACGGTTAAAACAAAAGTGGAAGGGCCTCAACGCAATGTTGTTTCCAGACAAGAGACCCCTCATTTGGATTTTCCTTCTCATGATGAAGAGGAAACACCTTCTTACGAGGCTGAAGAAAGCACAATAGCTGAAGCTGTAGCTGAAACGACAGAAGGAGCGTCCACTATCCGTGAGGTTAAACCTGCAGAAGCTCGTTTTCAAAAATTCGAAAAACGTAGTGGTAATTTACCCAGACCTGGCGAAACCAGACCTGCGGAGCCTGCTCCTGCAACCAATCTGGATTTTGATAATGTCATTGCAAATGAAGGTGTTTTAGAGATTATGCCTGATGGATACGGTTTTTTACGTTCATCGGATTATAATTATCTTACCTCTCCTGATGATATTTATGTATCACAATCACAAATAAAGTTATTCGGACTAAAAACTGGTGATACGGTTCGCGGAAGCATCAGACCACCAAAAGAGGGGGAAAAATACTTCCCTTTGGTGAGGGTGGAAGCTATTAATGGAAGAATCCCTGCTGAAGTGAGAGATCGTGTTCCTTTTGATTACCTGACGCCACTCTTCCCTTCTGAAAAATTAAATCTGTTTACAGATGTAAGCAATCAGTCTACGCGAATAATGGATCTCTTTACACCTATTGGTAAAGGTCAGCGTGGATTAATCGTAGCTCAACCAAAAACAGGTAAAACCATACTACTTAAAGACGTTGCAAACGCTATCGCTAAAAACCATCCTGAAGTTTATCTGATCATTTTACTGATTGATGAGCGCCCTGAGGAGGTTACAGATATGGCAAGGAGTGTGCGTGCGGAAGTTGTTTCCTCAACCTTTGATGAACCGGCCGAACGCCATGTTAAAATAGCCAACATTGTATTAGAAAAAGCAAAACGCATGGTAGAATGCGGGCACGATGTAGTTATTTTATTAGATTCAATTACTCGTTTAGCCAGAGCTTATAATACTGTGGCACCGGCATCTGGTAAAATTTTATCAGGCGGTGTGGATGCAAACGCTTTGCATAAGCCAAAGCGATTCTTCGGTGCAGCACGTAATATTGAAGACGGTGGATCATTAACGATTTTAGCAACTGCTTTAATTGACACAGGATCTAAAATGGATGAGGTTATCTTTGAAGAGTTTAAAGGAACTGGTAACATGGAGCTTCAATTAGATCGTAAACTATCTAATAAGCGAATTTTCCCTGCAATTGACATTACTGCGTCGAGTACCAGAAGAGATGACTTATTAAACGATAAAGAAACGCTTCAGCGTGTTTGGATTTTACGTAATCATCTAGCAGACATGAATTCTCAGGAAGCTATGGAATTTTTACTCAGCCAAATGAGAGGCACTAAGTCAAATGATGAGTTTTTGATTTCAATGAATTCATAAAAACAAGAACAGCGACTGAACTTACGGTCGCTGTTCTTGTTTCTTTGCTATGAGAAAACACATACCTAATGCGATCACTTGTTTAAACTTACTGTGCGGATGCATAGGCTTAGTAATGGCATTTAATGATAACCTCATTTTTGCCTCGTACGCCATTATTGCAGCAGCAATTTTAGATTTTTTAGACGGGTTCGCCGCAAGACTATTAAAAGCATATTCCGAGATAGGCAAAGAACTTGATTCTTTAGCAGACGTAGTAAGTTTTGGAGTTTTACCGTCAGTTATTATCTACCAGCTTTTTCTTGAAGCTCCACAACTAGGTTTGTTGAGTCAGTATATTAATTACTCCGCTTTTATTATCGCTATATTTTCGGCGTTGAGGCTGGCGAAGTTTAATGTAGACACCAGGCAGGAAGAAAACTTTCTGGGTTTGCCAACTCCAGCCAATGCCTTACTGATAGCTTCATTACCATTTATAATTTCAGGCGATAACGTATTCCTCAGGAACTATATATTGAATGCTTTTTTCCTCTTCATTTTCAGCTTTGGGATGAGTATTTTATTAGTCATGGAAATTCCGCTGATGTCTTTAAAGTTTAAAAGCCTCAATTTCAACGACAACCTTTACAGATACATTTTAATTATTTTGACTGCTATTTTAATCTTAATCTTTAAATTTGTCGCAGTTCCGATAGTTATTTTTTTATATATCCTTTTATCAATAATTCAATTCCGACTAGTAAGATGAGATTCATTGCAGAAATAAATGTTATGCCCCTGAAAGAAATCCTTGACCCTCAGGGCAAGGCTGTTACCGGAAGCATGAAAAACCTTGGCCTTTCAGAAATTCATAATGTTAGAATAGGCAAGCATATTAGTCTGGAAGTTGAAGCAGATTCAGAGACTGTAGCAAAAGAAAAGGTAGATATCGCCTGCAAAAAACTTCTAGCAAATCTGATTATGGAAAGTTATGAATTTGAGCTGAAGCAAGTTTAAAGACTTGCTTGCAGATCAGATTTAACTTTTTTCAAACCGATGTAAAGGCTTTCGCACACCGCTTTTACTTCCGCGAATTCTCCGGCAATTTCTTCGAGATTTGATTCACTCCGTGCTTTTTGCTCGATGGAGGCCATTTGCTCTTTAGCTTTATTCTCGCCCATAAAAGCAAGTGTAGGTTTTATTTTATGAGCAATATCACCAACGGTTTTCCAATCCTTTGCATTAACTGCATCTATAAGCTGATCTGTATAAACAGGAGTTTGTTCAATGAATATGTCGATCATATCGATCATGAACTCTGCATCGCCTCCTGCGATTTCGTTTAAATAGCTTAAATCTATCGACGAGCTATTGGGGTCTAAATCTTGTGACATGGGTTAAATTTAGTTATTTTTTATTACCTTTTTAACGGATAAATCATCTATTAAGTCTAATAATAATTGATGAATTGTCTTTTGCAAAACAGGATGATTCATATCCGAAGCAATTTCATCCAGAGGCATCAAAACAAACCTTCTCTCGTGTAATAATTTGTGCGGAACAATCAATTCCGGCAAATTAATAATTTCAGAACCATAGAATAAAATATCGATATCAATAGTTCTGGCGCCCCATCGTTCTTCTCTTGTTCGATTCAAATCACCCTCTATACTCCAAATCGATTCTAAAAGTTTCACCGCAGTCATGCCGGATCTCAAACGAATTACCTGATTTAAAAAACTTGGTTGATTTGTTTTACCCCAGGCAGCCGTTTCATATAAGGAAGAACAAAGTTCTACAAATCCAATCTGCTGATTAATCAGATCGCGAGCTTGCCGGATGTAGTTTTCTCTATCGCCAAGGTTGCTCCCGAGGAGCAAAAATATATTATCCATAAACAGAATAGACCTGTAACGTTTCAAATATATTCATATCTAATTGTATACTTGTAATATAATAGAAAGTGTAGATGAAAGAGTTCTTTAAGATGGTTTTCGCCTCGATGGTAGGTATGATTTTATCATTTTTTGTGTTTTTTATTTTTTTCATTGTAGTAGTGGCAGCGATTATCGCCACGGTTGATGACGATAAAGTAAAAGTTGCAGCAAATTCCGTGATACATATGTCTTTAGACCACGAAATTCGAGAGCGTTCATCCAAAAACCCCTTTGAAAAACTAGATTTCGGGGGATTCGAAGGAAGCAAGAGCATCGGGCTCAATGATATTATCGCAAGTATAAAACGGGCAAAAAAAGATGACAAAATAAAAGGCATCTATCTTGATCTAAGCTCTATACAAGCAGGATTTGCCACTGTTGAAGAAATCAGGAATGCATTGAGTGATTTTAAAAAGTCAGGTAAATTCATTGTAGCTTATAGTGAAGTATATACACAGAAAGCTTATTATCTGGCATCTGTAGCCGATAAAATCTATCTAAATCCCGAAGGCTTACTGGAATTCAATGGATTGAGCTCTGAATTACCATTTTTTAAAGGAACCCTGGATAAACTCGAAATTGAAGCTCAGGTAATAAAAGTAGGGACCTATAAAAGTGCGGTTGAGCCTTTTATCTTAGACAAAATGAGCGATGCTAACCGTCAGCAGGTTACCTCTTTTCTTGGTTCAATGTATGACCATTTTCTGTCTGTCGTTTCTTCAAGCAGAAAAATACCGAAAGACTCTTTATTTGCTATTGCTAACCAACTGAAGGTACAGCAGGCAAGTGATGCCGTTAAATTTAAACTTGCTGATGGGCTAAGATATAAAGATCAGGTTTTGGATGATCTGAAAAACAGGACCGGTATCGACAAAAAAAAGGAAGTTAAATCTGTTTCTCTACTCGACTACAGTAAAAACAACACCTCCGAAGAGGGGGATATAAAAAACCGAATAGCAATTGTTTATGCTTCTGGCGAAATTACGGGGGGTGAGGGTAACGACGAAACCATTGGTTCTGAACGAATTTCCCGGGCTATCAGAAAAGCACGCACTGACGACAAAATTAAAGCAGTGGTTCTGCGTGTTAATTCGCCGGGGGGAAGTGCCCTCGCTTCTGATGTTATCTGGCGCGAAGTAGTTTTAACTAAAAAAGTAAAACCGGTAATTGTGTCTATGGGAGATGTTGCAGCATCAGGAGGCTATTATATTGCATGCGCTGCAGACTCTATTTTTGCTCAACCAAATACAATTACTGGTTCAATAGGAGTTTTTGGCATTATTCCTAACATGCAAAAGTTTTTCAATAATAAGCTCGGTATAACCTTCGACCGTGTTAAAACAGCAGAATATGCAGATCTGGGCTCAATTTCTCGTCCCCTTACAGACGGAGAACGTTTGATTATCCAAAAGGAGGTTAACAGAATTTACAATACCTTCACCAAGCGTGTAGCAGATGGGCGGAAAAAAGACCAGGCCTACATTGATGGAATTGGCCAGGGACGGGTTTGGAGCGGAACGGAAGCTCTGCAAAATGGCCTGGTTGACAAACTTGGAAATATAAACGATGCTGTACGGTCGGCAGCCAAAATGGCTAAAGTGACGAATTATAAAACGGTTGCTTACCCTGTTCAAAAAGACCCTTTTGAATCTTTTTTCGACTCATCAGAAGATAAGCTGAAAGACTATTTTGCTAAAAAAGAAATGGGCGAACAATATCAGTATTATCAGCAACTAAAGTCGGCACTTAAATTTACCGGTATACAAGCCCGTCTACCCTATACAATTTCAATTAAATAAAGAAAGCGCTTAAGGGCGCTTTTTTTTATTCGAAACATTAGTGATCCATCCTTTAAATTTAGCTGCATACCCGGGCTGCTTTTTTTTCTTCTTTTCACCTCCTATTAACATCCCGTAAGGCTTTAGCGACTCGATATTATCAAAAACTATTTTGGTAATTCCTAACAGTGGAATGGCCAGTATCATACCTGAAATCCCCCACAACTCCTCTCCTAGTATTAATACAAGAATTGTAAATAAAGGATTGATGTTCACCTCGCCTCCAACTACTAAAGGTTCAATAATATAGGTTTGAATAAATTGTACCAATGCATAAGTGATAACGACCCCAATTGCCATTGCTCCACCACCCTGACTGATAGCCATTAAAAAAGTAATTCCTGATCCCGTGAGGTTCCCTACAAATGGGACAATCTCTAATATCCCGCATAACACCGCAAAAAATAGCGCGTTTGGAATGCCTGCCAGAGAAAAGCCAATTCCGTATAAAATCCAGAGCAATACGATCATCATAAACATTCCGGTTAAATACTTATGTGCAACTTCCGAAGAATCCTTAATGATTTTTGCAGTCTTATCATGCTCTTCAAGCGGAGTCAGTTTCATCAGGAAAGATTTCAAATGGCTTCGGAAATAGATAAACAAAAAGGTGTACACCAAAACCAGAATAATATCAACCAGCGTACCCATAAAACTAAAAATCGCATTAGATGCTGCACCCTTACCAGATTTTTGCTGTTCTGTAATAATCTTCTCCTGTTCTGCTTTTGGAATTCCTAATTTTGAATCAATAAAAAGCTCCAGCTGTTCTATAGCGGACATTATTTTTTGCTCCAGCTGTGAGAAATCCTTGGCAAGGTCAGAAATCTGCCAAACTAGCAATGTAATAATCCCGCTAACTGAAAGCAGAAAAACCAGTAAACAAGCAAGTGCCGCTAATCCCCGTTTAACGCCGTTTTTCTCTAATCGTATGCTTAGGGGCATTAATAACATCGCCAAAATGCCTGCAAAAGCAATAGGGATTAAGAATGAACGGGTATAATATAAGCCACCAAAGACAAGGAACAATAGCAGAAGCAATTGAACGGATTTCGATATAGTTAATTTATTTCCCAACATGAAATAAACACTGAACAAGGATGAAAGTTTGTTAATGGGGAATTGGATTTGGGGACGACATTTTTAAATGTATTTTTGAAACCAGTATGGAGAATAAAACCATAGCCAGAACGCTGCGACTTTTAAGTCAGTTAATGGAGCTGCATAATGAAAATCCGTTCAAAGTAAAATCCCTGGCGAGCACTGCTTACACTGTAGATAAGCTGCCTTTTTCGTTGGCTAAAAAATCGCTTGCTGAGTTAGAAAAGATTTCTGCAATAGGTAAAAGTACTGCTGCAAAAATCTGGGAGTTGATTGAAACCAGGACGATAAGTGACCTGGAAGATCTTTATCAAAAAACCCCACCGGGGGTGATTGAGATAATGGGAATAAAGGGTTTGGGGCCCAAGAAAGTGCTTACAATCTGGAAGGATCTCGAAATTGAGGACATTGGAGAACTTTTATACGCATGCAATGAGAACCGTTTATTAGAAGCAAAGGGGTTCGGTGCAAAAACGCAGGAAGAAATTAAGAAAGCTATTGAGTTTAAAATGGCCAGCAATGGCCGGTATTTGTACGCCCAGGTTGAAGAATATGCAGAATACCTGATAAAAAAACTTAAAGAAGATCTTTCAATAGAACAAATATCCTTTACAGGAGACTATCGCAGAAGATGTGAGATAATAGACGGACTGGATATTTTAGTAGGCTCCTTGTTTAGTCCGGAATTAGAGAGTTCAATCAGAGAAGTATCTACCCTTGAAATTATCGACGTTAAAGAGCAAAGTATAGAATCCGAGAATATCCAGGGTATCAAAGTATATTTTAATTTTTGCGATCCAGCAGAGTTTCCGTTGCAGCTCGCCTTACAAACCGGAACTGAAGAACACACCGATGAGCTAAAAAAACGCTTGGGCAAAGCACCTTTCAATTTCGTATCCGAGGAGGAGGTTTATCGAAAGGCAGGAATTCCGTTTATTGAACCCGAACTGCGGGAAGGGCGAAATGAATTCGTTTTAGCTGATGCGGGAGCTTTGCCGCCCCTGGTAGAATGGAAAGATTTAAAAGGGTCTTTACACAACCACAGTACCTGGAGCGATGGTGTTAACACTCTTGAACAAATGGCGGTGTTTTGCAGAGATGAACTAAAGCTGGAATATCTTGGAATAAGCGACCACTCAAAATCGGCGTTTTATGCAAAAGGCTTATACGAAGAACGGGTTTTGGCGCAGCACGAAGAAATTGATGCATTAAACGCAAAGCTCAACGGCTTCAAAATTTTTAAAGGCATCGAATCAGATATTCTTTTCGATGGTTCATTGGATTATTCACCAGAAATATTAGCAAGTTTTGACTTCGTGGTAGCGTCTATTCATTCTGTATTTAAAATGAATGAAGAAAAAGCTACAAGCCGGCTGATAACCGCGATTGAAAATCCTTATACTACTATTTTGGGTCACCCCAGCGGGAGATTGTTGTTAAGCAGGAGCGGCTATCCTGTTGATTTTAAAAAAGTAATAGATGCCTGTGCGGCGAATGGTGTTGTGATAGAAATCAATTCTAACCCTTTACGTTTAGATATGGATTGGCGCTGGCATCAATATGCCTTAGAGAAAGGAGTCATGCTTTCAATAAATCCTGATGCACATAGTAATAATGGATTCCATGATATGCACTTCGGTGTTCTGGCCGCGCGAAAAGGAGGAGTGTCGGCAAAAAACTGCCTTAATGCCTTAAATCTCGAAGAAATAAGTAAATACTTTCAACAAAGAAAAAATTGAAAATTTTAATTATCCGGTTCAGCTCTATTGGAGACATTGTGCTTACAACTCCCGTGATCCGCTGCGTGAAAGAACAGCTAAATAATGCAGAAGTACATTATCTTACAAAACAGTCGTTCGAATCGATTTTAATCAGCAACCCTTATGTGGATAAACTTCATCTTTTAGAAGATAAGCTTAGCAATACAATTAAAGCATTAAAGGCAGAAAAGTTCGATTACATTATAGACTTGCATAACAATTTAAGAACACGACTAATAAAGACACAGTTAGGTGTAAAATCCGGGGCTTTCGATAAATTGAATATTCGGAAGTTTTTATTGGTAAATCTCAAAATTAATATACTTCCAGCAAAGCATATAGTTGATCGCTACCTGGAAACAGTATCCTTTTTAGGTGTCAAAAATGATGGCAAAGGTTTAGACTACTTTTTCAATAAAGACTACAATATTGATAACCTGCTTCCATCCTCTCATCAAAATTATATTGGACTGGTGATTGGAGCACAACATGCAACCAAGCGGCTGCCAACAAGCAAATTAATAGAGATTTGCAAGTCGATTCAGCATCCTGTAGTGCTTTTGGGAGGCAAAGAAGACGCATCCCGGGGTCAGGAAATCTCGGATGCAGCGGGAAATCATGTATTAAACGCTTGCGGAAAATATTCTCTGGATGAATCAGCTTTTCTGGTTCAACGGGCACAAAAAATCATCACCCATGATACCGGCCTGATGCATATAGCCGCCGCTTTCAATAAGCCGATAGTATCTGTCTGGGGAAATACTGTTCCCGAATTCGGCATGTATCCTTACAAAGTGTCCGATCATAAAATCGCTGAGGTGAAGGGTTTGAAATGCCGTCCATGTTCTAAGATCGGGTATAAAAAATGTCCGTTGGGGCATTTTAAATGCATGAACGAACAGAACGTTGGTTCAATTGTTAACTTTACCAACCATGGCTAAAAAACTATTACTTGTTCGTCACGCTAAATCTGATTGGGATACTGATGCAAAATCCGACTTTGATCGCCCTTTGAATAAACGAGGAAATAAAGATGCTCCTAAAATGGCGGAGCGGTTGCTTGACAAGCATATTATCCCTCAATTACTTGTCAGCAGCCCAGCAGTCAGGGCTTTATCGACTGCTAAACATTTTGCTGAAATTTTCAACATTAAAAAAAAGGAAATACAAGAAGAACCTGCAATTTATGAGGCCTCGTCTAACGCCCTGTTGAGCATCATAAATGGCTTCCAAAACAAGTATGATTTTATTGCATTATTCGGTCACAATCCGGGCATTACTAATTTCGCAATTGACCTATGCGACACCAACGTTTACGATATACCAACCTGCGGACTGATTCTCATCGAATTTCCGTTTGACGACTGGGAGCTGGTAAGTAAAGGCACTGGCGAGGAAAAACTATACGACTTCCCCAAAAACGAGAACGACTAGGCGAGCTTGTATACTTTCCCCGGTAAAGCGATAAGAATACCCTGCATTTCCAATCCAAGTATTGTTATAGCTAGTTTACTTTGAGGAATTTGTGTTTCAATCGCAAGCTCGTCTATTCCCGCTTGATTTTTTTCGATCAGTATGGTCACTATTTTCTTCTCGTCTGAAGATAAATTCAGGCTTAAACTCAGTTGTTTTTTCTCTTCCTGTCTGTTTTCCGTGATCCACCCAAGTATGTATTCCAAGTCTTTAGCACTTGTAATTAAACTCGCACGATTGGTTTTAATGAGATAGTTACACCCTGCGGAAAATTCCTGCTTGATATTTCCGGGGAAAGAAAAAACGTCTCTATTATAGGAATTTGCCAGTTCGGCTGTTATTAAAGCACCACCCGTCAGGCTTGCTTCGACGATTATGGTTGCATCGGCCATGCCTGCCACAATTCGATTTCTCATCGGAAAATTTTCCCTGGCGGGTACCGTTTCAGATGGAAACTCGGTAAGCAGACCTCCATTTCTAACCATCTTTTCAGCTAAAGAACGATGTTGTGATGGATAGATACGGTCCAAGCCGTGGCCTACAACTCCCACTGTTTTTATATCTTGCTTCAAACATGCTTTATGTGCCATGGCATCGATCCCATAAGCAAGCCCACTTACGACAAGTACGTTATGCTTTTTAAGTTCCTCCACTAAAGAATCAGTAAGTTCCTTACCATACGGAGTGGCATTTCTAGTTCCTACTATACTAACAACGCGACTATTATTTAGATCGGCATTACCCTTATAATATAACAGAACCGGTGCATCATAACAATTTCTAAGTCTTTTAGGATATTCGTCCGAGCTATAGAAGAATGTTTGGATCTTATATTTTTCAATAAAATTAAGTTCCTTCTCTGCCCGTTTAAAGAAATCGTGTTGCAAAATACTTTGTGCAGTCTTTTCTCCTATCCCGGGAATAGCGAGCAGTTGTGGCTTTTTTGCCTTGAAAACGTCCTCGGCAGAGCCGAAATGTTTTAATAGCAGGCGGGAGTTTACCGCACCTACCCCTGGAATGAATGTTAATGCAATTTGATGTAAGAGAGACATAGGGAAA
>CBIHLM010000083.1:0-16666 GCA_966210515.1 uncultured Pedobacter sp.
TATCGATCACTGGCTATTTGAAAGTTTATAACTACAAGCTTGGAAAAATAAATATGACTGTATCCAATTTCTTTAAAAAGGCCATCTTGTTACTGGTATTAACCAGATTTACATTTTACATCTCTGCACAAGAATACCCAAGGGCAATCTTAAGGGGTGATTATCCTGACCCCAGTATTATGCGTGACGGGGACGATTTTTACATGACGCATTCACCCTTTACGTATTCACCAGGATTTTTGATATGGCATTCGAAAGATTTGTTTAACTGGAAGCCCATAACACGAGCCATGCCCGATCTGGTAGGTTCTGCCATGGCGCCCGATCTGCTGAAGCATAATGGTAAATATTATATCTATTTCCCGGCCAAACAAACAAACTGGGTAATCTGGGCAAATGATATCCGGGGCCCCTGGAGCAAGCCCATTGATTTAAAGGTTCCCTTTATTGACCCGGGACACGCAGTAGGCGAGGATGGTAAACGCTATTTGTTTGTTTCAGAAGGTCGTATGGCTCCCTTATCAGACGATGGGCTTTCTGCTACAGACACTTTAAAAGAAGTTTATAACGGTTGGGATTATCCTAAAGACTGGATTACCGAATGTAAGTGCCTCGAATCTCCGAAAGTATTCAGGAAGGGCGATTATTTCTACATGGTAACAGCCGAAGGTGGTACAGCCGGGCCTGCGACCAGCCACATGGTTATTGTCGCCCGTTCAAAAAGCATTCATGGTCCCTGGGAAAATTCGCCATACAATCCCATAGTGCATACTTATTCTCCGGATGAAAAATGGTGGTCTAAAGGACATGGAACATTGATTGATGACGCAAAGGGAAATTGGTGGATAGTTTATCATGCCTATGAAAAAGGCTACCATAATCTTGGTCGCTATACGCTTATCGAGCCGATTGAATGGACGGAAGATGGCTGGTTTAAAGCATCGAAAGGAAATGGAAATGAAGTAAAAATATCGTCGTCAGGCTTTTCGCTGTCAGATAACTTCAATAAAGAAACCTTGGGATTGCAATGGACATCCTGGAAAGGTTATGATACAAATGCAATTCAGTTAAAAAAGGGACGTCTTGATTTAAAAGCGAAAGGTACCAACCCCACGGACGCGCAGCTATTATTAACCACAGTTCCGGATACAGCTTATAAAGCTCAGGTAGAATTGACTTTGACCGGGGGAAGCACTGGCGGATTGATATTGTTTTATAATGAGAAAGCTTTTGCTGGTATCACATCTGATGGAAAAGATGTTACCATCTACGATAATGCAGAAATACGAACAAACAAGTCAGTAGAGCTTGGAAAGCATTTTTATCTTAAAATAAAAAACAATCGTAATATCTGCGATATGTTTGCCAGCAAGGACGGCAAAAATTGGATAACGCTTCGAACTGGTTTGGATGTATCGGGTTTGAACCACAACAAATACCGCGGCTTTTTCGCATTACGGCCAGGGTTTATATCAGCCGGTGAAGGCACTGTATTATTGGATAATTTCAAGTATAAGTTAATTAAGTAAGCACGATCTAAATAAGAAAATAATCATTATGCCAATATTAACAGCGGTGCGTTTCAAAAAGAGTTTAATTACCGCAGCTCTATTTCTGGTATCCTGGCCATCTATTGCTCAAAAGCCCTTGTGGCTTGACGAAACCAAAAATGAGGAAAACAGGCTTCCTATGCATGCCTCGTATTTCGTTTACGAATCGGAATCAGCAGCATTAAAGAACGATTGGAAGCAATCCTCCAATTACGCCAGCCTCAATGGCCCATGGAAATTCTTCTGGGCAAAAAATCCCGATGAACTGCCGCAAGGTTTTGAATCTGCCGATTATAACGACGCCTCCTGGAAAACATTCAATGTGCCGGCAAACTGGGAGATGAACGGATACGGTTTTCCAATATATACTACAAACGGATTCGAATTTACTTATCTGTTAAAAGGCGGACGTAAACCCCCGATTGTGCCTCTGGATTATGATCCTACAGCCGTTTATCGCAGGGAGGTAATCATCGATCCAACATGGAATGGTAAAGAGGTTATCTTACACATTGGAGCGGCCAAATCGAACCTTTCTGTTTGGATTAACGGAAAATATGTGGGTTATGGAGAGGATAGTAAGTTGCCATCAGAGTTTAATATTACACCGTATCTAGTAAAAGGTAAAAACCTTATTGCGATGAAAGTGATGCGCTGGTGCGATGGGAATTACCTGGAAGATCAGGATATGTGGCGACTTAGCGGCATTACCCGCGATTGCTATCTGGTGGCAAGAAATTCCGTTCATTTATACGATGTGGAACTTATTCCCGACCTGGATGCCGCTTATAAAAACGCTACTCTGGATGTTAAGTTAAAGCTTAATAAAAAACCTGTCGCTCCGCTCACAGCAGTGTTCGAGTTGAGAGATGGACAAAAATTAATCAGTTCCGCAAATTTAAAATTCGATGCTTCGGAAAATGCTTCAGCAAAGCTGGCGATAAATGCACCCAAATTATGGACGGCAGAAACTCCAAACCTTTACGAGGCTATAGTAAAAATTAAAGATAAGGATGGAAATATTCTTGAAGTCATTCCCCAGGTAGCCGGATTCCGGAAAGTTGAAATTAAAGATGGCAGGTTTTTAGTAAATGGAAAACCGGTATTGATAAAAGGGGTAAACCGTCATGAATCAGATCCTGTTTCAGGACAAGAGATCTCCAGAGAGGCTATGTTACGCGACATTAAGCTTATGAAGCAATTCAATATTAATGCCGTTCGCACCAGTCATTATCCTAATAGTGAGACCTGGTTAGAACTATGTAATCAATATGGTCTTTATGTTGTAGCTGAAGCAAATATTGAATCGCATGGGCTGGGTTTTACCCTGGCTAAAACGCTGGCGAACAAGCCGTCTTGGGTGAATGCTCATTTGATGAGGGTACAGCGGATGGTAGAGCGGGATAAAAATCAGCCATCCATTGTGATTTGGAGTACCGGAAATGAAGCGGGTAATGGGTACAATTTTTACTCCTGTTATATGTGGCTAAAGGGGCGGGATACAAGCCGACCTATACAGTACGAAGGTGCATGGCTTGATTATAAGACACTTACCTGGGACTGGAATTCGGATATCATAAATCCGATGTATCCAACCCTGGATATGATGCAGAACTATGTAAAGGCAAATCCTGTACCTCAACGACCTTTCATCATGTGTGAGTATGCTCACGCCATGGGAAATTCCTTAGGTAACTTTAAAGATTACTGGGATGTGATCCGCGGTAATAAAAATCATTTTCAGGGAGGTTTTATATGGGATTTTGTGGATCAGTGTTTTCAACGCGTAAATGCCAAAGGCGATACTGTTTATACTTACGGAGGTGATTATGAGCCAAAGGAGGCTGCGACTAAATGGAATTTTGCTGCAAAAGGTGTCTTTTACGCTAACCGAAACCCTTATCCGCATGCCTGGGAGATGAAAAAAGTATATCAGGACATTCACACAAAACTGTTGAATAACAAAAGCCTGAACATCTATAATGAGAAGTTCTTTACCGGCCTCGAAAATGTAAAATTGCATTGGGAAGTGGTATTAAACGGACAGCCGGTTCAGCAGGGAGATATTGCGTCGTTGAACGTAAATCCTCAGGATTCCGCAACCATTACACTGCCGATCAGGAAAACAAAAGAAGGAGAGGCTTTTCTTAATCTTACCTACAGCCTTAAATCGACTGAGCCTTTGCAACCAGTAGGCCATATCCTTGCTACCGAGCAATTAAAACTGGGCGGAGAGTATAAAAATGTCATCGCATTGGCAGAAAAGGGGAGTATAGGGAAAAACGAAACTCCGGATGAGTTAAGTATCAGTTCTGATAAGGTCAACATTTCGTTCGATAAAAAGACCGGAATGTTAAAGCGATATGCAGTAGGGAACACCGTGCTTCTGGACCAGAATTACCTGTTCAGGCCAAACTTTTGGAGAGCACCAACCGATAATGATTTTGGCGCCAGATTCCAGACGAAACTGAAAGGCTGGAAGGATGCAGGGCTAAATCCTGTATTAAAATCAATCACATCTGAAACTCAGAAAAATATCATACTTGTAAGAGCAGAATATAGCCTGCCACAGGTATTGGCCAATCTAAGTATCGAATATGCGATCAACGCTGTAGGAGAGATTGCGGTTAATGAAAAGCTTTCGGTGGCCGATACCAGCAAGAAAATAGAAATACTTCCGCGGTTTGGTATGCAATGGACATTGCCTGAGGGCTTTAATGCTATTGAATATTACGGACGTGGGCCTCATGAAAACTATATTGATCGCAATTTTAGCGCCCACCTGGGTCTTTACAAACAATCGGTAGATGCACAATATTTCCCCTATGTTACTCCGCAGGAAACAGGTAATAAAACGGATGTGAGATGGTTTAGGGTTAGCAATGCTACCGGTCAGGGCCTCGAAATCAGTGGTTCACAACCTTTAAGTGTGAGTGCAAAGCATTATTTCGACAGTGATCTCGATAACGGCGATGAACGCAATCAGCGTCATGCCGCAGATGTTAGTCCGCGTCTGCAAACGCAGTTGAATATTGATTTGAAGCAAAACGGAGTTGGTGGCCTGGATAGCTGGGGTGCACGGCCTCTGCAACAATATCAGATGCCATTTGGAAACTATGAATTTCGTTTTTTTATTAAGCCACTGCTTCAAGGAAGTAAATAAAACATACACAATTAATGAATAACATAAAGCAAGTTATTGCGAAAGCAAAACTAGAAAGCACCCTCCTGATGCTTTGCGGTATCCTGATGTCTGCTATAACCTTTGGACAGCAGCCTAAAGGAAAATTGGCGGATAAACCCGTATTCAGCGACCCGGTCTTTGATGGTGCGGCCGATCCGGTAATTATCTGGAATAAGAAAGAGAAAAAATGGTTTATGTTTTATACCAATCGTCGGGCAACGGATATGAATCTGGATGGTGTTAAATGGGTACATGGAACAAGAATCGGAATAGCAGAATCAAGCGATGGAGGAGCAAGCTGGAAGTATCGTGATACAGCGAATATTAGATTTCGCCCGACAGCCGAGTACACCCATTGGGCTCCGGATGTGTTTGAGCACAAAGGCTTATATCATATGTTTCTTACTTATGTACCAGGTGTTTTTGTGAACTGGAATCATCCCCGCGAAATTGTTCATCTAACCAGCAAAGACCTTTTGAACTGGGATTACAAGTCTACCCTGAAATTGGTGACCGATAAGGTTATTGATGCCACTGTTTATCAGTTACCAAATGGCATATGGCGACTTTGGTACAATAACGAAAAGGACGCAAAATCTATTTATTACGCAGACAGTAAAGATCTGGAAAACTGGGATCAGAAAGGAAAAGTAATTGAAGAACGCGGTGAAGGGCCAAAAGTATTTCGCTGGAAAGGAAAATATTGGATGCTGGTTGATAACTGGGCCGGCATGAGTTTTTATTCTTCAGATGATGCAAAAACCTGGACAAAGCAACCGGATAGAATTCTTGAACTTCCTGGAAAAGGGAAAGATGACCAGGCAATTGGCGGTCATGCAGATGTAGTAGTTTCCAGCGATCGGGCTTTTGTTTATTACTTCACTCATCCCGGAAGGACTGCAAAAAAATATGTTGATAATGTTGAAACACGCAGAAGTGTGATTCAGGTAGCTGAACTGGAATATAAAAATGGCACAATCTCAGTAGACAGAGATAAAACCTGTTTACATACAATTGAAGAAGCAGGCAATCAATAAAAGGAAATAAAGAGTAAGCAGTGAATAATAATTTTTTGAAGTGTTTAGCCTTATCGTGGCTATCAATTGTCGGCTTAGCCGTTAAGGCCCAGCAAAATCCGCCTTTACCTCAACCGATAATCCCGGATTATGTTGCCGACCCCTCCGTTTCATACTTTAATGGCACATATTATCTGTACGGGACATCAGATATTGACCACGGCCTCAGTGAGATGGGACCTCCTGTTGTATGGACATCAAAAGATCTTGTAAACTGGAGTTATAAAGGAATGCTTTTTAAAGGTTTTGATTGGAATACGCCTTATACTTTTGGTCCCGAAGGAAAAAAGAAAACGGGTTATTTCAGATACTGGGCACCTGGTCTCGTAATTAAAAAAGGTAAAGTTTACCACTTGTATCCCACAATATTAAAGCCGGATAATAAACTAGGTACGTACCATTTAACATCAAAAAGCCCGGAAGGCCCCTTCCAATTCAGCAACGGGAAAGGTATTTTCTTTAATGAGCCGGAAAAGGAAAAAGAAGAGACTAAGCCTGTTTTTGCCGATATCGATGGAGACCCGTTTGTAGATGACGATGGGCAGGCTTACATCTACTGGCGCCGTAGAAAAGCTGCTAAACTAAGCGCAGACTGGAAAACTATCGAAGGCCCGGAAGTAACTATTCCAACCAAAAGAGGCGGATATTCGGAAGGTCCCTTCCTGTTTAAACGAAAAGGCATTTATTACTACTTCTACACCTTATCTGGCGGAGCCAACTACGTTTATGCTTATATGATGAGCAAGACAGGCCCACTGGGTCCGTTTGTTGCCCCCGAGCAGGATATGGTTTCTAAAACCAATCTTGAGACAGGTGTTTGGGGGCCAGGTCATGGAAATGTGCTGCATGTTCCCGGTACCGACGACTATTTGTTTTTCTATCTGGAATACGGCCAGGGAGGCACCACCCGGCAGGTTTATGTTAATCGCCTGCAATTTAATGCCGATGGAACCATTCAGCCAGTACAGGTAACTACTACAGGTGTTCTGGAAATGCCCAATTTGAACACAAGAACGCTTATATATCCTGTAAAAGTCACCGCTTCTAGTGTAAGGAGAGACACCATTATTAAAACCACTATCGACACAGTAATTGAGAAGTTACTCGTCATGCCGCCCAAATTTGTTGAAACCGAACTTGCAAGCGTTCAGCGTACAATGGACTTTAAACCGGAAAATGCTATTGACGGTTCAAACGGGACTTTCTGGATGAGCGACAACGCTGATAAGCAGCCCTGGTATCAGATTGATCTTGGCGCAATAAAACGGGTGAGAAGTCTGGAGCTTTTCTTCTTAAAATCTACCCTGGGGCATAGTTTTAAAATTGAAAAGTCGGAAGATGGCCAAAAATGGGAAGCGGTAATGATCCCTGAATCACAGGGAATTCGTTCTCCTGAAGTTATTAATGAATTAGGGAAAACGCGTTTCGTTAAGTTAACCATCTTGTCGGGGACCCCCGGTTTGTGGGAGCTTAAAGTGTATTGATAGAGTGCAAGTGCCCGATAAAAACTATAAATAATAGAGAAGAAACACACTGTATGAAACGAAACTTACTTGCCTTCTTGATTTTTTGCATCGGGCAATTCTGTTCGTATGCAAGGGCTAATGAGCCAGACTCGGCTTACCTGTTTGCTTATACAACCAATGAATATAAAAGACATAACGGGCTTCATTTTGCATGGAGTACTGATGGTAAAAGCTGGCAGGCTCTTGGACCCGAATACAAGTATATGCGCTGTGGCTACGGGCGGGAGAAATCAATCATTCAGCCGATGCTGCTGAAAGATAATCAAGGATTGTGGCATTGCTTATGGTCTTTGAACAATACAGAAGGAAAGTTTGCGCATGCCGCTTCAACTGATCTGCTGAACTGGAAAAGACAGTCATATCCGAATGTATTATCAAATGACAACTGCCTGAAAATCGAAGTAACTAATAATGGCAATGAATACAATTTAACGTGGCTGGGATCTCTGAGTGGAAAAGAGAAAGTCTATCGGGCTACAACCCGCGATTTTAAAGAGTATTCCGAAGCAAAAGAGACTCATCCCGGAACACGCCTTAACGGCTTGCGGAGCACTGTGGAAATACTAGGAATAAAGCAAACCGGGACTAAACACAAAGTCGAATGGAGCCTGATTGATGGACTGATCAAAGCACAGCAAATGGCGGTGTACAAAGGCTTGTTACAAGGAGAGGGAGGTCGTGAAGATATTACGCGCTTTGCCTCGTTGAAACCGGTAGAAGCCAGGATTGACATCAACGCTGCGGGAAGCAAATCTATAAGCGACATGCTGATCGGAGTATTTTTCGAGGATATCAATTATTCGGCCGATGGTGGACTTTATGCAGAGCTAATTCAAAACCGAGACTTTGAGTATACTTTGAGCGATACAGAGGGTAAAGACAAAAACTGGAACAGCCGCAAGGCCTGGAAGCTAAAAGGAGAAGGTGCGTCGTGGACAATTGATTCCTTAGCCCCTATTCACCCTAACAATAAACACTATGCCAAATTGGAACTCGAGCATTCCGGCGCGGCTCTGGCAAATGAGGGCTTCGACGGCATTGCTTTAAAAGCGGGAGAGAAGTACTATTTCTCGTTATTCTCCCGGGTATTGAAAGGAAAAGGAGGGCGAGTTCTGGTTCGTTTGGTTGACAAGGAGGGGAAAGTATGCGGAGAAGCTGCACTGAGCAGTACCTCCGCAGATTGGAAAAAACAGGAAATCGTGCTTACCTCTAAACAAACAGTAGCTGAGGCGCAGTTGGAAATCCATCCCCAATTTTCAGGAACTATCGCACTGGATATGATTTCGCTGTTCCCGCAAAAAACATTCAAAGGTCGCAGGAATGGTCTAAGGCCTGATCTGGCTCAGACGATTGCCGATATAAAGCCGCAATTTATGCGCTTCCCTGGTGGATGCCTGGCTCATGGGGGCGGCCTTGACAATATGTATCGCTGGAAAAATACTATCGGGCCGTTGGAGGCACGAAAACCGCAACCAAACCTCGCAGACTATCATCAGACTGCCGGATTGGGTTATTTGGAATACTTCCAGTTCTGCGAAGATATCGGAGCCGAACCCTTGCCGGTAGTACCAGCAGGAGTGCCCTGTCAGAATTCTCCGGGAGGGCAGCAGGGAGGCATTCCGATGAACGAAATGGATGATTACGTGCAGGAAGTCCTGGACCTTATTGAATGGGCAAATGGCGGGGTAAATACAAAATGGGGCAAGATACGCGCAAACTTGGGACATCCTAAACCATTTAATCTTAAATATTTAGGTGTTGGTAACGAAGACCAGATCTCAGATATATTTGAAGAGCGCTTCACAATGGTTTACAAAGCAGTGAAAGCGAAATATCCGGAAATTACCGTGATCGGGACATCGGGCCCTAATTCTGAAGGTACCGACTATGAAGAAGGCTGGAGTGTGGCGAACAAATTAGGCATTCCAATGGTAGACGAGCACAACTATCAAGCAGTCGGCTGGTTTCTTCACAATCAAGATTACTACGATCGCTATGATCGGAATAAATCTAAGGTCTACCTTGGAGAATATGCTGCGCGTGCTGCCCAGGGCCCTAATTTAGAATCGGCATTGGCAGAGGCGCTTCACCTAACCAATATCGAGCGAAACGGCGATGTGGTGAGTATGACCTCCTATGCTCCCTTGTTGGCTAAAGAGGGTCACACAACATGGAATCCAGACCTGATTTACTTTAATAACACCGAGATAAAACCTACAGTAGGATATTATGTGCAGAAACTGTATGGCCATAACTCAGGAGACCAATACCTGTCAGCTTCAGTAAGTCTGTCGAACAATCAGGATGCGGTTAAAAAGCGGGTGGCGATATCGGTAGTACGCGATTCAAAATCTAAAGACATGATCGTTAAATTCGTGAATTTACTTCCGGTTGCTGTTAAGGCCTCAACCGATTTTAAGAATATTACTTTTCAGGGGACAAAGCTTTTAAAAACCGTGCTTCAAGGTCAGTTAACTGATAAAAATGCTACGCCAGTATTAACCGAAGCGCCGCTTGCTGAAATTCATTCAACTGAATTGGCTCCATATTCTTTCACCATACTAAGAGTAAAAACAAAATAGAATTTCAAGAAAATTAATCTAATAAAAAACCAGTTTTTTAAATAGCAATGAAGGTAACAATGAAAGTAGCTATTAAGCTGTTAGCTTTTGCAGCACTTATTTCTCAGCAGGCAATAGCACAAAAAAAAGTCAAGGAAAAAGATATGAGTGCATACCTGATGGTTTATTTTAAGGATGAAACACATGGGCTGTACATGGCGCTAAGTAAAGATGGGTATTCTTTTACAGATATAAATAACGGGAAACCGGTGATGTCTGGAGATTCCATTGCATTACAGAAAGGAATTCGCGATCCTCATATTATGCGTGGTCCCGATGGCGCATTTTATCTGGCGATGACTGATTTACACCTCTTTGCCGAAAAAGAAGGCTTTCGTACTACTCAGTGGGAGAGAGATAAGAGCTACGGCTGGGGAAATAACCGCTCCATGGTCCTGATGAAGTCATGGGATTTAATAAACTGGAGCCATAATATAGTTAGAGTAGATCAGGCTTTTCCCGGATTGGACAGTATTGGCTGTGCATGGGCACCTGAAACCATTTACGATAAGAAGGAGAAAAAGATGATGATCTATTTTACCATGCGTTTCAAGAATGGTAAGAACAAAATCTATTATTCTTATACAGACAACGATTTTACAAAGCTGGAAACCGCTCCGAAATTGTTGTTTGAATATCCGAAAGACATATCTTACATCGATGCGGATATTACAAAAGTGGGGAAGAAGTATCATTTGTTCTATGTACCTCATGATGGTACTCCGGGTATTAAGCAAGTGGTATCCAAATCCATAAACAGCGGTTATGTTTACGATCCAAAACCGTACGACCCGGAACCTAAAGCCTGCGAAGCTCCAACGGTATTTAAACGGATCGGCGAAAAGAAATGGGTTCTCATTTATGATATCTATGGCATAACCCCACACAATTTCGGCTTCAGCGAAACCAGCGATTTCGTAAACTTTAAAGACATCGGACATTTCAACGAAGGTCCTATGAAATCTACCAATTTTACCTCGCCTAAGCACGGTGCAGTTGTTCACCTGACTAAAAAGGAAGCAGATGCTTTGGCAAAGAAATGGAATTTTACTTCAGGGTTTTAATTAGTATTAATACTATTCGACTTGTTCCGCAAGGGCAAGTCGAATTAACCGGGGGCTTCTTCTCTACCAAACGAATGAAAAAGCACACACACCACATAGTCCTTACGCTTCCGGTGTCTGCATCTATTAAAATTTGCTTTATGTTTAAATCAATGAGGTTCGCCTGGTTAGTTCTCTCTGGAGGAGAAAAGGTGTCGTCTGGACTCCATTAAAACGGACGGTTTCGTTTGGATCACCCCCCCTCGTTTCCAGTCAGTAAATGAAATCGATTGATAAGGCTCGATTTTTTGCATTGTCCCCCCCTTGATTGGATGTTTTACGTCTCTTAAAGTTTTACTGTTTGCTTTAGCTTAGCACTAGTCCAATAGTCAAGTCTCTTTTTTTAAAGCGGACAACTTAGCGAAAAGAAATGCTGGGAATTCTTTAATCCGTTCTGGCAGAATATGGGATTGTGAGAGAAATAGAACCAATATCGACAAAAATTATCGACTCAGGATATTATAAGGCACCAATTTTAAAAACCAATATGATAAAAGATTCAGAGGAGTTATCCAAACTTTGGAGTGAGGTTTGTATGGGAAATCAACATTCGTATGCCTTAATTCATCAAAAGCTTTATCGTTCTCTTTATATATATGGATTGAGAATAATAAATGACGGTGATCTTATCAATGACCTTTTACAAGATATGTTTATCAAATTGTGGCTCAGGAAAGAATCAACCGGTCCGATAGATAATGTTAAAGGATATTTCTTTACCGTTATGAGAGCGCTTTGTTTTGACTATATCAAGAATCGCAATGCCGTCGAAGCAAAGAAGGCAAACATTCAGTTTTTAGATCTGCAGATTTCAATTGAAGATGAGATTACGCAGCGAGAAACAACGCTTAAGCAAAAAAAGGTTATTGAGTCTGCGCTTAACCGACTGCCAAAGCGCCAACGTGAAATAATGCGACTCCGTTTTTATGAAAGCCTGGATTGTACGGAGATAGGAGAAAAGACCGGAATAAAATATCAGTCTGTAGTGAATCATATGTACAGGGCGGTTCAAACATTGAGAGAATTGTATACCTCTGAAGATGAGCTCCGCGTGGCTTAATTTATTGTCTGAAAAGTTTCCTTTTTTTTTGGAGTATTTCAAATCTCAATAGCTGTCTTAGCTGATGAAGGTCATCAGGGAATTGTACAACTGGTTTTCTCTTATAACTTACGGTCGTACCGGCAAGTATAGTAATTAGTCGATACGGTAAAAGTATTGCTTTAATGATGCTTTTTTTTTAACTTGTTATTTGTTCTGTAAGAAACCTTTCGATTCCATTTGGTATGGTTGGATGGAATGTTTTATATTATAACTGATTATCGTCGATTTAACAAATTTCAATTTTTTGTAGCGTATTTAACAGAGTTATAATGTCGTTTCGATTCCTTATCTGTTTTGTATTTCTCTTCATTACGCTTATAAATACGTCTTTTCCCCAAAATATTTATTATTTAGGTTTAGAGCAGGGTTTATCTAACAATTCTGTCACCAGTATTTATAAAGACAAGTACGGTTTTATGTGGTTTGGCACCTTAGATGGGTTGAATCGCTTTGACGGATATGGTTTTGTAAAATATCGAAAAAGAGTTCGCGATCCGCATAGTTTGAAAGATAACACTATATATGGAATCAGCGGAACGACGAACGGCAAATTGTATGTCGGGACCTCAAAAGGACTTAGTGTTTTAGATTATAAAAGTCTGAAATTTTCAAATGTCAGGTATAAATCTGCACGCCTTGCTGATGATTTAATTTTGCCCTTTAATGCAGAAGTGCAGTGTGTAAAGGCGAGAAAGGACAATGATGTTTTTGTTGGCTCTGGCGGCTCGGGCCTGCTGGTATTAAAGCAGTCCTCCACTGTTTTGATTCAGATACCCTTGTACGATAACGCTGTCAGAAAGACGGATTATAGCGTTGAATCTATTGGATTTGATAAGGAAGGGAATGTTTGGCTATTATGTAGCGGCTTCGGGTTAGGAAGGTACAATCCGAAACTCCATCGGGTTGAGATCGTCAATGCCACTGTAAAAAACGGCAAAAGCATGACGTTTAACTCCAATGGAGATTTGTGGATCGGTACCAATGCGGGGAAGTTATTTAAATTCCTGAAAGCTTCAAATAAAATTGAGCCCTTTGATCTTCCTGGCGAAAAACTGGGACTTAACCGTATAATGGATGTTTGCTTCGAGAATGAGCGTCTGTTATGGGTTTCAACGGATGGAAACGGATTATTCGCAGTTGACATCTTTTCCAAAACTCTGCTAAAAAACTTCACGCATTCCGAAAAATCTTTATTAAGTAATGCCATAAATCCCATTTTTATTGACAGGGAATCACGAAAGTGGATAGGAACAATTAGGGGAGGAGTTAATATTATTGATCAAAAGAAGGATATCTTTAAAACAATCAGAAATGAACCTTTTAAGAGTAATAGCTTAGCTCATAACACAGTTTTCTCACTCTGCGAAGATGGTGATGATATCTGGATCGGAACGGATGGTAAAGGCATTAGTGTTTGGAATAGAAAAACCAATAATTTTAAAAACCATTTTTTCAAAGTTGATAAAGATCATTTAGGTGCCAATCAAATCCCGTCAATAGTAAGGGATGACAAGGGTAATATATGGATCGGATCCTATGGTTCTGGGGTAACCATGTTTAATAAATCAACCCAAACGTTTGAGCCACTTCAGTTTCAGCAACCGAACATGGGGAGCATATACGCTTTTCGCTTATTTATTGATAGCGAAAAAAAAGTTTGGGTAAGTTGCCTTAGAGGCCCTTCTGCCAATAAAGTAAAAAAGGGATTATACAAGTTTGACCCCGGGACTAATCAGTTTAAAAGTGTGCCCTACCCGGTTTTTAAGGATATATTTTCTATTGCTGAGGACCATTCTGGTAATTTGTGGCTGGGGACAATAAACAGCATTTTAAAACTTAATAAGAAAACCGGAATAGTTATTCAATACCACATAGGCTTTTGTGTAAGAGCCATTGAAATTGATAAAATCGGAAATGTTTGGATTGGAGCCTACGGAAGCGGCCTATGGAAATTGAGGCCATCGAATAACAAATTATCCCTTTATACCGAAGAAAATGGCTTACCCAATGATGGCATTGTAAACATTGAGGAAGATAATCAGGGATATATTTGGCTGGCAACTAATAACGGCTTATCCAGATTTGATCCGAAGCAATTAAGATTCGAGAACTTTCATTCAGATGACGGCCTTCAGTCGAATCAGTTCTATTACAATGCCTCGGCAAAATTAAGCACCGGCGAATTATTATTTGGTGGCATAAAAGGCTTTAATATTTTCAAGCCGTCCGACATTAAAACAGATAGGGTTTTTCCGTCTTTGATTATCACCGGCGTGAATGTCTTAAATGCGCCCATAACAGCAGAGAGTGAGTATCTCAACAACGCCACTGATGTTTTTAATATCAGACATATTTCTTTGCCGTTTGAGAAATCATTGTTTTCCCTGGATTTCGCAGCCCTTGAATACACCTTTCCTGAAAAAATACAATACGCATACATTTTAAGGGGGAAAGACAAGACTTGGAATTATATTAAAAATGGATTTCGCTCTGTAAGTTACAACAGTTTAGCGGAGGGTAACTATACACTCGAAATTAAATCTACCAATGCATCCGGAGTTTGGAATTCTCAAAGTCGTATTGTGCAGGTCACTATTCTGCCTCCATGGTATCGAACCTGGTGGATGTATTGCTTATATGTTGCGTTTGCCGGAGGCGCTATCTATGCTTACATCCGTTATCAGAGACAGAAAGACCGGCTGAAATATGAAGTTAAATTAACTGCACTTAAAGCGGCTCAGGATGCTGAATTAAATGAAAAACGAGTGTCGTTCTTTACCAATGTTGCACATGAACTGAGAACGCCGCTTACGCTAATCGTTAATCCAATAAAAGACCTTCTGACCAGCGATGGCGCGAATATCGATTCGGTAGACATAGGTGCTGTTTACAGAAATACCAGAAGGTTATTGAGTTTGGTAGATCAGTTATTGTTATTTAAGAGTACCGAAAATGAGGTTTCTGAACTAAAGCCTGAACTGTTAAATTTAAGTGAGCTATGTAATGAAGTATTTTTATGCTTTGTTAACCAGATCAAGGCAAAAGGTATTAAATATCACTTTGATGATCAAACAGAAAATTTGCATGTTTTCGCTGATAGAGAGAAGGTTGAAATCGTTCTGTTTAATCTTTTATCCAATGCAATTAAATATAGTGGCGAGAAAGGTTCCGTTTCTCTTGTTTTGATGAATAATGGTGACACCGTTTCTGTATTGGTAAAAAATACAGGTCCTATCATTCCGTCTCATATAGGGAATCAACTGTTTGATAAATTTTACAGGCTCAATCAAAATAAAGGATTATCACGAAAAAGTGGCTTTGGGGTTGGTTTATTTGTTTCGAAGAAAATTGCGGAGATGCAAAAAGGGAACCTAACCTATACGAGTGATGAGGAGAATGGAACGATATTCACGTATCAATTGGCGAAGAATATGGAGAACATTTCTCCCGGTGTTCAGAGCGAAAAAGAAGGCCTTGATACACACTTTTTAGAGGAAATGTATATGGATGTTCCAGAGCCTGCGGTAGAGGATGAAGAAACTATCTCGAAAAGTATGAGTCAGGTTTTTAGTGATGTTGTAGAAAAAAAACCTAACGTGCTTGTTGTAGATGATGCCATTGAGATACGGAGTTTTCTTGAGCAGATTTTGCGGGACAGATACAACGTATTCAAAGCTGAGAACGCAGAGGATGCGTTAGAAATTGTTAAAAACGAAGAATTAGATATCATAGTTTCCGATATTATTATGCCTGGGATAAGCGGCGTTGAATTTTGTTCGGACATTAAAGAATCAAATGAGTTTAGCCACATCCCTGTAATTCTGCTCACAGGAACGTCATCACCAGAGGTTAAGCTTCAAGGCATTGAATGCGGTGCAGACGACTATATAACAAAGCCCTTCGAAAAACAACTTCTTTTAGCACGGATTAAAAGTATCTTGAAGGGACGGGATTCATTGAAAAAATATTTCTTTAATGAAGTTACTCTTCAAAGTAATAACGAGAAAGTCTCTGAAGAATATAGTGTTTTCCTGAAGAAAGGAATTGAGATTGTTGAGCGCCACCTTCAGGATAGCGAATTTAACGTCAGAATATTTATTGAGGAAATAGGAATGAGCCGATCGAATGTATTGAGAAGGGTTAAATCAATCTCAGGCCTCACTATTAGCGAATTTATCCGGTATATCCGTCTTAAAAAAGCGGCCGAACTGATGATCCAAACAGATATTCAAATTAAAGAAGTTGCCTTCGAAGTTGGAATTAATGATATTCGTTATTTCCGGCAACAGTTCAATAAGGTTTTCGGCATAAATCCTTCAGACTATATTAAAAAATATCGTCGTACGTTTTGGAAAGCACCTGGGAGTTGATCTCATGCGGACGGGGTCGAGCTTTTCTTCCGAAGGCAGAGAAGCAGACTAACCTATAGTGGATAACCCTCCCACCAAGCCATCTACTCAATTTGCCAATCTTTTTCTGAATGCATTCCAATGATGGGATTGAT
>CBIHLM010000084.1:0-16534 GCA_966210515.1 uncultured Pedobacter sp.
GACATGAGAAATAAAAAAACCGCCCTAAGAGGGCGGTTGGATAGATTGTTATGTTTGATGTCTAATTAAAAAGCATATCCGACAGAGAACGAAATCACTCTGTTATTGATTTGCCCATTGCCACCACTTCCACTAGGACGTAAATCGGTTAATCCTAATCCGTAGCCTGCGCCAATGTTAAATCCGCTGTTTAATTGAATACCACCTGTGAAGTTCACACCAAAGTCAAGTGCTTTTAAGTCATCTCCACTTTCGTCTCCAAATTCAAAATCCCTTTCTGTTTCGGTATTAAGAATTTTGTCAGTAGTTTGTCGTTCCCCGGAAAGACCAAATGCAGCATATGGACCGGCACCTAAAAAGAGACTTGTTCCTGTCGCGCCCAAAGGTATTTTACCCACCAGATTTACAGGCACCTCAAGCCACATAGTGTTGTCCTTTACTTCGAAGTTCGCGTCATCACTAAATTCAGCTCCTTTGCCTTGAAGTGATAAGCCGGGCTGAACCGAAAACATACTTCCGACAGGGAGGTCAAGATAACCCGTAACATGGAAGTTGGTAGCGTGATCTGTAGTTGGGTTATCACCGTCATCGTTACCAAAGCTATATTTGGCGAGGTTAACTCCGACCTTTAAACCCCATTTCGTGGTTCCAACAGTTGAAGTTGTTGTTTGTGCATTCGCAGCGGTTCCTCCAATAAGGAACGCAGCTGCTAGTAAAGCTATTTTTTTCATAACATTATTTGTGTGTACTCTAAACATTCAATCACCAGACCAAAATTTTTAGTCGTTACCTTTATGTTAGAAGCCAAGGTGTTATCGTTAAAATGGCCGGTTATGGCCTTTTAGATTAGTCCAAAGTGGATTAATTTGTGGTCATTTTGTATATAAAACGATACATATTGTTAAAGATTGGACGCTGAAAAGGTGTCTCCCTGGTTAATATCTCCGGTTTCATAACCTTTCTTGAACCAACGCATCCGTTGTGCTGAAGTTCCATGAGTAAACGCATCAGGCACCACGCGACCCTGGGATTGTTGCTGAAGCCGATCGTCTCCAATGGCATTTGCTGCATTTAAAGCTTCTTTTATATCACCTTCTTCGAGAATGTTTTTCATCCTCTGGGCGTGATGAGCCCACACACCTGCATAGAAGTCCGCCTGCAGTTCAAGTCTTACAGATAGCTGATTGTATTCTTCCTGGCTAACCCGGCCTCGTGCGCGGTCCAGTTTATTAGAGGTTCCTAAAATGTTTTGGATATGATGCCCTACCTCATGCGCCACAACATAAGCCATGGCGAAGTCTCCGGGGGCTCCAAATTTGGTCTGAAGTTCATCATAAAAAGACAAGTCTATATATACCTTTTCATCACCCGGACAGTAAAAAGGACCTGTTGCAGAGCTGGCGCTACCGCAAGCCGAATGTACCGCGCCACTAAATAAAACCAAGGTAGGCTCTTTATAGTTGCTGCCTGCATCAGCGAAAAGTTTGTTCCAAACGTCCTCGGTATCGGCAAGTACAACGGATACAAAATGTCCTTTTTCATCCTGATTAACATCAGTTCCAAGCGGGGCTTCCTGCTGTGTGCCGCCATCTCCTCCCTGAAACATACCCAGCAGTTCCATTGGGTTTTGTCCAGTTAATAACGAGAAAACTACGGCAATAATAGCAGTAAGTCCACCGCCAATGGCAAGTCCGCCACCTCCGCTTCTTCTATCTTCGATGTTGCCGCTTCCGCGTCGTCCAAACCATTTCATAGTATGTTATTTATTGGTGAACACTCTATAAATAGGGTTTGTTTTCTCCGGACCCGATATCTCTTTGTCTTTATCGTCTAATATTGATGAGGCGCTTGCGCTCGCGAATTTCAAAACTGATCTGATCGCTATCTTTCTCTCTCAAATCCACATTGAAGGTTTCCTGAAGCACTCTAAAATCTTCATTAAAAACGTTTGCGTTAATTTGAATTAAATAAGTATCATCAGATAAATTAAAGAAAAAAGCTCCGTCTTCGTTAGTTAGGGTCGAAAATGACTCTCCTTTTGAACTGATCGCTGTGATTCTAATATTTGAGGCATTAAATTCTTTTTTGCTGAACGGGTCTTTGATAAGGTTTAAACGC
Organism: uncultured Pedobacter sp.; assembly: GCA_966210515.1. Classification (GTDB taxonomy): domain Bacteria; phylum Bacteroidota; class Bacteroidia; order Sphingobacteriales; family Sphingobacteriaceae; genus Paradesertivirga. The sequence goes on from CBIHLM010000084.1 coordinate 2,119, forward strand.
CCCGATAAAAACTTGCTTTTTTGGAAAGGAATGTAAAGGGTTTGGTTTCTTGAGACATTAACGGAAGGTTTAAATCCATTTTTTGCAATCCAGCCTTGAATATTATTTACCTGGCCAAGGTCGATGGAATAATCTCCTTCTTTAATATTCCGGTAAAATGCTTCGCCGGTTTTATTTGTAGTGAAGTTTTGGCTTCCAATGCGGATGCTTGCTTCAGGAATTGCTTCGTCACCGAGGTCATAAAGTGCATTATTGTTATTATCCTTGAACAGAACAACCTTCAAATTCCGGTATTTCTGTAAACCGATGAGTGGCGCTGTTAGTGTCTTTTTTATACTGAGGTTTAATGAATTCAAAGCATTCTTATTGCCAAAATCCTGATTGCCATAAAAACGTAATGATAATCCCTGTTTATTTAAATCCAGGTTCAGGTCAACGCGTGCGACATATCTTTTTTCATTGGCTGGGATGTCATGGGCATAATTAAGTTCCATTCTCGTTGTTAATCGGTTATTCAAAAAATTTCTTTCAATGTAGGGTGCGATTTGATACCGGTTATTTTGTAATCCGCTTTTATAGTAGGCCAGCAGTTCCGCATAATACACCGGACCCTTATCTAATCTGAAACTTAGTCCCAACCCTCTGGATTGAATGGAACCAAAAATATTCAAAGCATTAATAGAATTTTCATCCGTTCTTTCCGGCGCAAAGCTGTTTAGGAAATTTGCCGAGAGCGATAAGCTGGTTGATTTTGAAATAGCAAAACCTGAATTGATGTTTAGCTTACGAGATCTGAATAACACATTCGTTATGCTATCCTGAAGTTGGTCTACCATTGACGTGGTAATGGTGACATTGTTTTTATTCTTGATGAAGCCGCCTCGTAGGCCAACCTCGCTGGTTTTTCCACCAAAGAGGTAAATAAATTGATTTGAATCAATTGTGCTTACTTCCCGGTCGTTATAATCGGCAACTGCCCCTCCAAAATAGTGTTTTACAACATAGCGTATTTCATTCGATGATCTTTTAACGCCCCTCTCCAAGCCTGGGAATTGTCTGGAGGTGAAACTATTAGTAGAACGGACAAGAAATTTAGGCGAAACATAATGATAACGAAGTCCGCTGGTATGTCCGTTACTCCGGTCATTAAAACCAGGAATTTTGATGATTTCGGTGCCGAATCCTCCAAGCAGCGTTAATGATGAATTCCCTATTTCTTTATTAAACTCCAGAATGTCAGAAAAGCTGTTAACCTGGTTTCCACGATCCAGGTTGGCCATACTTTTATTTAAAATCGAACTTTGCTTTCCGGTGGATATTTCTTGTTCTAAACTAAATTGATTGGCTTCGCCTAAACGGCTTTTCACTGCTAATGCCTTCAACCGGTATCCTCCGTCTGATTTGTATTCTAACCGCCCCCCAATTCCATCAATTAAGTAGCTGTTGAATTCTGTCTGATTTCCGAGTGATAGAGACCAATGCTTTGAGGTATAATCAATGTGTGCATAGCGACTATTGTTTGATCCCGGACTTTCCGTATAAAAATCATTCGATCGGAAGTTATATGAAAGCGAGCGGTTTTTTTCGAGCGAAAGAGCTCCGGCGCTGTTTATATAGTAAACCTGTTGTGATTTAATATTGAAATTTTGCGATACAAGCTCAACGAACATCGGAGCTGTATACCAGCGGGAAGGATTTTCTCTAAACAGCGTGTTATTACTATAAACCTTTTGCGAAAATATTTGCTGAATTTTATCTTTATTAGTAATCTCGATCCCAATATCCTGTGTTTTAAATTCTTCTAAAAAGCGGGGTTCCGTTATTATCCCTATCCTGATAAGAGTGTCCGAGTTTGGTTGTAATTTAATCTTGTTGTTACGTTTTGGAATAGTTAATTCCAGGGAAGTAGTCAGGTTTAGAACCAGCTCCTGGACCACGTTGCCCGTATTTGATATTTTAACCTGAAAGAATGTTTCTTTGTTTATTCTCTCCAGCTTCAGAACAGGATTGAGCAATGATGCTCGCCATTTGGAGTTTGAACGCACCTTTGCTATGTAAGTAAAAGGTATTTTTTTCTCAATCCCCGGGTTGGTTAAAATTAGTGTAATGGCGTAAATTTGGTCGCTTAAGGCATTACTTGGAGATGCAATCCGAATGGGTAATTCTAATACCTGATTAGGCTCGAGTGTAAATACCTTGCGGGTATCGAGCAAGGTTGTCCAGCCATCAGGCAGATTAAGTTCCAGACCGAAAATATTTTTTACAGATGATGTGTTTCGAATTGTCACACGATTGAAGCTAAGTGTACTCCCTTCTTGTATAACAGTATCTTTAAGAAATGAAACCTGCAAACTATTATTCAATGTCCCCTGGGCTTTTATTGTAAAAGGAAACGCTAATAATAGGCAGCAGCTTATAGTTAAAAGTTTTCTAATGATATGTTCGGTGGATAATAACAAGGTGTATCCTACTATATATATTTAAGATACTGCGAAAAACACAATTCCATAATTTGATCAAAGATAGCTTTTGTTAAAAAGCTATTTCAATTTATACGAAATGTCCAATTAAAAGTTCTAGATTGTACTGATAGTATAAGTTACACCGATCGTATAATCTGACGATGGAGGATAACTAAGCCCCGGAGTTATTTTATAGTCGATACCTACCGTACTTGAACCTTTTGGGTTCTTTGCGTCTGTTGTTCCCCTTAAAGATACAGAGGTAGTTGATAATGGCACATAGGTTCCGCCAGCGGTATTTTTAAATTGAATGATGGAGGATGGCATTGGATTAGAACCGTCCCCACCATTGAAGTTTGCGGTTGTAGCGTTTATATTAAGAAACCAGGGCCTATTCGACTGGTAAGTTAATGTTACAGCGTTAATCTTTTCAATACCTGATGTGAGCAGAGTCAGATCACTGGTAAAATCAAAATCAACGCTGTTTCCTCCGGTGACAGAAAGGCTTAGTGCTTCAGGTACTTTGATTGTAATTATGCTGGTTGCCGTTTTTTGAGCTAGAGTAACAGAAGAAATGAAAATGAAGAATAATATGAAAACCAATTTTTTTTGTTTCGTATAATTGATCATTCTATTTGCTTTTTATTACTTTAATAAACAACCGTTAATTAAAGTGCTGTTAATGTATATTCGATGGTAACTGAATAGTCATTAGCGGGATTGTATAGTAAACCGGGAGTTATTTTATAATCTATTCCAATATTGGCCGATCCTTTTGCTTGTGAAGAAGATAATTCAGCACTGGTTGTTGATAAGGGTGTAAATGTACCGGATCCGTTTTTCTTCCATTGAATTACTGAAACTGGCATATCAGTACTACCATTTGTAGAACTAAAAAATCCGCTTCCCAGAGCTTTTATTGTAATAGTTGTTAGTTTATTTGATTTGTAAGCTAAACTTACAGCATTTGTTTGTGAAATACCCGTTTCCAATTCGGACCCGTTTGAAAATGCGAATGTTGCAAGGTTAGTATTGTTAGCTGTTAGTTCGGTTACAGTAGCGATGGTTACCGCAACATTACTTGTTTGCACCTGTGCGGTTGCTGAGTCAGTTTTAGCTACTAGTATGAAAGCGGACAAGGATAGTGCAAGTAAAAATTTCTTCATGATGTATTTTATAAATTAGTGTTAATCTTAGTTGTATTATTCAATAGCTGTACCAAAGGATTTAAGTGTTAAAAACAGCCTTTTAAAGTACTAAAACTATTGATTGGGATTTGCATTGGGGAATTATCGTTTTTTGTGAGAAGAAAGTGGGAAATAAATCCTCAGCTTTCCCGGAAAATTAAAGGTTGCTTATAGTATAGGTTATTACCATTCCGTAATCCTGTGCCGGAGCATATGCGTAACCCGGATTCACTTTATAGTCAACTCCGATTGATGCAGTACCTCTGGAATTTTTAGCTGCAGATGTTCCGCTTAAGGAAGCTGGAGTTGTAGATAGTGTCGAATAAGAAGCATTGCCATTTAATCTGAACTGAATAACTGAAGCCGGCATCGGCGTTTCTGAAGTTCCGGTAAAGTCAGCGGAGTTGGCATTGACATTTACAAACCATGGTTTGTTAGACTTGTAAGTCAAAGTAACGGCATTTAATGTTTCAATACCAGCATCAAGTTTAGCTATACTATTAAAATCAAAAGTGTTTGAAGCACCACTTGTTACAGCCAAGTCAAGTACTTCAGAAATTTTCACCGTGAAAGATCCCGTAGGAGTTGTTGTTTGAGCTTTAGCAGAATTCGTAAATATTAAAGATCCTGCTAAGATGGTAACCGCTAGTAATGCTTTTTTCATTTATGTGATTTAGTTAAGTTAAAGTTTTGAGAGCGTTAACTTACTTTCACTGTTTTTTACATATTCAATTGCTATACCAAAAGTAAAAAATGCCTTTGACGTACACTTATTGCTATTCTTGATCAAATAATTAAAGGAAGTGGGGTATTTTTACTCAAATATTGTGGGGAGTATGGGAAAGAAATCCCCGTATGTGGAGGAAATACTTTGACTTAGTTCCCGATCGGGAGATATAGGCACAAAAAAGCCGGCATAGCCGGCTATATTATATTATAAGCGCTAATCTTACTATAAATTACTTATCGTATAAGTTATTACCATACCATAATCCTGTGCCGGAGCATATGCATAACCCGGATTCAGTTTATAATCAACTCCGATTGATGCAGTGCCTCTCGCATTTTTAGCAGCGGATGTTCCGCTTAAAGAAGCAGGAACGGTAGATAATGTCGAATATGTGGTATTTCCGTTTAATCGGAATTGAATAACAGAAGCGGGCATCGGAGTTTCGGAACTTCCGGTAAAGTTAGCTGAGTTTGCGTTGACGTTTATGAACCAGGGTTTATTAGACTTATAAGTCAGGGTAACTGCATTTAATGTTTCAATACCCGCATCAAGTTTAGCTATACTATTAAAATCAAAAGTGTTCGACGCACCGCTGGTCACCGCCAGATCAAGGACTTCAGAAATTTTAACAATAAAGGAGCCGGTAGGAGCTGTGGTGCCGATTTGTGCGTTTGATGTTTTTGTAGTAATTAAAGAAATTATAAATAAAACTGCCAATAAAATTTTTTTCATAATCATTGTTTGGTTAAGTTCAAATTGAGGGCGTTAACTTATCCTTGTATTTCACATATTCAATTGCCGGACCAAATGCAAAAAAAGCCTTTTTGTGCCTAGTTTGAGGGGTTATGAAAAAAATCTAAGGTAAATGGGTGTGGTCATTACACAGATTTGGGAAATATTATGGGAAAGAAATTCCACTGCAGTCTTTTTACGAAGGTCTTGGTGCGTGTTTGCTAGGGGGGAAGGTAATCGCTAGGTTAAAATCAAAGACCACTAATTGAGAGTGGTTACATAAACAATTGTGTAGGACGATGAAGGCCCCGACTTCGATGTGTTTGCGATAGGTGGGATATCTGAAAAACTCTCTTCTTTGCACACATTAACCGACCACTTTTGATTCGACAAAACTTTAGATGTGCTTGTTGTTTCAAGTTTAACAATCTTTTGTAGATCTGAAGGTGATTTATATGAGACTTCTTTTGATTGGTTGTTGCCTAATGTAATAATAGCCACAGAAGGAATGCGAACTTGTATTTGAGAATATGCAGAAGTTTTCCCTTTTGCAGGACTTTGGGCCATGCTGACACCTGAGAATATTATAAATAAAAATATAAAGGCGCTTAGATGTTTCACCTTTTTGTTTACGGCAGGGAATTTGAAAGGTTACGGAATGGGGATAAAATTTCCACTGTGGGGAAAAGTGGGGAATATTGAGGAAATCAAATGGTTTTTAGCGCTTCAGAAGGAGCTAATCCTTACAAATTACTTATGGTATATATAATTTGGAGTGAATAATTATCAGCTGGGGGATATATATAGCCCGGATTAATATGAAAATCAATGGTAGTTGTCCCTGTTCCTCTGGGATATTTCGATCCCATGGTGGCAACCAAAGACTGATCGCTTGCTGTTAATGGGGTATATGAGTTGCCGGATCCGTTGATCCTGAATCGAATCACAGAGGCTGGCATCGGAGTTTCAGCAACGCCACCTGTAAAATTAGCATTAGATGATTTTATCGTTATAAACCATGCCTTATTAGACTTGTATGTCAGGGTTGTGGCGCCCAGAAGCTCAATGCCATTGTCTATTTTGCTGGTCTGATTGAAATCTGCAATCTGATTTGCACCCGAGCTTACCTCTAAATCTAAAACTGTTGGTACTATTATATCGACAGTCTTAGTAAGATAACGTGTTTGGGAGAAAGCATCAACACAGAAACATCCCGGAAGCAGCACAAAAAATAAAAGTCTCAGGGAATCCTTCATTTTAATACTGACAATAACGTATATGTAATGTAAGAGTATGAGTGCCGGGTGCCTGAACGAAATTATTTAGCGCATTTCTTGTAATCGTTAATACGTGAGTAAGTCCATTCGTTTTGGTACCAAATTGGGCCACTTCTAAGTAAGAGTTTGACAGCGTTATTGTAGCAGGAGCAGTTCCGCGATTGGTGGCAGAAACAGTAAAAGTGTTTATTGGAATGGGAGTATTCGTGGAAGAGCTGCTTAGTCCGGTCATTTCACCGGCAATGTAGAGCCTGTAATTTTCGGATGATTTCACTTCAACAGTGATGTTATTCAAGGATTCTGAACTTGAAAAATCCGTCAACGTATTAAACGTGAAGGTTGTCGTTCCTGTAACGATCATATTGTTTTGTTTAGAATTGCCGTTATTCAGACAGGGAGAGGGCAAAGCTGGTTCGGTCTGCGTATAGCCTTCAATACCTAAACTTAACATGAACATTAACAGAAATATATTTTTCACTAAAGAATATTAAACAATTTATAACTGATTAAACAAACGGGGTGCCAAACAAATATAATAAATTTAAGCGATGTTAAATGATGAATAATGTGGGAAAAACTTTCAATATTTTCTCTATCTGGATAATTATTAAAAAAAGAGTTACTTTAGTAAATTGCTTAGTATAGATGAGAACTGAAATTTCAAAAGCCTGGTCATTCCTCAATGATTCCAGAGTCCTTCCGTTGCATTAAAAAGGTATGTCGTTGTTTCGTGTACTCACATTTGATAAATTAGAAAAGAAATAGAACCTGTAATGAAAAGAATTAAAATGAGTCTTGTATACCCCTTTTTGGGATGTCTTCTGCTATATTCATCCTTAGCAAGTGCTCAGCGTATAAATGTAAATCCTACTATTTTAAGCTTCAACACAAATGCTGGCGGCATTTCTACTCAAATTATTACAATAACCAATCTGTCTGACACTAAGCAGGCTTATCAGCTAACATTAGGAGACTGGGTCAGAGACAGCCTGGGAGGACATAAATATTTTTTACCTGGAACCATAGACAGATCATGCTCTAAGTGGATAACCTTTGATAAATCACTTGTAGAAATAGAACCTCAGAAATCTCATGATGTGCGAGTGACCTTAACAGCGCCTGCGGATCCTAACCTGGTTGACGAGATGAAATGGTCCATGATTTTCATCCAGAACGTGTTGGAACAAACCGGAGATGACACTAAAGGGGCTAAAATGAAGGCGACTATCAGAGAGGTATATCGTATCGGAATACACGTATATGAAAACCCTGCAGTGGCAAATAAGAAGGAGGCAAGAGCAATTGCGCTAGAGCCTGATGCAGTGCAAAAGGATATTTATAATTTCAGCCTTATTAATACAGGTAAAACAATGCTTGAATGCAAGGCGCGTTTGCTGTTGACCAATTTAGCTAATGGGCAGGAAGTTAAGCTCGACGAAATGGAATTTCCGGTTTTTCCAGGCGGAAAACGAATCGTTAAGCTACAAATTCCACCAACTGTTCCCAAAGGAAAGTATTCTATGCTTGCTATTTTAGAATATGATGCTGATATGCCCCTCGAAGCAATCGAGAAATCTATTGAAATTAAATAATCTTTCAGTTTTGTATTTTTCACATTTGGAAAACAATTTATGTTTTTTGAGTGTTTAGTAGGAGTGTTTAACCAATTAAAGTTAAATTATACTCAAAAATGAAAAAAAATACAATTAGATTTTTTGCTGCCAGTGTTGCAGCCCTGTTTATTACATTAAATGTTAATGCCCAAACTAAAGAGCCTGCTGGCGATTCAAGAGACACAAGATTAGGATTCGGATTAAGTGTTGGTATTCCAACCAATGATGCTTATAACATAGCTGTTGGTGGAGACCTTAGACTTCAGAAAGATTTTTATAGTAATATTTCTGGTATCCTGTCTTTAGGTTATACCAATTTTTCGGTTAAGGACGATTTGGGAGGAGGAAGTATTGGTTACGTTCCTCTGAAAGCGGGAATTAAATTTTTCCCGACAGAGAGATTTTATTTTTCCGGAGAAGTGGGTGCCGCCTTTGGTACCGATGAGGGACAGGGAACAGCATTTGTTTATGCGCCTGGAATTGGAATCGGGTTTAACAAAGGAATTGATCTGGGTTTGCGTTACGAAGGGTTCTCTCAGAATGGTGGTAATTTAGGCCAGGTGGCATTGAGAGTGGCTTACGGATTTAACTTAAGCCGATAACTTTTAAAAAAATATTTTCTGAAAGCGGACTGTTTAAGTTATAAACAGGTCCGCTTTTTTTAGTTTTTAAGGGCCTTTACTATTAGAAAACTACCGTTTGGTCATTTTTTTACTATAAAATTACTGTTACTGCAATAAATAGCTTCCAAAAAAGGCAGATTTGATTATTTTTGCGATGCAACATCCAATTTATATGTCAGAAATAGCTTCTATAATTCTAAGTGATAAAAAATATGATTTACCGGTAATTACTGGTACTGAAAATGAAAAGGCGTTAGATATTTCAAAACTTCGTGATCAAACAGGTTATATCACTCTGGATAGTGGTTATAAAAACACTGGTGCTACGAAAAGTGCGATTACTTTCCTCGACGGTGAAAAAGGAATTTTAAAGTACAGAGGCTATCCTATCGAACAGCTTGCAGAGAAATCATCGTTTATAGAAGTTGCTTATTTACTTATATACGGCGAACTGCCCACTCAGCCTCAGCTGGATGAATTTGAAGCTTTGTTACAAGAACACGCAGATATTCCGGAAGAATTGAAATCTATTTTGTCGGCATTCCCGGCAGAAGGACATCCAATGGGAAAGCTTTGTTCTATAATGGGGTCGCTATCTGCTTTCTATCCTGAGAGTTTAAAATTAGGTGCATCGAAGGCGGAAAAGAACCTTACGCTTATAAAATTAGTAGCTAAAATTCCTGCTATAGTTGCCTGGATACAGAGACATACATTAGGTCTGCCGTACATCGCTCCTGAAAAAAATATCGATTATGTGTCAAACTTCATGAAGATGACTTTTGGTGAGGATGCTGATCCGATAGTAATTGATGCCATGAATAAATTGTTAATTCTTCATGCGGATCATGAGCAAAATTGTTCTACTTCTACTGTTCGTATAGTTGGTTCGTCTGATTGTAATTTATATGCATCAATTGCCGCTGGTTCTGCTGCTTTATGGGGCCCGCTACACGGAGGTGCTAATCAGGCTGTAATCGAGATGCTCGAAAAAATCAAAAATGACGGTGGTGATACAGCTAAGTGGGTAGCCAAGGCTAAAGATAAAACAGATTCTTTCCGGCTAATGGGATTTGGTCACCGGGTATATAAAAACTTTGATCCGCGAGCTAAGATTATCAAAAAAGCATGTGATGATATCTTGGCGAAATTAGGAGTTAATGATCCCGTGCTTTCTATTGCGAAACAATTAGAAGAAGCAGCTTTAAATGATCCATATTTTGCAGACAGAAAACTTTATCCGAATGTGGATTTCTATTCGGGCATCATTTACAGAGCGCTGGGTTTCCCTACAGAAATGTTTACAGTTTTGTTTGCATTAGGGCGCCTTCCGGGATGGGTTGCACAATGGAACGAAATGCGGGAGAACAAAGAGCCGATAGGGAGACCTCGCCAGGTTTACGTTGGCAAGACACAGCGTGATTTTGTAGATATAGAAGAAAGACAGGCCGTTCCTGTTCATCAATAGAAAACGAGGCTGTCCAGTAAGGGCAGCCTTTTTTGTATAAAACCTTTTATAATTTAAGGCATATCTTTAGTATTCTCACGGAGCCAATTATACGCTAGAAAGCTGCTTAATAATAAGCTTGATGGGCTGGGAGATGCCGCATTCGTGCCAGGCAAGTTGAAATAGTTCGAGAGGTCAAAAAAGTAGAACGGGGGAAATCGTCGCATCTCCCCCTCGGTTTTGCTTTAACGTGTTAGGATGATTTGCGTTTGGAAAGCTCATCACGGATTTTCGCTGCTTTTTCATATGCTTCTTCTGTCAGAGCTTGTTGCAGTTTTTCTTTTAGCTCATCTTCGCTTAACGAGGCGTAATTGGTGGCTGCTGTAGCTACCTTTTCTTCAGTAGGGGCATCTAAGTTTTCAAGAAATACAAAGTCGTTTCCTTCAATCATAATGCCGGCTGTAGCAAGAATAAATTCATAGGTGTTGATTGGACATTCAAAACGGACGGCCAGAGCAATTGCATCAGAAGTTCGGGCATCTATTTCAATGTTTTTCTTGCCGTCATTGCATACCAATTTTGCAAAGAAGATTCCATCCACCAAATTATAAATGATAACCTCTTCTATAGTTATGTTATAGGCAAGTGCAAATGATTTAAATAAATCATGAGTTAAGGGCCTGCTTGGCGTCATTTTCTCGATTTCGATTGCTATAGCCTGAGCTTCAAAACCGCCAATTATAATAGGTAATCTGCGTCGTCCATTCACTTCGCCTAAAACTAAAGCATATGCGCCGGACTGGGTTTGACTGTACGATAATCCTACTATATCTAATTTAATTTTCTTCATATCATTAAGGCCAAACGGGTTGGCTTAAATACTTAACCTTTAAACGATTTAATTGCTTGTGTTAATTTGGGTAATATTTCTAAGGCATCACCTACTATGCCATAATCGGCTACTTTAAATATCGGGGCTTCAGGGTCTTTATTGATGGCTACTATTGTTTTTGAGGCACTAACACCAGCCAGATGTTGAATTGCCCCCGAAATTCCCACGGCAATGTATAAATCCGGACTAATTACAATGCCGGTTTGTCCAACATGTTCTTCATGAGGACGCCAGCCAGCGTCGGATACCGGTTTTGAACAGGCTGTCGCAGCGCCCAGTGAGTCTGCAAGTTCTTCTAAAATATTCCAGTTTTCCGGTCCTTTTAAACCTCTTCCGCCCGAAACAACTATTTCGGCTTCCGGTAATGATACTTTGTTTGTTGTCCTTACAATTTCTTTTACAGTGGTTTTAAAATCCGACTGGTTCAAGCTTACTTTAAACTCCTCAATCGACGAACTTGAAGGCGATTCAATTAAAGTAAATGCATTAGGGCTGAGTGAAAGTATGTTTTTGTCCGAAAGCAATTCTACCCAGGCAAATGCTTTACCTGAAAAAACAGGTTTTTTTACAAGGGTTTTTCCATTTTCAATCTTAGGAAGATCCACTGCTCCGGATACAACTCCGGCTTTCAGGCTAACTGCTAAAGACGGTGCAAGACCTTTTCCGCTAAATGAATTTGATAATATTATAAAGGATGAATTTTCTTTAGTCGCGGCTTCGGCGATTACCGAAGTATAGGCCTTATTAGAAAAAACATTTAAGCTATCCTCTCTAACGATCAGAATCTTGTCGGCTCCATATTCACTCAAAGCTTTTAAATTTTCATCGGAAATATTTCCTATTGATAGGGCAATTAGCTGTTCATTCAGCATTTTTGCAATTTCTTTGGCGTAAGAAACTACTTCAAAAGCGGATTTTTTAAATTGTCCTTCTATGTGTTCTGTATATACTAAAACCGACATATTTGCTCGTTAATTTTAAGACAACTCAAATAACCTTTGCTTCTGTGTGCAATAATTCTACCAGTTTAGCAGTTTCATCTGCACCAAGAATTTTTACAGCACCCCGTGGTATAGGCGACGTGTATTCAACGATATTAGTTAAACCAGTCGTTTCTGTCGCTTCTATTACCGCCAGGGGCTTTGTCCGGGCAGACATAATTCCCCGCATATTGGGAATTTTTGGTTCGGCGACACCTTCCGAGCAGCTTATTATTGCAGGTAATGATACGTTTAATACTTCTTTTCCTCCTTCTATTTCTCGTTCTACAAGTATCTCAGCTCCCATTAGTTCTATCTTTTTTACAATTGAAACTGAAGGAATATCAAGCATCTCTCCCAGCATTCCAGCCACCAGGGCGCCATTGTAATCAATTGATTCTCTTCCTGTAAGTATTAGGTCGAAGTTTTGATCTGCCGCGAATTTAGATATCTGCGATGCTACAAAATATGCATCATGAGGGACGGCGTTTATTCTCACTGCGTCATCTGCACCTATAGCAAGCGCTTTACGTATGGTGGGCTCAGCAGATGCCTCCCCGACATGAATTACCGTTACAGTACCCTTGCCTCCTTCTGTTAATTCAATTGCTTTTGACAAAGCAATCTCATCGTAAGGATTTAGTATAAATTGTACTCCCGCAGTATTGAATTGTGTATTATTGTTAGTAAAAGTTACTTTTGTTGTGGTATCCGGTACATTACTTATACAAACCAATAATTTCATATTGTCTTTTTTGCAAATTTAGTTTAAAAAAGCTTCTTTTTAAAATGCAGAGCACCCGATTACAAAAGCTGTTAGAGTTTTACCACAATGAGCCAAACGATCCTTTCTTAAAGTACGCGCTGGCTACAGAGTATATAGCATTAAACGATTTTACTTCAGCTTTGATTTACTTTGAAGATTTAATTATTAACCATAGGGAATATGTTGGTACATATTATCATCTGGGCAAGCTATATGAGAAACTTAACAGGACTGAGGACGCTATTAAGATATACGAGCAAGGAATGCAGGTTGCCCGATCCGCAAGGGACAATCATGCTCTCTCAGAGTTGCAAACTGTGTATAATTCGGCTATAGGTTTAGATTACGAAGACGATTAACATTGAACGCAAAACAATTTCTTTTCATCCGAGATGTATTTCTGTATACATTCACATCATTTGGCGGTGCTCAGGCGCATATCGCTATAATGTTAAAGGATTTTGTTGATAGAAGGCATTATATCGATGAACATGAATTGCTCGAGCTTAATGCTCTAACTCAATTACTTCCCGGGCCATCCTCTACCCAAACACTAGTGGGCATTGCGTATAAGGTGGGGGGGGTATGGCTTTCTGTTTTGACCTTTCTGATTTGGGTAATTCCGTCAGCTTCCTTTTTGTGTTTCGCAGCCATTATGTTGTCTTTCCTTGACGACAAGAATAAATTTATTCAGGTTATGCGTTACGTGCAGCCCATCGCGGTTGGTATTGTTGGCTACGCTGCTTACGTGTTGGCAAAATCGGTGATGAAAACCGACATTTCTATTTGGCTGGCCGCAACTGCAGTTGTGGTGACTTTAATTCTTCGGAATGCATATGTTTTTCCGCTATTAATACTTCTGGGCGGAATTATTTCTTCTGCTTTAGAAACCACGCAAGAAGAAAATCAGCTTCGGGTTAATTTATTTTCCAAGATAAACACCCGAAAAATAGCTTATTATCTCGGAATTTTATTGCTATTTGCTTCCTTGGGTGCGATCATTAATCAAACTTCTCCTTTTAGTTTACCAATAAGGTTGTTTGAAAACTTTTATCGTAACGGGATTATAATATTTGGTGGCGGACAGGTGCTTATTCCTTTAATGTTTACGGAGTTTGTGCAAATGAAGCATTATTTGTCAGGAGATGAGTTTCTAGCAGGTTTCGCATTGCAACAGGCCCTTCCCGGGCCAACCTTTTCCTTTGCTTCATTTGTAGGTACCATGGCGATGAAAAATGCGGGCTACTCAATCGGAGGTCAGATATTGGGTAGTATAGTCGCTGTTTTAGGGATTAATCTTCCGGGATTTATATTGGTGTTATTTTTTGTTCCTTTCTGGAATGATTTAAAAAAGATCGCAAGGATAAAAAATTCCCTTTCGGGAATAAATGCGGTTGCTGTTGGTTTCCTGATCGCAGCGTTTTTCCTGATGATTAAAGAATTGCCGATAAGCTTTTTGTCTTTTGGTTTAATTTTCGGGACATTTCTGCTGTTAAATTTCACCCGCGTCAGAACACCCTTTATAATACTTGGAGGCGTGCTGCTAGGCTGGTATATTTAGGGATCTCTGATCCAGCTGTGGATCTTTTAAATCAAGTTACAGATTGTAATTTGGGTTCAATTTGTCAGGCCCTAGCGTAGATTTGCCTTTAGATGTATAGAAGTAAGTGCCAAAAAGCGTTGCCTCTTCCGAGAATGAGCGCTACCAAA
>CBIHLM010000085.1:0-16096 GCA_966210515.1 uncultured Pedobacter sp.
ATTCAATATTATTGGCCAATACCAACAATTTTTTATAGAAATACAAATAAATTGATTCACCCTATAAGCATTGGTTTGGTCTCCCCAATGTAAATAATACGAAGACTCAAAACTAACTGCTTGTGACTGGAAATCTATTACATTTTCTACGCCCCGTTTATGTAGCAGAAATGAATTAAATCCTAAATATGCAATCCTCATGAAAAAACTGTCTCCATTATCTGCTTAACTCTATGTTCGTAGGTATGATGTTCGACAAAATGATTGTACTGGGAAAGTGCCAAATCATGACGGATGGTTGGCTTATCCAGGTAAAATTTAATTAATTCAATTGCCTCAAAAATAGATTTGAAAGTGAATTCTGCTGAATTGATTTTTGAATATTCCTCGATAGCAGGACGATAATCACAAATCTGAAAAGCTCCGATACCTGCAATTTCGAAAAATTTACAGTTTACAGATTCGATTTCTGAATAGTGAAAATTATTGAATACAATTTTTGAACCAGATAACAATTCAGATTTCCTGTCACCAGTGATCCATTCATTTCTAAAATGTTTATCGAGCTCAGGTTTGAAAAATCGTCTATCCTTTTTTCCATATAAAACAACATTTAACCCAGAATCAATTAGTTGCTTAGTCATATTTGCTCTGTAAGGATACAAATACCCAAAAGATAGTACATCTATATTCGTTCTTTGCTCAAGTTCTTCTCTATTTACGTCGGGTCGCTGATGCACGCGTGGATTAAATGCTTCAGGTAAATAAAAAGCATTTAAATTCATCTTTTCCTTCATGAAACTCACGATATAGGAATCCTTGGTAAAGTAAAAATCGTAAGGCGAGGCGAATATCTGTTGAAGCTCGAAGGTTATTAAAGCATCGGGATTGATGTGAATTACCGGAATATTTGGCAGCGCTCTTTTAATCGCCTTGATGCAAATGGGGTTTATAAATCGATAGGTCCCTATTACTAAATCGGGGTTAGCACCAATTACTTTTGTTGCTAACTTCTTAAATAATCCTTCGTCATATCTTTGAAAAAATTTTATCGCATAAAAGTTAAATACATAAGGGATAGGAAGAATATCTACTATATCGATAACTTCCACGTCATGTCCGAGAAAACGAAGGGAATCGGCAAGATGATATTCAATGGTGTCAAATCCTTTGCTTCCTATAATAACTACTTTCATAAATTATGATTTTACAATTTCCAATAAATACTCCTTTTTCTCTCCCCATGTGTATTGACTTTGGAAAACTGTTAACAACCGACTGGCAAAGAATACAGATTTAAACAGCAAAAAGTCAAAGCGTTTTGAATGCTTTCTGAAATAATACAACAAACTCTTTGTTGAGATAATACGCTTTCTATTATTTGAATTCCCTTTATTTACAGAAGCGCCCTCCAAATGAACTATCTGAGCATTCTCAATTAGAAAGTTTTGCAAACCCGTTACTTTTAGTCGGCGTTGCAAATCAGTTTCTTCGTAATACATGAAAAACGCTGGGTCAAACCCCCCAACTTCCTCAAACGTCGATTTTAATATAAACATGTCAGCTCCCATAACGTAGCCTACTTCAAGGTATCCGTTTTCATTGAAAAGCTTTCGATCCTCAGGAGTCATTGACGTGAAACGTGGCAACAAACCAAATATAGATTTAAGCACTAACTTAATAGTTGGTAGCGGGCCAAAAGATCCGGTTTCAACTTTGTTACTGTCTAAAAGCACAGCTCCGGAGACACCGATTTTTAACTTACTTGAATATTTTTCATTAAATTCGAAAAGAGTATAAATGGAGTTTTTAATTAAAACAGTATCAGAATTTAAAAAAAACAGATACTTTCCTTGAGCGGCCTGAACACCCAAATTATTAGCCCTCCCAAATCCCTCATTTTTATTCGAAGTGATAAGCTTAACTTGGGGATACTCTCTCCTTATAGCGGCACAAGAATCATCTTTTGACGCGTTATCTACAACTATAACCTCAATATCGAGATTTTTTGTATGGGCATATATTGACTGAAGGCATTCAATTGTCAATTTCCTTGTGTTGTAATTAACAATTATAACAGAAACATCCATGTATTTTGTTTAGGCAGGTGGTGAATATATCTATATCTGGCTATACGTCTTAGTTCTCGAACAATAAATAGTTGTTCAACTATGCAATAAAGTCGCTTTATCTATTTGGGATTTCTCTCCCAACCATGTACAAGATGAATCCTTATTTTCGAGCGCACTTTTAAGTATCGTTTCCACAACTTCGATATATTTTTCCATATTCAAGCTATTTAGCATATTTGTTGACTGCTGCTCAAATTCACGTTTAACTGATTGATAGTTTTGCATTGCATATTCAATTTTAGATGCTAAATCGACATGGTTATTACCTTCAAACCTAAGCCCCAAATTAAATTTTCTCGAAAGCTCTCCGAGTCCGCCGGAATCAGCTGTTATAATAGGCAACCCAGCCTCAGCTGATTCACAAAAAATACGGCCGAAAGGTTCTTTTAAGCTCGGTATCACCATAAGGTTCTTATCCGACAATTCTTTTTCAATATCCCTTTGAAATCCTCGAAAAACGAAATAATCTTCGAGCCCTGCAGTAGAAATTTCCTGCCGGATTTGTTGGTCAACTTCTAAAGATGGAGCAGCACCAACGAAGAAAACCTTTAGATTTGTGACTCCTCTGCTTTTTAAATCCCGAATTGCTTTTACTAAAAGAAAATGACCTTTAGATTCTGATATTCGACCCAATAATACAATATGAAAAGGAGTTTCACTTGTTCTCACCTCAGGGCGAATATTTCGCCAATGATACCCGTAGTATAAAGTACTCTTTTTTCTATCCGGAACTTTTAACTGGCTTGCAATAAAGTTAGAATTACAAATGAATGATTTTACAGGTTTATAATAGCTTTCATTTAAATTGTTCAACCAGGGACAATCCTCTAATATAGACACCTGGCATACAATAGGTGTTTGGGTTCTTGTGGCTATTTGTGCAATAGATCTCAAAATACCGGCCTGATTGATGAAAAGCAAATCAATGTTATTTTTTCTTACATACCAAAAAAGTCTAAGATAGCTGAAAATCTTTCTGATAATCCCTCTATGAATATCTAAAATCTCTATGGCCTGTACGTTAATTTTATTTAATTCATGTGTAAACTCAGAATCAGGCGGAAGTACAACCGAATAAACTATGTCTTCTGTCTGTTTATTTTTTAAAATGTCCCAAAGGACCATTTCTGAACCATATAGCTTTCCTGCAGGCTCAATTACAAGTATTTTTTTCATCGTTTGTATATACTTCAAAGTTAATCTTTCTGAATCCACACAGATTAACACTAATAATTATTTATATTGATTCCGGGCTTCTCGTAGCCTAATCGTTGTAAATTTTTCTCCAAACTTTCCAGATCTGTTATTTTATCATAAAATAAGGCAATTGTTTCCTGACCTATTTTATCCTCAAATTCTGCCAGCCTTAAAGTTGTTAAACAATCAATTACATTCTCCGGAAATCTGTATTTCAACACCTTTGCAGGGTTTCCTCCAACGATCGAATAAGGAGCGATATCTTTAGTAACAACAGCTCCAGCCGCTATAATTGCACCTTTTCCAACTTTGACCCCAGAAAGAATCGTTGCACCAAATCCAATCCAGACCTCGTCTTCAATTACGATGGGCCCCTTCGAGAATGCATCTTGAAATTTTTGATTTAATATTAAATCTTTAAGAGGATAGCTTGTAAAAGTATCTATATTGTGATTGCCTCCTAGAATGAAGCTTACATTATTTGCAATGGAAACATATTCTCCAATAACCAGTTTTTCATTAGCCCCATTTGCATAAGAATAAACATTTAATTCGCCATAACTGCGTTTGCCCACCTGAACACAATTTATCGGAAACTTCCTTTTTACAAGTGTTCTATTGTGCCTGTTCAGATTAGTCCACTTAATTGAAAAGATCAATTGGGATAAAGCTGTCTGAAGTTTCAGAAATATCCGCCAAAGAACCCGGAAAAATAGCTTTAAAAACATATATTTAATTTTTCAATGCTTTAAAATTGAATAAATTATTCCTGCAATTCGCTTAAATACCTTTAGCTTCCTTTTAAATCCAGGGATAGTTCGAACAGTTCTTAAGTATGTTTTAATAACTGTTTTTGATAACTCTGGATTTGTGCCAGAAGTATTATTCTGATGAATTCTGTATTTACTTACTATTCTATCTAAAAACATAAGCTTGTTCAAACTTGCAGATTTTAAATAAAAATATAAGTCTTCAGCCTTTAAATCTTCAGGATAGGGGCCAATCAAATTAAAAATCTCCCTATTCATCATTACTACAGCTCCCGAGATAGAAAATCTGAAAATAATTTCATCTAATATAGTTTCATCTGAAAAATAATTTGACTTGTCGGCGTTATGAAAGTCTCTTAAAATACTTTCGTGAATAGTTACACCTTCGGAATTAATTACCATGGCATCGCTCACCAACACTAATTTGGAAGCGTTATTTTCTAATACCCGGACTCTTTCAGTTAACGTATTATTACAAAGAATATCATCACTAGCCAACACAACTAGGTACTTTCCTTCAGCAATTTGTACAAGCTCATTTAAAGTTGCGCATAGACCTTTATTTGGCCTTTTTACAAATTTAACTTTGGCAGCCTGATTCAAATCAATCCAGCTCTCTATTAACCTGACGCTGTTGTCTCTCGATCCATCATCAATTATTATAATTTCCTTGTTAGCATATTCATCATCAATAATACTATCGAGAGCCTCGGTAATGTATTTCTCATGATTATAACATGGAATCAGGATAGAAACTAACGGGTAAGCTTCTTTGAAAGAAATAGGATTATTATTCGTTAACATCTATGTTTTTCAAAATTTTAGCTGGCATCCCACCGATAATAACGTTAGCAGGAAATACTCCGGTCACTGTCCCAATCTCACCACATTCAGTTCTTTTAAATGGGCTTGTTCCATGTGCTTCAAAACCAGTGATCATTATATTTTGTCCAATCAAAGAATTATCACCAATTTCAATGTAATTAGATGAACAGATAAAAACATTATTGTTTGTGGCCACATTTTTGCCAATGCTTATTTTACTCTCTTTCGTTCTGCATTGGATTTCAACAGAGCCACCTCTATGTCTGCCCCCCAATTTATATCCGAAGGAACAATTTCCATTAATTATTAAATTGCCGCTACCATTAAACAACATTAATTGATTGACCGCTGGTAAATCCGCCTCAAAGACGATCTGATTCCTTATCACGCTTAATAAATTTGGCCATAACAGTAGCACAACTCTATTTTTCCACAGTGATACCTTTGATAAAAGATAGAGGATTTTCACTTTAAAAGTTACCACCGATTTATTACATTAACTACATGAAGTATTTCCTCCTCATTCATCACGGGACTTATAGGAAGCGACAAAACCTCATTGTGAATCTTTTCTGTAATTGGGAGGCATTTATTGTTCCAATTGCTATAACAAGCTTGCTTATGAGGAGGGATAGGATAATGAATGAGAGACTGAACAGAATGTGCAGTTAAATGATCCTGCAAAGATTTTCTGTTCTCCGTACGGACGATAAACACATGCCATACATGCTCAAGATTCTTCGAAATATCTTCTTCATGGTCAATTTGGGGCAAAATAATCCTGTTATTAGAAATGTTATCGTAATAAAATTGAGCTATTTCTCTTCGTTTTTGATTTTCGATATCAATGTATTTGAGTTTAACGGATAAAAAAGCAGCTTGAATCTCATCCATGCGGCTATTTAAACCCTGATATCGGTTAACATATTTTTCCTGTGAGCCATAATTTGCTAATGCCCTGCAAACACCTGCTAATTTTTCATTATCAGTTGTGATAGCCCCCGAATCTCCTAAGGCTCCCAAGTTTTTTCCGGGGTAAAAGCTAAAGCCAGCCGCATGTCCAAGGCTACCTGTTCTTTTATTCCGCCAGTAAGCACCTATTGCCTGGGCATTATCCTCGATAATTAACAGGTTATATTTTACAGCTAATTGTTCTAATTTTTCGCTCCAACATGCTTTCCCGTACAGATGAACAATTAAAATAGCTTTAGTCCTGGATGTAATTTGCTCTTCTATCAGATTAATATCAATATTTAACGTATCAATATCCGGTTCGACAAATATTGGATTTAAATTATTATCTGTTATAGATAAAATAGAAGCGATATACGTATTCGCCGGCACAATTACTTCATCGCCTTCTGAGATATGCCCTAATTCTATATATCCTTTAAAAATTAGTCGAAGTGCGTCCAGACCATTGGCAACAGGGATTACGAATTTGCTCTTATTAAATTCAGAGAAATCAGTTTCGAACGAGGAATTTCGGTCGCCTAACAAATACCAGCCACTATCAATTACCTCTGCAGCAGCCTTCTTGAGATCGTCACTATACTGCTGATTTATTTTTTTTAGATCAAGAAATTTAACCATCGATTCTAATTAATTACTGACCAATCGCTTGCCCAGCGACACGACTCTTTTAATAAAAATTTTAATCTGCAATCCAGTATTCCGATAGGGTTTACCATTTCGCGTCAGCTTTAGAAATTCTGCGCCCACATGAATAGCCGAATTTGTTTTTTTTGAAATTGTCAAAAAGTCTATCTTATAATTGTTGCGGTACAATTTATCAAGAGCATGAATATCTGTGTTAATGGTATTATCAAAGCTATTTAAGAAATCGTCTTGAACTCTATTCACAGTTAACACAATGCATTTACCATTTTTAAATGAAGCAAGTTTATTTTTTGTAATATATCGATCCGGCTTACTAGCTACTTCATTTTCAAGATAATTGGGATTTTTTACAACATCCGGGTTAAGCATTGAAACGATTTGAAGAACATCCGCCCGTCTATATATGGTAGAGTCCAATTCCCAGGGATAATCCCAGTGGGCGGTATTACAATCGGCCCAATTCCATTTTAGTACATTTGCTGATCTATCCAATTCCGACGGCACAGGTGTAATATTTTCTCCTAAACGCAAACTAAAGCCGAACAAATTTTTGTCATTCATCAGCGCATTTAATGCTAAGGAAAAATCGATACTGTCTTTGAAAATAACATCATCGCAACCAAACATCAGATATTCTTTCGAAGCATCTAGAACAGATTGCAGGTTTGCAAAAAATGAACTTTCTTTAATCCAGGAGATACCCGGATATTGTTCAATCAACTCACCATACTTCACTTCTTCAGAGTGTGTATATAAAACCGTTATTGAAGATTGCGGAATTTCAGAGAAATACAGCAAGCTTTCAATATAGCCGTGTAATTGAAGAGGTCTATTTTTTGAAAAAACTATAATTGAAAGATCCTCAATTAAATTGTTGCTCATTGTATTCTAATCAGGTAAAAAAAAATCAGAAAGATTGCGCTCACTTTTCGGCAAATTCTTCATATAATAATCATAATCCTTTGCTGTGTGTCCGATATCCAACGCCTGGTACCCTAGCTTAGCCAAATCAAATGCTAGTACTGTTGCGGTCGGGCCTAGAATTATTAATACCAGCCTATTCTTGTCGGTAAGCTTTGCTTTATCAAAGATACCTTGGTACTCAGAGAAGGCATTTGAAGAAGGTGCCAAGACCCGTAGAACTGAAGCCGCATTATCAAAAACGTCAAACTGCAGCTTATCTAAAATACCTTCACCTTGTATAATGGTTATATCTCTTTGATCCCAAACTCTTCTAATGTGATCAAAATAGCTACTCATGTCAACATCATCGGAGTATGTCATATACAGTTGTGTAAACTCTGTGGCATAATAGGTTTTGTCCAAAAGGAGAGCATTTTCATATTCCTTTCGTACTCGCGATATTTCCCTTCGGATAAAATTTTTAACCCTAAGATTGCAATTACCTACTTCATACCAAAAAATATAAGGTATGCCTATAAGAATGTTATCATAATTGGAGATTAAAATCTCCTGTAAACGCTTCGATAATTCCCTATCGTCTTTTTGAAAAGGGATAGACCTATTAAACAATAGTTCGAATTCACCGTCGCCAAATCTTGAAATAGAAACTTTATCTTGTATAATCTTCTCAATAGTTTCGAGTGGACTAATTATTTTTGGTTTGATAAGCTTATTATATTCTGATGGTAGCTCAAATTTTAAATTGTCTAAATAATAATGAATATTATCAACATTGATAAACTCATGGCTTAGGTCTTTATTAAATATGAACAGCAAATTTTTATAGAAAATTTTAGTCTTTCGTAAAAGTGCTTTAAAATATTTCATACCACATTAAGTTAGCCAAGTATATATCAATATGCGTTGAAAAAATTATCTTTTGGTGAAAAGAAAACAACCGCAACCGTAACCTTGCTTATCTGCCACTGATTCGGAAGCATTATTGATAAACTTTCCCTCGTCCGTTACTAACGCGAAGTCCTCAAGAATTAGATCAGGAAATAATGATAGTACCATTTTGTAGGTATAAATTCGGTGTGCATTATATTGAATGCGGGCTTCTGCTCCCACTGGTGTCACAAAATAAAGATGTCCACCGGGTTTTAAAACTCGTGTGAGTTCCGCAATTGCCTTAATGTCACCTTTGGCATCTATAGGGTCGCCATACCGTTGAAGACCAATATGTTCAACTACATGCATACAAGATAAAGAAGAAACGGAGTTGTCTGTAAATGGCAATGCCATCAGGTCGCCAAATTTAGACTCCAGATTGGAAAGCGTAAAATCTACAGGCCGATAATCATAAAATTTAACAGGAATAAAGGAAGAAACTAAAGTAACGAACCGGATATCAGAAGAAATATCAATATGAACCTCGGGCTTCTTTCCAGCCAGAATTCTAGCAGCCCAGGCAGTATGATAAACATAATGAGCATCAAAGTCAGTAGTACTTCCAGACTCTCCAAAAATAGCATAATGATCCTCCCATCGGCACAAAAAACGACCATTATCGGATAGTAATTCTTTCTTTTTAAGAAATTCCTTTTTAAAATCAGCCTTAACTTTTGTATGACTCGAGAACTTTGTCACAATACTTTTTAATACCTGTTTCACCATTATATTATTTTTTAAAAAACCTCATTTTTAAATACCCTACAACCTCCATATACTTTTCGAGCTGCATCAATGAAAAAACACAGGACAGGGCAACCACTATTCCTCCAATCGAATATCCCCAAATACCTCCCATTAGTAAGCTTGATGATAATACAAGCAGACATGCCCCAACATATATTAAAAAGACTTTCAAAAACTGCTGCGTGAATGAGAAAGAATATAGCTTATGAAACCTAAGACCGATAAAAAGAATATAAATTAGCTGGGAAAGGAAGAAGGCGATACCCATTCCAATTAAGCCATAGAACATATATCCTGCTATATAAAATATCAGCGCCAAAATATTATTAAAAAAACTCCCATAAAGGAAAAAGCTCTTTTTATCGCCTTTTGCAAGAGCAATGAAACCCAATACAACCATGGGCGCAGTGAATAAAGATCCGAAAGCCAGCCAGCGAACAACATCGGTTATCACATAAAAGTCGGGCGATAAAAGAGCCCTAATAAAAAGAGGGGAGAATACAATTAAACAAATTAATATAGGAGAAGAAATCAAAATAGTAATTATAGCCTGTTGGTTAACAATCTCCTTGATCTTCAGGTTATCATCACTCACTGCCGCCAGCCTGGGAAAATAATCAATAGTCATGGCAGTAAACACCAGACCGATGCTCTGATTAGTGATTGATGTCGCCGCTTGATAAAGCCCAACATCTTCAATTCCACCCTTGCTTCTTACATAAGTATTAATTACATAAATTACCGCGCTGCCCAATGCTTGAGCGGCTACCATGACAATTCCGAGCTTTGCCATTTCTCCGCCTTTTGACAAAGTATCCGCCCGGCTAACAGTGACAGGCAAGGTTTTGACTTTATTAGCAAAATAGGCACTGATAAGATACACTGTAAGGGATCCAATGATCAGAGAAGGCACAATCCCTTTCGTTCCGAAAAAATAATAGAGAGGGACAGATGTCAGCAAACCCACACAAGACCCGACAACCGTGGATTTAGCCGTATTCTTCATACTTCTTGTCCCTTCGAGTAAAGCGGTATTTCCATTGCTCAGGGTATTGAATACGATCATTAGCGACAGGAATACGAAGCTCCAGGAATAATCCTTATTACCGAAAGTATATTGGCTAAGAAATGAAGAAAAGGCAATCATAACGAATGCACCCAGTATACAGCTAATCCATAGCCATCGTTTAAAGATAAAAAGTGTATAGCTGATCTCTTTAATATCACCAGTAGCGCTTGATTTTGAGATATCCCTTATAGCACTATAATTTAATCCTAAGCCTGAAACCGAATTAATCAACGTGATAGTTGTCATAAAAAGACTTGAGATTCCCATACCTACAGGCCCCAGAAAAATAGCAACAAATTTAGCTCTTATAATATAAGTCAATATATTTATGACCTGCACGCCCCCAAATAAGCTTGTGGCCTTAAAAATCTGACGATACTTCGATTGGGTTGACATTACTTGGATATCATTTAGAGAAATTAACTTCAACAGCAAATAAGTAAATAAATACAAGCATTGTCTTATTTACTTAAGCTATTCTTTTTACAAATTTCGCTGGATTTCCAACCCATAATTCATTCGCAGGTATATTTTTAGTTACCACGCTACCAGCTCCAATCATAGCATTTTCACCTATTATCACCCCCCCAAGAATAATTGCTCCGGCACCAACACTCGCTTTATCTTTTATAAGAATTTTTTGAAACTCAGTCGGATATTGTTTAGATCTGGGATACTTATCGTTTGTGAAAGTAACATTGGGTCCTACAAAAACATCATTTCCAATTTCAATTCCATCCCAGAGACTTACCCCGCTTTTTATAGTTACATTATTCCCTATAATTACTTCATTTTCAATAAATACGTTGAAGTTTATATTGCAATTACTTCCAATCACCGCCTTCTCTAGAATCACACAATATTGCCAAATAACTGTATCAGTACCGATACGGGTTGCCTGTACATCTGCTGTGGGATGTATTTTCATTGTTTTAATAATAAGAATTCATTGTAGTCCCGAATATAATCGTCTTCATTATAAAGATTTGATGCTAAAACGAGTAGGACCGCTCCAGAGGAAAAATTCACCAATTCACGCCAAATACCCTCAGTTACATATAATCCAAAGTTTGGTCTATTAAGATTAACAGTTTTTTTGTTTCTGCCGTCATCTAAAACAACATCGAAACTTCCACTTGCAGCAATTATAAGTTGGTTTAATTCTTTATGAGCATGCCCTCCTCTTGCTTCCCCACTGGGTACATCGTATAAGTAATAAACTCGCTTTATACTAAACGGAATATCAAGGTTGCAACCAACTGGAGTTATGTTACCAGCCCGATTATGCACTTTTGATAATTCTATTACATTGCAGTTATAAATCGAATTCATTTCTCTTTAAATAAATTGAAATCTCTAATATAATCTTCTTCATTAAAAGGAGTAGATGCCGCGATGAATGCTAAAGCATTGGTTGAAAAATTTTGCATATGTCTCCAGATGCCATTTGGAACATATAATCCATAATATGATCTATTTAATGAAAAGGTTTTTACATTAAAACCATCATTTAAAACTACATCAAAACTTCCACTTAAAGCAATGATCAGCTCCTGATTGGTTTTATAACTATGCCCCCCCCTTTCCTCGCCGCCGGGGACGTCATAAATCCAATAGGTCCTTTCGATTTTAAATGGTATATGGGCACCTTCCTCAAAAAAAGAAAGGTTTCCCCGTTGATCCAGAATTTTCGGAAGGTCAATAATTCTTACTGCATCCATTTATAAGTTTATTTCATCACTTCTCTTAAAAGCTTAATTGCCAATAAAATCATTACAATTAAACCAGACAGTAAAACGGCACCAATTATTATTCCTTTCGCCTTACTTAACGAATCTACATTTAAAGGGTATACTGGTTGATCTATTAATTGAATGAGTGGCGTTTCCTGGCGTAAAGCCATTTTAGACATTTCCAGATTTTTAACTAATTCACCCAATATCTCTTTATTTGTTTGCGCGGAATATTGAGCGCTCTGCATAGGGGCAATCCGCTGCGTCTGCCTTGTGGGATTTAAATTAGGTGTTGCATCAGCAACTGCTGCCGCGGTGTAAATTGCACCATTCATCACTCTTCGAACGGAGTCTGTCTTTTGCTGTAAGATTGAAACGTTTTCTAACGATTTTTTAGTTTTCGTTTGAATATAGAAGTCGTTAACATTCTTAACGATCTGATCGTTAAAAGCTTTAGCAAATATTTCATTCTCGGAGCTTACCGCAACTTTTATTATGCTTAACTTTTTATCCGGCTTCCCTACATTTAAATAATTAGATTTTATATCTCCCACTACCGAAGCGAGAACACTGTTTTGGGCACGGGTAAAGGCTTTCTCTGTATTAAACCGAATATCAGCTAATTCAGGATTTCCTGCCCATTTTTTTCTGATACCGTTAAAATCCAAATAAAAATCAATTAATAATTGCCTCTTGCCATCGTATTCAATCTCACTCAATAATGTATTTTCAATCATTGACCGCGACTTATATAATTCCATGATGTTATCTCCCTGAAAAATACCACCGCCACCTGCTCCAAGATCCAGGCCCACCATAGAAGCCAACCCTGCGTATTGTCCTAATCCTCCCCCGCCTGCTTCTTCTAAAACAAATGTACATTCCGCTGTATATATTGGCTTTTCTAGTTCAGCATACACGAATCCGCCAACACCACCCAAAATGCCTGCCGCAAGAATTATCAGCCACTTTGATAAAACATAAGTACACAAATCTTTTAGCTTAAGAATGAGTTCTTTTAATGAGATCTCCGCCTCTTGCACCGCTATATTGTGTTTTTCTGTTTCCAAAATATTTTTTGTCTAAATATATTAATATGACTAATCTCCTTACTTGGCTAAATTCAATACCCCAAGTATTATTGCGCCTAACGATGCTATGCCTGAAGTTAGCCCTACTATCTCAGAAGCAGATAACTTTTTTTGCTCGGCCTTTTTAGGCACAAATATCTCCGCCCCCGGCTTCACCATCGGATAATTATTAAAAACAAAAAACTTCCTTGTACTTCTAACCGATCCATTCGCATAAATAACATACGATCTTTTCTTTAAGGAGTTGTCCGAAAAACCACCCGCGTCAGAAATATATTGCTTAAAGCCCTTTCCTGAATTAAAAATCGCCGTAGTAGGATATAACACCTCCCCGCTTACTTTTACTGTCTGAAGTTGTTTAGGAACCCGTAATACATCCCCCTCTTCTAAGATCAAATCAAGTTTTGATTTTGGTTTTTCAATGATTCGCTCCAAATCAATCCCAACATAATCATTTCGAAGAATCGTTTGCTGTTGAACAATATCTGTAGAATCCTTCACCGTCTCCTGTAATCGCTGTAATCTCACCAACTTCTTCTGATCCTGTTCTTCTGTATTAATCTTATTTTTTCCTGAGCCTTTTTCACTGGCATCCGAGCGGATTAAAGAAGCCCCGGACAAATAAGCCAGATCCGTTAATCCACCAACCCGTTTGATCAAATCGGAAATCCGCTCATCTTTACGGCTTATAGTATAAGTCCCTGGATACAATACTTCTCCCTCCACCCGTACCTGACGCTGCACTTCATAACCGGCGGCATTCCGAACAGAAACAATATCAAATGGTTGAAGAATGAATTTAGGCCCCTGAATCTGCAGGTTCTGATCTACATCTACCTGGTATACCTGGGCAATACGTGAATTGGCCGCTCCAGCCTCACTGTCTTTCACCCGGCGGGAAATTTCTATACGTTTGGCTGAAGCGCCTTCTCTGAAGCCACCAGCTAAAACAACCAGGTCCTCCAGGCTCATATTCTCCGCATAGTCTAACGTCCCTGGGTTGCGAACTTCTCCTTCAATGCTTATTTTATATTCTTCACGTAAATCAAAAATAGAGGATATGGTGACCTGATCTTCGCGTTGAAGAGTAATATCTGCTGTGGCACCATTCAAAATCCTTGCAAGATCGAAGGAAACCAATTCCGGTGTATTATCGGCTCTTAAACGGGTAAGATAACCTCGGGCTAAAAAAGCATCTTCGGTTACGCCTTCGGCTTTTTGGATCAACTGTCCGAGGGTTAATCCTTTTTCCAACTGGTACTGTCCCGGGCGGAATACTGCTCCGTTAATGCTCACCCTGTTCTCAAAACGATCAAGTATCGGCTCAGCGAAATATTTATCGCCGTTTTGAGGAACATAGCTTGTAAAAGCATTCGCTAATACATCGGTAATGCGTCGCTCTTTTGGAGTGTTTTGTATTACTTTGATTCTCGCCGTATAGGCTTCGTTGGTGAAACCACCTGCAAAAGCAATGACATCGTCCAAAGTCTCATTGTCTGTCGCTTCGAATATAGCTGGGCGTTTTACTTCACCGGAAAATTCTACCCGTTTTTTGTAAGTTGGGATCATGATGATATCCTGATCCTGTAAACGGATGTTGTTGCGCTGGAAGCCGCGTAAAAGGAATTCGTATACATCCAGCTTAGCGATTACGCGATTATTCCGAATGATCTGTATTTCACGAAAAGAGCCGTTTTCAGTAGGTCCGCCCGAAGCGTAGAGCGCATTGAATACACTGGATAGAGAAGACAAGGTATAAGTTCCTGGTCGGGTCACTTCACCCATTAGCGTTACTTTAATGCTGCGGATATTCCCTAATGTAATGTTTACCCGGGTATTTCCGCTGCGCATATTCGGATAAACGCTGGCTAACCTTGAACGGATCCTCTGACTGGCCTGCTCGATGGTTTGGCCGCCAACGTTGACCACACCTATATATGGTATATTGATATTTCCTTCAGGCGAAACAGTTAACTTATAACTTGCTTCCGAATAGCCGTAAATATCAATATTCAATTCATCATCAGGGCCAAGTTGATAATTAAGAGGAGTGGCGAGGCGAAGATTGGGCTCGAAGCTGATTTTTGAATTCCTGAACAGCTCGGCGCCAAAGATCCTGGAAACAGTACCTGTCGCATTAACCTGTGTGGTATCGCTTTTGAAATTTAATTCGCGGGTACCCTGACCGGAACCAGCATCGGTAGTTTTATTGCCTGAACCAGTATTGGTGCTGGCAGAACCGCTTTGTTTAATCTTATTTACACGGGCACGCAGTTTCTGTACTTCGCCGGCACTCATGCCTCTTGCCTGGGCAACCTGCTCTAATTGAGACTCGCTTAATCCCTGCGCTTCAACCTGTTGAATGAACTGTTTTATTTGAGCGTCGGATAACTGGTCGACATTGATGTTGCTGAAATTTTGTGTGCTTTGTGCTGCTATGGGTTGAATTGCACCCAGCAACAAGAATAATATAAGTAGCGTAACAGATTTTAGTAAATTCAATCTATTCGTGTTTTCAAATTTCATAAGAGCGCAACGTGTTTCATGGGCACAAATTTAAAGATCCCTTTTCTTCTTTAAACTCAAAAGCCTGTCCGTTTTAGCGCATATTCATCCCGCATGTATCAGGATAATTACACTGCTTGCAGACAGCATCATTTTGTGCGAGGCAAAGATATAGATTTACGGGAATGTTAAAGGCCTTTTTTTAAAACATTTACAAAGCTTGTTTGTGAGAGCCTGCGGATGGGGCTTATATATGGCAAAGGCATAGCAAAGGCATGGATAAAGCACGGATAGAGTATGAAATAGTTTATACCTGACCTGCAATCCGGGCAGCCTGCCTAAAGCACCATATTTCCCCTTCAATCGCGATAACCACCCCCTTTTATTCCCCCGCCAGCGGGGGATACGAGGTGCTTTAGAATATTTGGCTGAAGAAAATCAGGTACGTTATCGGCTGAATGAAGACACATAGTTCTGAAGATAAACTTTCATTTTACGAAAATGCCTAAAGCGCTTTATATCCCCCGCTGGCGGGGGCAGGGGGTGGATTTGC
>CBIHLM010000086.1:0-15945 GCA_966210515.1 uncultured Pedobacter sp.
GGGGATTCGTCCTTATTTTAAACCTTACACATAACGTATGATAAAAAATTTACTACCTCTCAATGCTACTATACGATTGTCTTTTGTATTAGACGGCGGGCCGCGTATAGGATCCATGTATTCGTTTAGCCACGTATATTCTGGATAATAATCATCAATAAATACAATTTCAATTTTAATTAGTTATATGAAAAGATCAATACATGGCTTATTGGGTCTGTTAACTGTAGTCTTATTGTTTGCAAATTGTCGTAAAGCGGCATTTGAAGAATTCTATGAGAGGCCTGCCAATCTTGCGCCGCCAATGTATGAGGTGTTGAAGAGTAAAGGTAACTTCAATACGATTTTGGCGGTTATCGATAAGTCTGGTTTCAGAACTGCCTTAGGCGCAGCCGGATACTGGACGTTTTTTGCTCCTAATGACGATGCCTTTAATAAGTACTTCAGTCAGAAAGGTATCACGCTGGAAAGCCTTACCGCAGAGGATGCCAGAAGGATTGTGACTTACAATCTTATATACAATGCGTTTGATACTCTCCATATAGCGGATGCACAAACACCTACAGGCTGGAGTCCGAATATTGCATTTAAGCGACGGACTGCTTATTATGATGGTTATTATACAAATGCTGCGAAAGATTCTGTATTCCTTTCACAGAACAGAAACGGGTCGTTTGTTTTCGGAGATGACAACAATAAGTATATCCCTTACTTCCATTCAAAATTCATGAATGCACAGGGATTAACCGCAAATGATTACACGTATTTTTTTCCTAATTCAACGTATACAGGCTTCAATGTAGCAAGTGCCTCAGTGATTACACAAAATATACCAGCAGAAAATGGTATAATCCATGAAGTAAATGAAGTAGTTGAGCCTCTCCCTAACGTTGAACAAATGCTTTCTGCTGACGCGAATTACAGCGGTTTCAAAAGCATTTTTGAGCGCTTTAGGGTTCAATATCTGCGTGACGAAAATGCCACTCGCCGCTATAATACCATGACAGGCCAAAACTTATCTGTTTACATCAAGTCGTATTCAAACCTTTTAGCTTATTCATTAAATAACGAGGCTTTTACCAGAATTGCCTCCGAGCATGAAGCTCAGACAGACGGTTATACCCTTATAGCACCAAATAATGCCGCCTTGAATAGTTATTTGAACAATGTTATATTAGAGTTTTATCCCTCTCTAGCGGATTTGCCGGCAACCATTATAACAGATTTTCTGAATGCTCATATGTGGGTAGGTACTGTGTGGCCGAGTAAATTTTCTGCTACGGCTAACTTTTTGAACGAAAGACCGACACTGAATCCTGCGAGTGCAACTAGTGGAGGAAATATTGTACAATCTCAGTTTGGAAGTAACGGAATATTTTATGGGGCAAATAAAGTAAATGAAGCAAATGTTTTCAGTACGGTCTACGCAAGGGCTTATCTGGATCCGGCCTATTCTATTATGACCAGGTTGATTGACAGACAGGGAAGACTTTTGATCACTAATCCAAATATGCCCTTCACTTTGTTCATGATTCCAGATACGAAACTAAGAGCTCTTGGCTACGATTACAATCAGTCGCTAAGTGATTTTACCTTTACTTCTGGTACCACTGTAACAAGAGGTGCCGGCGTAATAGCCGATATGCTAAGAATCCTTAATCTTCATATTTTACCTTTTAAGCAAAACGATCTTTCGGGAAATGGTATTGGCGAGACTAATCAAGGTGAGTATATAAGATGGGATAATAATCGCGTGTATTCTGCGGCAACTATTGAAGGTAAATTCGGACTTAGAGTTGATCCCACCAAGTCAAGAGATTACACTAATGGAACAGTCCACTTTTTGATTAGCGAAGATGCAACAAATGCCAACAGAACCCTCACGTTTTCTAACAGAAAGGTGGCGCAGGCAATCTTCGATTATGCAGGAACTGCAGCCGCCCCGGGGCCATATTTCGATTTTTATGAGTACTTAAGATTCTCTACTGCTTACGATAACTCAGCTGCAGAAATTGCGGGCTTACAACTGGGATCTAATTATACCGTACTGATTCCGACCCGGGATGCGCTGAAACGGGCTGTGGTAGACGGGTTTTTGCCAGGTACCACAACAGGCACTGGTTCTGCTAAGCAATGGGCCTCATTCACTTATAATCCCGCATCTACTACAGACAAGGATCTGGTGGCCAGATTTATAAAGTATCACATTTTGAAAGATATTGCAATTGCTGTAGACGGCCAAAAGGCAAGTTCGCCTGCATCTTTACCAACGCTGTTAACAAATTCTTTGGGTGCTGCGGTTCCTGTTTTAATCCAAAATACAGGGACGCGTACAGGTGCCACTTTAACCGCAACAGATGTCAACTTAAGTCCAGCTGCAAATGCAATTTCTCCCAAACCATATACTGGAGGAGCGTCATATTCAGGCATTGCCCAAGGGAGCAATGTCCTCGGTAACCGTGCACTTATCCATCTTATAGATAAATATTTAAAGTACAATTATTAATTGCTAAGGGACTCATGAAGAGATTTTTAACATACAGTTTTAGCCTGATAGTATTGTGCGTTTTCTCTGCATATTCTGTGCAGGCGCAGTCTACGCAAAGAGTTTTAGTATCGGGAAAGGTCATCGATGCAAAGGATAAAGGGCCAGTCATAGGCGCATCTATTATCGAACAGGACCGGGATAAAAGAACAGTATCTGCTGTTATTACAGATATTGAGGGGAATTTTGCTCTAAGAATCACTAATCCGGCCAACAAACTTGTCATAGTGTTTATTGGCTATGCTACAAGAACGTTTGATATCGGCAGCCGTACTCAGTTTGGCACTATCGCTTTGTCAAGCAGCAGCAATGAACTTGATGCAGTGATTGTTCAGGGACGACGACAGTCTGACAATGGGACCGGGCTTAAAATAGATACCCGTGACCAGACTACAACAACGGTAACCATCAGTGCAAAGGATATAGAGAACCTTCAAGCCACAAGTATTGACCAGGCTGTTCAGGGCCGTCTTCCAGGTGTAGACATCGTGTCAAATTCAGGCGATCCGGGTGCTGGTATGTCTATACGGATTCGCGGTACTTCCACAATCAACGGGGATTCAAATCCTTTAATTGTTGTTGATGGAGTGCCGTATGAGACCTCCCTTCCTCCAACTTTCAATTTTTCTACTGCTGATCAAAATCAATACGCTGATTTATTGTCTATTGCACCTTCAGACATTAAGGATATTTCAGTGTTGAAGGATGCTGCAGCCACAGCAGTTTGGGGCTCGCGGGCAGCGAACGGTGTTTTAATTATTAATACAAAGCGTGGTGTTAAGGGAGCTCCTTCTATTTCTTATACCTTCAGAGGGTCTTTAACACAGCAGCCAAAATCCATCCCTCTTTTAACAGGTGACCAGTACTCTACCCTGATGCCTGAAATGGTGATGAATGTGAACGGTCTCCCTTTGAATACGTTTACGGTTAGAGAACTTGCTTATAATCCGCTTGATGTCTATAATTATATGAACTATGGGCAGAATACCAATTGGATCGATGTAATATCCAGAGAAGGATACAACCTGGATAATAATCTATCTATTTCGGGAGGTGGTGAACGGGCTTCTTATTTTGCCTCAGTCGGTTACAATAACCAGGAGGGAACTACGATCGGTACAGGGTTTACGCGGATCAACACCCGCCTTAATCTGGATTATAACGTTTCTGAAAAGATTCGTTTTTCCACGTCTTTTGCCTATACACGGAGTAATACCGACTACAATTTTGCCGAGGGTAACGAGAATGGGGCAGGATCTAACGGAGTTCGTGCGCGGGCGCTTCTAAGGGCTCCGAATACAAGCGTTTACGAATATAATGAGTTGGGAGTTCTCACGCCAAATTACTTCTCTCCAGCCTCAAACATCCAGGGCGCTTATCCTGCAGCATTTAATCCTTTGGCAATGGCGGAAGGGGCTATCAATAATCTTGTTACAGACAGGGTGCGGCCACAGTTCAATCTGAGATTCCGTTTTTCCGATTTCTTTACTGCTTCACAGGACGTGGTTTTTGATATTACCAATGGAAAGCGCCGAATATTCGTCCCACAGATTGCAACCGGTCGTCCGTTTACTGAGAATATTGTGAATTTTGCGGGAGTAGACGATTACGATTCATACAATGTGTCAACAAAGACTGATTTTATTTTTAATCCCAGGTTAAGCGAAAATCATATACTAACGGGATTGATATCGCTTCAATCAAACAGTAATAAAGGGCTATCGATGGGACAAAGTGCTTCAAATAGTCCTTCTATTTATCTTCAGCAACCGGGTTCGGCCGGTCGCGTTGCCGGCCTAAATGCAGGGATGGGTCAGTCCAGGTCAGTGGCTGCCCTGGTTAATGCACAATATAAATACATGGATCGCTATATCCTTAATGTCGCTCTTCGTGGTGATGGCAGCTCTCGGTTTGGTCCGGAAACAAGGTATGGCCTGTTTCCTTCGATTTCTGCCCGCTACCGTTTGTCAGACGAACGCTTTATGAAGAAGTACTCTGGTTGGTTAGACGATTTTAGCTTTCGCGGAGGATATGGAGTAACAGGAAGAGCTCCCCGTTACGATTATTTGTATTTCAGTAATTATGTGGGATCAAATAACACTTACCTTGGAATGTCTGGGCTGGTACCCCAAAGTCTTCAGCTTAATAATCTCAAATGGGAGGAAATTCATGGACTCGACGGTGGTTTTACCATGGTCATGTTCAAGAACCGTCTTAGTGCAGACTTTGGCTTCTACCGTAACCTTACAAAAGACCTGTATATTGACAACCTTGGAATTCCTTCTACAAGCGGTTTTGGTTCTATTGACATAAATGAAGGTTCTCTTGAAAATAAGGGTTTGGAGCTTTTTATCACCAGTACTCCTTACAAGTCCAAGAATATGGTAATAAACTTCAATTTGAACCTGGCAAACAATATTAATACTGTCAAGTCAATATCTCCGCTGTATGCTTTCCAGAGTGGAGATGTTACCCAGAACGGCCAGTATCTTACTTATCTTCAGACTAATAATCCTCTTGGATCTTTTTATGGATATAAGTTTAAAGGTGTTCATTCAAGCCGTGAGTCCACTTATGCAACTGATGCCAACGGCAACAAAATCCTGAGCCCTGCCGGTTCTCCGGTACCGCTTACCTTTAATTACCCGCAGACTAATTATGTCTTCCAGCCAGGGGATGCAATCTATGAAGATGTGAATCATGATGGCAATATAAACTTCCAGGATGTAGTATATCTGGGTAATGGCCAGCCTAAGCTTACCGGTGGTTTTGGTCCGGGTTTCACTTTTAAAGGGAAGTTTAGTTTGCAGTCTTTTTTCACATTCCGTCTTGGTGGCCAGATTATCAATAAAGCAGTCATGAATTCTACCAGAATGTATGATTACAGTAATCAGAGTACAGCTGTGCTAAGACGCTGGAGAAAAGAGGGTGATGAAACAGATATACCACGTGCTCTTTTCAGAAGCGGTTTCAACTGGCTGGGTTCAGATAGATATGTAGAAAACGGAGATTATTTAAGGTTAAACTCTATAACTGGAAGTTATACGTTTGACAAGGCATTTGCTAAAAGGATTCGTGCTAAAAATCTAGGGGTGTATTTTACAGCTCAAAACCTGGCAACGTTTACCAAATACAAAGGCCAGGATCCGGAAGTTGCTTCCAGAGGAGCGGGTATATTTTCTAAGCCAGAAGATAATGCCGAAACACCACCATTGCGTTTATTAACCCTTGGCCTTACAGCATCATTTTAGTCAATTACATCCTAAAAAATAGAAAATGTTAAAACGTATTTTTTATAAGGCGATATTCTTAACCGTTGTTATTTCAAGTTTCAGTGCTTGTAATAAATATCTTGATCTGCAGCCACCAAACGGGATCACTTCAAATAAATTCTGGAAGACTAAAGAAGACCTTCAAGGAGCAGTAATCGGAATCTATACCACAATGAGCGGGGGTGGACCTGTTTCAGCTGCCTTTATGTGGGGTGAATTGCGGGCAGACTTTTTAATTGCTACACCTTTTGCATCAAGGGCTGCAGTTGATGTGATGAGTCACAACATCTTACCTACAAATGCACTTGCAGACTGGTCTCCGATTTATCGGGTAATTAACCTTTGTAATACTGTAATTGAACTAGGCCCCAAGGTAAAAGAAATCGATGCGACGCTTACACAAACTCAGCTTGAGAATTATCTGGGAGAGGCTTATGCTATACGGGCGCTGATGTATTTTTACTTGGCCAGAACATTCGGCGATGTTCCGCTGAAGTTAAAAGCTTCTATAACTGATGACGATATAGTTGATCTGGCAAAGAGCAACCAGCAGGAAGTGCTCAACCAAATACTTTCTGATCTAACAATCGCGGAAAACTTTACTGCCGTGACGTACGGAAATGTCAATCACGATAAAGGCCGCATTACGAAATGGGCCGTAAATGCAATGCAGGCAGATGTATACTTGTGGATGGACAGATATGAGGACTGCATAGAGGCTTGTCAGAAAGTCCGTACATCCGGGAAGTTTACATTAGTGGAAGGGGATGACAATTGGTTCAGAAAGCTATATATCGAAGGTAACTCTGTTGAAAGCATATTTGAAATTCAGTATGAAACAGAACCAACAAACCGGAACACGGCGATATTTAACTTGTTAAATGCAGCTAATAAGTCCTTCCTGGGCAATACGGCTATGCTGGAAACTTTCTATACCACAGATCTAATTGATCCCGATAATAAGGACATAAGGGGTGAGGGAGTAGCAATCAATTCAGCAGACGGGATTGTGTACAAATATTTCGTCACAAATGTTGATCAGATGGATCGTAACTGGATTTATTATAGATATGCCGATATTTTACTAATGCAGGCTGAGGCATATGCTAATTCAGGAAGAGGACAAGCAGCTCTGGATATCATTGAGGTTATACGAGCCCGTGCTAATGCATTACCCGGCTCGGCGCTGTTGGTTGGACCTACAGATGTGAATGGCATCACTAATTATTTAGTAGCGGAGAGAGCAAGAGAGTTTGCATATGAAGGGAAACGCTGGTTTGACCTGCTTCGTAACGCAAAACGCAATGATTTTGAGCGTATAGATATCTTGCAAGATGCAGCTGTAAGGAGTGTTCCGGCAGTGTCTTTAGAGGCAGCAATTGCAAAGATGCAGGACGAAAACAGTTTATATCTGCCCATTTATTTTACAGAAATTCAGCGAAATAAGAAGCTGGTTCAGAATCCATATTATAAATAACCAATCATAGACGAATTATGGAAAAGATAATAAACAAATTTTCAGTAAGCATCTTATTAGCTTCTGTCCTTATGGGATTGTTTATAAGCAGTTGCAAGAGGGGTGAGTTGGTGTATACCACAACAGATGTAAAAAATATTTATAGTCATGTCAGCGAAACAGAAGACTTCTCTATGTTCCGTCAGATTATCGACAAGGCGGGTTACGCAAGTTTCCTAAATACGTATGGCACCTATACGATGTTTGTAACTAACAAT
This sequence comes from uncultured Pedobacter sp., assembly GCA_966210515.1. GTDB lineage: Bacteria > Bacteroidota > Bacteroidia > Sphingobacteriales > Sphingobacteriaceae > Paradesertivirga. Next base: position 7,552 of record CBIHLM010000086.1, read on the forward strand.
GCCGGAGTTTCTGCCTACCTGACGAGTAAAGGCTTATCGGGTGTCGATCAAATTGATGAAAATCTTGCAAAAAAAATCATTGCAATCAGCCTTATATCAGGTGATACTATTACTACGAATTTATTCACCGACGGAAAAGTTCGTAGTCCGACAACTGCGGGGCAATATCTTATTACCGGGGTTACACCGGGTACAAGTGGTTCTTTAATCACGATTAATAAGCAGGCTAATCTTGTAAAAGGTAACGTCAGAGTGGGTAACGGGATAATTCATATAGTAGACAATTTGCTTGTTCCCGCCGAACTCACTATCGCTCAAACCATAGCTACTAACCCTGAATATTCTATTTTCAGAGCTGCATTATATGCAACCGGTTTTTATGATAGTTTAAACGTTGTACCTGCCGATAATCAAAATGCCAGTCGTAAATATTTAACGCTGATTGCACAAAATAACAGTGTGTTTCAGCAAATCGGAATCACTGATTCTATAAGTCTTATCAACAGATATTCTACAAAAAATGATCCAAAAAATCATGCTGATAGTTTGTGGCTATTTGTGGCGAATCGTATATGGCCCGAGTTGTCATATGTGTCTGACATAGCAGGGTCTACTCTACATACCACACTGGCACCAGATCAGCAAACAACAAGTAAGTTGATAGGTCGTCAGCTGCGTTTGAATTACGATTTGATAGATGGCGTTCAGGAAGAGGGTCAGGAAATATTAAGGCCTTCAAGTGACGTTTCAGCAACGAATGGTGTTATTCACTCTGTAGATAAAAGCTACACAATTATTATTCGTTTTCCTAGACCCGTTTATTTTGACTTGGCCGACCAGCCCGAAATTAAAAGGACACCTGGCTTGTATAAATTTCCTAACAGGAGCTTTACATTTCAGCGTGGTACTCTTTCGTTAGTTGGCTTAGAAGGATGTAATTGCACATCAAATTTTCTGGAATACAAAACTGATTTGCAGAACCCGGTAAATTTCTATTTCAACAATGACTGGGTACATTTCGGTACACGGTTTAGAACAGGAGGAAATGCTTTAAATACAAGTGCAGTTAACTTTACCACTCCGGTTATTATAGCGGGTGTTTATAAGGTTTGGATCGATTATAAAAGAGAGAATCAGAATTTCCCTATTCTGGCATTTTTCGATGGAGAACTTCTTCCAAATACATTTAACGTGAACGATGGATTTCTAACTGGCGAAACGGAGGCTCAGGCTCTGATACGTGGTTTCAAAAGTTACTCGGAGTCGCCGGCTGCAGATGGCAATGGTCACATAGGTCGGTTATTAGGTACAGTAAACGTTACAAAGACCGGCCGTCATATCTTTAGAATTCAGTCGACCGCGTGTACAGGGTGCGCCGCACAGCTTAACATGTTAGATGCCGTAGAGTTCAGGCCGATTGATATGCCGAGCCAGATTTATCCAAAATTAACCCGTACTGGTATAATGCCTTAAATTACACAGTAAATAACAAGAGAAATGACTCAATATAAAAAATACTTTTTTTTACTATTTCTTTCCGCAATCATTATTTCAGGTTGTGAGAAAGAATGGGACAAGCGAACAGATGTCGCAGATCAGAACCTTAATATCGATCTGTTGGGGCAAATCCAGTCAGAAGGAAATTTAAGCACATTTGCGAGCTATCTTGCTAAGACCGGCTACGATAAAGTACTTGCATCCAGTAAAACTTTTACAGTATGGGCGCCAACTAACGAATCCCTCCAGAATATTGATCCGGCGTTGGTTGCAGACACCGCATTGCTTCGCAAATTTGTGGAAAATCATATAGCAAACAATACATTCTTTACCTACGATGCTGCTAATCCAACTAGGGTATCGGTTATGAATGGAAAATTCCTGTCTGTCACTGAGAGTTCGGTAAATGATGTCTCAGTCATAACACCGAATAACTTTGTTAAGAATGGTGTATTGCATATAGTAAATGCGCCTCTGCATGTCAGATTAAACATTGACGAGTACATTCGCAGTTTAACAACAGACGCAGCGTTACAGAAAGCTTATATCCTGTCGCAGGATACAACCTATACTGATACCGCTTCGGCTACTACTATTGGCTTTGATCAAGTTACCCGCAAGCCGATATTGGAGCCGGGCACAGGTATCGTTAAGTTGAACCGCTATTATCGTCGCACCAGAGATTTGGCACGGGAAGACAGCACATTTACTTATTTCCTGTTAACAGATGACGCTTATCAAACCGAACATAGCAAACTTACGCCATATTTTAAGACGGTTACCAACAATGCAGATTCTACAAATAGGCTGGCGGCTTTCCATCTCCTGAAGGATGTAATTGTAAGTGGAAATGTAGCTGCCGGTTCAGCTGTTGTCTCCATAGATGGGGTTCCTGTTCCATTCAACTCTGCTGCTATTGTAAGCTCGTACAAGGCTAGTAACGGCACAGTTTACATCCTGAATAGTGCCAGTTTCAATGTGGCTCATAAGATTAAGCCTATTATTATTCAGGGCGAATCTCCAACCTTTTTCTCCCGAACAGATTACGGCAGCAGTATACGTTACAGAAGTCGCAGAATTTCATCTACAGGCGAGATCTTTCGTGACATACACATGGGCGGTACAACAGCTCTGCCTCCAAGCTCATTTGCAGCGTATACTATAAATGGGTTATACACTACTAAGTATAGAGTAGTAAGACGTGCCTATAATGATGTGTATCAGGCGGGCCTATCCAATAAGGTGTTTTTCGGAGAGGCTAAGTCTGTTGCACCAAGCTCAAGCGGGACGCAAACGCCTTCGGGTGTGTTAATTGACTTCGGTTTTAAAAACATTCTTGCGAATGACGCCAGTGAGCTTTTACTTACTGGTGCCACAAGAGCCGGAACAACTACGGCAACTAACAAGATTGACCTTGCCGATGGCACACTCAAAGTTGTCAATTACGGATCTATCAATATGTATGTCCAGGGGCCTAACCTTACGCCATCCAGCACCACTGTCAATAATAACGCGGTAGTGCTTGATTACGTCAGACTTGAGCCGATATTATATTAATCTTATTAACCTAAACTATGCAATATTCTTCAAATTTAATGAAGTTACTTCCTATAATAGGTCTGTTCGTGAGTGCTGGGGTTTTCGCCCAGGGTCCGGATAGTATTTCAGCCCCGATTGCTAAAGGAGATTCCATTGTGCGCGTTAGCGGGCCGCAGGTGACAGGTGTTGTAAAGGATGCAGCATCAGGTAGGCCTCTCGCCGGAATCTACGTGGGGATCCCTAACTTTTCGTCCGCTATAACCAACGACAAAGGCGAATTCAGTATAACTGTGCCCAATTTAAGTATTGACCTTACGCTTACAGGACAAGGTTACCAGCAAAAGAAGGTAGCTGTAAAAGGTCGGAATAACGTGTCCGAAGTTTTGCTTTATGAGGAGAATTATGGATCTGTGTACAGCACGGTCAGATTACCGTTCAGCGAAACATTTGCAAGCAACCAGCCTAACGCTATTAATGGGATCCGCACTTTGGGAGCATGGGAAACGCCGACTCACGAATTACCAGACACCTACCTTCAGGGTCGAGTAGCCGGATTAAATGTAGTTCGTCGTTCCGGTGTGATGAATACAGGTGCTAACCTTTTTCTAAGAGGGATAAATTCTTTAAACGCCTCGAATGCACCTCTGATAGTTGTGGACGGAATGATCTACGATACGCAGCTTTTTGGTAATTCTTCCATCAGCGGATTTAAATATAATCCGTTCTCCAATCTGGATATAAGGGATATTGATTCATATACCATACTTAAAGATGCATCAGCGTCGATTTATGGCACGAAAGGCGGTAACGGAGTTATTCTTATCTCAACTAACAATCATCCTGAGCTTGCTACGAAAATAGATTTCAGTGCATATGGGAATTATAATTTTCTTCCAAAGAATAGATATATTCCGGTGATGAACGGTGACGGACATCGCACATATCTCGCAGATGTGTTGAAAACGGGTAGTCTTACTCAGACCCAGATTGCGGCCTTGCCCTACATGAATGACTCTCAGACAAATTCAGAGTATTATGCCTACCATGATCAATCTGGAAATTTGATCAGTACTGATTGGCAGGACAAGGTGTTCAGCGGCGCATTTAATAATAATTATAACTTACGCGTATCAGGGGGGGACAATATTGCACGCTACGTGTTATCAATGGGTTATGGTGGAAATAAGGGTATTGTCGAATCTACTGATATGTCCAGATATAGTACCCGATTTAATGGTAACCTGAATATAAGTGAGAAACTTGCAATAAACACAGCGTTATCATTCGTGTTTAACGAGCAGAACCTTCGTGATCAGGGTCTTACTTTAAAAACTAACCCTATTTACCTGAGCTTGTTAAAATCGCCTTTCGTAAGAACAAACCGGGTTGATAACCAAGGTATAGAGTCTCCTAATCTGACAGATGTGGATGCACTGGGATATGGTAATCCAGTTGCTCTTGTTGGCGAAAATACCAGAGAGACTAATCAAAGCTACAGGTTTTTTGGTAACATTAATTTCAAATATTCATTCAACAAGTACTTGATTGCACAAACTCTAGTTGGTCTGACCAGCGATAAAGTCAGGGAAAATGTATTTATACCCAGAGAGGGAGTCGCGAACGACACAACTTCTGCGGGTGGGCAGTTTGTGATCGCAGACAGTCGTTTAGGAAACCAGGTCCAGCGGATGTTCGACTTTTATAATGACACGCGCTTGTCATATAATCGCACATTTAACAACATCCATCAGTTGGATGCTTTCCTTGGATTACGATTTAAACAATCAGACTTTGAGTTAGCATCAAGCAGTGGCTTCAATTCCGCTATCGACGAGTTGGTTTATATTCAGAATTCAGCGGTTGGGAGAAGAACTGCGGGCGAAATTGGAACATATCGCTGGTTAAGTAATTACTTGAGTGCTAATTATCAATTATATAATAGATATATTCTTGGCATGAATCTCGCCTTAGATGGGTCATCGCGCTTTGGTAGTGACGCCCTCCAAGGCCTTAATATCGATGGAGTTAAGTTCGCCTTTCTTCCCTCTGTGTCTGCTGCCTGGCTTATCTCCTCAGAAAAATTCATGAGTGGGGTAAAACCAATAGAGTTTCTAAAAATGAGAGTTAGCTACGGTTTGACAGGCAATGATGATATTGGAAATTATACCGCCAGACAATATTATGTGTCTCAAAATCTTTTAGGCCTTCAGGGCTTGGTAAGAGGAAATTTAGGTAATTCAGAATTGCAATGGGAGAGGAACAAAAAATTCAATTTAGGATTAGATGCTTCTTTCCTTGGAGAGCGCCTGACTTTTTCTGCGGATTATTTCAGTAACAAAACTGAAAAGATGCTTGTGCAGGACAGTCTTCCAACGTTCACGGGGTTTCCTTATACTTTCACTAATAAGGGCGGTATGCAAACGAGAGGCTTTGAGATTGGCGTAAATAGCCGTATCATAAATAAAAATAACTTCAAGTGGGATTTAGGTTTTAATATTTCTAAATACAAAAATGAAATTACCGAACTACCAGGTGGCCGTCTTGAGTCTTCTTATGCAGGGGCGACTGTCTTAACTCAGGTTGGCCTGCCCGCAGGTGTGTTTTACGGGTTTAAAACAAATGGAGTATACGCATCTAACGCAGAAGCCACTGGAGCGGGCACAAGCGTTCTTAACCCAGAAGGAGATCTGATTCCACAGCAAGGTGGAGACATGAGATTCGTGGATGTAGACGGTAATAAGATAATTGACGACAGAGACAGACAGGTGATAGGCGATGCTAATGCTGATTTCTTCGGTGGTTTGAATACTGCATTATCTTATAAGCGATTCAGTGTAAACGCTTTGCTTACATTTTCTAAAGGAAATGATATCTATAATTATCCAAGGAGACAATTGGAATCACAGAGTGGCTTGGGTAACCAATCTCAGGCAATTTTGAACAGATGGCGCGGAGAGGGTCAGGTGACAAATATTCCCAGAGCCTCCTTTGGCGATCCAAGCGGCAACTCGGCTTTTTCAGATCGCTGGATAGAGGATGGGTCTTATATGCGTTTACGTACTGTATCAGTAAGTTATGATGTCCCTGCCAGTTCAAAGGTTGTTAAATATATAAGGGTTTATCTTACAGGCAACAACTTACTGACATTTAGCCGCTATCTTGGATATGATCCAGAAGTTACTGGTGGTGAGAGCGTATTGTTGCAAGGTTTTGATACAAGTGATCAGCCTCAATATAAAACTGTTCAAATGGGACTTCGAATTGGTATATAGAATACAGATAATAGATATTATGAAAAGGATGTCATTCAAATTTATTTATAAAACGTTATTGGTTTGCAGTTTAATTAGCGCAAGCTCATGCAAGAAATTGCTGGACGTAAAACCAGAAAGCGAGGTGGATATATCTAATCGCTATGAAAATGTGTACGATGCAAATGCTGCCGTGATTGGTATATACGGGCAATTAATGGGAATTGCAGACAGGGTTATAGTACTTAATGAACTACGCGCCGACTTGATGAGTCCCACTGCCAACGCCGATAGATGGCTTCGTGAGCTTGACGAGCATACTGTTTCTGCCGAAAATCCATGGGCAGACCCCAAGCCGTTTTATAAGATCATCATCAATTGTAATGATGCGATGGCAAACTTCGATAAGATGCTTGCTGAGAATAAGATGAACGCAAGGGATTACCGTGAACGCCATTCAGATCTGGGTGCGCTTCGGTGCTGGTTGTATCTTCAGTTAGGGATGCACTTTGGTTCAGTTCCTTATGTTACAGATCCAATTGCTTCAGTGAGCGATCTGAAGGACCAGTCAAAGTATCCCAAGCTCACTTTTGACGAGCTTCTTGAAAAGCTGATCCAGTTTATGGCACGTCCCGAGATGTATATGGGTAATTATACAAATACTACAGATCAGTCGAATACCTCATTAGCAAGAGACATTAGTGGATATTCAGCCTATCCTGAAAGAAACTTCATAAACAAGTTGCTTTTATTAGGCGATTTATACCTATGGAAAGGGGACAATACTAAAGCCGCAGAGCAATATAAAGCTCTTGCCGAGTTGGACTATAGTACTTTAGATGTTGGTAGTGCTCTGCGCTATGACAGATTCAGGCCAAGTTATTCGAGCTCTACCGTAGATTTTACTGTAGGATATACGGACAACAACGAGAATCGTCCTATAGATAACTGGAGGCTCATGTTTTCTCAGGATCCGAGATCCGGAGGATCTAATGCAAACAAGTTGTATTTAGAATTTATCTGGTCTCTACCTTTCGACCGGAACTTTTCCCCCGGTAATCCTTTTGTTGATCTCTTTTCTAACCAGGGTGGAAAATACCTGCTTACAGCATCAAAAGCATCCTTAGATATGTGGAATTCCCAAACGCAAAACAACGGGTTCCCTTATGATCGTCGTGGCGCTCTTACTGTGCCAACTATAAATGGACAGCCTGTGATTGGTAAGCATTTATATTACTTTATGGATCCGGCAACAGGCATTCCGTTTGATATGTTCCGCAGAGAAGGAAGGTGGACGCTCTATCGTGGAGGCTATCTGGTTCTAAAGTTGGCAGAGGCTGCAAACGCAGCGGGATATCAAAAGTTAGCCTATTCTCTGGTTAATGTTGGTATAACAGACGTTTTTGCCAGCGAAACTGACGCGAACAGAGCACCTTACCCTGCTCCATTTGATCTTAAAGGTAAGGCAGGGGAGACTCGCGACCCTTGGTATAGGTTTATTGGTACTCGTACGCGTGCAAATGTTAGGAGCTATCCAACGACGCTTTATACAACCAATGATTTGCTAGGTATGGAAGACGCAATTTTAGAGGAGGAAGCACTTGAGCTAGCTCATGAGGGACATCGTTGGGGAGACCTTTTACGTGTAGCCCGCCGCCGTAATGACCCTTCGTTTCTGGCTAATAAAATAGCTGCAAAACTTACAAAGCAAGGGAACGCTGGAGCTTCAGGTGCGGCTCTCGCTAAACTCTCCACTTTGGATGGAGCTTATCTTCCGTTCAAATTGTAATAAATAATATAGAAGCTGCGGAGGAAATCTGTAGCTTCTATATTTAGTTCTCAATCTTCTGGTTTTCCTGCATCTATGGCCATCGCTACTTTCGGAAGTAATTTATAAGCCAGTATTTGACTTGTGGCCTGAGGAATATGGTAAATCAGGACAGGCGTAATGGAGACAGATGAGCACACGTCCCTTTATACCAGGTGTGGCATTTGGCATAACCCTGCGTGAAATACCACTTTAATCCTTACAAGCTCTACGAGATCGCAAAATTGCAACCGAGGCAGGTTGGTATCTGCCCTTTAAGATGTAATAAAACTGTCTTTT
>CBIHLM010000087.1:0-15835 GCA_966210515.1 uncultured Pedobacter sp.
TGAACCCAATTTTTAAACCCATTATATTATAGACTATGGCAAGACCTTTACTTTCTTTTCTCCCTTCATCTTTTCGTTCAGGACTAATGAAGGCAGCGAAATTCTAATAAAGCTTAACCAATACTTTTTACATATCAATACAATTTATATGAAGAGAACTATAAATGGCCTTTTGTGCTTTTTATCATTAGCCCTGTTATTTTCTGCCTGCCAGAAAAAGGATTGGGATGAATATTATGGCCGACCATCGGACCTGGCTCCTCCGATTTACCAGCAATTGCAGGCAAAGGGAAATTTTACGAATCTTTTAGCTGTAATTGATAAGTCTGGTTATAAAGATATTCTTGGAAAATCTGGCTCATGGACAATGTTTGCTCCCAATGATGCAGCCTTCGAAAAATACTTTCAGGAGAACAATATTTCAAGTGTAAATGAAATAGATGCCGAGACTGCAAAAAAAATTGCTCTGTACGGCCTGGTATATAACCCTTACCGTAAAGATCAGCTAAGCTTCTTTCAAACTTCTGCTGGCCCTGATACCAACGGCTCTTTCAGGAGAAAAACAGCGTATTACGATTTTGTATATACAGAAAATGGTAAAAAAGTTGTCAATAGCAGTCGTAATGGTGTAAACTATGTAGCGGGCGAAAATAACAATAAGCATATCCCATATTTTATTGATGAATATTTAACCGCCAATAACATCGCACCAGGCGATTATTCCAAGTTTTATCCCGGCAAAACTTTCGCCGGATTTCATGTAGGGAAAGCAAAAGTAGTTACAGCGGATATTCCGGCTGAAAATGGTGTAATACATGAAATTGATGAGGTAATAGAGGCGCTGCCAAACGTAGACCAGTACCTGGCAAACAAGGCAGAATACAGTCATTTCAAAGCATTACTGGATCAATTTGTGACTTATGTTCCAAATGCCGACTTCACCAAACGTTATCAGGCGCTTACCGGAAGCGCCGATTCGGTATTCATAAAATCATATCAGTCCCTCGTTTTTGCACCGAATAATGAAGGATATATGGGAGGACAAACAGACGCTCAGAATATGTCCTGGTCGATTGCAGTTCCGCGGAATGCAGAACTCGATGCATATGTGGCCGACCTTTTAAAGTATTATGGAGGAGCTTTCAGTAACGCGCCGGCGTCGGTATTAATCGATTTTATCAATTCTCATATGTGGATTTCGCCGCTGTGGCCATCCGGTTTGCAAGACATCGAAAATTCCCAGTTAGAGGTTGCCACATTCTCGGAAGCTGATGTCATAGAAAATAAGGTGTTGAGCAATGCAAACTTTTTCGGCTTAAGCAAACCTCACGAGGCTAATGTGTTTCGGACTGTTTATGGTCATGCCTACTTGAATCCCGCCTATTTGTGGATGACCAGAGCGATTAATGGTAATGCAGATGTACGCGATTTTTTAATTGCTCCTAAAATTAATACATCTGTCTTTCTTATATCAAATGAAGATTTAGTAGATGCCGGTTATGGTTATGATGAAAATACAAGTCAATGGGGTTATGCTAAGCCAGGCTCCGGAGTTTCCATTAGTTATGGCGCTCAGGCAGGTGCTTCATTAAACCGCTTAATTCGTACATCTGTTCTTAAAGAAAAGATCGAAAGTTTTGCCGGTTCAGGCATTATAGAGGCATTTAATGGAGAGTACATAAAATTCAAGACCAATAAGCTTTATGCAAGCGGAAATGTAGCTGAAGGTACTGAGGTTTCGATTACAGAAACCAGAGAAGCTGTTAATGGAAATGCCTATGTTACTAATGGCATGTTGAAATTTGCGGAGGACAATATAAACCTGGGCTACACCTTAAAGACACTTGCTAACTCATCCGATCCACTTGTCCGAAACAGCTACTCGCATTTTTACAAATATTTAGAAGGATCTTCTTTATGGACCAATGCTTCAAAGACGCTGATAGATGGTGTTGAACTGGGTGCATTTTACACCATGTTTGTTCCCACAAACGCTGCGATAGAAGAAGCAGTTAAAGCCGGCAGATTGCCCGGCGATGCTATAACTGGGATCCCGAGTTTCTCGGCAGGAAGCCAGTCCGCTGCTCAGAAAGCCGCTGTAGAAAGAATGATTAAGTATTCAATTATGAATATGCCGGTGAATTCTTCTGTGGCCGTTGATGGTAAAAAGGATGGCAATTTTACGACCATACTAAAAAATGCTGTCAATGAATCGAGGATTCTTAGAGTAAGATATGCTCCGAATAAAGCGCCGGCTTCAATGGAGCTTGTAGATGACTCCGCGAATCCAAATGTTGCTACCGTGAATGTAGAACTCAGCAATAACCTGAGCAACCGGGCGCTTATACATTCCATTAACAAAGTCTTGAAATTCTAGCTAACTATAAAGAAATGAGTAATATATTATTTAAAACTCTGTGTTTACTACTTCCTTTAAGCCTTGTACTATCCGCTACTGGCTTGAAGGCCCAGAATGCGCAGAGGATCACTGTACGGGGGCAAGTAATTGATTCAAAAGATAAACTTGCGGTTATCGGAGCCTCAGTAGTAGAACTTGATAAGGACAAACGTATTATCAGGGGTGTGACCACCGATATTGATGGTAACTATGCTTTGCCAGTATCGAATGCTGCAAATACCTTGCAAATTTCGTTCATTGGTTATCGCACATATGCGCAGCCTATAAACGGTAGAACAGTCATCAATGTATCTTTAGTTTCTACTGCGAATGTGTTAGATAATGTAGTGATTACGGGCCAGCGTACAATCAGCAACGGTTCGGGTCTGAATATCGATGCCAGAAACTCTACAGCTGCGACATCCACAGTTAACGCCAAAGATTTAGAAGAACTATCTGCAGCTTCAATCGACCAGGCACTACAGGGCCGTATGCCCGGTGTAGATATTGGCGCTTCCTCGGGCGATCCCGGTGCAGGAATGTCGATTCGTATTCGTGGTACTGCTTCCATCAATGGTTCGGCAGAGCCGCTGATTGTTATGGATGGTATGCCTTACGAAACCCAGATTCCCGACGATTTCAACTTTGGTACCGCCGACGAACAAGGTTATGCACAGTTATTAAATATCGCGCCGTCTGATATAAAAGATATAACGGTATTAAAGGATGCTGCTTCTACCGCAATATGGGGAGCAAGAGCAGCGAATGGTGTATTGGTTATTAATACTAAACGTGGTGTAGTAAGTAAGCCCTCATTAACTTATAATTTCAGAGGGACTATGTCTAATCAACCGGAGAGTATTCCTTTGCTTTCCGGAGATCAGTATTCTAATTTGATCCCCGAGGGAGTTAACAATATGGGTCGGTTACCTATCAATATAGGCGCATACCCTGAGTTCTTATACGATCCATTAATTCCTGATCAGTTCTATAACTACAGTAATAATACCGACTGGATCGATGCTATTACACGCACAGGATATACCCAGGATCATAACGTTTCGATGCAGGGTGGAGGCGAAAAAGCAAGATACTATGCCTCGATTGGTTACCTTAATTCATTAGGTACAACGGTTGGCACTGATCTTAGTCGTATTACCACAAAAATCAACCTTGATTTTAACGTATCAGACCGGATCCGTTTTCGTTCTGATTTCACGTATACCCATGTTAATAATACTCTGAATTATACAGGCACTATACGAAATATAGCTTATAATAAAATGCCTAATATGGCAATTTATGAATACGATCAGTATGGTAATCAAACGCCAAACTACCTGTCGCCTGAAAGCAATATTCAGGGGCGGTATCCTGGAACTTACAATCCCTTGTCAATGGCCCAGGAAGCTACCAGCCGTTTGTTTGGTGAGAGAATAACTCCAAAATTCCAACTGCAATACGATATCCTTCCAAACAACCTGTTAATTTCAACTTTCGATCTTCAGTTCGATATCAATAATTCGAAAACGAAGCGCTTTCTTCCGCAGGTTGCAACCGGAAGACCATCTACCGAAACATCTGTAAACAGAGCTGATGACAATGATGGAGATGCGTTTGCTGTTAACACCAAGCTGAATTTTATTTTTGCTCCTAAGTTGGGTGAAAAACATAGCTTACAAACCCTTTTATCTTTCCAGACAGAAGATAATCAATCGAGCAGTCAAAGCATCACGGTATCAAATACCGCGTCCTCTTACCTTCAGGATCCGTCAAATCCTGCGCGTGTAAATGCGGGCGATTTAAGATTAACTGCCGGAAATGGTCAGCAGAGGACTCTGGGTGTTGTATTATCTAATCAATACTCTTTGCTGGATCGCTATATCATAAACGTAGGTGCACGTCTCGACGGTAACTCCAGATTCGGCGGAAACAACCGCTACGGAATATTCCCCTCATTATCTACCAGATGGAGGGTTTCGGGAGAGCCATTTATGAAAGGGATTTCCTGGATTGATGATTTGAGTATCAGAGCCAGTTATGGTGCATCTGGTCAGCAGCCACGGTATAACTATACTTTCTATAATACGTATGTTCCTTCGAACGATACGTACCTGGGTAAGTCCGGGGTTATACCCGGAAGTATCGGTTTGGATAACTTGGTTTGGCAGACAAATGTCGGCCGTAACCTTGGTTTCAACCTTTGGACATTCAAGAACCGCTTAAAACTTGATGTGGAAGTTTATAATAACCGTATCAAAGATCTGTTCTTCGATAATCTTACCATTCCAAGCTATACCGGTTATAACCGCATCTCTGCCAACGTAGGTGTGATGGAAAATAAGGGATTTGAGGTTGGCTTGAATACCATCCCTTATCGCTCAAAAAATTGGACTGTTGGTTTCGACTTTAATATAGCCCAGAATTTAAACGTAATCAAACAGGTTTCTGAATATTACCCCCGTACCGACGGCAGGCTGATTGATAACGGAGTGTATAGATCTTACCTGCAAGAGGGAAATCCTTTTGGCTCATTCTACGGCTTCAGGTATAAAGGTGTTTATTCCGACAAGGATGCAACACGTGCGCTGGATGCTGCCGGAAAAGTAATTGAAGGCCCGAACGGTCAGGAAGTATATATGCGCTATAACTACCCGAATGTAGATTACGTGTTTCAGCCTGGAGATGCTGTCTATGAAGATGTTAACAAAGACGGAAATATTAACGAAGACGATTTGGTTTACCTGGGAAATGGAAATCCAAAGGTTACAGGTGGTTTCGGACCTTCAGTGACGTTTAAGGGTGCTCTGAAACTACAAGCCTTTTTCAGTTTCAAGTCTGGATTTGAGTTAATAAACCGTACGCTTATGACAACTACCAATATGTACAGTTATGAAAATCAAAGTACTGTTGTATTAAGGAGATGGAGAAATCCTGGTGATGTAACTGATGTTCCCCGTGCTTTATACAGAAGTGGTTATAACTGGCTCGGTTCGGACAGGTATGTTTCTGATGCATCTTTTGTAAGGCTTAAATCTGTTACGGCAAGATATGAACTGGCTAAGGCGATCACTAACAAGCTTAAGGTAAAAAGAGCCAGTATCTACGTAACCGCGGAAAACCTGGCTACATGGACTCAATATAAAGGGGTAGATCCAGATGTTGGTTCGAGAGGATTAAATAATCCATTCAGCTATGTAATGGATGATTCTATGACTCCTCCATCAAGAAACTTTTTAATGGGCTTGTCAGTAGGTTTTTAAAATTTAGCAATGATTAAGATGATAAAAAATATAAAATTAAAGGCGCTGATACTTTTTATAGTACTTGGCACATCTACTTCTTGTAATAAATGGCTGGAGCTTAAACCTCAGGACGGTCTTGTGAGAGAAGACTTCTGGCAAACTAAGGAGCAGCTTGAGTCAACCGTAATTGGTGCTTACTCTTCTTTGTTAAACAACTCTCTGGTTACCAATTTATTCTTATGGGGCGAGCTCAGAGCAGACATGATCATGCCTACTCCAGTGACCAGTATTGAGGAGGTGAACGTAACCAATGGAGAAATTGTACCCACAAATCCACTGGCTCGTTGGGGTACCATTTATACAACAATCAATTATTGTAACACCATAATAGAATTTGGCCCTACAGTAATGGAAAGCGACAAAACCTTAACTCAGACTCAGTTGAACGCCTATCTGGCCGAGGCGAAGGGCTTAAGAGCGCTTATGTATTTCTATCTGCTGAGAATTTGGGGCGAAGTTCCCTTACAATTGAAAGCCAGTTCGAGCGATACTAAGATCGAGCAGTTAGCTAAAAGCAGTAAGGAAGATGTGTACAACCAAATCATAAGCGATCTGACTTTTGCCGAAGCAAATGCTGTGGTAACATACGGTGATATCAACTCTAACAAGGGCCGTATTACCAAATATACCGTTAACGCTATTCAGGCAGATGTTTATTTATGGGGAGAAGAGTACAATAAATGTATTGAGGCTTGCGATAAAATAATCAACTCAAATAATTTCGGTCTTGTAAGTACCGGAAATTGGTTCAACAATGTGTTTCGTTTTGGAAATACCAACGAAAGTATCTTCGAGTTCCAGTTTCATCGCCAGGCCACTAACCCCTGGTTTAATTTCTTTACCGGCAGCGTAAGGAGATATCAGATAAACCCGCTGGTGGTAATAGAACTGTACGGACAGGATGCTCTTGATCCGGTGAATGTTAAAGATAGAAGAGCCGACGGATATTCGTTCAAAAATTCCGATGGTAGCGTATGGAAATATGTAGGTGCTAATGAAAATGACGCTGTAAAGCAAGAGGATTCTTTCAGACACTGGCATGTATACCGTTATGCCGATATTCTTCTGTTGAAAGCTGAAGCATTGGCATGGGTAGAGCGCGGACAAGAGGCTCTGGATTTAGTTGATCTGATCCGCGCCAGGGCCGAAGCTCTTCCTGAAAGTGCAATGTCTGTAGATCCCGGACAGCCTCTGGAGGTTTCAGAATACATCTTAAACGAGCGTGCCAGAGAATTTGCTTTTGAAGGGAAGCGCTGGTTCGACTTACTTAGAAATGCTAAAAGGAACAATTATGCGCATAACGAGATTTTAACAGATGTAATCTCAGAAATTGCTCCTCCCGATAGAAAGATCCTGATGATAGGAAAATATAGTGATCCGAGGTTTCATTACATGCCTATTCACATCGAGGAACTTCAGGCAGACAAGTTATTAGAACAAAACCCCTTCTACAAGTAAATAAAAAGATAGAATCATGAAGAAAAACATGTTGAACAGATGGACGGGTGCACTGAGTGTGCTCCTCCTGTTACTTACGATAGTGGGCTGTAAAAAAGAGCCTATTGTTTCTACTGTAAGTACGCAAGTAAACATTACAGGCTATCTGGATAAAAATCCGGATCAGTTTTCCGAATTCAGACGAATTCTCGCAATAACAGGCACTGACGGATTTCTGCAGGCTTATGGTAATTATACCCTGTTTTTGCCTACAAATGAGGGGGTGAAAAAATACCTTTCAGACATTGGTAAAACTTCCGTAGAACAAGTAAGTGCAGATGAATTGAAAGATATGGTTCGCTTTCATTTACTGGAGGATACAATCTCTACCGTGCACTTTGGAGATAGTAAGTTGAATTCCCTCACAATGCTGGGTCAATATTTAATCACCGGTGTGAATACCACAGGGGGGCAAACTAAAATCACCATAAATCGCCAGGCTAACTTAGAAGCCTCAAATATTCGTTTAGGTAACGGCTATGTGCATGTTATTGATAATGTGTTGCGTCAGGCAAGGCTTACAGTGGCACAAATGATCGAAGCTAATCCAAATTATACCATATTTACACAGGCGCTTAAAGAAACTGGCTTATTCGATACCTTGAATATATTGCCGGCAAATAATTTGAAGGCAGACCAAAAATTCCTGACTTTATTGGCAGAGTCCGATCAAACTCTCGCTGCAGAGAATCTGGGAACGTATGAGCTTTTGAAAGCGAAGTACGATAAGACAACAGTATCAGATTTAAAAGATCCCGCCAACGGATTGCACGCATATGTTGCTTATCATATTCTTTATGGTGCTAAGTATTTCGCAGATATTGCTTCTGCTCAGGCGCAGCAAACATTAGCCAGCCCGGAAATTATCCAGACTGATTTTGTAAACGATCAGATACTTATAAACGATATGACGTTTAACGGCACCTACGAGCCCGGCGTTTTATTGGTGCGTACAAACAGTGATAACACTGCAGTAAACGGCGTGCTTCACACCACTTCAGCGTTCACACCTGCAAATGGTCCGGCAACCACCGGTCATTTCGCTATTAAAAAACGCGAACCTTTCCCTGTATACTGGGATGTTGCTGACTTCCCCGAAACCCGGGCCAATGTGGCGAA
Organism: uncultured Pedobacter sp.; assembly: GCA_966210515.1. Lineage (GTDB taxonomy): Bacteria > Bacteroidota > Bacteroidia > Sphingobacteriales > Sphingobacteriaceae > Paradesertivirga. The sequence goes on from CBIHLM010000087.1 coordinate 8,320, forward strand.
ATTCCGCAAACCAGGCGCAGGCAGCTTTGATTTCCGTAAAACATCTAAAACCGCTCCTTCTCCGCTTTCAGGATGGGATTGGGGTAACCAAATCTACGGTCCAAATTATGTTAATGCCACAGGCGCCTGGGTGTATGGTGATTACCTGAACATGGTATTAGGAGTCTCGTCTCGTAACGATTGGATGAGGGCAAAAACTCCTCTTATTGTTAGAGGCTTGTATAACGTTTGGGTGTGCTACCGTCGTCAAAACCAGTCAGGAAGATGGCCGAACCGTATCGGTACTAAAGCCAGAATACTAATCGATGGTGAAGCCCTGCCAACACCTTTCTTCTTTGCAGAACCACCTCCGCTGGGAAATACCGCTGAACTGGCCGCATTAGGATGGAAATATTATACCAGTAATGGTAATGCTGCTAATCCGTTCGAGAAACAAAGGATGAGGACAGACGGGCAAACGGATAACAGTCCATGGGTAGCTAAAAATCTTGGTGTGGTAGAGATCAAAACTACCGATACGCATACCATGTTGATGGAAGCTCTGCAGGATAGCCAAAGTCAAAACAACCTGGACATGATCCAATTCATACCGGTTAAATGGGAGTCGCAGATTCTACCCCGCTTCATGCCGGATGGAACACCTGATTTCACAGATTATCCTGGCGATCATTAATTAGATACTATACGACGGCCTTTCATTCCCCACAGCTCGCCTGCGGGGAATTTAAAAGACAATTAGAAAAAGATATATGAATTTACCCAAACTTAATTTACTCCTGTGGCTATTATGCGGAGGTATACTTTTCTCTGCCTGTGATAAAAAGTGGGACGAACACAACGCAGTTAACGATCCGCTGGTAGGAGAAACTCTTTTAAATGAGGTGAATAAGAACCCTGAACTTAGCAAGTTCAGCGAGTATCTTAGCGCAACCGGATACGATGCAGTACTGGCTTCCTCTAAAACGTTTACCGTGTGGGCCCCAACCAATGCTGCCTTACAGGCGATTGATCCGGCTTTAATTGATACGGACGAAGAGTTGAAGATGTTCGTTGGAATGCATATTGCCCATCAGTCGTTTCTTACCACCGATTTTACGCAGCAATATGTTAACGTAAAAACGCTAAGTAATAAGAACGTAACCTTAACCAAAACTACAGTTGACGAAGCAACCTTGCTTACCAAAGATAAATACGTTGGTAATGGAGTGTTTAATACAATAGGCACAGCAATTGTTCCCAAAGTAAATGCATGGGAGTATTTGATGTCGACCAACACACTGCAAAAGCAAGTGCTGGATAAATATACCTATACCTATGTTGATTTAAACCGGGCCGAACAAATCGGGGTGGACCCGGCAACCGGAGAGCCGGTTTACAAACCGGGTACCGGAGTATTTTCCTCAAACTCTTACCGCGACACGTGGTTTCGTGATGCCAATGGATTATCCAGCAGACGCCACGACATCAATAATGAGGACTCTTTATTTACCTACATCATTCTTACTGATGCTGCGTTTCTTGCCGAGAAGCAGAAACTGAGTATGTATTATGCCGCGGGTGACAGTACGGATAGTATAACCAGTTATAATGTTGTTAAGGATCTGGTATTCAGTGGATACCTGGACAAAGAAAATTTCCCTCAAACCGTATATTCTGTCGGAGACAGTGTGAAATTTCACCTGAAAGCAAATGCTGTTGTCGAAACTCACCGCGTAAGTAACGGAGTAGTTTACGTAATGAGCAGCATCGACTACGATCTTGGGGTAAACGGCGTTTATGATCCTTATGCCAAAATTAAGCCTGTTGTAATTCAGGGCGAGAATTTAGTGGGGGATATGAATAACCTGAACGCGGCTAACAGGGCTAGCAGAACCCGTATTCGCAGAAACCCGAATACTATGCAGTTGTATACCGATTTCCTGTCTGAGAATCATGGAAAGGCAAATTACTGGATCAGATATCAGGCGCCTGGCACCGTGCACCCTATTAAATACAAAGTGTATTGGGTTGCTGTAAACGATTTTCAGGAGGCTAAATTCCCGATGTCTATCACATTTAACAGGATCACAAATCCGCGGACTTTTACTAAAGAAGTTCAGCTTGACGATTATTCCGAAGTTTATCTTGGAGAATATACTGTAGATAAGCTGTACTCCAGTACCACTAAGAGTCTGACTTTACCGGTGTTCTTGATGGGACCGAATATCACCACCAACGGATTAAATACCCTGGTATTGGATTATATAAAAATGGTTCCAGTTCAATAAAGATTTAAAAACGCTTAACATAACCTGAATATGCACATATTTACAAAAGCGATCACACGAGTACTCCTTCCGGGATTGATCCTTGGGATTAGCTCTCTTGATGTGAAAGCAAGACAGCAGGATTCTCTGACTACTGCAGTTCAAGATTCTATCCGTACTTCGGATGCAAAGAAATTAAAAGTCACCGGAACAGTAACAGACGCCTCAACCGGTAAGCCATTAGATGGAATTAGCGTGAGCGTGGAGGGTTACTCCGCTGCTATAACCAGCGCAAATGGTACTTTCACGGTCTCTGTTCCTCATTACAATTCGGTTTTAGTGCTTTCCGGATTCGGTTTCGCTACTAAGGAGGTTCCGTTAAAGGGCCGTACCAGCATTAGCGCAAGTCTTTATAATCAGGGCTATAATACCATGTCGAGTAATGTGCGCCTTCCGTTTACCGGCAAGTTTAATAGCCGCGTAGCCGGGGCGGTAGAGGGTATCGAAGTTAACGACAGGTGGCAAAGAAACAGCGAGACTGCTGATACTTATCTGCAGGGCCGCGTAGCGGGTTTAAATACCGTGCGCCGTTCAGGAACCCCTGGTATAGGTGCAAACTTAAACCTTCGGGGCTATAGCTCTCTGTACACTACCAATCAGCCTTTAATCATTGTCGACGGAATTATCTACGACAATACAGATTATGGTATTTCGTTAATAGCGGGCCACGTGGATAACCCGATTGCCAATCTTGATCTGAAAGATATCGACGGTATCACTGTAATTAAAGATGCAACAGCTAGTACCTATGGAACCCGCGCTGGTAACGGTGTTATATTAATTACCACAAATAAATCTCAGGAGCAGGCAACTTCAATTGACTTTTCTGCCTACGGAGGCATAAATTCAGCCCCTTCTTCATTGCCTGTGATGGGTGCCAATGATTATCGTACCTATCTTTCAGATGGTTTTTATTCCTACTACAGAACTCTTGGTTATAGCGAGCTACAGGCGCAGTCAATGACCAGTAGTCGTCCCTTCATGGACACTCAGAATTCAAATTATTATCAGTTTAATAATCAAACCGACTGGCAGAGTAAAGTGATGAATACCAGTTACAATCAAAATTATTATTTGAGAGTAACGGGAGGCGATAATATTGCGACTTATGGTCTATCGGTGGGTTACCTGAACAATAAAGGTATTACCAATAACACGGGTATGGAGCGATATCAAACACGTTTCAACGCGAATTTGAACTTGTCTACAAAATTGAAAGGAAATGCAAATCTTTCATTTGTATCAAATTCTCATGAGTTAAGAGATCAGGGGACCGCTTACAAAACAAACCCAATTTATTTGGCGCTTGCGAAATCTCCTTTTCTTTCATCGAACGTTACCTCAGCAGACGGGACAGTTTCTCCAAATCTGGAGGATGTAGATGTTTTTAATCGGAGCAATCCATCTGCTTTGGTAGAGAATATGATTGGAACTAACAAAAACTATCGCTTTATGGGTTCATTTGGTTTCGATTATGACATCAATAAAGCGCTTAAGTTCCATGTTTTAGCAGGAATAACGTTTAGCAAAGTGCGCGAAAATCTGTTTATGCCGGAAAGAGGTGTGGTTGCAGACACGCTGATGCAAGCCGTAGCCGTAAATCGTTCCGGATCGAATGTCGAGCGCCTCTATGGTATGTTTACCGATACCAGGTTGTCATACACCAAAAACTTCAACTTTGTCCATAACCTAACTACAAATGTTGGTTTCCGCTTTAATGATAATAAAATGGAAACGGATTACGGCTTAGGATATAATTCTGCGACAGACGATTATGTTACAGTAGGACAAACTGATGCTGCACTAAGAAAAATAAGCGGTCAGAATGGTAACTGGCGCTGGCTGAATATGTACGCTAATGCCGACTACTCATTCCTTACGAAATACTTCCTTTCATTTAATATGGCGGTAGATGGTTCATCAAGGTTTGGTAGAGATGCTGCGCAAGGCTTAAACATCAATGGATATAAGTTTGCTGTAATGCCATCAATTGCTGCAGCCTGGCTGATATCATCAGAAGATTTTATGGCGAACTCAAAAATAGATGTTCTCAAACTTAGAGCTAGCTATGGCAGAGTTGGTAATGATGATATCGGAAATTATAGTGCAAAACAGTTTTATGTTTCTCAAAGCTTCTTTGATACACAGGGTTTAGTTAGAGGAAACGTGCCTAATACTGCCTTGCAATGGGAAAACGTAACCAAATTTAATTCAGGTATTGATGCGTCTTTCTTAAAAGAAAGATTAAATGTTACATTGGATGCCTTCCATAATAAAACTACCAATATGTTGGTTTTGGAACCGGTTAGTAATATCACTGGTTTCGATTTCGGTTTCACAAACAATGGCTCCATGAGCTCGCGTGGAGTAGAGCTGGGGCTGAACGGCCGTTTGCTGAACAAGTCCGTTAAATGGGATATGGGAATAAACTTCTCAAACTATAAAACAGAAATATTATCAATTCCTGGCGACAGAATCCTTAATAATTTCGCTGGTGCCACTATTCTGACACAAAAAGGAATGGACGCGAACTTGTTTTATGGATACAAAACCAACGGTGTATACTCATCAACAGCAGAGGTAACTGCTGCAAATGTCCAGAACAGAAGATCTGACGGAACCATTACTCAATTCCAACCCGGAGATGTAAAGTTTGTTGATCTGAATGACGATGGATATATTGATGCAGATGATCGCCAGGTGATCGGTAACCCAAATCCGAAGTTCAGAGGAATGTTCAGTAATGTGCTGTCGTATAAGCGCTTCTCTTTCGATGCCATATTTACATTCACCGGCGGAAACGATATCTATAACTCTGTAAGGAGAAACCTTGAGTCTATGAGCGGTACTCAAAATCAAACCTTGAAAATGTTGAACAGATGGAAAACTGAAGGCCAGGTAACAGACGTTCCCCGTGCTTCATTTGGCGACCCTAATGAGAATGCTCGTTTTTCGGATAGATGGATAGAGGATGGCTCTTATCTTCGCTTAAGAACAATTTCTGTAGCCTACGATGTGCCCGTTAAAAACGTAGGTATTAAGTCTGCGCGTGTTTATTTAACAGGCAACAATATATTTACCATAAGCAACTATTTAGGCTACGACCCTGAGTTCAGCGCAACCAGCAGCATCTTTTCACAGGGTGTCGACACTGGTTTGGAACCTCAGTTCCGTACGGTTCAGGTAGGTGTTAGAATCGGGTTATAATTGAGATGAGTTTAATAATAAAAAGTATGAAAAAAGACATAAAAAGTTTGTTCGCCGGTGTTCTTTCATTAACACTGGTGTTAAGCACGCTTTCCTGTAAAAAGATGTTTGATATATCTCCGGAGGATGCTTTGGAGTACGACAAGAACTATCAGAATGTGAATGATGCTGACGCGGCTGTGTGGGGGATCTATGGAAAATTCGTTCAGGTTGCTGATCAGTACATGGTGCTAAACGAGCTTAGAGCAGATTTAGAAGATGTGACTCCGCGTTCTACCAAATATTTACGTGAAATTAATGAACATGCGGTTTCCGCTGAGAATCCATGGGCGGATCCAAAGCCATTTTACGAAATCATCATTAATTGCAATGACGTGCTGGCTAATTTGGATAGGATGCTTCAGGACAAACGCTTGAGTGAGGCAGATTACAACATTCGTTACTCTGAAGTAGGAGCGGTACGCACCTGGGTATACCTGCAGTTGGGCATACATTATGGTACCATTCCATATATTACCGATCCATTGGCAAGTATTAAGGACGTTCAGGACGAATCTAAATATCCGCGAATTCCGTTTGACCAATTGTTAACCAATCTTGTTCAATTTGCCGAGGCACTTCCGAATAAAGACCCGATAGTTTCGGGCTCATTATACAGAACTTTAGATGGTAACAATACCCGGAAGATGATGGTTAATAAATACCTGTTGTTGGGTGATTTACATTTATGGAAGCAGAACTGGCAACAGGCTGCTGGTTATTATCAGAAGATGATGAACTATGCCGATATTGAGCGTCCGGCGAAAAATGACGAACAATGGTATGAAACCTATAAAGTTAGTGCGTGGCGGTCGCAGATAGTGGGTGCTAACTGGGACGATATATTCTCGCTGGCTTACAATGAGCGCTATTCTAATTACAACATTATTTGGCAAATACCGTTCTCTAAAACGTTTGGCCCCAAGAATCCATTTATTGAACTTTATTCTGCCACAGGGGGTAATTATCAGATAAAAGCTTCAGATCTGGCCATCCAAAACTGGGAGAATCAAACTCGCATAGGAAATTCGCTTGTCGATGTAAACAGGGGTGAACAAAATAGTTACCGGTCTAAGTCACTTCCGGAGATTATAAAATTGATTCCAAATTATAATTCGCAGGAACCGTTTGAGACTGCCGGTAAATGGATCTTGTATCGTGCTCCGTTATTGCACCTGCGTATGTCGGAGGCTGCCAACCAGGTAGGGTTGGACTCAATTTCTGATGCATTGTTAAATAGAGGAATACAAAACACGTTCCGTCCTGCTTCAGTACCTAGCAATGTGACAAATATTATGCAAACCGTTAAGGATGTAAATTCTCCATTTTATTTTGATGCAAGAAATGGGAATGCACCTTCTTATCGTGCTCCCTGGTATAGAAATGATGGGATACGTGGATCCAATGGACTGCTTCCAGCCAAAGTCGATTCTGCTCAGTATTTTGATATGACTAACGCAGGTGAACCAGATAAACCATTTACTGATGAAGCTGGCTTTCGAAGAGCCATGCAGGATTTGTTGCTTGAAGAAGCTGCTTTAGAGCTGGCTTTTGAAGGAAACCGCTGGCCTGATTTATTACGTACGGCATTAAGAAGAAAAGCTGTCGATCCTAATTACCTTGCTAATAAAATAGCTGCTAAATTTGAGGCTAAGGGTGACATGGCTACTGCCGGAGCAGTTCGTGCCAGGTTGGCGAACGAGGCGAATTGGTATTTACCGTTTAAATTGTAATCAACTCTGTTGGTTTTGAGAAATTAAAGCATAAAAGCACGCTGCGGAACAATTTAGCACAGGAAATGCTATCCAAGCTGTTTATACATGTTCAATCTTAATGTTTATTAGGAGAACATTTATAAACAGCTTTTTTATTGTAATGTAGGGGCAGGTAGATCCTGAATTAACGAATCATCATCTTTCACATCCGTAACATCGCTGTTGCAATCCCCAAAGCAGGACACAACA
>CBIHLM010000088.1:0-15789 GCA_966210515.1 uncultured Pedobacter sp.
TGGTATCTGTCTTTAAAACAGGTAGTTGACCCACCAAACCACGTATTTCTTTCGTGGTAAAAATCCGTAGTTTTGTAGTAATTCTATTTAAAAGGGAAGGCATCATAAGTCATACTTTATTTACCTGTTAAAGTGTGCGGTTGCCAAGGGTGATTCTTAATTACTAAACATGATGATATGGCAAAGAGAGTTTTAGTGCTGGATGATGATATTGGAGTATTGGAAGCTATAGAGACAGCCCTTACTTACGACGGTTTTGTAGTTAAAACATTGGGCCGTACTTATAACATTTTTAAGGATATTCAAGATTTTAATCCTGATGTACTTATTGTTGATTTGATTCTCGACGGAAAAAATGGGGCCGAACTGTGCAAAGAAATCAAAAATAACCGCGAAACTCAACATCTTCCCGTAATCATTATATCGGCTTATAAAACCAGCATCGATTTATTGCGCAGGGTGGGCTGCGAACATTTTATCCCAAAACCTTTTGACCTTGCAGAATTATATCAGGGAATAGGCAAGGTTTTAAGAATGAATAAGCTTGCGGTAGATTAGCATAGACAAGGCAAGCTCTTGATTCATAACGAGGAATTAAAAAACATTTATCCTAAACCAGTGGAAATTCTATTAACGCCGCAAATCCTCGGAATGCTTATCGACCAGGGGTATACCTACGCCCTTGCCAGATCCGAGTTGTATACCGACGATGGTTTTGAAACAATCCGCTTAAGTCCGATGAAAGAGAAGCCCCAACTTCCTGAACTTCCAAACGGCTATCAGACTTTTTATAAGCTGACTCACGAGCCCTTGCAAATGCTCTCATCAGGTGAAAATACACGTTTATTGGTTGATATGGAACCGCAGATAGACCTATTTTCTACTGATTGTGACGACAGATACTTTAGGTATAGTGAAGCCTTCTTTGAGCAGGTTCTGGAAAGCATACAGGATTATGCCGTTTATACCACTACCCGTAATGGCGAGATAAATAGCTGGAATTCTGGTGCAGAGCATTTGTTTAACTATGCTAAACATGAGATTCTCGGATTAGGTTGCTCGATATTATTTACAGATGAAGATAAAAGCAATAAGCTTCCCCAGTTTTTATTAGAAACAGCTTTGCAAAATGGTAAAGTAATAACCGAGGAGTTTCATTGCTGCAAGGATGGCACGTTGTTTTGGGCAAAGAGCATCGTCTTTCCCCTGTTCGATGAACAGAATAGGCATCAGGGGTTCACTCATATTATTCATAACCTTGAAGAGAAAAAGAAATCTCAAAACAACGCCATTGAGGCGATGTCTCTTGCCAGTAATATTATCGAAACAAGTAAAGAGCCGGTAGTTATTTTAAATCAAAATCTCAGCATTAAGAAAGCTAATAAGAGCTTTTACGAGCTATTTCAATTGAATGAAGAAGAGTCTTCGGAGAAAAACTTCTATACCTTAACGCCGGGCTTAGATCAGAAGCACCTTGAGCACTTGTTTAATGAGATTCTGCCGCAGCAGCATGATTGTAAAAATTTTGAACTGCGATACATGTCACCTTCCGGGAAGTCAAGAATACTTGTTATTCATGCAAAACGTGCTATTTCGGCACCCGACAATTGTATCGTTAATATTCTTTCTATCGAGGATATAACGGATGAAAGAACTCTTCAGCAAGAAAAAGATGATTTTATAAGTATCGCAACGCACGAGTTAAAAACTCCTATAACTGTTATTAAAGCATCAGCACAGGTGCTTCAGCGGGTAAATATCGAAGGAGCCTCTCCAATGGTAAAAAAATACCTTCAAAAAATTGAAGAGCAAGCAGAAAAGTTAATTCAGTTAGCCGCCCTTTTACTTGATGTTTCGCACATTCGGTCTGATAAGCTGGCTCTGAATTTCGAGGAGTTCGATCTATCCGAACTGGTTGCTGAAACGGTTGAAGATTTTAGAATGCTTCAAAAAAAGCATGAGATCAAAATTGAGGAATTATGCGCCTGCACGGTAAACGCCGATAAGGTTAAGATAACCCAGGTGCTCACAAATCTTCTTTCAAATGCTATTAAATATTCGCCTGAAACGAACTCTATAATCGTTAGAGTTTTTCCTGATCTCATTTCTCAGACAGTGACCGTAAGTGTTCAGGATTTTGGAATAGGTATTCCCTTCGAAGAACAGAATAAAATTTTTAAGAGATTTTCAAGAACCAACCTGGTGGGCGAAAAAAATATTTCCGGAAGCGGACTTGGTCTTTATATCTCTGCGGAAATTGTTAGAAAGCATAAAGGTCAGATTTGGTTCGAAAGTGAACAAAATAAAGGTGCAAAGTTCTTTTTCAGTATACCGGCGAAATAGCAGAGCTTTCTTGTTCTCGCTATTAAACAGGTATTTACCCTGACATTAAACGTATTTGCCACCTTCTTTTGGAAATGCCAGACCATTAAATTTGATACAACTTACATCTTATCACAATATAAATGAAAATTCAACTTACACCATCTATTTTAGATTACTTAATTGAACAGGGCTACAAATACTGTTTATCGAATACTCAAAGTATAGATAAAGGCATTACAGATGTTACAATTACACTTACACCTGTTACGCGGAGGCCCCGCTTAGAGACAATGCCTCTTGAATACGATACCTTTTTTAACATTACCCAGGAACCGCGCCAAATGGCATTGGGTGTAGACGAGACTGAAATTCTTGTGGATTTAAATGATAGGGATCAGTCAGCCTTACAAACGGTTTTGTATGGATTTAATCTATAAAAGGAAAGATATGACAAGGAAGGTTTTAGTGATGGATGATGATGTTTCTATCTTGGAAGCTTTAGAAGAAGCGCTTTCTTATGAAAATTTTCAGGTGAGGACAGCTGCTGAAAGTTTAACTATACTAAAAACCGTGGATGATTATAGTCCGGATGTTATTTTGCTCGACTATCTTATCGGTCAGGTAAACGGAGGCGAGATTTGTCATCAGATTAAATCCAATCCGGCTACAAAACACATCCCGGTTATTATCATGTCTGCCTACCCAAGGGTTTTCGAATCTTTGGGCACGTATGGATGCAATTCTTTCATTTCAAAACCTTTTGGTTTGAGCCAGCTGGTCGAGACCATTGATCGAGTTTCAAACGTTTAAATGGATTAATATGTACATCGAAGGTAAATATTTACTGGTACGCTATCGGGATGCACCGCATGTGGACTTCATTTGTGAAAATGGTGGCGATCTTAGGATAAGGGTAACCAAGCTTCCGGAGTCAGGAGTGACAGATAGATCGCAGTGCTTGCTGTGCGAGGTGGCCGATAAATTTGTGTTTATTTTTGAGAATATCAGCAATCGGATTATAGAAGAACAGGAGGAGTGGGTGAGGGCCATTCAATGGTATAAAACGAAATTGGGACTGAAATCTGGATTTTATCCAGAGAAAGCGGCCAGGAGCCGGGTCAGCCGGCTTTAGGATTTTTCGATTCGTGCGGTTTCACTCTCGATATGACAAGCCTGAAATGCCTTATCTTCCGATTCTTTTCAAATCACTTTTTCGTAACCAGCCCTTTGTGATCTGTCCGGCAGTATTGAAGAAAACGACATAAATAAACCCGTTTTTCTCATCTAAGGCTGTAAGTTCAGGATTGTTCCAATGAACGAGATGTGCATTCCTTTTTGTGCGTAGGTTTGGTTCTGAATAAAAAAAAGCCTTGTTTACCGCAAGCGTATATTTTTTTCGATCCGGTATTTTGGGCGGATCAGTGTCTGTACTACCTAAGGGTCTCTCCGATGAGGTGTCAATCTGCATTTCGTTATCCATGGTTTCATCTTCAAGAGGAACCTCTTCGGCTGGCTCAAGCAATTTAATGCTGTCAGCAACTCTAATGGAATCTCTTCGGGCAACAGCGCGGGCAGTACGCTGTCGAATGGCCTCCTGCTCGTTTGCCTCCTTTTGGCTCTCACTCACATTAGTGCTATCGGTGTCCAGACTATCCGTAGCCGTGGTACTCACTTCTTCGAAGGTAGATTCATTATCCTTATTAAACAGGGAGAACATTGCAAACCCTCCTAGGGCAGCTAATAAAATAAGTAAAGTAAAGAAAACCGGCTTGGATACATTCACAGAAGATTTTTTGCCGCTACCATATATTTCTTCATTACGTTGGTGCTTTGGGACGGCAGCTATTCCGGGACTGGTAATCGCTGCACCCTGATACTGCAACAACAGTGCGTTTAAGCGGTCTATTTCACTTTGCAGCACCGCAGTACTTTTTACGCGGTCGGTAGGTTCTCCGATTGATAAAATGCTTTTGGAGATTATGGCTTCGTGCAGTTCTACGCCATCCTTGAAACGATCTTCAGGCTTCTTCTCAAGGCATTTGGCAAGAATTTTCAGCAACCAGGCGGGTACCTGCATTTCACTTTCTTTCTTCTCGGGAGACCAATTGTCGGGAAGATTTTTTCTTCGCAACTCCATCACATCCGGAACAGGGGTTTCCATATGCGAAACCATCACGGTATTCCTGGCCGTTTCTCCATTATCCTGCAAAGGAAAAGGAACAACACCTGCTATCAGTTCAAAGAGAATCACTCCAAAGCTATAAACGTCTGTTTGGAAAAGCATTTTTCCTTCGTTCTGTTCAGGGGCCATAAACTCGATGGCTCCGGCGTGGCGCAAGCTGCTCCGGCGTTGCTCGTCAGACATCACCGAAAGGCCAAAATCAAGTAAAATATAATTTCCCGAACGGATGTTAAACTTTACATTATTGCTTTTTATATCGCCATGTTTAACCGAAACCTTATGGCAATGAGCCAGCGCATTTGATAGTTGATCGGCAACTTTAATTACCTCACGAATGCTGAAAACAGTGTCGTGAGGTGGCTTAAGAAGTTCTTCAAGGTCGGGCCCTTCTATAAATTCCATCTCTATAAAAGGGAAGGAGCCGCTTTCGGTGATACCAGAGTTAAGTATCTTTACAACGTTAGGATTCGGTTCTTCATTAACCTTTTTAAGTTTCTCTACTTCGTTTTGGAAGTCTCTGAAATTCTTATCATCATTATTTTCCGTATGAATGGGAGTGGGTAAAAGTTTTACGGCGCTTATAATTTCGCCAATGCGCCTGCCTTTGTAGACAGAGCCCTGTCCCCCGGTGCGCAACGCACCCATATTTTCCAAGCCTTCTGTTATTGTGAATACTTTACCCATTTATTTAATTTTCATACGTTTGAAAGATTTTTTTAATTGCGTTTTTCAAATCTTATATCGAAAAACTTACGCTTTTTTTTCTTTTCCTCTTTCACTAATTCTTCTTCCTGTTTTGCAATAATTTCTTCCTCTTGTTTTGTTTCTTTTTCTTTTAATGCAAAATATCTTCTGGACAAATCTATCGAATCCTGAACCCTTCTTGCGTTTAAACGTTCAAGGGTTAAAATAGAATCTCTCAACCGCTCTTTTTCGGCATAAAATGCTGTAGTATCAATGGCTGTTGAAGCATTGCGGCTGTTGATAAAAGAGAAGCCAGCGAAAAGACCGAGGGATGATAGAAGAATGACCAGACCAATCAATACTGGTTTTAAAGCACTTGATGTTGATTGGCGGCTTCGGGTTTTATTCGCTTCTGAATGCACTGTATAAGCTGCCGCTTCTTTTTGCAATTTTGTGTCCTGTAAAGCGGTTAAACCAGCAGCGCCATTTTTTCTTATTGCTTGCTGATATTGTAGTAAAAGACTCTTTAATCGTTCGTTTTCACTTTGGAGCACGGCTAAATTACTGAACCCGGATCCGGGATTGTATGAATCGGCTTGGGATGTGCTATTTAATACAATCGTTTCGTGAAGGTCTATACCATTTTTGAACCTGTTCTCTGGCTTTTTTTCCAGACATTTTGCGATGATGCTGAGCAGCCACATCGGAACACGCATCTCAAGTTCTTTTTTTTCATCCGACCATTTCCTCGGCAGGTTTTGTCTCCGAAGCTCAAGAATATCTGGTACAGGCATTTCCAAATGCGAAATCATTACCGCATTTCTGGAAGTTTCGCCATTATCCTGTAAAGGAAAAGGGACAGTCCCGGCCACAAGTTCAAAAAGTATTACACCAAAACTGTAGACATCTGTTTCAAAAAGCATTTCGCCGGAGTTTTGCTCCGGAGCCATAAATTCAATAGCTCCTGCATGCCGCAGGCTGGTTCGGCGTTGCTCATCTGACATTACCGCCAGGCCGAAATCCAAAAGCATATAATTGCCGGAATGAACATTCAGCTTTACATTATTGCTCTTAATATCGCCATGCTTTACATTCACTTTATGGCAGTGAGCCAATGCATTAGATAGTTGATCGGCTACCTTAATCGCTTCACGGATGCTGAATACTGAGTCGTGAGGAGGTTTTAACAGTTCTTCTAAGTCCGGCCCCTCAATGTATTCCATTTCAATAAATGGCAGCGAACCGCTTTCGGTAATTCCAGAATTTAAGATTTTAACCACATTCGGGTTAGGTTCCTGATTTACCCGTTTTAGTTTTAATACCTCATTTTGGAAATCTCTGAAGTTTTTATCGTTATTATTTTCTGCATGGATTGGAGTTGGCAGCAATTTAACAGCGGTAATTATCTGGCCCGTACGTCTTCCTTTGTAAACAGATCCCTGTCCACCGGTGCGCAAAGCGCCCATATTCTCTAATCCTTCTGTTATGGTAAATATTCTGGCCATGATTCTATATCAAAGATTTATGAGGTTTATTAAAACGCATAAGTCTTTCTTCTGGTATTTATCAGACTTTCGCTGATATTATGATAATTTAAAATATATCTAAGACTGTGCCGAAGTTGAAAACTCGATCACCGCAGTTTCTCCCAGTATCACTTGATCACCTTCTTTTAAACGATGTCCGATATGGGTGGAGTTTAATTTTATCGGATTGTCATTGTCTATCGACTTGATTTTAATTTTATTTTTTGGTGGTACGCCGCCATCATCTGCAAAAAGCATAAAGCAACCGGCATCGTTGTTCCATTCGATATGTGCATGCTGCCGGCTGATGTATTTATTACAATCGTTTCCGCAATCTCCAGGAAACGCAATGGTGTTTATTCTAAAAAAGCCGTCGTCCGTCTGGGCTCTTTTCTCTCTGCCTATGGTTATCTTTCCCGAATCTGAGCGGATCTCATATTCTTCTTTTTCCGCCTGGCCGCTAAGTACCCTGATGTAAGCGGTTCCGGTTTTGTGTATTTCCTGCTGACGAGTTTTTATGAATAATGCAGCGTGTACTTCGGCAAGTTTTTTTGCCTCCGGCGGAAATATGTCGACAAAATTGATCTCCAGTGTCCAGCCTTGCGGCAGGTCTAAAGCGTAATCGTCAGCAATTCGCTGAACTTCCTGTTTAAAGAGTTGAGGCTCTTCAATGTACACTGCCGATTCGTATACATGTTTTTCATTTTCAGGACATGTAATGAACAATTGTATTCCTCTTATATGTTTTCCTTCCCCGCCTTCTACTATTTGTAATTCCTCTTTTATTGACCGAAGCAAAGCGTCTCGAAGACTTTTAACATCCTGCGGACTTTCTGCATCTGTATTGAATATTTCGAACATTGATTTTTACCTTTCTTTTGACTTTTACTTGTCTAATAATGAAACAGAAAAAACAAGTTATTGTTGGGCGGGGTTGAAATCTAATTATAATTTCAAGCGGATTTCAGGCCAGGATTCAGGGCAATAATTGGAGGCTTGGGAATGGATTGAGTAATTAGGGCAGATTATCCCTCACCGCATTTAATACGATTATGTTTCTAATCCTAAAAATTACATTACGAAACCAGATAGTTAACGATATTTGAGCCATGAAAATTCGTTACTGTCTTTTAATCTTACTGATAGCTGCTTCTTCTATTGCTTATTCGCAGAAAAAATCTTTGCCGCGACCTAAGTTGGTGGTGGGGCTGGTGGTAGATCAGATGCGGTGGGATTTTCTGTACCGCTATTATGAGCGCTATGGTTCGGGCGGATTCAAGCGCCTTTTAAATGACGGCTTCAGCTGCGAAAATACGCAGATATCTTATATCCCAACGTATACAGCCTGCGGCCACTCAAGTTTGTATACAGGTTCCGTTCCTTCAATAAATGGAATTTCGGGCAATAACTGGATTGAACAATCATCCGGATATAATATGTATTGCACCGAGGATACTACAGTGCAATCTGTGGGAACTACTTCTAAAGCGGGCAGAATGTCGCCCAGAAATCTTTTAGCAAGTACAGTTACCGACGAATTAAAGCTGGCTACAAATTTCCGTTCAAAAGTAATTGGCATTGCTCTTAAAGATCGGGGCGGTATATTACCTGCGGGACATTCTGCCGATGCGGCTTATTGGTTTGATGATTTGACCGGAAATTGGATTACTAGTACGTATTATAGAGCTAATTTGCCAGCTTGGGTAGAGAGTTTTAATAATAAGCGATCTGTTGAAAAACTCAGCCGGAAATGGGAAACGCTTTACCCGGTTGAATCTTATAAACAAAGCAGTCCGGATAACTCTTCACGTTATGAGGGGAAGTTTAAAAGCGAAGATGCTCCGGTATTTCCGCATAAGATCGGGGGCGATAAAGCGAGCGGTTGGGGGCCTATACGAAACTCGCCTTTTGCAAATACCTATACTTTAAGCTTTGCGAAAGAAGCTGTCGCCAGCGAAGGGATGGGCAAGGGCGAATCGACCGATTTTCTTGCGGTAAGCCTGTCTTCTGCGGATTATCTCGGACATCAGTTTGGTCCAAATTCGGTGGAAGTGGAAGATATGTATTTGCGGCTTGATAAAGATATCGCTGAATTTTTAACTTACCTGGATAACAGAGTAGGGAAGGGACAGTATACCATATTTCTGTCTGCAGATCATGGTGCGGCACATAATCCTAACTTTTTAAGAGATCATAAAATTCCGGCCGGCGTTTGGAACGGTACACGCAACTCTACACGCGGAGTGGAAGAGCTCAATAAAATTTTATCAAAGAAATTCGGCAGCGATAAAATAGTAAGGTCCATGTATAATTATCAGGTGCATTTTAATTATCCGCTTTTAAGCGAAAAGGGCTTAGACATTGACCAGATCAAGAAGGAGGTGATCACTTATTATACCAGCCAGGCTGCGGTTGCCTATGCGGTCGATATGAAAAATATGGACAATGAGACAATACCCGAGGCTTTGAAATCTAAAATAATTAACGGGTATAACGAGAAGCGCAGCGGCGAAATCCAGATCATTTTAAATCCGGGATATTATCAGGGTTACGGAACCGAAGTGACCGGTACCTCCCACGGAACCTGGAATCCCTATGATACTCACATCCCTCTGGTATTTATGGGTTGGGGAATTAAACAGGGCAAGACTCACAGATTAACAAGCATGTCGGATGTAGCCTCAACGCTTGCGGCTTTACTTCGTATTCAGGAACCTAACGGTAATATCGGGCAGCCCATTACTGAAGTATTAAAGTAATTAGAACCTACTTAAAATTCGTTTTTTAACATGAAGAAATTTATAGCAAAGCTGCATTATTTAACACAAGATATGGATAGCCGCAGCCATATAGAACAAGCTCAGATTGCCTGCGAAGCAGGAAGCAAATGGATCCAATATCGTTGCCTGTCAAAAAATGATGATGAGCTTTTAAAGGATCTTCACCAGATAGCCACAATTTGCGACGACTGGGGAGCAACTTTAATTGTTACCGATCATGCACACCTTTTAGACAAAGCGGATATTCAGGGAGTACATATTGAAGATATGCAAGCTGATTTTCAATCAATCCGCAAGATGATTGGCGCGGAGAAAACACTTGGCGCCTCGGCTAATACTTTTGAGGATATTAAGCGGATAGCCGCAAGTAACGCGGTGGATTATATTGGTTGCGGCCCTTTTGATCTGACGGAGACAAAACCCAACGATTACCCTCTTTTAGGGATTTCAGGATACGAAGCTATTATACAAAAAATGAAGGCAGTTAATATTTCGGCTCCTGTTTTGGCTGTAGGCGGCGTTAAAATAGAAGATGTGGATGCTTTAATGCAAACCGGCGTGTATGGAATTGCATTATCTGCAGCCGTAAATAAGGCGGATAATCCTGCTTCAGCATTCAAGGAAATTTATAAAAAAGTATATTAAGTCTTCAGTACTTTTGCCTTTATGTCATCGCACCACATTATACGGGAAAAACAAGAGCCGGCTTTGCTTATCATTAATATGGAAGGCTTTAACCACGAAAATCTTGGTCAGCTTTTAGAGTGGAGCCCTACGGTTATTGTTACCGAAGAGATGTTCGAAACAGTCGATTCATTTGGGATAAAGATTGATGGCGTGGTTAGTAATGACCTTCATTATCCTGCACAGCCACAAACGCTTGTAATTCATACTGAAGATGATCCTTTACAGGATGCTCTTAAATTTTTAACAGGAGAGCAATATCCTGCGGTAAATATTATTACGGACACCTTTTGCGCTAAAGATTATGTTTTGTATGTAGACAGAATAGATTTAGTTGTGCTTACGCCCTATCAAAAGATATTTCCGGTAAAGTCAGGCTTTAGTAAATGGCAAACCGCAGGCGAAGAAATAGAGGTACTCCTTGAAGCGAATAATTTGCATGTTTCGGGCTTGATACCAATAACTGAACATGTTTTTGAAACAGAGAAGGAAGGCTTTTATACGTTAACCTTCGAACAGCCCTTTACTTTTATCGCCGAAACACTTTAAACCTTTGTATGGAAATCAGGATAGCCAGCCTTAAGGATATTCCAGAGATCCACAACCTTGCTTATCAAATCTGGCCCTCGGCTTATCAGGACATCTTATCAGCGCAACAAATTGAGTTAATGCTGACCGAAATGTATTCTCACGAAAGTCTGCAATCACAATTTAATGAGGGTTGTATTTTTTTATTGGTAAAAGATGATCAAAAAGCAATTGCTTTTGCGTCGTATTCTATCTCCGACTCTATTTCTAAAATTCATAAGCTCTATATCTTATCTGAAAAACAAGGGAAAGGAATCGGAAGGTTACTCACAGATTTTATCAGGAATGATTCAAAGGCAAAGGGCGCGAAAATTCTGCAACTGAACGTCAATCGCAAAAATCCGGCATATTTCTTTTACAGAAAATATGGGTTCGAGGTATTTGAAGAAGTGGATATTCCTTATTTCGGGTTTGTGTTGGATGATTATGTAATGCGCTTAACAATCTAAGGTTCTGCCGGCTTTAACGGAGGTATCCTCGCTGGTGTTTCGGCTCCTGCAACAATACTTCTTGAGCTTAGAGCGATAGCCTTTATGGTGGCTGTAATATTGTCAACGTTTAGCGTTTCAAATTCATCATCCACCGTATGGTAATATTCATCCTTATCGATTTGGACAGTTGAAATTGTATGAGCCGGTACGCCTTGTGCTGCAAGGGTAGCATTGTCGCTTCGATAAAATAATTGCTGCTCGGTGTAAGGGTCAGCATAAAAGGTGAATCCCGTTCCTTTAAGATTCCTCTGCAGAATTTCTCCGAAGTCCGAACGATCAAATCCTGTAATAAAAGCAGAGTTCTTTCCGAATTTGGATTCTTTTCCGATCATTTCAATATTAAACATAGCCGTTATTTCTTCCGGGTTCAGTTTTTCTGAAAAATGTTCAGATCCTAACATGCCCGACTCCTCGCCGGTAAAGGCAACAAATATTAGTGTACGGGCATTGTTGTTCAATTTTTTATAGTAGCGGGCCAATGATATCACAGCTGTAATTCCTGAAGCATCATCATCTGCCCCGTTGGCTATAGAATCTCCTTCAACCTCGTCAATAATTCCTAAATGATCGTAATGCCCGGAAAATATTACAAATTCATTTGGCTTTGACTTACCGGGAATGATGCCTGCAATATTATAAAGTGGTGCTTTTAAAATCTGATTGCTGAAATTTATCTGGTAAGATGAGGGGTTTTCTGTTCCAATGATGAAAACTGCGGCAGTTTTATCATTCGCTTCGTCTAAAACTCTGTCTCCCATGAAAAAATTACGGACCCGATTAAAGGCGTCTAAAAACTGCTTGTCTACAAATACAACTACCGGTTTGTCAAGTCGCATTATTTCGCGGTAGCGCGACATAAAAGTTTCGCCCGGCTTGATATATTGTGTTTCCACTCCACTTTCGTTTGTCCAGTTTATACCCGCTTTATCGGTAACCACCATCACCTGGTTTTCATCTAAAATATCTCCGTTTACGGTAACACTTAGCGTGGCCGGTTTAATGCTTAGTTTTGAAAATTCTTGTCTGAAGTCATTCGAACCTTTAAGAGGCTGCAAACCTATTTGTCTGAATTCGTCTTCAATAAAGCTTGCGGCCTTCTCAATCCCCGGTGTAAAAACTTCTCTTCCCTGCAGGTCATCTGCAGAAAGCCGTCGGATTAGTCTCTCAACCTCAGTGTTTTTTATAAGATTTTCGGGTTTTTGTACGGCACAGGAAGCAAGGAAAAGAGTGATGTATAATAGAAAAACGTTTTTCATCGATGTTTAAAATGCAATCTTACAAATATGGCTCCGTACAGAAATATTAAGATTAAACCGATCTTGGTCAAGGGTATCCTGCTAATCCCATGGGTAATTCTCTAACTCCCGCGAAGATTTTCCGGTTATAATCTGCTTCTGTTTATGTATCTCAGTCTCCACTTTAGTATCCTGGATGCCATCAGTTACTGCAATGTCGTATTCTTTATTTTTATAAGAACCATGTACTGCGGACTGCTCCACGTTTTGCAGCGCAATATCATATGGTCCGATCGGGCTCATCAGTTTTACGAAAACCGGCAAACATTCGAACAGAATAAACAACATGCTAATAAAGGAAATTGCCAGATACGTGCCCAAATCTCTGCTGCCATCTGTATTGAAGCTGAGTTGCCCTAATGCCCAGTTACGGTCGGCAAAGCCGGCTACGTTCGATAAACTATCTAACTGTTTGGCACTAAACATCCGATCGCTGGTTATGCCCTCAAGGTCTTTCCTTTTTAATATATAATTCTCAAAAGAGGCCATTTCTCCCCGCACGGTTTCCAGTCGCTGTGCCTTCTGATTAAGCACCGCTTCTTTTTGCTTTGCATAAGTTCCGTAGCCTACTTTACCCGAAGTCTGGTTGCTTTTATCGCCAAATATTTCCTGGTTCAGAACGTATCTCGATAGGGTGATGTCTCTTTCGAGTGAGTCTTTTTCGGCTTTTAAATCAACGATTTTATTCAGTTCTGTGACATATTTGTTGTTAAATGTATTGTTGAGGGTGTCAATTTTTGACCGCTGGCCGTTGAGGTAGCTTGTTTTTAGCTTTTCGCGAATTTCCTTATCGAAAATTTTCAGCTCTAAAGGTCGCGATATTACGATACCAATCATAATTGCCAGCAAAATACGGGGAGTAGCCTGCAGGATCTGCTGATTAGTGGTTCCGGTTTTGGTTATGCTCGAAACGATGTACCGGTCCATGTTAAAGATGGCAAGCCCCCAGATTAGCCCGAAGAAAATTGCAAAAAGAATTGCGGCGGTAGTTCCTGCAAAGACAAAATACATTGCATAGCCACCAGATAGGGTGGCGAATAGAGCAGTGAAAAATATAGTTGCACCTATTCCCACATATTTGTTCTGTTCTGTAGGAAATCTTTTTAAGGTATCAACATGTGCTCCGGAACAAAACCAGAAAAAGTCAGTAATTTTCTTCATTAAACTGAGAGAATAATATTTTATAAAACGACCTGTGGTGCAAGTTGTTACAAATAAACTAAAATTTAATATCCGGGTGTAAAGATAACATCTAAAGCAAATACTGGATTAGTGCTATCTTTGTTTAAAAATTCTGCGAAATGGAAGAAATAACTGTAGAGGAATTAAAAAGAAAAATTGATAATGGTGAGGATTTTCAGCTGATTGACGTTAGAGAAACCTTTGAGTATGAAGTGTCAAATCTGGGCGGTTTAAATATTCCATTATCAGGAATAATGATCGAATCGGAAAAGATTGAGACAGACAAACCTGTAATTGTGCACTGCCGCAGTGGCAAGCGTAGTGCGGCTGCGATTATGCAGCTCCAAACTTTAGGTTTTGATAACCTGTATAATCTTGAAGGTGGTATCCTGGCCTGGAAAGAGAAATACGATCCTTCTATGCCCGTTTATTAAGATGTTTAAAAAAGTACTTTTAAATGTGTTTTATAACATAGCCATTTTTACAATGGTTATGTGTTTCATCTGGGGGATCAATCAGGAACGTTACAGCATAGTTATTGTCGCGGTATTTGCCGCGGCTTTATTTGTGTTTTTTAAAGTGCGCCTGCTGAAGGAAGTTAAGCGGGAAATAAAGAAGAATAAGGGTCAAATGTAGAAGTATCAAATCGATCCCATCAACATCATTTGCTCCATAGTCGGAGTCACACTTCCACCCTTGGGTTCTAACGTTACTGCGAATGCCTGCGCTGCTTTTATAGATTTCATTTTTACCATTCCCGCTGTATCGGTTTTGGCGTCAAAAACACCAAGATCCACCGGCTTACCGTCAACCAGCGCCCAAAGTTGATACTGATGTTCTGCATCGTTCGCAGGCATTTTGAGAGAAGCTAAGTCAATCATAACTTCTTCTTTTTCAGCGCTAAAAGCTACCATCATGCTCGCCGAAGGAGCATTTTGGGTTCCTTTGAGGTTTACAAGTTTGTATTGTTCAGGATTGTGAAATATTTTTAGTGATTGCCTTGCCTCATCAAGTTGACCCTCAACATAATTCACCCGACTAGAAAACTTCTGATTTGATTCGCGAAGAACAGCTATTTGATTATTTGATTCTCTAAGCTGACTGCTCAGATTAATAATGGCAATTAAGCTTATTAGCAATAAGGCGATTGAAGCGGCGAATGCATATTTAAAGAAGTCCGTTTTATTTCCTGAATTTGCAATAGGAACCACGGGAGTATCTTTTTCTTCATCGGCTATTTCCAGCCTGTCTAAAATTTTTGATCGGAGGTGCTCAGGTGCTTCTTCGGCATGTGCTTCCGAATATTTTTGTAATGATTTTTCAATTTCAACAAGTTCCTCCCTCAGTGCAGGGTGTTTTTCAAGCATTAATTCAACCTCATGCCTTTCAGTGACTGTTAAGTCGCCAAGGACGTAAAGCTCCAAAACTCCGCTTTCAATATATGTCTTTAAATCTTCCAATTTAATTGAATAATTTTCTTAAACTGATAATCGCTAACCTCAGTCTTGTTTTTACTGTGCCAAGAGGTATCCCTAATTCTTCTGAAGCCTCAACATGCGTATACCCTTTAAAATAAATTAGGTCTAAGACTGCTTTTGCTTCGGGCCTCAGATTATTTACCATGTCCCTTACGCCAAGAACTTCGGGGTTTAACGTTGTGTTCCGCTGTTCATCAATGCTAATTACGGAGTTTTCGATATCTTGGTTCTTGCTATTATTTCTGAAGTCTTTTGACCTCAATTTATCAATCGCCAGGTTACGGGCAAGATTCACCATCCATGTAAAGAGTCGTCCTTTTGTTTCATCATACGAATCAACAGAGTTCCATATTTTGACAAAAGTGTCTTGCAGTAAATCTTCAGCAAGTTCATGATCCTGGACAACTCTTACGATAACGCCAAATAAAGATGCTGAGTACATATCATACAATGCCTCAGATCCAATTTTTTGTTTCTGCCGCATCGCTTTTATTAGCTCGGCTTCAGGAAGTGATGTTTTCGTTTTTCTGCTCAAAATCTTAATCTTTCCAATAATACTGAATGGTTTTTATAC
>CBIHLM010000089.1:0-15556 GCA_966210515.1 uncultured Pedobacter sp.
TTGCGAAGCTCTGTCCTCTGGTATCGCTTTAAATCTAATCTTGAATTCGCCGGCATTATTACAACGGATTGTATCCGACTCAATTTCGGTTTGATTATTAAAATAATTGTAGCGGAAATTTTTATAATCGGCTTTCCGCCTGGTTATACGATAGGCTACATTCGCCTGAGATATTCCATATCCGGAAAAAGCCTTAACCCTTCCCGTAATTGTCACAGAATCATTCAGCCGGTAACTATCTTTTACCGGGTCGAGCTCAACCTCAAACGTTGGCCTTTTATATTCTTCAACCTGTACACTGATACTACCATCATCTGTTTCAATCGTAAAACGTCCGTTCAATGTGTTTTGAGGGATGATAAATGAACCGGCAAAGGTTCCAAACTCGTTTGTCTTCAATTCAAGAGAACTGATTTCTTTACGATTTGCATCGCTAAACTCAACCTCAATTATTTCACTGCTAATAAGCTGGGATTTCGATTTTGATTGAACAAGTTGTATGCCTTTAAAATAAATAGTTTGCCCGGGGCGGTATATATGACGGTCGGTAAAAAGAATCGTCCTATCTGTTTCATTGTCTTCAGATGTTAAAAGCGCCCCATAAAGATACTGAGCATCATCCTGGAAATAATCACCCGGAACTGAAAGGCTTATAGAAGTTTGTTTTCCACTGCGTTTTTCATCGGGCAAAAGAAATTCACCATTTTCATTTGTCAGCCCGGTTCCGACCGTGATATCATTTCGAACGCCGGATGAATATTGAATTTCTTTAACAATAACATTCACATTTGACAGCGGAGCACCGGTTTCCCTATTTACTGTTCTAAGCTCTAATTCTCCAAAAGGGTTAATTCTTGTGGAATAAGACAGCATACTTACTTTAAATTCAACC
Organism: uncultured Pedobacter sp.; assembly: GCA_966210515.1. Classification (GTDB taxonomy): domain Bacteria; phylum Bacteroidota; class Bacteroidia; order Sphingobacteriales; family Sphingobacteriaceae; genus Paradesertivirga. Next base: position 893 of record CBIHLM010000089.1, read on the forward strand.
AGGTTTGTTCCCGCCTTATCATCACCTTCACCATTTTTGCTTACCAGTAAATAATTCCCCGCACCCAAAGGGTCCAGTTTAAACTCGGTACTATGTTTTCTGTAATCACCCGGATTAATTAGGGTAATCGTTTCTTCTTTAATCGGCTTTTGATCACTTAAATACTTAATCAAAGCTTCTGATGGTTGAATCCTTTCATTTCTCCAACGGGTTCCTCTTTCGTCAAGTTTTGATATATCTCTTAATTGCTTTTCAGAAAGCTTGAACAGCTGATATCTGACATTACTTACATTTCTATAATTCAGTAGAACTAAGATGGGCTTTGCCGGGATATTAACATTTTCTACTGCAACTGATACTTCAGTTTGCTCTATTTCTTTAATCAAATTAGAGGCATTTTTACTTGCAATGCCTCCAGGAAATGTGAGAATCGTATGGTCAAGAAAGCTTTTGGCAGTTTTCAAACTATCTTTTCGCTTATAAAACTGCCCCAATTTTACTAATGCGTCTGCGCTAATCTCATTGCCTGAAAATCTCGAAACCATCTCATTCAGGCTTCGCAAGTACAACGAATCTTTGAAAGGGTGAACGGATTTATTAAAAACGTATTCAAGGCGTCTTAGATTAATATCAGCCAGGGCCGCATTATTATTGCTACTCAAATGAAACCGCGTAATATCTTTCAATAAGCCAATACCATGATAACTATTAGATACTGTGTCAGAAGTGACTATCGGGGTGTTCAAAAAAGCCTCATTGTCAGAAAACAAACTCGCGTCTTTCAGACTGAAAGGCATTTTTGGGTTCAACAGTGTAGATTCCTCGCTCAGAAAAAAATCTAAAGCGCGATGGGCCAGTAAATCGTATAAGGCTGGACGTAAATATCTTGTTGAAGAGTCTCCGATTAATACTCCATTTAAAACACTTACCGGAGTATTTTGCAGAGTTGTGGAGTTATTTAGTGAAAGCTTATATAATCTTGCAACCTCCCTATTAATTGTTCTTAAATCCCATCGGTTAAAGTCTTCGTCAGGGTTTTCCAGCTCCGAGCGTTGACTAAACTGATACCGGTTTTGCTGATAATATTTCCAGTAAATCTCTGCGAGCAATGATTGTAAAACCGGTTTTACCGGATACTCCGCTTGAGTAATATCATCTTTTAATTGATTAATTATTGATACAAGAGCGTTCTCTTCCAGATAAGATTGGAAGGTCATCCTATAAATTGTTGCTCTAATTTGCTGAGGAGTATTTTTCTCCTTGCGGGCCAAATTATTTAACCTTTCAATTTCAGCCAGAGCAGATTTGGGTAAACCTATGTTAGCTAATGAATCTATACGGGTCGTTAATCTGGAATATTCGGTTTGAACTTGTGCGAAGCTGGTTGACGACAGTGCCAAAAAGGTGACTGCTCCGAATAATATTTTAAGTAAAGAATTGCGCATAGGTTTATATTTATAAAGGAAGATAAATAAACCACTACAATTCCATAATAATTTACATTATTTATTATTGAATCTCGTCATAGTTAATTCCACACCTACGGTAACAAAGCTTTCTATCATTTCTATACACCTGTCAATCAGGCCAGGTAAAGCTGGTATTTCATCATCATCAAAACCACTCAACACATAATCTACCTGACGGCCTTTCGGATAGTTATCGCCAATACCGAAGCGTAAACGCGCATAATTTTGTCCCCCGACAGACGCCTCAATACTTTTAAGTCCGTTATGTCCGGCATTACTTCCCTTTGGTTTCAATTTAATTGATTCAAAAGGGATGGCCAGGTCATCAACAATAACCAAGACATTTTCCAGGGGGACTTTTAATTCCTGCATCCAGTAATTCACGGCTTTCCCGCTTAAATTCATGTAGGTGGTTGGCTTAATAATATGAACGCTTCGTCCCTTAAAGTTAAACTCAGAGTAATAGGCCAGGCGCAGGTTAGAAAAACTTGTGCTATTTTTTTTAACCAGAGCATCTGCAACCATAAAGCCAATATTATGACGAGTATCCGCGTATTCGGAGCCGATGTTTCCCAGGCCAACGATAAGGTATTTCATGGGGATAAAGGTAAAAGGTTTGAGGGTGAAAGTAAAAAGCCGGCTAATCGTAACAAAAAAAGCTCCCAAAAGGGAGCCTTAGTATTGTTTGCACTAAAAGAATACTTATTTTCCTTTAGCAGCTTCTTGCTCAGCTTGTCTTAGCGCACGAGAAGTTGTTACAGATACGATTGTATCTTCCGGAGTATTCGTGATCTCGAACTTATCAAATTTCAGATCACGTACACGTACAGATTTACCAACTTCTAAAGGCTCTATGCTAACTTCAACATACTGAGGCATGTCTTTAGTTAAAGCTTTAACACGAAGTTTACGTAATTTTTGAACCAATTTACCACCCATTTTAACACCTGGAGAAGTTCCGGTTAATTTAACGGGGATTTGCATCACCAATGGTTTGTTCTGATCAAGCTGAAAAAAGTCAACGTGAATAACTTCCTCAGTCAAAGGATGGAATTGTGCATCCTGAAGAATTGCCTGTACTTTTTGTCCGGCTACATCAAGATCAACAAACATTACATCAGCAGAGTAGATTAAGTTCTTCAAAGCGCTTTTTTCTACTGCAAAATGCAGTTGTTGTTTTCCGCCATACAAAACTGCAGGTACTTTTCCTTCGTAACGCAGCTCTTTAGCATCGCGTTTCCCTACGTTCTCTCTTGGAGAACCGCTAATAGCGATAGAGTTCATGATAATTAAATTAAAAAGTTAAAATTAAAAATTAAAAAATCTATAAGCAGAACTCAAGTCGTTTGGAGATGAACGCTGCCTCTTAATGTTTCTTAGTCTACTTTAAAAAGCTCTGAAATAGAGCCATGTTCATTCACGTTAGCAATTGCTTTGGCGAATAATTCAGCTGTTGTAAGCACTCTGATCTTTTCAGACTGATGCTTTAAAGGAATTGTATTTGTAACTATTAATTCGGTCAAAACAGATTTCTCAATAGTTTCATATGCTTTACCAGATAAAACCGGATGAGTACACACCGCTCTTACGCTGTTCGCTCCGCTGTCCATAATAAGTTGAGCAGCTTTTGATAAGGTTCCCGCAGTATCACAAATATCGTCTATCAATACTACATCCCGACCGGTAACATCCCCAATGATAGACATCGATTCTATTTCGTTGGCACGTTTCCTGCGTTTATCACAAATAATAACTTCGGCATTGAAAAACTTCGCGAATGTTCTTGCACGGTATGATCCTCCCATATCGGGCGAAGCAATAGTTATATTCGGAAGATCCAGACTTTTAATATATGGTACAAAAATAACCGAAGCGTCGAGATGATCTACCGGAATATCAAAAAACCCCTGAATTTGAGCAGCATGGAGATCCATGGTCATAATTCTGTGAGCACCGGCAGCTACAATTAAATTTGCAAATAATTTAGCACCAATAGCAACCCTTGGCTTATCTTTCCTATCCTGCCTGGCCATCCCGAAATAAGGAATCACCACTGTAATGTAATGAGCCGATGCACGTTTTGCCGCATCAGTTAATAATAACAGCTCAATAAGATTATCGTAAGGCTGACAAGTAGATTGAATTAAAAAAACATCACATCCACGAACAGTTTCATCAAAAGAAGGCTGAATTTCACCATCACTAAAGCGCGATAGCTTTACATCGCCCAACTCTCTTCCATAAGCTTTAGCTATTTTATCAGCAAGTTCTGTTGTTCCTGAACCGGCAAATAGTTTTACTGGATTAAACTGCAGTGGCATAATTTATTTCGGATTTGCAATTTTTAACTTGGGGGAACTGTTTCAGACTATAAAAGAGCATTATTTGCTATCCGAAATTCGGAATTTTTATGTTGCCCGACCAGGATTCGAACCTAGACAAACGGTACCAAAAACCGTCGTACTACCTTTATACTATCGGGCAATCTCCAAACAAAAGCGTCCTTTTGAAATGGTGTGCAAATATAGAGCGATAAAATGAGATGCGCAAAAGTATTTTGTTTTTTTATTTTAACTTTAAATTATGCCAAATCCTAAAAAATGTTAAACCCAAATAATCGGGTTGCTATTTAAATACTAATCGCTATTTTCGGCTTCAATATCGCTTTGGCGAATATTAAATCAAATATGCAATACACTAAAATCAATAATCTACTGGGCTGGCTTTGCTTTCTTATAGCAGCAATAACTTATACTTTGACCTTAGAACCCACCACAAGTTTCTGGGACACAGGAGAATTCATAGCTTCTGCATATAAGTTACAAGTAGTCCATCAGCCAGGCGCTCCTTTATTTATTATGATTGCCAAGGTTTTCTCCCTGCTTGCCAGCGATAAGAGCCAGGTAGCATTCTGGATGAATATGAGCTCGGCATTAGCGAGCGCAGCCACCATTTTATTTCTTTTCTGGACGATCACAGCTTTGGTAAGAAAAGCTTTCCGCAATACGGATGGCACATTGTCTAGAACCGAATTAATAACCATCATGGGTTCTGGTCTTGTCGGAGCACTTGCTTATACTTTCTCTGACACCTTCTGGTTCTCTGCGGTAGAAGCCGAAGTTTATGCGCTTTCATCCCTATGTACCGCGATTGTTTTCTGGGGGATTTTAAAATGGGAGCATCACGCCGAAGAAGCTGACGCAGATAAATGGTTAATATTTATAGCGTACATCATGGGCTTGTCAATCGGAGTCCATCTATTAAATCTCCTTGCAATTCCGGCTATTGCGTTGGTTTATTATTTCAAACGCACTCCGAAACCCACGTCTAAGGGAACATTAATGGCATTATTAATTGGCATTGTTGTGTTGGGAGTGATTCAATATGGAATAATACTATACATGGTAAAATTCGCGGCCTATTTCGACCTGTTTTTTGTAAACAGCCTGGGTCTGGGTTTTGGTTCGGGAGTAATTGTATTTGCCCTATTAATTATAGCCGGACTGGTCTACGGAATTTTATATTCCATCCGAAAGGCAAAGCCTATTTTAAATCTCGCACTCATTTGTGTGGTATTTATCCTGTTGGGCTACAGCTCATATTCAATGATTGTAATCAGAGCTAAAGCTGACCCAACTTTGAATAACAACGATCCGGACAATGTTTTTTCACTTTTAAGTTATTTAAGCCGCGAACAGTATGGCGATCGGCCTTTATTATATGGACAATACTTTGACGCTCAGCGCGTAGACTACAAGGAGAAAGGCAATATCTACCGCAAAGGAGAAAAGCAATATGAAGTTGCAGGCAAGAAATACGACTATGTTTATGATAGAAACACATTGCTTCCGAGGATGTATAGCGACGAGCAGCAACACGTAGGATTTTACCGTGAATGGATGAAGTTAAGCGAATCTGAGTCTCCTAATTTTATTCATAACATTGGATTTTTATTTAGCTACCAGACAGGATTTATGTATGCCAGGTATTTCTTCTGGAATTTCGTGGGCCGCCAAAATGATGACCAGGGACATGGAAACAACACCAGCGGAAACTGGATAAGCGGCATAAAGCCTCTGGACGCATTGCATCTTGGTTCACAGGAAAATCTTCCACCAAGCATTAAGGAGAATAACGCCAACAATAAATTTTACTTCCTTCCTTTAATTTTAGGCTTAATCGGTGCTTACTGGCACTTTAAACGAAATCAAAAAGATGCAGGCGTTGTTGGACTGCTATTCTTCTTTACAGGAATGGCGATCGTGCTATACCTCAATCAAAATCCATTACAACCCCGTGAACGAGATTATGCTTACGCCGGCTCTTTTTACGCCTTTACTATATGGATTGGATTAGGCGTTGCTGCAATCGCAGACATGCTGAGAAAAAAACTTACAGGAAACCAGGCGGGAATTGCCGCTACTATAATCGGCTTGTTGGCAGCGCCTGTTATAATGGCTAAAGAAGGATGGAATGACCATGACCGTTCTGAAAAAACGACTGCCAGAGACTTCGCTGTAAATTACCTGGAATCCTGCGCTCCAAACGCGATTCTGTTCACGTATGGAGATAATGATACTTATCCGTTATGGTATGCACAGGAAGTAGAAGGAATAAGACCCGATGTCCGCGTGGTGAATTTAAGTCTGCTTGGAACTGACTGGTATATCCGCCAGATGAAAGAAAAAGTGAACCAGGCCGAAGCTCTTCCTATAACTATGCCTGACAGTAAATACGTTCAGGGCGTACGCGATGTTATCAGATTTTACGACTATAAGATTGAAGGCGCCGTAGAGCTTAAGACGCTTTTTGATGTACTTACGTCAGACGAAGAAGGCGATAAGGTGCCGATGCAGGATGGAAGTAAAGAAAACATTCTTCCTACCAAGAACCTCAAAATAACAGTAAATCCTGGTGAGGTTATCGCAACAAAAACTGTTGGCGTTGATAAACAAGCAAACATCGTTCCGGCACTTGAATGGACATACAATAAGAACTATGTAACTAAGGCAGAGTTGGCCATGTTTGATATTCTTGCACATAATAACTGGAAACGTCCAATCTATTTTGCAGTTACTGTGCCTGCCGACAATTACATTGGCTTGCAGAATTATCTTTACAATGAGGGATTTGCCTACAGATTGCTTCCAATAAAAACTACCGCAACTACAGATTCTACCGGTCGGGAGGCAGAGCTGATAAATACCCCGGCTATGTATAATAACATAATGGCGAAATTTAAATGGGGAAATATGAAGGATGCAAATTACCTTGATCCCGAATCCACCAGAATGATTGCCATTATAATTAAGAGCTTTAACCAATTGGCAGAAAGTCTTTTAAAAGAAGGAAAAACAGAAGAAGCCAGAAAAGTAATGTTACGGTCTCAGGACGTAATTCCTGAGAAGAACTATCTTTTCTATTTTATCCTGCACAAATACTACTCCGCGGATTTATTATACCAGGTAAATGAAACTCAACGTGCAAATAAACTTGTAGAAAACACGGCCAATTATATCATGGCTGAACTTAATTATCTGGTAGAAACAAAGGGAGGCCAATCATCTAATGACATGCAACTTGGAGCTTCGGTATTTAATGAGTTAATTAAAACAACCGAGAAACACAAGCAAACTGCTTTAAATGCCAAGTTAAAGGCCCAGTATAAGGCTTTGGAATCCAAATTGATGGCTAATATGCAATAGATTTGTGTTAAGTTAAAATTAAAAAGTCAAAATTAAGAAAGCGGATAGCTCAGAAATAATAATTAAGCTTAACATAAAAGCCCCGGGAAAATTCCCGGGGCTTTCTCTTTTTAAATTTTTTAAAATTATTCAGACACTACTCCCATAGCACAGAATTTTTCTATTCGCTCATTAATAACCTGGTCAATATCCTTGCTTCTAAGAATAGCGAAATCTTCCAGTATTTTAGCTTTAATTGTTTCCGCCATGGTTTGAGGATCATTGTGGGCTCCGCCTAAAGGTTCAGGAATAATTCCGTCAACAAGACCATTTGCATACATATCATCAGCGGTAAGCTTTAATACTTCGGCGGCTTTCTCCTTATAATCCCAACTCCTCCACAGGATAGACGAACAAGATTCAGGAGAAATAACAGAATACCAGGTATGCTCCAACATATAAACTTTGTCGCCAATACCAATACCCAATGCACCACCCGATGCACCCTCTCCTACCACAAAACAAAGGATAGGAACTCTTAGAACCGACATTTCAAGCAAGTTGCGTGCAATGGCCTCACCTTGTCCGCGCTCTTCGGCCTCAAGTCCGGGGAAAGCGCCAGGAGTATCAATAAATGTAACTACCGGTTTATTAAACTTTTCTGCAAGTCGCATCAAACGTAAGGCTTTTCGATAACCTTCCGGGTTGGCCATTCCAAAATTTCTGAACTGACGGAGCTTGGTATTGGTTCCTTTCTGATGCCCGATAACCATTACGGTTTGGCCGTTAATTGTGGCAAAACCACCTACAATAGCTTTATCGTCCTTCACAGTACGATCTCCATGCATTTCAATAAAATCGTCGCATATCATCTCAATATACTGCAAAGTATATGGTCGCTCCGGATGCCTCGATATCTGTACATTCTGCCAGCCGCTAAGGTTGGTATAAATACGCTGCTTGGTTGCTTCCAACTTTTCTTCAAGTTCGATAAGCGTTGCGGACATATCGACCTTTGTTTTTTCAGATACCTGCTTTACTTTCTCTATTTGCTGCTGCAGATCGGCAATAGGCTTTTCAAAATCAAAAGATGTATTCATTTACAAAATCCCTAAGACAAGTCGGCTAAGTTAGGGATTTCGCATTCAAAAGGGAAAAGCTAATTTTTATTTGCTGAAACTGATAGCTTAATCTCCATTAAAATCAAATATATTCGGATGAAAAAGATTCATTCTCTATATTGCGATAAATAAGCGTGAATATGACACTTAAAAATAAACCTGCGGCTATTAATTTTTTTGTATGCCTGTTTATACTCTCCGGCTGGTCTGTCACATCTCTTGCAATCAAAAGAGATACGATCATTAAATCGTCTGGAAATCCGATCTTCAATCATAAATACACCGCAGATCCGGCTGCCCTGGTTTATAAAAACAAAGTTTATTTATACACCGGGCATGATGTACCACCACCAAAGAGAGAAGGTTATGTAATGCACGATTGGTTGGTTTTTTCATCACAAGATATGGTTACATGGACAGAACATGAAATGCCTTTACGGGTAAAAGATTTTTCATGGGCGAAAGATGATGCATGGGCTTCGCAGGTGATCGAAAAAAATGGCAAATTTTACTGGTATGCAACTGTAAGTCATAATACTATTCACGGAAAGTCTATCGGAGTCGCTGTGTCGGATAGTCCTATCGGGCCTTTTAAAGATGCCCGCGGATCAGCGCTGATAACGAATGACATGACAAAAAAGGCAAAAATAAGCTGGGATGATATTGATCCGACTGTTTTTATTGATGATGATGGGCAGGCTTATTTATTTTGGGGCAACACCACACTACATTATGTTAAACTTAAAGAGAACATGATTGAAATGGATGGGGACTTTAAAGAAATTCAACTACCGAATTTCACCGAAGCGCCCTGGGTACACAAGCGCAAAAGATGGTATTACCTTTCTTACGCCTATCAGTTTCCTGAAAAAATAGCCTATGCTATGAGCAGAAGCATACATGGGCCGTGGCAATATAAAGGGATTTTAAATGAAATAGCCGGCAATTCGAATACCAACCATCAAGCTATCATTGACTTTAAAGGCAAATCCTATTTTATTTATCATAACGGAGGCATTGTAACAGAAGGAGGAAGTTTTCGGCGCTCGGTATGTATTGATTATTTAAAGTACAAACGGGACGGCACAATGAAACGTGTCAGAATGACTACCGAAGGAATAAAACCTGTTAAGTAAGCAGATAAACACAGACGCCATCTGAAAAGATGGCGTCTGTGTTTATTGTTCAAGTTTTTTCGCCTTCTTTACATGCTTTAAGATCTTAGCCTCCATATGGAAAATAATCTCTTCGGCGATGTTGGTAATATGATCTCCTACCCTTTCGAGTTTTCGAATAATTGTTAAAAGGTATAAGGCCTGATGAATATTAGGTTTATCACCCTGTAAATATTTTGCAATTACATCAGTAGCACTTTTATTGATATCATCTAAAATATTATCCTGGTTGAAGATGGTGCGGGCAAGTTTTGTATCTCCGTTAGCATAAGCCTGTGAAATTGACTGAAGCATCATGTTCACGGTGTCGGACATTTCAGAAAAACGTGATATTTTTAAAAGATCCTTATCAAAACACTCTCCAGACATTAATAGGTATTGTGCAATACCTTCAGCACTATCGCCGATTCTTTCAAAATTACTGTTTATTTTAAGCGTGGCGAATACAAAACGCATATCGGTTGCAAAAGGGTTAAGCAGTGCCAGTATATTCTCGCATTCTTTATCAAGAGAAAGCTCGTACGCATTGACGCGCTTTTCATTGAATATGACTTCGCTGGCCAGGTCTTTATCTCCTTCTATTAATGCTGTAAGACTTTTTTGAATTTGAGAGGTAACCAGATCTGCCATTTCGGTCATCTCATGCTTTAACTTCTGCAATTCTTCTTCTAAATGCGTCATGATATAAAATTTTATCCAAATCTACCTGTGATGTAGTTATGAGTTTGTTCCTTTTTCGGATTAGTAAAGATTGTCGTAGTTGTGTTGTACTCAATCAATTCCCCTAAATAAAAGAACGCAGTTTTGTCACTTATGCGTGCTGCCTGCTGCATATTATGAGTAACAATTACAATGGTGTATTTGCTTTTAAGTTCGTAAATCAACTCTTCGATTTTGGCAGTAGAAAGCGGATCAAGCGCCGAAGCCGGTTCATCCATTAAAATCACAGAGGGTTCTACTGCCATAGTGCGGGCAATACACAGACGCTGTTGCTGCCCTCCTGAAAGAGACAATGCCGACTTCTTCAAATCATCCTTAACTTCGTCCCACAGGGCTGCTTGTATCAGTGAACGCTCGACAGTTTCGTCGAGAACCTTTCTATCTTTAACTCCTTTAATTCTGAGGCCAAAAGCAACGTTTTCGTAAATACTCTTTGGAAAAGGATTGGGCTTCTGAAAAACCATTCCGATTTTCTTCCGATGCTCGTCAACGTTAATTTTGCTTTTATAAATATTTCGTCCATCAATCAGAATGTCGCCGGTAATTTTAACATTATCGATCAAATCATTCATCCTGTTAAAGCATCTCAGAAAAGTGGATTTTCCGCACCCTGATGGCCCGATAAAAGCCGTTACAGTGTTTGGGTCGATGCCAATACTGATATCTTTCAAGGCTTGTTTCTCGCCGTAGAATAAATTTATATTTCTTGCTTCAAGCTTGTACATCTCGGATTTCAAAACCTTGTTCTTTTGTTATATCTATTTCGTAAAAACACAGCAATGCCATTCATCATAAAAGTAAATAAAAGTAATATAATGATGGCCGCGGCAGCATTGGTAACAAAGCCTGCTTGCGGACGGGTTACCCAATTAAATATTTGGATCGTAAGTACTGTAAACTCATCCATTGGACTGGTGGGTGCAAATGGCACGTAAACCAGCGCTCCGATAACAATCAATGGAGCTGTTTCGCCAATTGCTCTTGAAATGGCAAGAATTAAACCGGTTAATATGCCGCCAAACGAAGATGGAAGCACAATAGATGATATAGTTTGCCACTTTGTGGCCCCTAGGCCATAAGCAGCTTCCCTAATGGATTTTGGAACAGCTTTAACAGCTTCCCGGGTGGATACTATTATTAAGGGCAGTACTAACAACGACAAGGTTAAACTTCCGGTGAGAATACTGTTCCCTAGTCCCAAAATACGTCCGAATAATTCGAGTCCTAAAATCCCATAGATGATAGACGGCACACCAGCAAGATTGGCAATATTAATTTCTATGAAATTTGCAAAGCGATTTTTCTTACCATATTCCTCCAGGTAAATACCTGCTGCTATCCCGATCGGAAAAGCGATTAAAACAGTGAGCACCAAGATCCATATCATCCCGAGAAGGGCTGTATAAATACCTGCACGGGAAGCTATACGCGACGGCAAATCGTTGAGGAAATTAAAGTCCAGACGGGAAAGACCCTTTGAGAAAATGTCGTATAAAAGAACCGCCAAAACCAGCAATCCAAAAAAGGTACAGATAATGGCAAAAACCTTAAATGCATTATCTTTCAGCCTGTTAACCTGCGAATTATTCATACTTCTGGTGATATTTTCTTTTAATCCAGAAACTAATATTGTTTAAGAGAAATGTGAAGACGAAAAGGGTCATTCCCGCAGAGAAAATAGAACTGTATTCTATTGAATTACGCGGCACATCTCCCATACTTACCTGCACAATGTAGGTAGTGATGGTTTCAAGAGAGTTCAGAGGATTGAGAGTCAATTTGGGTTGTTGACCTGCCGCGATAGCAACGATCATCGTTTCACCTATCGCCCTGGATATCGCCAATATAACGGATACTATAATTCCTGAAGATGCGGCAGGAACCATCACCTTGAATGCCGTTTGCAAGCGTGTTGACCCCATTCCATAAGCAGCCTCACGTAATGACTTCGGCACCGCTCGCAAAGCATCTTCACTCAAAGATGAGATATAAGGAATAATCATAACACCCATAACCAGTCCGGCGGATAAAGCATTAAAGCCGGACATATTGGGAATAAACCGTTGCAAAAGAGGAGTTACAAACGTTAATGCGAAAAAGCCGTAAACAACAGTGGGAATAGCCGCCAATATCTCGAGCAGGGGCTTTACTACTGCTGTAAACTTCTGATTAGCGTATTCATTTAAGTAAACCGCAATAGTAAGTCCCAGGGGCAAAGCGACTAAAATCGCAATAAAGGTTACCAAAAGAGTTCCTGTCACCAAGGGCAGGATTCCAAATTTTTTACTGGCAAAAAGAGGAGTCCATTCTGTTTCTGTAAAAAACTCCCATATCGAAACCTGCGCAAAGAACTGTATTGACTCCGATGCCAGGATTAATATAATCCCGAGAGTTATTAAAATAGTTAGAAAACTACAAATAAACAGGAAACCTTCAATCAGCCGTTCTTTTAAACTTAACATAGGTGTATAGCGTGAATCGGCACAATTAAAAGTTCAAGAACAAGCATCTTTTCCAAGCGCGTAAAATTATCGACTAATTTCTTAAAATAAAATTTATTTAGAACCGGCTTTTAACAACTCCTCCATATTTACACCTATGGTACTTACCCCATTTGCAAATGCTGAGCCCTTAATTTTCTTATCAAATCTTTCTTGAACCAGCTTAGATACTTCGGGCTTTAAAGGAACTGAACCTATCTCTTTTGCTAAAACCTGTGCATTTTCAAGATAAAACTTAATGAAAGACTGAACTTCAGGACGATCGGCTGATTTAAGATTTACATAAATAAATTCGGGCCGCGATAATGGACTATAAGTTCCATTACTTACTGTTTCTTGAGTAGGTATTATTCCGCCTTTGCCGTTCGCATCATTTTCATCATCAATGGGTACAAGTTTCAATTTATCAGCATTGTTTTCATAATATGCAAGGCCAAAATATCCTAAGGCATTTCTATCTGACGATACTCCTTTAACCAACACGTTATCATCTTCACTTGCATTGTAATCGCCACGGGATGATTTGGATTTACCGACTACTGCTTCTGTGAAATAATCATAAGTTCCTGAAGCTGTACCCGCTCCATACAAATTAATGGGCTGATTAGGAAAACTCGGACGGATTTGATTCCATGTTTTAATTTTCCCCTGCGCTGCCGGCTCCCAAAGTTTCTTCAGTTCGGCAATTGTTAAATAATCTACAAAGTCATTCTCCAGATTAACAACAACGGCTAGTCCATCATACGCTACCGGAAGCTCAATAAATTCAACCCCAGCTTCTTTACATGATTCAATTTCTCCTGCTGTTATCGGGCGGGATGCGTCGTTGATATCAATTTCGCCTCTGGAGAATTTTTTAAATCCACCTCCAGTACCCGATTCGCCTACCGTCACCCTAACACCTGACTGATCTCCTCTGTATTCTTCAGAAACAGCTTCGGATAAAGGATATACAGTACTCGATCCGTCAATCTTTATCTCTCCCGTTAGATTTCCAGTGGCTTTATTATTATTTCCACCACATGCAGCTAAAGATGCAGCCACAATAATTGATAAAATGATTTTTTTCATGGTTTTTATATTACCTATTTGACGATAACAAAAGTATTAAGCTAATGTTAAATAATCCGACCAGGTATGTTAAGTTTATGTTAACACAAAAACGGTTCAAAAGGGAAATCATTTCAAATGATGACGAAAATCATTGCCTAAAAATAACCTGGCAATTATCTTGCGGGACAAAAAAACAATCATCAGATTATAATTGTTATTGCTTGACAATCAATAATTTAATTGTATCTTTAATTCACTAAATTAAACCTCAAATCATGAAAGCAAACACTATTATTAACCACGTTGCCACCGCTACTATCGTCATAGAAGTAATACTTCTATTAATTGCTATTTTTCTTGGGATACAGATATTCTTAGGTTAAATTCACAGTTACCAGTTTAATTATCTGGGGAATAGCAACAAAAAAAGCCACCCAAGTTATTGGATGGCCCTTAAAGCTTTTTAGCAATTAATTTGCTTGAGGTGGGCGCTGGCCACCACCGGGGCCTCTGTTACCACGCTCCTGAACGTAAGCATTATATGCCTTCTTTTGATCTTCGTTCAAAAGCTCAAGAACTTTCTTGTCTGTAGCCGCCGAAATTTCCATCATTTTAGTTCTCATTGCCTGGCGGTCGCCACCTTGCCCTACCGCGGTAAAAAGGCTATCTCGTGATTTTGACTGGCTCAAGTAAAGAGCAGAAACTTTTGTTTTCTGATCGTCGGTTAACTTTACGGTTTCAGTCAGGCGGTCCATTTGCATTTTCACCCGTTCTTCAGGGCTTCTCTGCTGAAATCCACCCTGACCCTGAGCATTACTAAAGGACACAGATGCTGCAAATACAAATAAAATAATTACTAATTTTTTCATGATGATTATTGTTTTTAGTGATAGTGAAATTTTATGATTTTAATTAAAATTCTTTTACTAAGATAAATAAGC
>CBIHLM010000090.1:0-15275 GCA_966210515.1 uncultured Pedobacter sp.
ACATTAAAGTTAAGCACTTTTTAAACCCTTGTCAAGAACTTTTTTATTTCTCTTTGCCAGATATTCGGACGAGGAAAACGCTATCGAAAAGGAGAAATCGAATCAAAAATGCCAATCTATGAGATTGTTTCGAAACAAGAATAAGAGTTTTCTATCTTACCTAAGCGTATGAGTTGTATGAAACTTCCGTCTGTACTTCTTTATATACTCTGAGGGATTCATCCCAAATACCTTATTAAACTGCTCTCTAAAGTGCTTAATATCTTTTATGCCTACTTTAAAAGCAGACTCGGATACTGTGCATTCAGTCGATATAAACATTTCTGCTGCCTTTCTCAGACGGATAAAACGTATAAATTCATTGGGAGACTGCCCTGATATGGATTTTATTCTACTATATAGTGTAGATCTGCTCATACCTGTCTTATCGGCCAGAACCTTTATTCCAAACTGTGAATTTGTGAGATTTTCTTCAACTACTGCTATACAGAGATCAAGGAATTGCTTGTATTCATCTGAAATCTTTGAGTTATCCGGCTTTAACGTAATATGATTAAAAAAATAATTCTGCAAGTCATTCCTGTTTTTCAGAATTCCGGCGACCCTGGCTATTAACATCTCCTTCTCAAAAGGCTTACTGATAAAATCTTCTGCGCCACACTCTATCCCTTTAAGTTTTACCTCTGCTGATGAACTTGCAGTTAAAAGAATAACCGGAATATGATTTAATGCCGGGTCGTCTTTTATTCTCGAGCATAATTCTATGCCACTCAAGCCCTGCATCATAATATCACTTATTACAAGATCTGGTATAGACTTTCTCACAATCTCTAATCCTCTATCTCCATTTTCCGCATCTAAAACCTCGTACTCGCCTTCAAATAATTGTTTTACATACTGGCGTATCTGAAGATTATCGTCAACAATTAGAATCCTTTTATTATCAGAATACACTTCTGTACTTTCTGAAACTCCGGCCGGGTTTGCTTCATACTGCTGTTCCATCTGAGATTCATCTACCAACTCCTCTAAAAACACCGAGCTTTCGTCTACCTCTTCAAATATTACCGTGTCTCTGAAGTGATCTCTTCCTTTCTTTAATGACACCCAAAACTTAGTTCCCTGTCCAACCTTGCTCTGATACCCTACAAAACCTTTATGACTTTCAACGAAACTTTTCACAAGTGAAAGTCCGATACCAAAACCGCCTGCTGAACCGGAACCGCTGTTTTGTACCTGATAGAACTGTTGGAAAATACGTTCACCAACTTCTTCAGAAATACCTATCCCCGTATCCGTCACCTCTATTAATATATCATGTTCGGTTTCTGAGACCTTTATTGTAACAGAGCCCTTTTCGGATGTATTTTTCAATGCGTTAGATATGAGATTAAAAAGGATGATTTCCATTTTCTCACGATCTGCAATAATTTCCAGGTTATCCTTAACCGTGTGGAAGGATAGGTCAATATTCTTCTTTCTAGCCTGATGGGTGAAGCACAAATAAACTTCCTGGCAAACACTGCTAATATTCAAGCTCACCAATTTAAGCTTAGCCATATCGCTTTCAGATTTCCTAAACAGTAGCAACTGGTCTACGAGGCTCAATAATCTTCTTGCGTTTCTATAAATAGTATTAAGATTTCCCATGCTCGCATTGTGCGAATCATCATGCAGCAATTCTTTCGCGGGGTTGATAATAAGAGTAAGGGGAGTCCGGAACTCATGAGACACATTGGTAAAGAAATTTATCTTTTTCTCGTGCAATTCTTTTTCCTTCTCGGCTTCAAATTGTGCTGCTTTAATCTTGAATTTCAGCTTTGCCTGCCGTGTTCTATATATTATAAAGGAATAAATAGCGGCTCCCAATAAACCTGCATAAATCAAATATGCCCACCAGGTTTTATACCAGGGGGGAAGTATAACAATTTCAATACTGGAAAAGCTGTCGGCCCATATTCCATCTTCATTCGATGCTTTTACTTTAAAGGTATAAGTACCAGGATCAAGATATCTGTAAGTGGCAGATCGCTGACCTTTCACATAGTTCCATTCCTTATCAAGACCATCAAGTTTATATGCATAATCGCCTTCGTGGGGAAAACCGTAGTTCAAGGTTAAATAATTAATCGAAAACACAGCATGTTCAGGACTTAACTCTATTTTTCTGGCCTCGGTGACATCTCTGATATTTTCTGCCCTTGATCTGTCGGTATCAGTAGGCTGTCCATATATATTTAAACCAGTAATTAAAACCTTGGGAGCGATTTTACTCGCTTTAATATTAGCAGGATCAAAAAAATTGCAGCCTTCTGTGCCGCCAAACACCATAGCCCGTCCGTTTTCGCTTATTAGCGCGGAGCCTTCATGAAATTGCCCTCCCTGTAATCCATCGGACTCATCATAATTGTAAATTCTGCGAGCCTTAAGATCAACTTTAGAAATACCCTTGTTTGTGCTTAGCCAAACTTTTCCCTGCGAATCGGCCTTAATGGCGTTTACTGTATTGTTCGCAAGACCGTTTTTCTCGTTATATTTAACTACAGCTTTGGTCCTTGTGTTATAAATTATCAGTCCGTCGCCCTCTGTTCCAATCCATAACCGGCCTTCTTTGTCCAGATATAATGCGTATACTACGTTATTTACCAGCAGATTACTTTCTGAAGGAGATTCAAAGAGCTTAAAAAAAGCATTCCTTTTTATATCGTAATAATTGACCCCACCGCCGTAGGTCCCGACCCATAAATTCCCACCGACATCCTCTGTTATTGCTCTAACATCATTTGAGGCTATTGCGCTATTCTCGGGATTCCAGTTAATAAAAGATTCCTTTTTAGAATCGAAAAGATTCAAACCTCCACCGTTGGTTCCGATCCAGATGTTTTGCTTGCTGTCTTCATATATCACGCGTACGTCGTTAAACTTCAAGCTCTGTGGAATTCGGGAGCTATACGTATAGGATTTAAAAGAATCAGATCGCGGGTCGTAACGCATCAATCCACCTTTATAAGTTCCAAACCACAGCCGGTTTCGGCTATCTTTTAGGGCTGATAAAATCGCGTTGTCGGTAATACTACCGTTTCTGCCGTCGGCTCTGTAATTTTTGAGGATCTTTCCCTCTTTAGTCACTTTATATATTCCATCCCCGTCTGTTCCTAACCAGAAAACACCTTCACTATCCTGCGCGATGCCATAGAAACGTACA
Source organism: uncultured Pedobacter sp. (assembly GCA_966210515.1). GTDB lineage: Bacteria > Bacteroidota > Bacteroidia > Sphingobacteriales > Sphingobacteriaceae > Paradesertivirga. Next base: position 3,206 of record CBIHLM010000090.1, read on the forward strand.
AAATCCGGACTATCCAAACCCTTCCTTATCTGAAACCTACTGAACTTCTTTGGAATGCTGTTTACCGTGTAGATGCCGTTACCGTAAGTTCCTAACCAGATATTTCTATCCTTATCCAAAAAAAGTGTTTGAACTGACCAATTGGTTACAAGCGCTCCGTTGCTTCCCCGGATCGGCTCGAAGTGATATTTCCTTCCAGCCTTAATTGTTGTTCTATTTATTGAAAGTTTATATAAGCCGCCGTCCTGAAGACCGACAAGGATATAACCATCTCCATTTTCAACTACTGATAAAAATATATTACCGGGCAGACCGTATTCATCAGCATTAAAAAGCTGAAAGTGATTCGTTTTTCGTGAATAAAGAAATAAGCCTTTTGATGTAGCTACCCACAGATCCCGATTTTTGTCTTCGTAGATTTTATTAATCCTCGTATCAAGTGTGGGGGTCAAAATCTTTGACTGCTGTTTAACCTGAGATCCCATAACCGCAAACACTTGAAGTCCGAATTCTTTTGTACCAACCCAAAGAAATCCATTCGAGTCTTCGTATATGTTGAGTATTGAATTTGAGGTTAATCCTTTTAAATTTTCGGTATTATAAGATGTAAACTTCTTGCTTTTTTTATTAAAATAATAGAAGCCACCCGTTGTTGCTACCCAAAGATTATGATCCCTGCTCTCCGAAACACAGGTAATATCGTCTTTTCGGCTAGGATTCTGAATATTGCTGCTATATTTAATAAACCGCTGATTGCCGGGGTCGAAGCTGGTTAGACCGTTGCGTGATGAAACCCAGAGCAAGCCCTGCGAATCTTTAAAAATCGACTGGACATGATTACTGGCAATGCCATAGGGGTTGTTTGGCTCATTTTTAAAAACCGTAAATGAATGTCCGTCAAATCTGTTTAAACCGTCCGATGTGGCTATCCAAATGAACCCTTTATTATCCTGAGCAATACTATTTACGATCCCAAAGGAAAGACCGTCTTTTAAGCCATAATGAAAAACACTTATCTCTGCCGGTGTTTGAGACTTAGCTGTTAAGGAAGTTATTAGCAGAAGAATAATTAATACTTTGTTCATTTGGTACTGGCCCGAATTGCCTAATTGGTTATTGAATATACGTTTATCGGCGAACCAGTGCAAATGTTAGTGATTAATTGGCGGTTACCGATGCCATGTAAACTCAAGAACGCCTGTTATTTAGTAACAGGCGTTTAATTGTTCAAATCAAAAATGATTAACGAAATGTTTGGATTCTTATTTTAGCTTATCTAAGATCGCTCTATCCCTGCCAGCGAGGACTGACTGTGCCGGCTTAATAAGTTCGAAAACAACAACTTCATTTTTTCCTTTTTTAAGCCATTCGGCAGGAACATAAACAGTTTGCTGAGGTCCGATTTCCCAATACTTACCAAGATTGTGACCATTAATCCAAACCACTCCTTTCCCCCAGGCTGAAAAATCGAGATAGGTATCAGCAACTTCATCTAAGGTAAGATACCCTTTCTTAAGAACGGGAACGTTTGACGTACTACCAGATGCTTTATTTAAATTAACTGATTTTATATTATCAAATGGGAGGCTGTACATTTTCCAGCTTAGAATCTCTTTACCTCCCAATTCAACTTTCTCAGTAATTCCCTTTGTGTTTTTTAACAAATATGGCCCAAAATTTATTCGTCCCATATTTTCTACCAGAATATCGAGCGTCACCTTACCTTTTGGCAGGTTTAGCATTAAACTGTCCTGATACAAGCGTCTGTCAAGATTTCCGATCCGTTTTCCGTTGATGAAAACGATACCATAATCTCTCAGGTCCTTAATTTTAAGAAGCTCCTGATTTCCGCTTCCGTTAATTGTCGTACGGTACATTACGTAACCGTAGGCCTGATTGAGATCTTCGAATGTTAAAGGTCTGACACTACTTTTTGGAGCTTTCAGCAAATCAAAAACAGTGTGTGTTGACGTAAATACAACAGGCTTAGTGATAATAGAGGGTTTAGCTGAAGGCACAGCAGGCAAATTCTGCCCTGCAGGTAAATTTTTCTGTATAACTTCTCTGAAGCGCATAAACTTTTCAGTGGCATTACCTGCTTCATCCAATGGCGCGTCATAATCGTAGCTGCTGATCTGAGGTTCGTATGGATTTTTATCATTGAAGTTTGCTCCGTTCATAAAGCCACGGGTAGTGCCTCCATGAAACATATACATGTTTATTGATATTCCCGCTTGAAGAACAGAATCCAATCGTCCGGCATATTTAGCTGCAGGAACTGTATGGTGTGCGGTACCCCACCAGTCAAACCATGCTGGATACCATTCGGCGATGAAATAAGGCCCTTTGCCTCCATTATTCTGATTAACCAGGCTTGTTACTTTCTCCGGATTATCTACCCCATTAATAGCAGCCAGCAGTCCAGGTAAATGACCATCCTTTATCGCAGCTTCCGGATCGCAGGTATAAAGAATACCGTCGAATCCGGCCTCAATGAACATCTTTCTGTTAAGATCCAGATACTCCTTATCGTTTCCATACGAGCCATATTCATTTTCAATCTGGACCATCAATACATTTCCTCCGTGGTTCACCTGTAATGGCGCAAGCTGCTTCCCTACCTCCAGCAAATAATTTTTATATGCTGCCAGATATTGAGGCTCCTTGCTACGAACTTCGAGTCCCTTAATATTTTGCAGCCAATAAGGATAACCGCCAAATTCCCATTCGGCGCATACGTAGGGGCTTGGCCGTAAAACAACCCAAAGCCCTTCTTCCTTTGCTATTTTTACAAATTCTGCCACATCGTTATTCCCCGAAAAATCATATTTACCTTTTTGAGGTTCATGTATGTTCCAGAAAACATAAGTACCAATGGTATTCAAACCCATTGCCTTTGCCATTTGCATTCTGTGTCGCCACGACTCTCGCGGGACTCGGGGGTAATGGATTTCTCCTGAAATCATTTGAAACGGTTTGCCATCAAGGAGGAAGGCATTATCTGAAACGGCAAATGAATGCGCCGCTGACTGAGCCTTTGAATCGAGCGAGAACGCGCTGAAAATAGAAATGAATACAAGGGTTCTAAATATATGTTGCATATTATGTGATGTTATTCAATTATTGCTATATGTTGATGATTACCTGTCGTCTGCAATATCTAATACTTAATTTCTGAGACTACCGTAGTTACAGTTTGGGCTTCCAGTTTAATTTCGTCCGAGGCATCAAGCACCCGATTGGGTTCGAGATCAAGATCCTCTGAGGTGACATACCTATTCTGATTGACTAGCTTACCCTTGTATAAATGTAATAATACGTTGACCGGCTTAAATCCGTGATTAACCAAAACTGTAACAAGTTCTTTGTTCTGCTGACCAATAAATGATGACACGAGAATTTCATTTTTCTGAGATATTTCCGGGATATTAACATCTACTCTGGCGGCGCCGGGGCGTATAAAACGGCTGTAATTTCCTAATACCCACAGCATTTTACTCGGGTGATATTCGCCTCCCGCAATGTTCTTATCTACATAAACGAGTCCGTCTTTATAGTCGTATGCGGACACGGCCGTCCACCAATGCCAGGCAGAAGCGTTAGCATTTACAAGATCGTTATGAATAACTTTAGCTAGATAGATTCCTGATCGAATCCCCAAATCTCGCTTCTCGCCTTTAATTTCGCCCTCATTGTCACCCAGAATACAATACTCCGATTGCCAAAATTTTAAACCGTTCACTAAAGAAATTCGCTCCTTAACTTCTTTTCTTGTTCTTTCAGCTTTATTATAGGGAGACGTAGTGAAATAACTGTGTCCCGAAATCACTTTATCTACCTTTACTAGATCACCAATAAAATCAGCTGACGATGGGTTGAAAAATGCGTTAATCTGCTGGCCTTTACCCGGCTTTTCAAAATCTGAATACAGGAAATCATACTGCGCCGCTTCGGCAACAGCTATTTTGGTGTTAAGCTTTGCTTTGATCAAGGCATCATTTAAAGATCTAACTATTCCACTAACATCCTTGTTAAGGAAAGGAGTTCCTTCCTGTCCTCCATCGCTCCAGTCCCATTGAGGCTCGTTTACCGGACTTAAATAATTGAATAGAACTCCTGTTTTATTTCTTACTCCCTTTACCACCTCTACCAGGAATTCAGCGAAAGCATCAAAATTATCCGAATGGAGATTAGGTTTTCCTCCTGTTGCGAAAGCTTTGCCGTTTGCCGTCAGATGCACGGGCGGACTGTTGGTAAAAGCCAAAAACTGATCTACTCCGCGTTTTTTTGCCGCCTCAAGAAACCACATCTGGCCTGCCTGAAGTTTCCAATTAAAATGTCCTTTTTCAAAGAATGATTCTGCACGTCGCCATTCGTCCTTGATACCACTTTCACTTCGCTGTTGAGTACTGCCGGCACCAATATTAAATCTCCACATGGATAAACCGATTCCCTGCGGCTTGCCATTGGGTAAAAGCTTTTTACTAAATAAGAGGTCGGCGATGGCATTTCTCTTTTCATCGGGCCAGTTCCCTACAAACTGACATGCCCATGCATCGGACGCCGCGAAATTATCTATGAACTGGTATCTTTTTGAAATGTCGACAGTAATAGTGACAGACCCAAAACCTGGCGATTTACTGTCACTGCTTCGTTGCGCCCTGATCATTACCGAGACACAGCAACCTAAAGCAACAATTAATAAAAGCTTTTTTCTAAGCAAAATTAGCGCGTGTTTATAAAACATTGCTGTCATTATTAATATGCTGTGAGGGAGAAAGGGTTTTATTGAAAACGCCAATAGTCAAATGAACCAATTAAAAAAACAAGTCCCCTATCTCCCCTCACGGCATCATAAATTTCCTGAATTACAATCTGTTAATTTGAATCGACTACATCTGTTGGAACTTCCATTGCTGATTATTTCCACCCCACCAGCTCCACTGAACAATATTAGCTCCGTCAGCGGTGGATTGGCCGTTTACATCTAGAGCTTTGCCGCTATTCCGGTTAATAACTCTGCTGTACCCACCTCCGTTGTCGATAATCTGCCACTGCTGATTGTTACCGCCAGAATAAGTCCATTGAATAATTCCGCCACCATCGGCAACTGAACTGCCATTTACATCTAATGCTTTTCCACTGTTCCTGTTTATGATACGGTAATATCCTGTTCCATTATCGATAATTTGCCATTGCTGGTTGCTGCCACCCCAATAATCCCATTGAATAATACCTGCGCCATTTGTGGTGGCACTTCCGTTTACATCCAGACCCTTACCACTATTTCTGTTAACTATTGAATAATAAACATTTGGATTGAAGGCGCTTCCTTCGCCCCATCCGTAGCGAATTCGATCGCGTCCGGAAGCATTGGTAACAGATAATGTAATATTACTTCCGCTACCGGCGCGAGTAGTGATGCTGTAGCTGTCGCCATCTCTTAATCCCGGCCAGTACACGCTTCCGATCTTGTCATTTCTGAATACATTGGTCGAGCCTTGTATGTATGCGATCTCATTATCTCCGTTTGACGGGTTATTATAATTCTTACCGGTAGTCATCGCTGCGCCGTATTCGGTTACAACTGTGCGGCTAGCGTAAGATCCGAATTGATCTCTCCACGACTGCTCCCAGGCAGCAACAGATGTCCTGTTCGTCCAAAAAGCGTAATTATGTAAAGACAATAAGCATTGAGAAAATCGTGAGTCTGCGCCAATGGGCTTAACATCGTCGCAATAACCAGTACCTCCCAATAAGATCCTGCCTCGAGGCACATTAGGATATCTGGCCAGCCAATCGGCATATATAGTTGTAAGCTGGGATGATGTGTAGCCATGAGGCTCATTGAAAACTTCAAAGTAAACATTGGCATTGCCTGTATATTTGGCTACTACCACGTCCCACATATTCCAGAACTGTGTTGTATTATCAATTATTCCGTCACGAGACGAGGCACTTTCCCAATAAGCTATTATAACCTTCATATTTTTGCTTAGCGCAGCATCCATTGCTCCATTGTAAGCATTCCACCATGACTCTAAAACACTGGGTGGATTTATGGGAAGACGAACTGTATTAACGCCGGGTAAGGTTGATTGAAATCCAGTTAGAATTGAATTAGCTTTCGCTGTTACAGTTGAATAATTGTCGGAAGCTGTTAATCCGGACGGTATCACCCATCCATCAACAAAATTATCACGGCCATCGGCCCAGTTTACTCCGGCTATTCCGGCTGCTCCAACGCCTAAAACCGTGGCTGTACTTTCGCTGACAGCAAGGGTGTCGTTTTCGCCAGGTGTTGTATCTTGTAAATCACTTTTTTTACATGCATAAAACATGAAAGCGATGAAGAAGAGAGATAAATATTTTTTCATTTGTTTAATCATTAGGTTTTAATTGTTAGTTCTTAATTTTTTAAAATGTTAAATCTTCTGCCTTTAAAACATGAACCTCCCGCTTTTAAATAAAATATTAAACCTGGGTGCGAGAACAGGACTGCACCAAAAGATAATTGCCTAAAAGATTGAAAGAGTTCCCGGGAGTGATAAAGCCCGGGAACTATTAGAAAAAAGTTTAGTATAAATTATTTTGCTTCAACTTTCCACCTGAAGCCTGTATTTCAGCTCTGGGTATTGGTAGCCAGTAATGTTTCTCTTCAAACTTTCTACCCTCTAAGGCTATCTTTTTCTGATAAGTGAGGGTGCTGCCTGTTTTGGTAATAGTAATTCCTTGAGCAGGCATATTTTCGGTTTGATCCGCTATCTTCCAGCGACGAACATCATAGAAACGATGCTCTTCAAATGCCAGCTCAACCCGGCGCTCTCTTCTTATAGCCTCACGCATTTGTTCTTTAGTTAAGCCAACCAAAGGTGGCATATTTATACCGGCGCGTGCACGAACCTGGTTAACCGCATTGTATACAGTTATATCAGGAGTGGCGCCAACCTCATTTTGTGCTTCAGCATAATTCAACAGGATCTCGGCATATCTGAAATAAATCCAGGGCTGTATACCTGCTACGTTCCAGGGATTTTGAATCGGCAAATCCTCATCAACAAATTTCCTAAGGTAATAGCCCGTTTTAGAAGTATTCCAGTTAGACGGCCCGTCTTTGCTGTCGCGTCCTCCGGGAATGAACGTTTCAACAGCGCGGCCGCGATAGGGTGCCCCATCGTGAAGAACTGTAGCGTAAAACCTTGGGTCCCGATCTTTATAAGGATCTTGTTCATTATATCCTGATGTAGGGTCTGTTATAACTTTGCCATTGTTCATTTCATAGGCATCTACCATATTCTGTAAAGGCAAATTACCGCCCCAGCCGTCATAACCATTCGGCCCGTTAGAAATTTCCAAACGAACGTGAGGAGCCGCTACAGTATAATAACGAGCGAAGATTACTTCGTTGTTGGCGTCAGATTTCTGAAATAGGCGACTATAATTTGAGCTTATACTATAAATACCCAGATCCATTACTGCTTTGGCAGCGTCAGCAGCTGCCTGCCAGGTGCCTGCGTTATAAAGCGGACTTGCAGCATATAGAAGCAATCTTGATTTCAAAGCAAGAGCAGCACCTTTTGTTGCTCTGCCTCTTACCCAACTATTAGTATTAGCGGGAGGTAAGTCAGCGGCAGCCTCATTTAATTGGGCAACAGCATAGTTAATACAATCAGCGATGCTTGCTCTTTGAAATAGCGCCGGGTCTGTAAGATCATCCGTTAAGTTATATACCTTATCTCCAATTAAAGGCACGCCACCATAGTTACGGATAAGATCCTGATAACGGAAAGCACGAATGAATTTAATCTCAGCTGTTAGGTGTTTCTTATGAGAGGCGCTCATAACTACCTTGTCTATATTAGCTAAGGCATAATTACACTCTCTTATACTTCTGTAACTGCGGCCCCATAATGTACCGGCAATTCCCGTATTCTCAGGAGACAGCTCTCCTTTCTGAACAAGCCAGGTATCATCATTGTTATTATAAATTGCCTCGTCAGTGAGTGAGCACCACATGGCGTATTCAAAGCCACGTCCAAATCCGGGAAGTGTTCCTTCTGCTTCTTTATTCGTCAACCTGGTGCCCAGGTATCGGTTAATTACAAAAGATTCAAAAAGTGTAGAATCTGATGTAATGGCAGCATCGGACACCCGATCCGTAGGTGTTATGTCTAAAAAATCCTTCTTACACGATGTCACTATCGAAAGCGCACCTGCAAAGTATAGTATATATAAAATTCTGCTTGATTTCATGATCTCGTATATTTAAAACTTAATACTTGCTCCTAAATTGATAATGCGTTGTTGTGGATAAAACTGTCCGCTTTCGCTATTACCTTCAGGATCATAGTCTTTCACTTTTGTAACCGTGAACACATTAAATGCATTGGTGTAAAATCTTACCGACTGTATTTTAGCTTTAGAAAGCAGAGATGTCGGTAGCGTATAGCCCAATTCAATATTCTTTAACCTTAAGAACGCAGTGTTATTTAACCAAAAATCGTTACGATATTGACCGCCGCTTATAGAAGCAGAAGCTCTTTCGTCTACCCGAGGAAAAGTACCATTTGGATTTGCAGGACTCCAACGATTATCAGCCCAGCTGCTGTAAAAATTACCCACAGTTCCGGCTTCACCTAATACATATTGATTTACTCTGGATTGACCAGCCAATACCGCTGAAAAATCAAAGTTCTTCCATCCTGCATTTAGATTGATACCGTATGTAAGCTGAGGAATATTTCCAAGGTCGGTTCTAACCTGATCATCGGCTGTTATTTTGCCATCACCATTGTAATCTTCGAATTTCAAATCACCCAATTTGGCGCCCGTCACATGAGGATAGCTATCTAATTCTTGCTGCGTACGGAAAATGCCTATAGATCTGTATAAGAGGTAAGTATTTAGGGGTTTGCCAGTTTCTTTCTGGTGATCAAGGGTAGCGGGTGATTCATCTCTGAAAACAACGTTACTCTTTGCATACGTAATGTTACCTGAAATACCGTAGCTGAAATTACCCCTATGATTATAACCCAATGTAGATTCAAATCCTTTATTATCCACTTCTCCTATGTTTTCAGAGGGCACTAAAGCGTCTGATCCGTAGGGATTTACAATTCCGGTCACATTTGGAATGGAAGCATTTCTATTATATAGAATTTTTGATCTGTTTTCTTTAAAGTAGATAAACTCAAGCGAAATATTCTGGAACAGAGTTGTATTTAAACCGATGTCTGTTTTTTTAGAAACTTCCCAGGTAATATTTGGGTTAGCAAGTTTAACCAGGTCAATTCCTGGATTAACGCCGCTACCCAGAATGTATTGATTGTTAAAAGAATAATTATTGATAAACTGGTTAGAAGGAACATTATCTCCACCAAGCTCTCCGTATGATGCCCGAAGTTTCAAGTCATTAACAAACTTCACTTTATTCTTAAACCATCCTTCTTCTGATACACGCCAGCCTGCAGAAACTCCCGGGAAATATCCGTACCGTCCTGACGAAGGAAAATTAGATGAACCGTCAACACGTAATTGAACTTCTGCGAGGTATTTCTCCTTGAAGTTATAGTTGGCCCTTCCGATATAACTAACCCGGGTTGCTTTCCAGCTTCTACCTTCAACTTTCATATCAGTAGGACTAGTGCCTCCCTGAGACAACTCTGGCGTTTCCGGTGTGGGGAAATTTAACTTTCTTGCATCGAAATACTCCAGTCTTGACTCACTCTGCTCATAAGCCACAAAAGCTGTAACATTATGTACACCAAAGCTTCTTTTAAAATCTAATTTAATATTGGCTGTTGATAAGGTGGTATTTTCCTGAGACTGAAATAACGAAGCTTTAGCTTCTCCAACCGTTTTAGGCTCATAGAAATTATTAGTACTATTATATAAGTACACTAAATAAGGCGTAGTGAAGTTCTTACTGGACTGATCTGATTTATCTAAGGCATAAAAACCATCTAATGATAATCCTTTAACCTGCGGAATAGCATAGCTGGCCTTTAAAATTCCGTTAAAGAATAAACGGGGATTTTTATTTAAACCACCTGCATCCGTTACCATCATTATCGGGTTGTTATTTTCTATACCGGAAGAAGGAAGTCCGTTGGGATATATTGCAGGAACTGTAGGATAAGCTCTATAAACCGAACGGAAAATACTACCTGCTCCCTGGGTAGGAAACTGTCTGTTTTCCTGTCTCCCGGCTAAAGACAAACCAACTTTAAAATTATTTGTAATGTTAGCGTCGATGTTTGATCTGAAATTATATTGATTATACTTTGCGGCCCCTTCTTTATAGATACCACCCTGGTTAAGCATTCCTAACGACACGAAGTATTTTGTATTTTCTGTCCCGCCGTTTACGGATAGATTATGTTGATTTTGAAGGGCATGATCTTTTAACGAGGTTGCTATCCAGTCAGTATTGGGATAGTTTAATGGGTCTGATCCGTTCTTAAACTTTTCTATTTGCTCGGCAGTATAGAATTGATTCATCCCACCCGCAGGGTTATTATAATAGTTAATTTCATTCCTGATGGTTGCATAAGTTGCAGCGTCCGCCATTTTGGGCAGGCTTGTAGGAGACGAAAATCCCTGATTGAAACTGTAAGAAACGGTTGGTTTACCAGTAGTTCCTCTTTTTGTAGTAACCAGGATTACCCCATTGGCAGCACGACTACCATACACAGCTGCCGAAGCATCTTTCAAAACTGTTACGCTTTCAACATCATTAGGATCTAACCGTTCAAACCCGCCAAGTTGTCCGGGCACACCATCCACAACTACCAGAACGTCTCTGTTACCAGTAGTAGAAATCCCTCTAATGCGAATTTCGGAAGCATCGTACCCGGGTTCGCCGCCGCGGTTGGTTGCCATAACGCCAGAAAAACGACCAGCCAATGAGTTAGATAAGTTCGGTTGCGGACTTTTAACCAGCTCTTCACCTTTACTACAGAAACCGATCCCGTTAAGGTTGCCCTTTTTTGAGTACCGTATCCTACAACTACAACTTCTTGCAAGGATTTGGATTCAGGCTCGAGTGATACATTGATAGTTGATCGGCCATTAATGGCAATTTCCTGATTTACGAAGCCTATAAAGCTATAAACTAGAGTGGCAGCATTATCAGGAACAGAAATGGAATACATCCCATCGATGTCAGTAGTCACACCGCCAGATGAGTTCTTAATTTTGATGGTTACGCCGGGTAAAGCCTCGTTGCTACTGTCTGTAACTTTACCCTTAACTGTAATTTGAGCATTGGCTACGCAAACTGCCAATAAAACAATGGGAAGAATTAAGCCTAGCTTAGTCCACCAATGCGTGCGGTAATTACTACACATAAATAAATTTTTATTTTAGGTTTTAATTGGTTCTTAAAGAATGAAACTTATGTAAGGTTACACTCATAGAAATACTTTTTTAACTGTTAGTCTTAAAGATTCGGCCGTATTTAAGGTTTATAAACAGAAGCTAAGGTCAGTCAAAAGCAGGCTGTGGCGTGAGGGGCAAACAACCACAATCGTAGGGGGGAATTAACAAAAATTGCCGTTTGCATAGCGAATCCGGCTTCGGGGAATAATTCCCGATGGTATTTATCGATCAGGGGACCAACAAATAAAAAATAATTTTCAAGTCGACGGGATAAATGTATTTCGGACAGAACGAAAATGGGTATCTGCCCGAAGGATGGGGCGCCCGAGATATGGAGGTTGTTGCTGGTTATACCAATCCCCTCCCGGGTTGGAAAATATTTTCTAAAATTATGTGATCCTTGCTTTACTCATTTACAATATATCCCAGGCCTTTCTTGTAAACCAGCGTATTATTTTCTACCAGATCGTCATAGGCTCTTTTAATAATAACCTCAGATACATCCAAGGTTTTGCTCAATTCTCTTACCGAAGGAAGCACTGAATACTTAACTAAGTTTCCCCTCTCAATAGATTCTGTAATCCGCTGTCTTAGTTGCGCATGTAAAGAAAGCTGTGACATGTAGTTCAATCGAAATTCCATCTTAAATAATATTATATTAATAAATGCGATATGCCAAATTACACACTGA
>CBIHLM010000091.1:0-15098 GCA_966210515.1 uncultured Pedobacter sp.
TCGTCAGCAGGTTTAGTGGCTTCAAAATTTTCGCTAAACTCGTATCTCTTTTCTATAACTTCCTGATTTGCTTTGATATATTCTACAGTATCTTTCAATCCTTCAGCAAATTTTTCGAAATCTTCTTTATAAAGGAAAATCTTGTGCTTGACAAAAACTCCATCCTCTAAACGTTTTTTGCTTTCTGTTACTGTGATGTAATAATCATTAGATCGTGTTGCTTTCACATCAAAAAAGTATGTCCGTTTTCCGGCTCTTACTTTCTTAGAAAAAACCTCTTCTCTCTCTTTGTTGTCAAAATCTCCCATTTGTTGTTTTTAAAGTTTAGTTCGGTAAATATAAACTATTAATTTTTAAACTTCAAAATACAAAATTATTGTACTTTATGTGTTTATGCGTGTAATTCTTGCTCTTCAAGTAATTGTTTTTCGTACAAATCTTTATAAATTCCATTTGCTTCGATAAGTGTGTCATGATTACCCTGTTCTTTAATCTCTCCATTTTCAAGAACCAGGATGTTATCAGCATTTTTAATTGTAGAAACCCGATGAGCTATTATGATACTGGTCTTTCCGGTCATACTGTTGCCCAAATTATTCAATATCTCTTCCTCCGTTTTTGTGTCGATCGCCGAGAGGCAGTCATCAAAAATTAGCAGACGGGGAGATTTAATCAAGGCTCTTGCGATGGACACACGTTGTTTCTGACCGCCTGAAAGGGTGATTCCCCGTTCACCTATCATCGTATCAAAGCCATGGTCAAATTCGATAATGTTGTCATATACCGCTGCATTTTTTGCTGCCAATTCAACTTTAGAATTTTCTGTGGCAGACTGGCCGAAGGCGATATTATTGGCGATTGTATCAGAAAATAGGAAAACTTCCTGTGGTACAAAGCCGGTCTGACTACGATAATCGTTCAGATTTATATCTTTTAATGGTTTTCCATCGATCAGTATTGTGCCAGAATCAGGATCGTACATGCGCATTAACAAATTAGCTATGGTAGATTTTCCGGCCCCTGTACGCCCTATTACAGCTAAAAACTCGCCGGGTTTTACTTCGAACGAAACGTTTTTTAAAGCATTTATTCCTGTATCGGGATATGTAAAGCTTACATTTTTAAATTCAATATGGCCATTAAGCACAAACTTATCTTTATTAAAAGAGGTGATTTCTGGCTTTGTATGTAAAAATTCGTTGATTCTTTTTTGAGACGCGGCTGCACGTTGAATAAGCGAAGTTACCCAGCCTAAAGAAGTTACAGGAAACGTTAATTGGTTGACATAAATAATGAACTCCGCGATATTGCCAGCAGTGATAGTACCCTTCATTACTTCTATTCCACCCACATACACAGTTACAATAGTACTCAGGCCAACTAATAAAAGCATGGTAGGATAAAAAGTTGCCTGCACCTGAACTAGAGCGAGAGATTCTTTTTTGTAGGCATTGCTTTCGATAGCAAATTTTTCATTAATATCTTTTTCCCTAACATAAGCCTTTATTACCCGGATGCCCGAAAATGTTTCCTGGACGAAGGCTGATAAGCTCGAGAGGCGCTCCTGTATCTTCTCACTTCTGTGATTAATGATATTATGGACGTAGTAAATGGTGAACGCCAGTATTGGCAAAGGCAGCAGACTTAAAATCGCAAGTTTTAGATTTACACTAACCATGGCAATAATCACCAGTAAAAAAAGAACTATCGTATTTATGGTATACATTATAGCCGGACCAACATACATCCTAACACGGCTCACATCCTCGGTTACCCTGTTCATTAAATCGCCTGTATTGTTCCGGCGAAAGAAGCTCATCGAGAGCTTCTGGTAATGATGATAGATTTCGTTTTTTAAATCATATTCGATATGTCGCGACATTAGAATGATGGTTTGCCGCATGAAAAACAGAAAAATTCCTCTTAATAATGCTAGCACTAAAACAAAGGCGCCGAATAAAATCAGGCTATAGCCAAAAATCTGATATACAAGTTCCTGTCTTTCAAAGCCGTTAAAAAGCCTGTAAGTGCTGATGTTTTCGGTTACAAGGTCGAAGGCAATACGAATAACCTTTGCCGGTAAAACGCCGAAAATGTTAGAAACGATTACGAATATGATTCCGGGAATTAGACGCCAACGGTATTTGTAGAAAAACTTATTTAAATATGCCAGATCTTTCATGTTGTAATATTCGCGTAAAACTGTTTCAATAGGGTTTCTAAACAAATAGCCGCAAGGTTGGTTGCAAAAATAACAATCCTGTTATAGGATAAAGTTTTATATAGGGAAATTTTACTAGTTTTGCAGGAAGATTCGCTCCCTAACATGGTATCAACAACTTTTAAGGAAGGTTCATTATTTTACGAGATTAGAAAATGCAATCATCAACAAGTTGTTTTCTGCAACGATGAAGACACCGGCTTAAAAGCAATTATCGCTATTCATAATACTACGCTTGGCCCCGCTTTTGGAGGTACCCGTATGTGGGAATATAAAACTGAGGGAGAAGCATTGAGAGATGTTTTACGTCTTTCAAGAGCCATGACGTATAAAGCAGCAATCAGCGGGTTAAATTTGGGTGGTGGAAAAGCCTTGATTATTGGCAACAGCAGAACGGATAAAACAGAAGCTTTATTGCGAAGATTCGGTCAGTTTATACGCAATCTGAATGGCAGTTTTATTACAGCTGAGGACTTAGGTACCAATAACAGGGATATGGAATACATCCGTATGGAAACCCAGCATGTTATTGGCGGTCATGAGTCTTCAAACGCCGCAAATGCTCCTTTTGTAACTGCCCGCGGAGTTTTTATGGGGATTAAAGCTTGTTTAAAAGAGCTTTATGGCAGCGATAGCTTAGCAGGCCGATCGGTAGCTGTACAGGGAATTGGCCACGTTGGCGAAAACCTGGTCCATTTGTTACGTGAAGAAAATGCTAAAGTTTATGTAAGCGATATTAATGAAGAGCGTGTACGCCAGGTAGCCAAAAAATTCGGTGCCGATCCCATCTCAAATAATAATATTCTCGACCTGGAGTTTGACGTATATTCTCCTTGTGCCTTAGGTGGGATAATTAATTCTGCCACGATAGACAAGATGAAGTGCGCAATTATTGCAGGTTCGGCAAATAACCAATTGGCAGACGAAAACTTACATGGCCAGATGCTATTGGAAAAAGGAATTCTGTATGCACCAGATTACCTTATCAACGCCGGCGGAATGATAAACATGTATTCGGAATTATCAGGATACAGCAAGAAACGAACTTTGCAATTGGCAGAGAATATATACGAAGTAACACGCGGAGTGTTGAAGAAATCCAAAACTGAAAATATTCCGTCAAATAAAGCAGCAGATATGATCGCTGAAAAGCGGATCTCAGATATAAAAAAAATTAAAGCATCCTATTAGTTAGGTATATTCAATAAAATCGTTCTTATAACATGTTAAATAGAAGGCAGCTTAGGGTAAAGGTGTTACAAACCTTGTACGCGTACCATTTATCCGAAAACAAAGTGGTTAAATCATTCGAGAAAAGACTTCTTGATAGTGTGGATGACGTATACGAAATGTATATCTGGTTGCTTGCTCTATTGACAGAAGTTTCTGATTATGTGTTAAGAGATGCCGATGAACGTGCAAATAAATATTTACCCTCCGAAACAGATTTAAACAGCAATCTGAAACTGAATACCAACAAGTTCATTCTCGCCTTAAAGGAGAATCCTGCTTTTAAAAATGATTTAAAAAAGTACAGCGCCTCCTGGAGTTTCGATCCCGAAATCGTGAAATCTATTTTTACGGAGTTAAAATCCTCATCTCAATACGAAGCCTATCTGCTTTCTGAAGATGTATCTATGCGGGCGGAAAAGGATATTATCAAATACATTTTCAAAAAAATAATATTGGTTGTTCCCTCAGTTGAACAAGCTTTTGAAGAGAAGTTTATTAACTGGCAGGTAGATCGCCCCGTGTTGGAAGCGATGGTGGCTAAAACCTTAAGCAATTTTCAAAGTGAGAATGGAGCGGAGAATAAGCTGGCTCAGATTAGTCCGGTGTGGGTCGAAGACAGAGATTTCATTGTTAACTTATTTCAAAAGACAATCACCTTTGATGAAGAATATCAAAAGCTGATTTCTGATAAAACCAAAAATTGGGAAGCAGAACGTATCGCCATTATCGATATCCTTCTGATGAAATTGGCGCTGACCGAATTGATCCATTTTTCAGCAATTCCGGTGAAGGTGTCGATGAATGAGTACATTGAGATTGCAAAAGAATTCAGTACTCCTAAAAGTAATTTGTTTATAAATGGTATTTTAGACAAAATTTTAGCAGAGTTAAAAACATCCGGTAAAATTCGAAAATCAGGAAGAGGATTAATTGAGTAAGTAATGAAAAGAATACTGTTAACAATTTTAGGTGCTTCAGCGCTTGCAATCTCTTGCAACAATCCAACTGCAACAGTTAGCGATACCGACAGTGTATCCGTGTCAACGACAACATCTCAAAACGGAGCAGCGATTAGCTTTGAAAAGAATAGTTACGATTTTGGTCAGATTAAGGAAGGCGAAAAAGTAACTCACGAATTTAAATTTAGTAATAATGGTTCCGTTCCATTAATAATTTCAAACGCGACCGCCACTTGTGGATGTACCGTTCCGGAATATCCTAAGGAACCCATTGCGCCCGGGTCAGCTGGATTGATAAAAGTGGTTTTTAACAGTGAGGGTAAAGTAGGAATGCAAAACAAGGTAGTGACAATAACTACTAATGCAAACCCTCCAACAACAGAGCTTTATTTAACCGGCGAGGTTAAGAATAAATAAATTTTAATTAAATAAATTAAATAAATGATAGCAAATATTTTATTGCAAATGGGTGGTTCAGGAATCGCAAGTTTTTTACCAATGATATTAATTGTCATTGTGTTTTATTTCTTTATGATCAGACCACAGATGAAAAAGGCAAAAGATCAGAAAAAGTTTGTAGAAGAGCTTAAAAAAGGTGATAAGGTTGTTACAACTGCCGGCATCCACGGAAGAATAGTTGACATGAATGAAGCAACTGTTGTTCTTGAAGTAGAAGGCGGGGGTAAGATCAGATTTGATAAATCGGCAATTTCGCTTGATTCCTCTAAAGCAATTACCAAAGCTTAATATAAAATACGCATAGTAAAATGCCTCGTCTTTTTGGGCGGGGCATTTTTATTGTATAGATATTGTAACTTAGTTTTTCAATTTAGAACATGCCAATAGTTTCGCTAAACAGGATAGAAAGACGTAGAGTATCAGTTTTTTTAAGCTGCTTGCTCCTTGCCGTATTTGCCTGGCTGTTCTTTGCATTGTCAAACAACTACGAATATCAGGTAAACTCTCAAATAAATTTTATAAATCCGCCCTTGTATAAGGCTTATCATCCTTTGCAAGACGATACAATTACATTAAAAGTTCGGGGAACGGGCTGGCAATTGCTTTTTTCTAAATTTAAATTGAGCCACAAGATTGTTAACGTAAGTTTAAAGGATTTAACAACAAAAAATTTCGTTACTGTTTCGAATCAGTTGCCTGAGATAAATCGTCAGTTTGAATCCAATCAAAGGGTAGTGTCGGTCTTCCCCGATACCCTGTTTTTTGATTTTACCTCGCGGATAACAAAGCGTGTTCCTGTAAAGTTATTATATAAATTATCTTTTCAAAAAGCCTATGGAATATCGGGGCCTATCAAGCTTGATCCGGCAACTGTGATTGTTACAGGGGCGGCTGAAGATTTGGAGGAGATCAACTCCTGGAAAACAGATAGTCTTTCAATGACGGAGATCAATGGTTCCATAAATGCAAAGGTGAGTTTTCAAAAAGGACTTAAAAATAATATAGATGTTTATCCGAAATTTGTGAAAGTTGAGATTCCGGTTGATGAATTCACTGAGAAGGTATTGGAAATTCCGATAGAAGTTCAACATAACCCAGGCCGTGATGTAAAAGTTGTTCCTGAAAAAGCTAAGATTACATTATTGACGGCCCTTGGTAATTATTCCAAAATTGATCGGGAGTCGCTGAAAGTGAGTGTTGATTTGGATAAGTGGGTGAAAAATAAATACGAGCAGCTACCTGTTCAAATTACTAAATTTCCTGCATTTTGTAAGTTGGTGAAGACTGAACCTCAAACTGTGGATTTTCTCGTTAAAGAATAATGCTTAAAATCGGAATAACGGGAGGTATAGGTAGTGGGAAAACAATTGTATGTAAAATTTTTCAATTACAGCACATTCCGGTTTTTTACGCTGATACGCAAGCCAAAACTATCATGCAGACAGATCTGCAGCTTGTTGCTGATATAAAGGAAGCTTTTGGCAAAGATGTATATTCTCCCGGGGGAGGATTAAACAGAAGTATGCTTGCGGCATTAGTTTTTAGTGATGAGGAAAAGCTTAAAAAACTCAATTCATTAGTCCACCCAGCTGTGTTTAAAGCTTTTGATAAATGGGTTGCACAGCAAGAGGCTCCGTACGTGATTAAAGAAGCAGCCTTATTGTTTGAAAGTGGTTCTTATAAAGATTGTGATTATACGATTTTGGTTAAAGCTCCGCAGCGCTTGAAGATTGCCCGGATAATGGAACGGGATAAAGTGTCGGAAAGTGATGTGCTAAAGCGAATGAGTAAACAGTTAAGTGACGAGGAAAAGGAACTGCGTTCTGATTTTATAATTCTTAACGATGAAAAGCAAATGCTGATCCCACAAGTGATTGACCTACACGAAAAATTCTTAAACCTTTCAGCAGAAATTAAATGATACTTGATGATTTTTTGATCTTTGATGAGAGAGGTCTGTATTGTGTATACGGCGATTTTTACCTGGATCCACGACAGGCGGTAAATGTGGCGGTGATTTCTCATGCACATGGAGATCATGCTACAGGGGGGAATAATCAGGTTTTTTGTACTCCCGGAACTGCTGCGATTATGCAGCTACGTTTGAGAAAAAATGCAGGAAAAGAGTTTTTAACGTTCAAATTCGCCGAATCCTTTAAAATTAAGGACGTGTCTGTTTCGTTTTATCCTGCCGGCCATATATTAGGTTCGGCTTTGATTTTAATGGAATATAAAGGGGTGCGATATTTGTATACAGGAGATTTTAAACTTCAGGAAGACGCGACCTGCGAACCTATGCAATTTGTAAAAGCAGATGTACTGATTACCGAAACAACCTTTGCCGACCCCAAAGTAAATCATCCGAATGTAGAAGCTGAAATTAGGAAGCTAAATAATTCAAATCATAACGTTTTATTAGGGGCTTATTCTTTAGGCAAAAGCCAGAGACTCGTAAGTCTGATAAATAAATACTGTCCTCAAAGAACCGTGTTGTTGCATCATTCAATGCTGCCGATAGCTAAAATTTATGAAAATTTTTCATTTCATCCGGGTAAATACGAGCCATATAACCGGAAACTCATGAAAGCTCCTGATCAAGGTTTTGTGTATATTGTTCCCCCTCTTACATTCGAAAGTTATTTTAGAGCTAAAAATGTATTAAGGGTTTTTGCTTCCGGATGGAAAAAGTTGCAACATCAAAACGATTTAGAATTGTACATTTCGGATCATGCAGATTGGAATGATATTTTGCATACTATTGAAACAGTGAACCCCAAACAAGTTTGGACCCTCCACGGGGATGGTTCATATTTAAAGAGCTATTTTGAAGGAAAACTACTTGTTAAGCTACTGAATTGATGGAGGAGGGTAAGGATTTTTATTTTATTGATGGTGGATACATCGTTTTTACCGAGGAATATCATTTAAAACGTGGTTACTGCTGTAAAAATAATTGCCGGCATTGTCCCTGGAATAAACGATTAGAGAAAGAAACAATAACAAACAAATCAGAAAAAAAGAGATTATAGAGAGAGCATCTAAAATGGAATTGGAAAAAGAGATACAGACCAAGTTTGAGAACGACTATCAAAAAGTAGTTGTTAACACCATTTATACCTATGGATGGATTAGCGATTTGCTTAAACAACGTCTGGGTAAACATCATATCACTCTTCAGCAGTTCAATGTTTTGAGAATTTTGAGGGGCCAATATCCGGGTCCGGCAACGATTAACCTTTTGAAAGATCGTATGCTCGACAAAATGTCTGATGCTTCAAGAATTGTTGAACGATTGGTCCAAAAAGGATTGGTGTCCCGTTGTATCAATCAGAAAGACCGAAGAGCCGTTGATATAGTTATCAATGAAAAAGGGCTTGAGCTTCTTAAAAAACTTGACCCGGTAATTACTCCCATTGATATTCTAAAATCTAATCTTAACGAAGCGGAAGCAAAGCAGCTAAATTTTTTGCTTGATAAGTTAAGAGGCCCTGAAGACCTCAAGCGTCGCTGATTTATTTTTTTCTGCTCCCTCTCGGGCTATCAGTATCAATGAATTAAATAGTTAACCAGTGCTATAGCAATTCCTGCTAATACCGCGATTAATTTCCTAAGATTAAAATGATGATCAACACTCGATTCAAATAGAATTGTGGTAGAGATATGCAGGAAGATCCCAATAACAATCCCCATAATTCGATCAAAATACTTGTTAAGATCACCTATAGAGCCATTGCTCAAGCCTTCACTAAATAAGTAGCCAAGGGGAGACATCGTTGAGAATAGGATGAGTAACAGGATTATATTCTTTTTAGATAACCTGTTTTGCATCAATACACTTGCCAGGGCGAAGGAAGCAGGGATATGGTGAAGTCCGATTCCAAACAACAATTGATTCTGGTGTCCCTGGGCAAGAGGCATGCCTTCGAGAAAAGCATGCAGACATAAACTTATCATTATCCCGTAAGGAAAAACGTAATGATCGTGCTGGTGCTTATGTATATGTCCGTGCTCAATTCCTTCAGAAAATTGCTCCAGCAATATCTGAAACAGAAAGCCTCCTAATACAAATAAGCCGATGTTATGTGTTTCTTCATGATAAACTTCGGGGATAAGATGAAGAATCGTAATGGCGAATAAATAAGCCCCACTAAATGAGAGAATGAGTTTGAGACGCTGAGTATTATCTTTTTTGAAGAAAAAGATCGCCATTCCGCCAAGAAGACAGCTTGTAAATAATAGAATCAGTTTCCAGACTTCCACTCTTTATTGATTTTTAATGTTAAAAAAACTGTGCTGGTCAGGTAACCAATCAGGCAACCCAATAGCGCACCGGTAAATACGTCTACAGGAAAATGCACGCCAACATACACCTGCGCAAAGGCAACGCTGAAGGCCCACAATAAGGCCAGGGGTGCTATCCACTTCCACCTCGAATAAAAGGTGCCCACCAGGAACATTGCAATTCCAAAGTGATTGGTAGCGTGAGTTGATGGAAAACTAAAACCACTGCCGCAGGGTACAAGCGAATTTATCTCGCCTTTGATAGAAAGATCGTTGCATGGTCTTAACCGTTCGAACGCTGGTTTCACTACAGATGCCGAAAAGAAGTCGCAGATTCCAAACGTTATCACGATAAAAAGCAGGCAGGCCCAGCCCCACTTGCCATAGTTTCTCGCTAAAAATACAATCAAAAACAGGTAAAGCGGCGTCCAAAAATATTTGTTTCTCAAAAAGGGCATAATCCAATCGAAGAATGAATTGGAGAGATCTTTATTTATGAAAAAAAAGATTTGCTGGTCAAAGTGTATTAAAGAATCAAACATCAGCTTTGCTGCATATAAAAATTAATCGGTCAGAACTTTTCTCATCAAAAGGATCAAGTGAATAGCTGCCAAAGTATTCATTTATTTTGAATCCACTAAGTTTAAACAGTCTCTCAAAATCAGATACCGAAAAAGCCTGCACATCTTCCTGGAAGTTTTGTTTTTTGTCTTTGTGCTCAAATTCAATCGATTTTATAATTCTGCCCGTTTTAACTTTTTTGCTGATATTAAAGTCTATCCCTTCAATCGTTTTAATTTCTTTTTCAGTGAGGCTATTCAGTATTTTCTCGCTGTTAAAGTAGTCAAGTACAAGTATACCGTCTTTTTTTAACGACTTTCTGAAAGATTTAAGTGCGTTTACATTGTCTCTTTCACTGGCGAAGTACCCAAAACTTGTGAACAGGTTGAATGCAAAATCAAAATAGTTTATGAAGAATAAATTCCTCATATCATGCTGAAAAAAATGAAGTTTTCCATTTTCAAATTGCTTTGCATATTTGATGCTGGAGTATGAAAGATCGATCCCGGTGACATCAAAGCCTTTTTTATTTAAATAAATAGAGTGTCTTCCTTTACCACAGGCAATGTCAAGCATTCTGGCATCAGCTTTGGGTTGAAGACGAGAGCATAGATTATTGATGAAGCTTTCGGCCTCTGCGTCATTACGCTGATGGTATAAAATATGATAGTAAGGAGAATTGAACCAATTCTGGTACCATTTACCTGGCATATAAAAAAATTAAGCGTGCAAACTTACGTAAAATTTTGTCCCTTAAATTTCACAGAAATATCAATAAAAAATTAAACTGTCTGCCGGAAGTAGAAAGTCGTTTTATTTTATTGATAAAAAGCTAAATTAAGTTTACAGGTTTATTATCGTTGGGCAATCCTCCTTAATATTGTTATTTTTGGGCAAAACATACAAACGTGACTCTCATAAAATCAATTTCAGGCATTAGAGGAATTATTGGTGGTACTCCCGGAAACGGATTAACACCAGTTGATATATTGAAATTTACAGCTGCTTTCGGTAAATGGACAATGAAAAAAAGCGGCAAAAATAAAATTGTTATTGGTCGTGATGCCCGGCTTTCCGGTGAAATGGTTCGAAACCTGATCGCTGGTACTTTGCAAAGTATCGGCGTCGACGTAATCGACCTGGGCCTGTCAACTACTCCAACTGTTGAAATTGCTGTTCCTGACGAAAATGCAGGAGGTGGAATAATAATTACAGCCAGCCATAATCCCAAACAGTGGAACGCTTTAAAGTTGCTTAACGGAGACGGAGAGTTTATTAGTGAAGCGGATGGGAAAGAAGTTTTGGAAATGGCAGAGGAGCTGGATATGACCTTCGCGGATGTAAATCAATTGGGAAGTATTACCTTGGATGATACTTATTTGCAAAAACATATTGATAAAATTCTCGCTCTTCCTTTAGTGGATGTTGAGGCCATACGCAAAGCGAAGTTTAAGATCGCTATTGACTGTGTAAACTCAAGCGGAGGGATTTTTGTTCCGGCTTTATTAAAAGCTTTAGGTGTTGAAAAAGTGCATGAGTTGTATTGTACACCTGACGGGCATTTTCCGCATAACCCGGAGCCGCTACCTGAAAATTTAGTTGCTTTGTCGCAGGAAGTACTTTCTAAAAATGCAGATCTTGGTATTGCTGTTGATCCGGATGTTGACCGTTTATGTTTTGTCTGCGAAGACGGAAGCATGTTCGGCGAAGAGTATACACTTGTAGCCGTTGCTGATTACGTGTTGAAAAATACGCCTGGTAACACAGTTTCAAATCTTTCATCAACACGTGCTTTGCGTGATGTTACTGAAGCTTCCGGCAATACATACAACGCAGCCGCAGTAGGAGAGGTGAATGTTGTAAACAAGATGAAGGAAACCAATGCGGTGATAGGTGGTGAAGGAAATGGCGGAGTTATTTATCCTGAATCACATTACGGTCGCGATGCGCTGGTTGGGATTGCCTTGTTTTTAACTCACCTTGCGAAGTTCGGTAAATCAATTTCTCTTCTCAGACGATCTTACCCGGGATATTTTATTTCGAAGAATAAGATCACACTTACTCCCGAAATGGATATTGACGCCCTCTTGAAAAAGGTAGAAAAGAAATACGAAAATCAGCCATATTCTACAATTGACGGGTTGAAGATTGAATTCGATAAGCAATGGGTTCATTTGCGCCGATCGAATACCGAGCCGATTATTCGTATTTATTCGGAAGGCGATTCTGAAACTGTTGCCGCAAACCTGGCCAATAAAATCATTTCCGATATTAAAGAGATACTTCAATTAAAAGGGTAGCAGATTCTTATGCGTGTGTATCTGGATAATGCTGCGACAACCCCTTTAGATCCAGAGGTTATAAAGGAAATATCGACGGTGATGGAGAGCCATTTTGGCAATCCGTCATCAATTCATGCGCACGGTCGCGAAGCACGTACCGTAATAGAAAAATCCCGGAAAACGGTAGCTTCATTCCTGAATACATCGCCTTCTGAAATATTTTTTACTTCCGGCGGAACCGAAGCCGATAACATGGCTATCCGCTGCGGAATCCTCGATCACAACATAAAACATGCTGTAACTACAAGGATCGAACATCACGCTGTTCTTCATACGCTCGAAGCCATGCAGAAAAGCGGTTTAATTGAACTGAGCTTTGTTGATATTGATTTTAAGGGGAATATCGATCTGAAGCATCTCGAAGAGATTCTTTCTTCTCATAATCGTAGCTTTGTTTCCTTAATGCATGCAAATAATGAAATAGGCACGCTCACCGATATTGAAACTGTTGGAGAGATCTGTAAAAAGTATAAGGCGATATTTCATTGCGACACAGTACAAACAATTGGTCACTATCCTATCGATTTACAGGCACTTAAAGTCGATTTCATTACATGCGCCGCACATAAGTTACACGGGCCTAAGGGTACGGGTTTTTTGTATATCAATCATGACATTAAGATAAGCCCATTTATTTTTGGTGGGGCGCAAGAACGTAATATGCGTGGCGGAACAGAAAATTTGTATGGCATAGCCGGCTTGGCTAAAGCTATTGAGATCGCTTCCAAGGGCATGCACGCGCATCATGAATATATCCAGGGTTTAAAGTCGTATATGATTAACGAAGTTGTTGCGAATATTCCCGGGGTCGACTTTAATGGAGAGATATCGCCGGAAAAAAGTCTTTATACTGTATTAAACGTGTTATTCCCCGAAACAGATTTGGCAGACATGCTACTTTTTAATCTTGACATTTCGGGGATTTCTGTTTCAGGAGGAAGTGCATGTAGTTCGGGTACTAATATTGGCTCGCATGTGTTAGAAGGTATAGGTTCGGATCCAAACCGGCCTGCTGTTCGATTCTCGTTTAGTAAGTTCAATACTAGAGAAGAGATAGATTATGTGATAACTAAGCTGAAAGCTCTTTTTTAGGGATTTCTCTCTCCTTTTCAATTTTTATTTTTTTAGCTTTTGTAAAACAAAGTAGGTGAGTCCGGCTGTTCTACTATTATATTATTTAGCTTAAAAAAGAAAGACATGGAACTATTTCGCGAAGAATACTTAACTATTCAGGATGATTATTTAAGAGTAGATCCGTCAAGAGAAGGGTCTGATAATGATGATGATCTGGATTACAGCAACGATCAGCTCGGCGAAAATTCTGAAATTACACCTTTGGGAGACGAGATTGAGGAAGAGGATGATATAACTGATTATAAAATTGATCCTGATGACGATGACTTTGACGACGAAGATGACGATGACCTTGATTTGGATCTAGATACCGAAGAAATCGAAGAAGATGAAAGGATTCTTGATTTCGCGTCGGAAATTGATCCGGATGATGATGATTTAGAGGATGACGATGATGATTTGTTCGATGACGATGATGATTTAGATACCGCTATAACTCCCGATCTGGACGATGATGACGATTTGTTATCTGACGAAGATGATGATGACTATGAAGATGATGCAATCGCCAGAACCTCAATTAACACAGATGCTGATTTTTCATCTCGCCCGCACGGACGTGTTACAGGCACAATGACAGATCATGAACCAGGGTTGCCAGGTTCATAAGCTTTTTTTATGGCTCATAAACATAATCACACCGGGCAAACTCCTTCAGATGTTCCCTCTGCGAAGCTTACGAATCCACCCCAAAAGAAGGGGGCAAAGAAGAATGTATCGAAAGATGAGGCTAACACCACAGCAAAAGATCCGAATTTAGGTAGAAGAAATGCTACTGGCAGATAATAAAAAATGCCCCCGATAAGTGTCTAACTTTTCGGGGGCATTTTATTAACGCGGCTTTTCTATTTTATAGAATCAATTATTTAGCATTCTTAAAAACGTCGAGAGTTTTTCTTTCATTTGCCGTCTGTCTACTATAAAATCCAGAAATCCGTGTTCCAGTACAAATTCAGAGGTTTGGAATCCCTTAGGAAGATCTTTTTTAATTGTTTCTTTAATAACACGAGGGCCGGCGAAACCAATTAATGCGCCCGGTTCGGCAATGTTTACATCTCCGAGCATTGCATAAGAAGCGGTAACTCCACCGGTTGTCGGATCGGTTAGTAATGATATATAAGGAATTTTGGCCTTACTTAATAATGCCAGCTTAGCAGAGGTTTTAGCCATTTGCATTAAAGAAAAGGCAGCCTCCATCATTCTTGCTCCTCCTGATTTTGAAATCATAAGAAACGGAATTCGGTGCTGTATACAATAATCAATCGAGCGGGCTATTTTTTCGCCTACTACCGATCCCATAGAACCGCCGATGAAACTAAAATCCATACAGGCGATTACAAGATCCTGGCCCCCAATCTTGCCGTGAGCTGATCGAATGGCATCTATAAGGCCCGTTTTTTTATTGCTTTCCAGTAATCTGTCGGTGTATTTTTTGTTGTCGTTAAAGTTTAAGGGGTCGCCGGACCGAAGTGACGCGAAAAGTTCTGTAAATTCATTATTGTCGAATAAAACGGAAAAATATTCTTTAGAACCAATTCGCAGATGATAGTTGCAATAATGGCATACATATTTAAATTCTACTTGTTCTGCATAATGTAAAGGTTTTTTGCACTCAGGACATTTGTTCCATATACCGTCCGGGGCTTCTTTCTTTTCTTCGGTAGAAGTGATAATTCCTTTTTTTTCTCTTTTGAACCAAGCCATATATCTTTTGGAATAAGCGGTTACAAATAAACGAAATTTTTAAGAGAACACTCTTTATTTATCTGTTGTTATGAATAATTCTCAAATCATCTGTAAGCTTGAATATTTTTTTTATTTTCGGGCGTTTATTATTAAATAATATGAATATTAAAAATTATAAAGGCGTTTTATACGGTGATGCGGTTCAACAACTATTTGAACAAG
>CBIHLM010000092.1:0-14039 GCA_966210515.1 uncultured Pedobacter sp.
TTTAATTTCATTTTAATTTCTGTCAATTTTACTATTTTTGTGAAGGTTTATAATTGGTTATTTAAAAGTCTTCATTCTCCCCGTTTGAAGACTTTTTTTTTGACGAATTTTTCGATTCTAAAAATACTCCCAATACATTCTGTGTCAGATCTGCTTATTGTAATCAGTGATAAAGCAAAATGCACGGTTTTGCTGATTACCATGTATTTCTTTAAAGGGCAACAAACAAATGAAGTGAAACGCTCTTTTATAAAATCGGGGCCTTTATTGTTTGATGCAAAAAATCAATGGAAATTTTAATTATAGCTTTTCTTATTATATTAAATGGTGTCTTTTCTATGAGTGAAATAGCCCTCGTTTCGTCAAGAAAGTTTAAGCTTGAGATGGCGGCGAAAAAAGGCAATGAAAATGCTAAACGGGCGCTAAAGCTGGCAAACTCTCCAAATACTTTTCTTTCTGCGGTACAAATTGGAATAACCCTGGTTGGTATTTTAACAGGTATTTTCAGCGGGGCTAAAATAACTGATGATTTAAGACTCACTGTAGAAAAGGTCAGTTTACTTAAACCTTACTCTGATACCATAGCGGTGGTTCTTGTCGTACTCATCCTTACTTATTTTTCAATCGTTTTTGGCGAACTTATTCCCAAAAAGGTCGGATTGATATTTCCCGAAAAAATCGCGACGATCGTTGCTGGTCCAATGGGAGTAGTCTCGTACATTGCTAAGCCGTTTATTTGGTTGTTAGGTATTACAAACGATTTTTTCTTCAGGATTTTTGGTATTAAGAACGAATTGGATGGAATTATATCCGAGGAAGAGATTAAAGCCATTGTTCAGGATAGTGCAGAGCGGGGAGAGATATTAAACATCGAACAGGATATTGTTTCACGGGTGTTTTCTTTGGGCGACAGAAACGTGCGGGAGCTTATGACCCATCGCACCGACTTAACCTGGCTGGATATAAGCGATGATTTGGGCACAATCAAGATGAAATTGAATAAGGAAAATCACTCCGCTTATCCGGTGTCCGACAAAAAGTTAGATAAAATTGCGGGTATTGTACATATAAAGGATCTGTTTTTTGCAGATGAAGCAAACTTTAAGCTTCAGAATCACTTGCGGAAGCCCGTGTATGTTCATGAAACAATGCCAGCTTACCGGGTTTTGGAGGAGTTTAAAAAAAGTGAGTCGCACTATGCTGTTGTAGTTGACGAGTATGCTGCTATCGAAGGACTTATATCTATTGATGATATTTTGGATGCTTTAGTTGGCGATTATCCTGATCATAATGATGAGGAAAGCAAGATAACTCAGCGAGGCGACAATTCGTGGATAGTGGACGGACAACTTCCGTTTCATGAGTTTTTGAACTACTTTAAAATAGACGACAACCAGGAAGGAATGAATTATATAACTCTTGGTGGATTAGTATTATATCAGTTAAAACATATCCCCGTAGAGGGCGAGAAAGTTGAATGGAAAGGATTTGAACTCGAAGTTGGCGACATGGATGACCGGCGAATAGATAAAATTTTTGTCACCTATAAAAATGATCTTCCACAGCCTTAAGAAAAGTGCAGAAGTTATTTTTTTACTGAAATGAAGGAGGAACTAAGAATGTCTTTTAACATCGCCTCTGTAAAAGGTTTATTGAAAAATCCCTTCACGCACTTATAGTTCGATGCCCTTTCCTTATCCGCAGGGTTTACCGACGATGTTAGAATGATAACGTCAATCTGCCTTTCTAAAAGCGGGTTTATTGCTTCGAATAGTTCAAGAAATCCCCAGCCCGAAATTAAAGGCATATTTAGGTCTAACAGTATCAAGTTTGGCAGTAATCTCTTGTGATTATTATCGAGGATATAGGAGTAAGCGTCAGAAGCCTGCAAATAGCACTGGTATTTAATATTAGCTTTCGCGTTATTGACTACTATATGAATTAGTTTATGATGAACAGGATCGTCATCAATAATCATTAAACTGATATTCATGAGGTTTCGTTTGGTAGTTGAAGGAAATTCTATGCTATTAAAATATAAAAATTTCCTGATAGAATCCATTGTTTTTTAAAATTGTGATGAATATGTTACTTTAATAATGACCGTGGTCTAACCGTTTGCCGCTCGTGTTAAGATACCAGGTAACTTATTTTGACGTTAAGCGTAGACACCTGCCAACAGAAGACGTTATGATGAGTGAAAGTGCAAAAGAAAGTGAAATCTCTTCTCGACAAGTATTAATAGATATAAAGGAAGTTTCGAAACGGTCGATAAAGTTTATTCAGTATTCTATCGGTCTCTCCATCCCGATAATTTTTGGTAACCTCGTTCAGAAACTATATTTATCGGCTGGAATGGCTGCCCTGTACTCTTGTATACTGGGTGTTATTTGGTATTTTACACATAAGGGTTACGAAAAGTACACCAAGGTAGCTATTGTTGTATCGGTCAGTTTATTTTTCTCGGTGCTTACCATACTTCAGGGAAAAGCATCCGGATCTTATATGTATTTTTTACCTCTGATTTTTGTAATACCATTTCTGGTTGAGGACAGCCAAAACTTCACAAAAAAAATGATTTTATATTTATCCTTTTGTGCCGTTTGCTTCCTTCTAACTCTTTTCATAGCAGAAGATGTGAGTCCATATCAATACATTCCGCCAGCTAAGCTTCAGGCTAAGTTTTACCAGAGTTGCGTAATCTCGATCCTTCTTTGTTGCGCATTTTCTTATTTAAGTGTGTTTAATGAAAGAAAATACATCAAAGCTGTTATGGTCGAAAAACTAAGGGCGGTTGAGGCAACTAAAGAAGCTGAAAAAGCAAATCGCGCTAAGAGTACTTTTTTGGCTACCATGAGTCACGAAATCCGAACGCCAATGAATGGAGTTATCGGAATGTCGCATCTGTTGTCTTCAACACCATTAAATAGCGAACAGGAAGAGTATGTTAATATTATAAATACAAGTGGCGAAGCTTTACTAAACCTTATTAATGATATTCTGGATTATTCCAAAATTGAATCGGGCAATCTCGAACTGGAGCAGCAGGATTTTAATTTACGGGAATGTGTTGAAGGTGTTATGGATTTATTCGCCACCAAAGCTGCAGCTCAGGGTTTGGATTTGATTTATCAGATAGATTCGCGGATTCCGGTAGATATAATCGGCGATAGCCACAGGTTGCGCCAGGTATTGATAAACCTGATTAATAATGCGTTGAAATTTACGCCCCACGGCGAAGTATTTGTTAAGGTGGAGTTAGAGAGATTTGTTGATGACGAAATTGATCTTTCTTTCAGCGTTATAGATACGGGCATAGGAATTCCGGAAGATAAAATTTCCCGGTTATTTAAAGCCTTTTCGCAGGTTGATTCATCAACAACAAGGAAGTATGGTGGGACAGGATTAGGATTGGTAATTAGCGAAAAAATAGTGAAGCTAATGGGGGGCGACATTACCGTCACAAGCACAGTCGGTAAAGGAACCTGTTTCTCGTTCAATGTTAAGAGCACGGTTTCCACCATTTCAAAAAAACGATATGTACATCTTAATACCCAGGGTAACGAGAATAAGAAAGTGCTGATCGTTGATGATAATCCTAACTTCCTGACTATTCTTAAAGGTCAGCTGGAGCAGTGGAGACTTATCCCGGTAGCCGCGTTGTCGGCAAATGATGCACTTACTATTTTAGAGAATCAAAAAGATTTTGATCTTATAATAACAGATATGCTTATGCCCGGAATGGATGGAGTGCAGCTTTCTGTAAAAATTAAAGAAATTCTTCCCGACGTTCCTGTGATTTTACTGAGTGCCATTGGTGATGAAAAGAGATCGCAATATCCGCATTTGTTTTCTTCTATATTAACAAAGCCCGTGAAGCAGGGAGCGTTGTTTAAAGCCATTCAATCCGATTTGAAAGAAGGAAGAGGAAAGGAAGAACCGGAAGAAAAGAAAGCTCCGTCTCTTTTATCGGAAGATTTTGCGACAGAACATCCTTTGACGATTTTATTAGCTGAAGATAATTTGATCAACCAAAAGCTGGCAACCCGGATTCTGACTAAGTTAGGTTATTCTGTCGATTTGGCCAATAATGGTGTTGAAGCTGTAGGGATGCTGCAAAACAAGGAGTATGATATGATCTTTATGGATATGCTTATGCCCGAAATGGATGGACTTGAAGCCACCAGCATGATACGCTCCGGTTCTGACAGGCAACCTCAGATCGTGGCTATGACAGCGAATGCTTTACCTGAAGATAGAGAGGCTTGCTTTAAAGCGGGCATGGATGATTATATATCAAAACCTATAAAGCTGGACGAGCTGATAACGATTCTGAAAAATGCTGCCCTTAATATTAAGGACACAAGTAAAAGCTGATTATTCGTTCGCTAATTACAAAAGCGCTTGACAAACACCAAGCGCTTTTTTGATTTTTGCGACATTTCACTAAATAAGACGAAGTCTCCTGATTATAAATATGTGTTTGAAATATTTGTGATTTTCCAGCCTGTTTTTGAATTAACCATATTTACCAAACTGATTTTGGAAAATCCATTGTATTTCATAGTCACCTTAGCGATTGCCTGATTCGGATTAACCTCAATAATGCTAAAATCAGTATTGCAGTTCTGTTCAATATTTTTCAAAGGTTTGATTGATCTTAGTATTTCTGCTTTATTGTAATTGTATATTTTATTGGCGCGGGTAAAAGTGAGTTTTACATCGCTGTCCAAAACCTCTGCCAAATCGTTGATCTTACCATGGCTGACAGCATCAATAAACGTATTTACTGTGTGGTCCAGTTGAAGCTTGGCTTTTTTAACATCATCATTGGCAAAAGCACTGCCGGTTAAAACTATTAATAATGCGGCGGTCAAAGTTTTTAGCGTTTTCATATCGTTTTTTTTTGGTGATTAATAAGTTTGATATCTTTTGTTGAATCAAAATTACTCTGACAATCACATCTCTCAAATCCTTATTAGGTTAGTTGAAGGAAGTTTTCGGTAAACGGAGGATTTATACAGGTGAAACTTTGAAGTGATTTTTCACCGTGATTTGGAATTCGTTATTCTCCGGCGTTATCTTGTTCTTTTCCACAGTTTGAACAAAACCGGGCGTTACTTGGGTAGATGGCGCTGCCACAATATTTACAGGGTTCCAGAGCAGCTTTTGATGCTCTCATCATTTCCGCGGATACAATCCCGGTAGGTACTGCAATTATTCCATAGCCGATTATCATTAAAACTCCTGCAAGAAGCTGTCCCAGCGGAGTGCTTGGCGAAATATCGCCATATCCAACGGTGGTAATGGTTACCACGGCCCAATAAATAGACATTGGGATACTGGAGAAGCCGCTCTTTTCTCCTTCAATAACATACATCAGCGTGCCTACGATGGTTACCAGCGTTAACACAGTAGCCAGAAATACTGTTATTTTATACATGCTTGCCCTCAGCGCAGCTTTTAAGACATCGCCTTCTTTCAGATAGCGGGTCAGTTTTAAAATTCTGAATACTCTCAGCAATCTCAAAGCCCTTATTACTAACAGATACTGGAATTTTGGAATCAACAGACTTAGATAACCTGGTATTATTGCAAAAAGATCTATTATACCATAAAAGCTGAATATGTAGCTGAATCTTTTTGGATGACTATAAATTCTTAAAAGGTATTCAATTGTGAAACAGATGGTAAAGAACCATTCGGAAGCAGCGATAAAAGTGGCATAATCTTTTCTGATCGTTGCCACACTTTCTGCGAATACAGAAACGATACTAAGCAAAATTAGCCACAGCAATATTATATCAAATTTCCTTCCCGCAGGTGTGTCTGAATGAAAAATGATTGAGTATAGCTTTTTGCGTTTGCTTTTTGGTGGCACAAGAATTAAACATTACAGGCAACCTAATAGTTTTCTTTATACATTTTGAAATTTTCCGGTTTCTGAGGAGTTCTGTGTAAGATTGCTAATTGATAGTTTTGGAATAGAAATTCCGGCAACACGTTTAACAAGATTATATGATTTAGAATGAAAGTATACTTCCTAAGTGGACTAGGTGCGGACAAAAGAGCTTATGAAAGAGTTTCACTTCCCTCGGGTTTCGAAATGCATCATATTGAATGGATGCCTGTAAAATGGGATGAGACGATAGATTCGTATGCCAAACAACTTTCCCAGGAGATAGATGCCAGTGAGCCGTTCATATTAGTTGGTTTGTCTTTCGGCGGGATGGTGGCTATAGAAATCAGTAAAATTATTAAACCATTTAGACTTATCCTTTTTTCAACGGTGCGGAAAAAAACCGAGCTGCCTCTGCTTTATAGATTTGCCGGCAAACTTCGGATATACAGAGTTTTGCCTTACCAGCTATTTGCGTTCGGTCTTCCGTTTTTATACTGGTTTTTCGGCCCTCTTGATAGAGAAGGAAGGATTCTTATCTCTAAATTTCTGCATCAAACCGATCCCGGGATGCTGACCTGGGCCTTTAAACAAATTAGCCGGTGGAAGAATGTGGATGTGCCTTCAGAGAATATTCATATTCATGGTGGCCGGGACAGGGTATTCCCTGTCCGGTTGTGTAAACCGGAATACACCGTACAAGGTGCCGGACATCTATGTGTATTTACACATGCTGCCGAGGTAAACTTTATATTAAAGCGATATCTCTCTTCTTAATTACCTTGCATCCGAGATATTATCGGTCATGTTACTTTTTATTAACGTATCTTTATACAATAGCTGATTATGATACTATTCTCCACAAAAAACCTGTTTTATAAAGACTATCAGTGGACCCAGTTTTCGAATACTGATACCAGGGTTTCGGGCAAACCAGATGGCACCGCATTTAATCCGAAGGAGGGGAATGAGGTGGTTTATTTGATCAATAAACTTATGTTATTGTGGGATTATCGTTTTTCTCATACAGGCAATAAAATGGAAAAACTTATTCATGATAGTTTGCCTGCGGAAATAAAAAGCCAGGAAGAGGTAAGTGCATGGATTAAGATTAATCTTAAATTCTGATTAACCCCGGGTTTCACCATCGTCGAGTTGCACCGCTTAAACCCTTAACTCACAAACAAAACCCTTAGGATTTCGTTATATTTTCATCTACTTATAATGGGAACTATGCTTTTATAAAACTTTAAATTTTATCTATGATTTAATTTTACCTGATCACAATTCATCTTGCCTGAACCAGATATCCGTTAGCGCATAACTCATTATAACGCTGTAGAAAATATTTACAAATATTATCTCAGGTTATGAAAAACATTTTTTGTGTATTTATCCTAATTCCTTTTATTGCAAGTTCGCAGGTTGTCCAGATTCATTCATTTATGGGAATCAAATTTGGAGCAACCAGAAACGAAGCATTGCTGACTGCTCAACAAGTTGGCGCTCAGCTTCACTCAATCGATGAACAAGAAGAAGTGGTTTTTTTATCCCGATTAAAGTTTGCGGGGATTGAAAGTAAGCAGGCTTATCTGAAATTTGTCGACAACCAGTTTTTTGAGGGAACAATAGAGTTTGAGGTAGATCACTCGAATTTCATTCAGCTTTTTAACAATCTTAAGCTTCAATTAATAGATCGGTATGGTTATGGCAAAAACTATTCATGGGTTGACAGTCCCTATTATTGGGGCGATGGCAATGAGTTTGAAGCTATTCTGAATCGGAAAGGCAAGCTTTGCCATGCATGGGGAAACACAAAGCAAATTACCTCAGGCGATTTTATTGTGATGGAAGTGTGCGAAGACAGTATTTTAAAGATCGTTTTCCAGAATCATAATTTTGCCTCAATGGCGTCACGAAAGATCAGACACCTCAGTTCAGCAAATTAATTCTGCTTTATTTGTTACGGAAACGTTTCCGTAGAATTATGAATTAATTACTCGGAAACAGCTTTTTTTTTAATCAAATTTGCAGATACAAACCATTTTTAGAACTCAAATTTATGTCATTAGAATTTTCAGGAAAGGTAGCGGTAATCACAGGCGGTAGTGGAGTGTTGGGTTCGGCTATGGCTATTGCTCTGTCAAGGGCAGGGGCAAAGGTTGCTATTTTGGGTAAAACGGCCGAAAAGGTTGAAAAAGTTGCCAACGAAATAATACAAAATGGGGGAGAGGCAATTGGTCTTGCCTGCAATGTTCTTGAAGTGGAAAGTCTGAAAACGGCTCATCAAAAGGTGTTGGAAGCTTTCGGTCCATGTGATATTTTGATCAATGGCGCCGGGGGAAATCATCCTCTGGGTACCACTTCAAAGACCCACTTGTTTCCTGACGACCTTGAAGATACCACCGGTTTGAAAACCTTTTTCGATTTAGATCCGGAAGGAATAAAATTTGTATTCGATCTTAACTTCATCGGAACATTGCTGCCTACGCAGATCTTCGCAAAAGATATGGTTGCAAATGGGGGATCTATAATTAATATCTCTTCCATGAATGCGTTCCGTCCGCTTACTAAAATTCCCGCTTATAGCGGAGCTAAGGCAGCAGTTTCCAATTTTACGCAATGGTTAGCGGTGCATTTTTCTAAAGTTAACATCCGTGTAAACGCTATAGCGCCAGGATTCTTTCTGACAGATCAAAACCGTACGCTGCTCACTAATGCCGACGGTAGTTTAACCGATCGTGGCAACACAATTATTTCTCACACCCCAATGTCGCGTTTTGGTACACCTGATGACCTTACAGGAACTTTACTGTGGTTATGTGGCAACGGATCATCTTTTGTTACCGGAGTGGTTATTCCCGTTGACGGAGGATTCAGTGCATTTAGCGGGGTTTAATTATTAAAATTTATATTAACTAAAATGAGCCTAGAGCAAACCTGGAGATGGTATGGACCGAAAGACCCCGTTTCCTTATCCGATATTAAACAGGCCGGAGCTACCGGTATTGTAACTGCTTTGCACCATATTGCAAACGGACAGGTGTGGACAAAAGAAGAGATTTTAAAGCGTAAAGCTGAAGTAGAGAATGCCGGCTTAACATGGTCGGTAGTTGAAAGCGTTCCGGTGCATGAAGACATTAAAAAGCGTAAAGGGAATTATCAGCTTTATATTGATAATTACAAAGAGTCTCTTACAAACCTAGGTGCCTGTGGTATCGATATAGTATGCTATAACTTTATGCCGGTTTTAGATTGGACCCGCACAAATTTAGAGTATCAGATGCCTGACGGGTCAACTGCTTTACGTTTTGAAGCAGCAGCTTTTGCTGCTTTTGAACTCTATATTTTGAAGAGACCTGGTGCTGAAGAAACTTATTCAGCGGAGCAAAAGGAGAAAGCGAAGACTTTTCTCGAAAATGTATCTGATGCCGATAAGCAATTACTGGTAAAAAACATCATTGCAGGCCTCCCTGGTTCTGAAGAAGGTTATACGCTTGAAGAATTTCTGAAAGTATTGGCAGGGTACGATAATATTGGTCCTAAAGAACTCAAGGCAAACTTGTTTAAATTTATCGAAGAAATTATCCCGGTTGCTGAGCAAGCGGGTGTATTGCTTTGTATTCATCCCGACGATCCGCCTTTTCCAATACTTGGACTTCCAAGGGTATTAAGCACCGAAGCGGATGTAAACGATCTTTTTACTGCGGTGCCATCACATAACAATGGTTTAACTTTTTGCACCGGTTCGTTTGGTGTCAGAGATGACAATGATTTAGCCGGCATGGTTCAGCGTCTTGGCCATAGAATCCATTTTATTCACTTGCGCAGTACTCGCAGAGATGCTGAAGGTAATTTCCATGAAGCCGATCATTTGGATGGGGATGTAGATATGTATGCTGTGATGAAGGCTTTGGTTGAAGAGCAAAAGAAGCGTGTTAAAGAAGGACGCAAAGATGTAAGGATGCCTTTTCGCCCTGATCACGGACACAAAATGCTGGATGATTTAAACAAGAAAACCAATCCTGGGTATTCAGCAATCGGACGATTAAGAGGTCTTGCAGAATTACGTGGCTTAGAGTTGGGGATTTTGAGAAGTATGCCAGAATAAGTTATAGCAACGGTTTGGAGTTGACAAACTCCAAATCGTTCTCTTTCCTGTTTTTACTTTTACCTTTTTACTTTTCATTCACGGCTGTCGATTTCCTCTCTATCAACGACGAGGATAATTGTACAGTCTTATTTTCCAGCGAAGAGTTCTTGTCGTTTAAAACTTCAAACAGCTCTTTAGCCGCTGCCATGCCAATATTGAAGGCGGGCTGTACAATTGCAGTTAGGGAAGGATTGAGCAGCGATGCCATTTTTGAATTGGAAAAACTTATCACCTTAACATCGTCAGGTATTTTCAGATTCAGATCCGCGCAAACTTCGTATGTTATTAATGCCAGTTGCTCAACAGACGCAAATATGCTATCGGGTCTGTTATCAGACTCCAACAAGTTTTTGATTTTTTTATAGCTCTCTTCGTGATCGGATGTGCAGTTTAAGATGTATGCATCATTAATCGTGATATTGTTCTCCCGCATGGCTTCTAAATATCCGTTCAACCGATGAATACCGATCGATAATGAGTTTGAATAGCCGAGATAACCGATTTTCTTGCAACCGCGGTCGATTAAATGCTTGCTTGCAAGGTATCCGCTTTCCGAATCATTGGTGGTGATTTTTAGGGTTTGAGTCTGTTCAGAAATCCTGTCGAAAAACACGACTGGAACATTATTTTCAATAAGCTTGTCAATATGATCGACGTCGGTCGGTTCCCCCGACAATGACATAATAATCCCATCAACTCTTCCGCTTAATAGGTGGCTTACAAATTCGATTTCTTTCCTGATGTTTTCATGGGTGATATAAATCAATACGTGATAGCCATTTTGCTGAGCGATTTTTTCGATACCATTTATTACCAGCGCGAAAAAATTGTTTTCTATTTCAGGAATTATAATCGCAACGGTGTTGCTGTTTCGTTTTCGCAGGCTCCGTGCGTAGGGATTAGGATGATAATTTAGCTTTTCTGCAAGGGATAGCACCTTCAGTTTAGTGCTTTGACTAATCTCGTGGCTGTCACTCAATGCTCTCGAAACCGTAGAAACGGATAATTTTAATTCTTTAGCAAGCCTTTTGAGATTAAT
Source organism: uncultured Pedobacter sp. (assembly GCA_966210515.1). Taxonomy (GTDB): domain Bacteria; phylum Bacteroidota; class Bacteroidia; order Sphingobacteriales; family Sphingobacteriaceae; genus Paradesertivirga. The sequence continues at coordinate 11,092 of CBIHLM010000092.1, forward strand.
CTGCTCCATGCTGCAAAAATATATGAAACTTTAGAATATATTCATGATGTTCCTTTTTTACACGATCACCTAAACGCTTTTAAACTCGGCAGAAAATTAAAAACTGAAACACCTTTAATTTTTGAATGATATTGTAAAGGTTGCACCCGCATTAACGCTGCTTTCAATAGATATTGTACCACCTAAACTGGTAATATGGTTGTAAACCAGGTAAAGGCCAATACCTTTGCTGTCGGCATGGTCATGGAATTTTTGATTTAATCCAAAAATTTTATCTTTCACATTCTCCATATCAAAGCCCTGACCCTCATCCGAATAAATCAGCACAGTTTTTCCATTTATTTTCGTCGAACGAATTGTTATTACGGGCGGGTGACCCGGTCTTGCATATTTGATAGAATTTGAGATTAAGTTCAAAAATATACTTTCCATATAAGCTTTATTGAAGTTTACTATTTCAACTTCGGCGAAATTGGATTTTATAACGGCTCGGGAGCTTTGTAATAATGAAGTCAGGGACTGAACTATTTCGCTTAAAGAATCACTAAAATAGACGTCGGTGGTTTGGATTTTAAGACTGTTTTTCTGGCTCAGAATATCAACATAACTATTTAACGTGTCCTTTAGGCTTCCTGTAGCTATTTTCAATATATCAATGAACTCAAGGGTTTCTTCATCTTTAATTTTAGAAATATCTATAAGATCAAAGACTGCGAGTAAATTATTAACAGGCGATCTTAAATCATGTGATGCGGTATAGGTCAGAAGCTTTAAATCAGTATTTACTTTGGTGAGGCGCTCAATAATTAAGTTTCTATCATCTTCAAGTTTCTTTTTATGGGTGATGTTTTTGGCTATTGCATAAACAATTTCATCATTATAAACGGGTATTGACGTCCATGCGAGCCACACAATCTCACCTGATTTTGTAACATACCGGTTCTCGAAATTTAGTAGTGGTGTATCCTTTAAAAGTTTTTTCCGATGCTGCGAAGTTATTTCTCTGTCTTCATGATAAATAAATTCATGAATAGGCTTCGAATACAATTCTTCGTTAGTATATCCCAATAGCTTAGAAACCGCTGGATTGATTTTTTTAAAATATCCATCAAACCCCGCGATACACAAAAGATCGGCAGATACTTCAAAAAAAAGTTCAAAATTTAAGACGTCTTTTGAGTTAATTACTTCGTTCATTAATTTCTTTCCCCGCTTAACATTTCATCAAGAGTCTTTATACGACCATTTGGGAGATCGAATTAAGAGAAGTCTGAATATAAGTAAATAACTCGAATTTACATATACTTCATCGGGTCGTACCCAAGAAGTCTTCTCCACAAAGCAATTTGGCCTATACAATTGGCCTCACGATAGATTATAAAAGTTATCAGATCATAATAGGTCATCGTCATGCCCGGCATCATCTCAAAATTGGCGTCTAATTTTGGGGCATCAGTGTTATTTAGCGTTTCTTTTAAAAGGGGCGAAATATGTTCCCAATCTTTTATGAATACCTGCAACGAAGGATAGCTTATTCCATCCTGAATTCCTTTGTTATCTTTAAAAAGCTCGTCAGCGGATTGTTTTTGGTTAATGCCAAGGGCATTTGCTAATTCATACCTTTGCTGAACGAGGCTGCCTGTAAGCCACGCAACATGATTCGCTTTGGTATTCAGTCGATTGTGGGCATCCTCATCAGAAATCCCCTCCAATGCACTTTTGAAAAATTTTGTATGCATATCATACAATACAATTAAAGAATACATTCTGCTGTCGTTTACGGTTAGTGTTTCCATGGCAATCTTAATTTATATCAAACCTAGTTCATATTTCTCCATAAATAGAGGTGTAAACGCGGCATTTTTGGGGTGTTTGGCGACATTAATTGATATTTTACTGGCTAAAAAATCCTCAATATCTGAGCCATAAAATGCGCATCAGGTTTGATATTAAACAATATACATTTAGCTCTCACCTGAAGAACAAACTCTTAGCTTTCCCTTGCTGGAAAAGCTGTTTTGTTATTCCGTTGTTACGTAGCTGAAAAAGGAGATAATTTTTCTGACATTTGAATTCAATACTAAGCTGATGGACTTTTATCTAACCGCCTTATTACAAGCCTTCTGTTTTTCTTCTTTGGCGCTGGGGATTTATATTTCGATGAAGATTTTCAATATCCCAGATATCACTACAGATGGAAGTTTTACGTTGGGTGGGGTAATTACCGCAGTATTGTTGGTCAGAGAAGTTCCGGCAGTATTTGCCCTTCCGGTGGTTATGGTGGCCGGAGGGTTTGCCGGCGCATTAACCGGATTGATACATACTAAACTTAAAATTAACCCGCTCTTAGCCGGAATATTAGTGATGACGGCTCTATATTCTGTTAACCTGTCGGTGATGGGTCGTTCGAATATTCCCTTGTTAAGTTTTTCAACCATTTTCAGCGCGTGGATGCTGGTCGACGATCTAAATCAAAACACTTTTATTATTTTGCTTATAGTTGTGTCCATTCTTGCGCTGCTGATCGGCTACATTCTTAAAACGGATTTCGGAATAGCAATGCGTGCAACCGGAAACAGTGAAACGATGATAAGAGCTCTGGGAGTTAATACCGATACAATGAAAATCATTGGTTTAGCCCTTGCGAATTGCCTTACAGCAACAAGCGGATACCTGATTACACAGTTTCAGGGCTTCGCTGATATTAATATGGGTATTGGAGTTGTAATTGTGGGACTGGGTTCGGTAATAATAGGAGAGACCCTAATTCTGTGGTTAAAGGTCAAATCTGTTTGGGCCAATTTAGTTTTGGTGATAGCAGGTGTCGTTATTTTTCAATTGGTGCTGGCGTTTACATTGAGTATCGGCATTGATGCTAATCTTTTAAAACTAGTCACTGCAATGTTTGTGCTGCTGATCGTCAGCCTTCCAAGGATTTTATCGTTTAA